>JABDBD010000005.1:71100-76665 GCA_013288815.1 Gammaproteobacteria bacterium | reverse complement strand
ACTGAAGCTCAGCAACAAGCCTATAGCGCACTTTTAAAAATCACCGAAAAAAGAAAACATACATTAGGCGTTAATGAAGAAGGCATGGTGCAAATGTTGCATCGCTATCTCAAGATGCTACCCGATGGTGAAGCAGAAATTGCAAAACAAACAGAAGAACAATTTCCAGAAGGCTTTGAAATAATAGATGAAGAAACAGCGAAAAAAGATTTAAAAGAGCTGAAAGATGTATTTACAGCTATTAGTCAATCTAACAATGGTCAAGCGTGTTCTGGTGCAATACAAAATTTCAAGAATTATCTCGATCGCAAATGTGCAGAGCCATTAACAATCGGTTTTCATTTTGATGAGCAATTGCTGCTAAATGCTTTTGCATTGGTCGACGAACATGTTAAAGATAGTAATTTTGGTGGTTATTATGGCCGTAAAGCTGACTTAGTTTTCGATGTAGAGATTAATTATATTCAACGTTTTGTACCAGCCAATGTTGCGATGGCATTTGCGCAGGGTGTTTATTATCAGCTTGAAAATGGAGAAAAGTTGAAGCGAGATTTATCGGTGCGGGTCTCTGGTGCGTCTTATTCATCTTTTCTTTCTGGTTCCGGTTGGATCGATATATTCGCGTCGAGTGGCGGGCGGGGGGGTACGCGGCCAGCGGCCCGACGTGCTGCGGGGCGTGGCTGTTCTGTTGCCTGCGGGGTGCTTCCCTTTCGTTGCTTTTGGAAAATTTTTTTCAAGCAAAAACAAACTTGTTGGAGCGCATCATGCCGCAGCGAGAGAATCGTGCCGAGCATCATTCAGCGAAGCGGCAGAGTATGACGTGCGCGAGTATACTCGCGCAATACCGACCCTGTGTAATTCTCTAGGGAGTAGCTGTGCAACAATCACAGCGAGACAACAACAATTTGATCTATTTAATTTATAAACTAAAAAGATAATTAATAATATGGCATTTTCAAGCGCATACTTTTCAAGCTCATCTGCTAAAAAACCAAATATTTTGGGATTTTTTAGTAATATTGAATAATACGGAATATGCCTTCTGTATTTGCACAATTAAGCTTTTGGGCCCCACCATTGGTCTCAACCAAAAGGGGGGAGGCAATTTGCCCCCACCCTTTATTTAACTCTGTATCTCTTTTCTTCATATCTTTAAGATAGCCTGCCGGTTGAACAGAATTCGTTAGCACAGCAATAACATCTGTAATAACAAACCACCAAGCGTTCTTATGGAATACACGACGTATTTTATGATCACTAAAAACAACAATGTGGTTATTGGGATTTATTTTTTTTCATTTGTTCATCTCCCTAATAGTCAAAGTTTTCAAGTAGTTAAAGGGGGTACAATTTGTACCCCCTTTTTGAATTTAGCCCTTCCGTAATCCCATTCGACTTACTAAATCAAACTAAATCGGCTCTTTCCTATATTAGCCTAGATTCAGCAGTTAGAATCTCGTAAAACAGCAAAAGGCAAAGAAGGTTATGATAATTTCTTAATAGATGAAAATAACCCACAAATCATTTTTTGTGGGACGGCACGACAAATATTTATGACTTATTAAATATATTCATTATATTTTTTCACAAAACATATTTCGTCTTTATATCATGGGATTACAGAAATCCAAACGATCTTTGCGTCGTAGTTTTATTCAAAAAAACCTCACCTGCTATACTAATAATATGATATTAAAATTCCTCCTGGGGCTAAATCTATGTACGACCTACAAGATTTGATAAATAAATCAAGTGACTCCAAAACCACTAAAACAAATTTACATATGGATCTAGCAGAAAAGTATCTTCGTACACTCACGGTGAAATTACCCGAAAATACAACCGTCGTAATAGATGGCAAGAAAGTTAAAAAGATTAGTTTACTTCTAGCTCGTACTAAATATGGTGCTGAAGTGGATGCGCCGCAAGCACTTTGGCAGATAACTTTTTTTGATAATACGAAAGTCTCTAAAGGTATTAAGGAAAATGAGATACTAACTTGCCAAACCATGATTAAAAAATATAATCCCTCAACCTCCAACTTCCATCCTATCGACCCTACGAATCTGGGACCCAATTGGACTAGAGAAAGGATGTCGGAAGTTTACGATAAAAATAAGTTGTATTCACCTATCGAAACGTACGACCGCCTCCACAAATTTATTAGCCAGCAAATCACGGACATTATAAAAAGTAAAAAATTTCCCGAAATAAACATAATTGATGGCGGTTGCGGAAGTGGCTTATTTCTAAAATCATTTGAAACGTCTCATTCTCATTTAGCACGTTTTCATTTAACTGGATTTGATTTTAACGATGGCAACATATCTGAATGCCAAAACAACTACAACGGCATAATACAATTTTCACAAGGTAACTTGCTTGATATCGATAAATTTATTAAAGCACAAGCTCACTGCCCAACTTTCTTAGTATTATCTGGCTCGATTACGCGTTTAGTGTTAAATAACGGTTTTGAGGCAATTCAAGTATTACAAAAAGCAGCTCTACATAAGGTAGACTACTTGATAGGCGGGGGACAGGGATTGCCTTTATTAAATGATTATATGGCCAAACGTCTAGGATATAAAAAAGTTATTAATCATATTGGCCAAAAGGAAAAACAAAATGCATTTTTTTATGAACGTTTACTGACGGAAGAAATTTTACAAAATAAAATATCAAAAATTAAAAAACGAAACAAACTTGATCTTTCACTGTCACCTAATCCCATTGAAACGCTAAAAGCTTTAGAAAATAAAAATCTATTGCTAGATCACCTGCAAATCGATTTTTCATTTTCACAACTATCAGCAGCAGACTGCGAACGTCTGGCATTGCTACTCGAACCTTACCAAAATATAAAACTGACTCTTTGGCATTGGAATCTAAATTTATTAAAATCCTTCCAAAAAAAATTCCCAAATGCTGATGTAAAATTTACTTTTAATGATTGGTATCTCACCGCCACACGTAATAATTTCGCTTCACTCGAATCGTCTGTTTGGGTTGAAATAGTTCCCCAATTTCATTCCTATTATGCATATGAGCGGATTGAAATAGTTAAATTATTAGCTATAGAGAAAAATTATATCGCTCTAGTTCAAGTGATTTCTAATCTTTTACACCATCAAATTTCTATAGATGCTCTATTGCCCATACTGAAAGAAAATGCGGTTGATATAAAATTATTAAAAGGCAAAGATAACAGCACATTACTAAGCATGCTATTTGTTGCGTCGACAAACAATTTGTATTCAATTGATTTCCGCCAAGAATTATCAAAAAGCAATTTCATGTCTGCATTAACTGAAGCTGAAACAGGCGAAACAGAGCTGCAACCTTTTATGAAAAGCAAATTATTAAACCCAATTCTCATGAAGTTATTAAGCACAAAAAAAACGGATGTGAATAAGGTTGACAAAAATCTCAATACTATTTTACATTGCGCAGCCGAAGCGAAGAATAAAGCTATGGTAAAATATTTGATAGATCATCACCCTTTTTTATTACATCAAGTTAATTTTTATGGAGAGACCCCTCTTCATTGTATGATGAAAACAGAATATTATTACTCAGAGTTATGCATGCTTGATTATTCGGATTTAAAATTATTTAGAGATAACTTGGCGGATTTTTCTAAAAAAGATAATCGAGGGAAAACACCTCTACATACCTTCATAGAAAGAGTTCATCGCCATAAAAATCCTATAGAAATTTTAGAATTTTATTATAAATTCTATCCAGAAGTATTTTCTATCAAAGATAACGAGGGAAAAACACCTATTAGTCAAGCTATTCTAACAAAAGATAAAAAGATATCAGCTTGGTTTGCAAGTAAAAATCTGATTTCAGTAGGCTCCAAGTATAAATTATTTAAACCAGATCCTTTAGAATTAAACAGTGTTGTAATAGTTCCTATCGGACAGTTTGGCCAAATAGACTCAGTAACACTTTATTCTGTTGAAGGAAAAATAGATGAAATCGTTTTGCATTACGTTGGCGATAAAATACAAATACCTTTCGAGATGAAAGATTATTTAAATCGCGAAGTAAATGGGGTAGATATTTTATTAGATGAATTAAATCAAACAGTATCAATCAAAAGTGGTTACACCGACATAGAGATGAACTATGAGCGCGAAGTAAACACTTATCGTTTAGCTCAAAACTCTCATACGACTACAGTCGATATCTCACAATTTGGAACAGAGCGGACTGAGGCACTCACAGAATATGATATAGAAGAAGCTCTCAACATATTACTGAAAGTTGAAGCGATTTCCACCGAAATTAAAGAGAAAATTTCAACTATTAGACAAGGATTTCAAAGTTCAATATCACGTCCCGAGAAATGATTTTTTGTCGTCAACGAGTACTTTTATTGTCGTGGATTCGACCCACGCAGATTTTTATGGTCTATAATTAGGAGATGAGATATTAGCGAATACAGAGGGCTCCTTGTTAGGATGAGACCGTAAAAAACGATATAGATCTAAGCCTGCTTTGGCTTCTTGAGATAATTGCATAGAACTACTTGAACTACTTGAAGACATTTGAGCATCAGACTTGGAATTATTTAGATTCGATGAAACGGGAGTGGTCTCAAATTTTTTGAAAAAATCATCATTCTCATGGGAGGATGGCCCTGTTACAACCAAACCAAAATTTTTGCAGACGTTATGGAATTCTTCAGCCGAAGGGCATTCAGCTCTTAGAGTACGGAATTTTTCAAAGCACAATATTAGGCGTTCAACAGAGCATACTAGAGGGCGTTGATCTACCGGCGGCAACATTCCCTCCGTGTGATCATAAGCACCTAATAACCCGGTAGCTGGATTAACCCGAAAATAAATAACCTGATCTTGTGCTGATTTTTCTATAGCAGCTGAGATTTTATTAGGATATATCGGGCTAATAGACCCTCCTGCGCTGTATCGCTGATAACATCAAACAAATGATAATAGTCAGTGTAATAGCCCTTTAAACTTCTTCTTCCAGTTTTTCCTGTCTTGTCTAGCTGCCGCATCCACTTCGCTACTTGCTCTAAAAATTTGCGTTTTTCAGGGTAGGTAATAGAAATAAATGGGTCTGCTTTTAGAGGTAGCTTTGCTGGAACTCGTATCCCGAAATCGGCCAATAAAGCTGCTGCATTTGATGGATCGTGTTCTGGACTGCAATAAGCGTCTGATCCGGAATATAAGTCTTGATAGGCTTTTAGATAGAGTGTCTCTTCTTCAACTTCTTCCATAAATAAATCCGCAGCGGTTTTAACCGACGACTGAGATGAACTAGCAGGAGGCAATTCTGGCTCCAATTCCGCTAGTAGCTTAGAGATAGATACATGTGGCATAACAGCTCCAAATAACTTCAATTTGACGAACAGTGTAGATCATTTTAATAGAATATTATTAAGATAATATTAAGTTGGTTTCAACCGTTCTTTTAAACAGATAGGCCTTATTTCCTGCGAAAAATTTCGAAATCCATCTCTTTAATTTTTATAGGAAATGGTTTGTGTTATGGTAAGGTTTTATTTTGAGGCAACGCCCCCACCCTTTATTT
>JABDBD010000005.1:55000-71000 GCA_013288815.1 Gammaproteobacteria bacterium | reverse complement strand
CGAAAAATTTCGAAATCCATCTCTTTAATTTTTATAGGAAATGGTTTGTGTTATGGTAAGGTTTTATTTTGAGGCAACGCCCCCACCCTTTATTTAACTCTGTATCGTAAGCGCTCCATCAACCCCATCTTTTAGTTTATCTTCAAATCCGTAATAGTGTTGCTTTCAACTATGCGAGATAAAAACATGAAAGCAGCCCCCGAATTATCAGAAAATCATTTAGCACCCAGCACAATTGAAAACGAAATATTTTGGAAGCGTCATGCAGAATTACATAAAACAAGTGGTTTGACACGGAAAAAATATTGTAGTCTAAATAACGTTAACTATGACCGATTTGGTTATTGGTTGGGTAAGTTTTCAAGCCAATCGTCATCGCTTGTTGCCATAAAATTAAAGGCTGAGGATGTGTCGACGAAGCAGACAACACTATGCACACTAAATCTTAGCAACGGGCGCGCATTACAAATTCACGACCAAAAAACATTATTCGCTATTTTAGAAAAATGGAGTTGATATGCTATTGTCGTTTAACGCACCGATTTGGCTTTATCCGCAGTCTATTGATTTTAGACGACAAATGGATGGCCTAATAATCTTGGTGGCTGATCATTTGCAAATGAATCCTGCTTCAGGCCAGTTATTTTTATTTCGCAATCGTACAGCCAATAAAATAAAACTTCTCTGGTGGGATAGAAATGGATTTTGGCTTTTTTACAAACGCTTGGAAAAAGGCCATTTTCAATTTCCATTATTAAGTGAGAAGGTGATTGAATTAACGCGAGACCAACTCGGGTGGTTATTGTCCGGATTAGATTGCATGAAACAAATTTCTTTGCCGGATGTTCAAGCGACAAATTTTTACTAAAATAAAATATAATAAAGTTCAAAAACACCTATTTTTATAGTACAATTTGAACATGTATTGATGGTTATAAATTTAATGAATATAGTAGAAACAATAAAATACCAGAGCAAGAGAATCCAAGTATTGGAGGAACAAAATCTTGCTTATCAATCAGAAATCAATACCTATCAGAAACGCTGCGAACAATACATGCAAGCATATGATCAGATGCAACATCAATTACAAGAATTAATGAGAAATAGGTTCGGAAAAAAATCAGAACGTTTTATTGATCCTGAAAATCCACAAACCAGCCTATTTGGAGATGATAATAAATTCTCCGTAGAGAATGCTGCTGGAAAAGATATACCAGAATCTGAAATTCAAATACCCGCGCATTCACGCAATAAAAAAAGCAAATCAAAAAAAGACTTCCCGCGCCGAATCGAAATTATTTCTCTCAATGAGCAAGAAAAGATTTGTTTATGTGGCGCTTGTAAAGAAGTCATTAGCTATGAAAAAAAGGAATCAGTACATCATCAACAAGAGGTGTTTGAGATTGTTGAGCAAAGACGTGAAATAGCAGTTTGCCCAAAAGGCTGTGATGGTAGCATCATTACCGCGCCAGCCCCGTTACATATTCTCCCAAAAATAAAAGCCACCGAAGAGTTTTTGTCTTTTCTGGTTGTGAGCAAATTAGAGGACCGTCAACCGCTATATCATCTAGAAAAACAATTAAGAGAACGTCATGGATTGGATTGTTCACGTCAAACCATGGCGCGCTGGGTGATTGACCTAATGTTTCCTTTGCAACCCCTTTATAATTTGATGAAAGATTATGTCATTGAATATGACGTTGCAAGCTGTGACGCAACTACACTACAAGTATTAAATGAGCCTGGCAGGTCGCCTGAAACAAAATCATATGTATATTGCATACGTGGTGGTCCACCAGATAAATCGGTAATCTTGTATGATTACAACGAGAAGTTGCACAAGCAATTCGTCAAAGATTGGTTTGAGGGATTCAGTGGTTACCTGCATGTCGATGGTGATAATTTTTTTGATTTGATTGGTGAAATAGCCAGTCTAGTTAATTGCAACGCACACGCTAGAAGAAAGTTTGAACCTATTTCAAAAAGCACAAAAGGCAACGGTCTTGCCAAAGCGGCTATGCGTTTTTTTAAAGAACTCTACGCAATTGAACGGGAAGCCAAAAATAACAATCTCACATCAGAGCAACGTTATGAGCTGCGCCAGAAAAAATCCAAACCACTGATGGAGAAATTTAAAACTTGGCTTGGTGAAATGCTTCCGACAGTGCTGCCAAAATCACCATTAGGGCTAGCAATGCAATATTGTATTAATCGCTGGCCAGGCTTAACTCGCTTTCTCGACGACGGTCGTCTCGAAATCGATAACAACTTAACAGAACAAGAAATTAAGCCTTTAGTTATAGCGAGAAAAAATTTCCTTTTTTGCAGCTCAGTAGACGGTGCGCGAGCGCTCTGCATGCATTTTAGCTTTATCCGTACAGCAAAATTGCATGGCCTCGATCCTTATCACTACTATGTCAAATTGCTAAAGAGCATTCCACATTGCAAATCCGTAGATGATTATGAAAAACTACTGCCATGGAATCTAAAATGAAATTGCAACAGAGCCTGATGATAAATGAACTCATGGTAAAAATAGCGATTACGCTTGAAGAAACGATATCCAAAAAAGATAAAGTTATTAAGTGTTTTAACACAATTTCTGGCTTAGAAATATCTGCATTAAGATCAGGTCAGCAAAGTAGTATCAAGAAGCAAATTTTGCTGATTAATGGGGTATTACAACAGTACCCCATTAAAACACATGAAGATTATTCGCTAATATCTGACTACCATTTAAATAAATTATTAAAGAACATAAAGCAGATATGTTTAATTTTTTGCGATTAATAATAGCAAGCCAATATTGCTAGAAAAATGATTATCAGGAAATGACGGGGATACTGGATCGCTTACGAAAAATTTCGAAATCCATCTCTTTAATTTTTATAGGAAATGGTTTGTGTTATGGTAAGGTTTTATTTTGAGGCAACGCCCCCACCCTTTATTTAACTCTGTATCTCTTTTCTTCTAATAAAAAATAATCTTGCCACATTGCGGCATCATCTGCGGAATTCTTCTTGTTTAACAAAAGATTGCATTTCTTGTTTTGTGGGCGCACCCCGGTTCTGGCTCATGGTAATCCTCATTGTGCGTTTGTAGAATATTTTTATGGTAGATAGTTTACTATTTGCACATTAAGACTTTCTTAAGGATTGGCAAAGAATTTATTGCCAAAATGCTTCACGTATTCTTGTTGATTGATTAAGCTTATCATCATCGTCAATAACTCGATCTAGGTTAAGCGACACCCATAGCACTGTATGTGCCCTCTTATTTTAGAATTAAAAGTCAGTTTAACTGAATCGCTTACTATTGGAAGTTTGAGAAGAGGATGCATCTAGATGATTCGATTTTTTCTGCGCTTCAGATGCAAAAAAGGCTAAACAGTTTATAGCGCTATGCACTTGTCGTACTTTTTGATTCCCACTTGTTGAAGAAACTGAAATCGGATTTTGTCTAACATCAAGTATTGCATCAAGATATTGCAAAAATTCTTCTGCTAATTTCTTTTCTTTAAATAATGCCCTCACCGAATCGGCATCGCACTTATGCTCATCCGCTTCCATAAAACGATCCATCTGATGCGTAGATGAACCCAGTAAAGACGCTTTTTTATCACTTTTTTCTTTTTGTGTAGTCACACAGTCTTGCGTAATCTTCTTAAATGATCTAGACGTTGATATGGAGAGTTCCGATTTTTTTATTGGAATCCCATTAGCTTCAGGCCAGGGTAATTCTTCTGGATTACCATTTTTAGCAAAGTAATTTGTTAATGATTTACGATCAAAAGTGATACCACACAACGGTGTGATAGGATCTTCTATGACTTCACAGGTAAATTGACAATAAAGATCTTGAGGTAAGCCTTCTTCATCCACAACACCATCTAATTGTTCTTTAAAGGTTAATTTAGGCTCGCTCGAACAGCTAGCTGCAACCAGAGCGCTGACTTTTTGTTGAAATAGAACAACAGACTTAGCATGAGCCGTCGCACATAATTGATCGATGATACCTGACACAATAAGCGCTGCAATCTCAGGATATCCATTACGTACTGCTACTTGTGCTGCTGAACAATGATCATGATTTTTTTTAGTAATTTGTTCAATATCCATTTTGGCTAACAATTTCTCGACGAAGCTAATACGACCCTTGTAAGCTGCCATGCTCAAGGCCGTGTTGCCAAGCTGATTCGCCGCATGGATGTCGATACCTTGGATGCCTAACAACGCATCGACGATTTCGCTATGACCATACCTAACCGCCAACATCAAAGCGGTATCGCCGTCCTGATTAGGGGTATTGAGATAGGCAAGGTTGTTGAGATTTTGTTCAATATAACAATAAACCGTTGTTAAACCTTCATCGCCGCCAATTTGAGCGGCTTGGATAAATTTATCAAAAGTCACATTTAAATTCGAAAATAAATTTAAGAAATTTCGAAACATACGCCCTCGTCATTTTATCGTTATAAGGCAAAAGCGCCAGACGGCAACTCTTAATTATAAAGATGCTTTTTATTAAATTTTCTCGAAAAACTCAAGTTCAATTGTAATCCCTTCAATTCATTAGAATAATAAATATTCACAAGCCTAATGATATAATGACCAAACTCACAATCACTGGACAAACGAAGATCAATTTGCAACAATAAAGCTTTCAATGTAATGATGAACCACCAACTAATGTGCAAAACAGAAACATTAACCTATTCAATTTCATTGGCGAGAATACTTATCCTCGTTTAAAACTTATTTTATCGGAAAATAATGGCCCCAAATGGAAATCTTTCACCATTGATAACCAACAAAGCGGTTTAGTTCCCTGGAACAATGACCCTACTTGCCAATGGAGCCCTTGGAATATTATCGATGAGGCGGGTAACTATTACGGGACTATCAATTTAAGTTGTGATGGTCAAACGGCCAAATTCACTGGATACACAAAAAGCGGAACAGATTACTCAATGGTGCGTCCTTCATTAGAATGGAACGCTAGCGGTCAGTTCTTGAGTCCACAAGATATTGCGAACATTGCTAGCTGGGGTTCCAATGTTATTCGCCTTGATCTCAATCAAAATTATTGGTTTGCCTCAGATTCCGCTGATATAAAAGGGTCTTATAAACAAATTATCCTAGATTCGGCAGTTAGAACCTCGTAAAACAGCAAAAGGCAAAGAAGGTAAGGCTTTTTTTATCATTTTTTTTCGAAAGCGTACTCACCTGTACGGTGAGAAAAAAAATGATAAAAAAAGCCTTAGATTCGCAGCATTTTGCTGTTTTACGAGGTTCTAACTGCCGAATCTAGGATTATCGATGCCATTATTTATTATGCCACACAAAATGAAATGGCAGTCATTTTAGATTTGCATTGGGTTGAAGATGGTAAACAGTCACCGATGGCAGATAAAAAATCTATTGATTTTTGGAGAGAAGTCGCCACGCAATATAAAAATTTCGGAACAGTTATTTTTGAATTATACAATGAACCTGTTGGTATCGACTCAGCAACATGGCAACAAGGTAATGCAACATATGCTGGATACCAAGAACTTTATGATGCTGTTCGCAACACAGGCGCTAAAAACCTTGTCATATGCAATGGTTTACAGTGGGGATATGATCTCAGCTTTGTTAATTCTAATTTTGAAATTATGGGTGAAAATATTGTTTACGGGTCACACCCTTACAATCGTGTACGTAGTGAATTTCCACAAAATTTCACTGGGGTTATAAATAGAAAACCTATCATCTTTACTGAATTTGGCGTGAATCAACATTTTTAGCTATTTTTTTTAAATTTTTTTTACAAAAAATATTTCGTCTTTATCACAGAACCATTTAGGAATAATGCCTATGCTCTCATACCCCATTTTCTTATAAAAAGAAGGACCTTGAAACTCCATAGTACTTACTTGAATTTGCGTGCACTTATGAGATGCAGCATACTCTTCTAATTGAGTTTGTAGTTGTCTACCAAAACCCTTCCTTCTAAACTCTTCTTTAACCCAAAAAAACTCTATTCGCATAGTTGAATATTTTTCTAAAACAAAACCATATACACCAGCAATTAACTCTGATAAATCATTATTTATATACATAGCAAATTTCTTTAATTCATATGAACCAAAAAAATTATAATTATAATGTCTGAACTCATTTTGAAACAGATCTTTTATTCTATCAGGTGTAATCTCATCAACGACAATCTCAGTCACTTTACCCTTCCTGGCTGTATCCATTATTAATCTGTTCCCGCGGCAAGCCGCTGGGAATAAATTTAAAATTGAGAAATTTTATTTTTTCAATCTCGTAAAATCCTGCCCTAATACAGATTTCAATTCTTGCAAGGTTCCCAAGGCTTTGAGTGTTTCAACATGAATAGCCAGTTGCGCCAAATATTCAGCTGGGGCTCCAGAAGTGAGGGCAGTGATAATAGATTGATAGGTTGTTAGCACTTGATCACGCTGTGTGGCATTTCGATGGAACATAATCTGACTGACTCCGGCATAACGCGAGTGATTTTGAGAACGTTCAAACAGCCGCACTCGTGTTAATAAAGCCAGCCATACTTTATAAGTAACAGAGGAATAGTATGTATCCTGTTTTCTAACAAAAGCCTCTTTTTGCTTCATCGTTCCGGGCAGTATCTGGTTTACAATAGATAAGGGCAAGACATTGGCAATCGCCATGATTTGCTCTTGGCTTAGATCTTTTTGAGAAGAATAAAAGTTCTTGTTGTAGTTATAATACAGTATCCACTTCTCAAAATCATTTGTTGTTGAGAGCAATTGCTTCAAGAGGGGTTCTATTTTTGCTAAGATATCCGGATAATAACGCGAATGAATACCTTCTAAAAATTCGACGAGCCTTACCACGCTGGGTGGATTATTATTAAAAATAATAGTTTCTAATAACGAGCTAGTCATTGTTTGCAATAAAACATGAGTCCTTTCCTGTGAAAGGATAGTCTTCAGTTTAGTTACAAAACCAGCAGAAGATTGGGCTGGATCAGATAAGAGCTTAGTCAACACATTCAAGGGCAGGCCTTTTAGAATTGCATCGCTCTGATAGTAATTAAAACGATAATTTTGCAATAAGTCTTCAAGCTTGTTAAAGGGTATCACGAAGCTTTCTAAAACGGGAGCAATTTTTTCGAGAATCACTCGATAATGTCGATCATGACAGCGCTTTAAAAAATAAACGAGTTCTGTGATTTTTGGTTCAGCATTTTTAAAAATAGCCGCTGTCAAATGCGCCTCATCCATAGCCTCTAAAATCACTTGAGCTTTATCCGCATCCCCAACATCTTCATGTCTATGCTGTTCAGACAATGGTTTCAACATTTTAAGCAGCTCATCACGGGTGCTAAGCCCGGGTGACGATTGGTAGGAAGACGAAGATTCCTCATCCTGCCCGCTTCTTTCATTTGAAATTTGATGGGGCGCTTTCTTCACTGGAGGTTGTTTCACTTGTGGTCTTAATTGAGTTAACAACAAATACGTACTGTCTGGAATATCACTCGCATAATGTTTAAGATACCCTTGCGTTTCCATGCTTAAAATATTACAGAAACTCTTTACATCTTTTTCAGTTAAATTATCTAATATCGTGATCTTTCTCTTGACCCCGTCACACTCAGGACAATAAGACATTTATCGGTCGCGATATTAAAGCTTATAGATATAAAAAGAGCTCCACTGTGCCAGTGTAGCTATTAGCGGTTAAATAAGTTTCCGTTTTTTCAAAATTCACGCCTAGCGTAAGGTTATTACTAAAAAAAGGTCTGATTGCACTGATGGCCCATGCTTCTCTTAAGCCTTCTGCCGAGAGTGGCAAACCATCTGCACCTGCGAGTGACGTGGGAACACCGACTAGATGAAAACTCCGGCTATGGCTGATACCAAAAGTGGCGTCTCTGCCAGCAATTGCATGTGTGTATGTCAACGTGAAGCTGAGAGCTTCTGGTGCGCCTGTATTTGAGCCTATTTTCTGTGAGCCTCTATCATACTCGCCGCTCAACAATAACGGGCCGTAACCCATACTCGCATTGACATCAGTGATATCGCCTAAGTGTAACCCTGCAGGAATGTCACGCTTACGTTTACGGTGCGTTGTAATTGTGCCCGTGTCATTACTCTGTAGGTCCGTGAGATATCCGGCTCCTAGGCTATAATTGAATTTATCCATCGTATGATTGTAGTAAGCACTCATCACAGTATGATTTTGATGGTTAGCATCATCACTAAATTTTGACACGCTGACATTCAATCCCTTGTTATAATATGCAATGCTCACCATGGGCGCTTGCGATGGATTAAAATAACTTCCTGTCAAAGGTGTGTCCCACACACCACTGCCAGCAAAAACACCAAAAGGGATTGTATTAATCCCGATGGTAGTATAAACAGGGAATTTGTCTAGATCTCCAATCATAACCATAGCGCGATTGATAAATATGTCATTGCCATTAGGGAAAGGTTGACCAATATGACCATCAGCAATCGATAAAAAAGTTGTTGCCCAATGGCTCACATTACCCATGATGTCTAAAGTAGCTTGAGTAAGATACAGGTCTTGGCCATGGTCATAGATACTCACCGGTGTCGTCGTGAGTGATTTGCCATGCCAGTGTTGCCAATCCGTCTGTAAAGATCCGCCTATGATGAGGTCATTATTATTGAAGGTATTTTTTGCTTGCAGCAGTTGCAAAGCAAAAGTATTCGCGGAAAATTGCTCGAATAATATATCTTTTGATTGATCGAGATGTATCCCAGGTTTTGTTGATGTGATGGTGGTGTCACTTTTTGTTTTATTGGATACAACATTTGTTGAATCGGCATAAGCTGCAAAAGAGTAGGCACAAACAGCAATACCAGTCACAATAGATCTAAAAATCACTGACATCTCCTTTGTCTTGGTAACTTAAAAATTCCTTTTACGGTAACCTAATTGCCTCCCTGTACTGTTTGATTTACCAGCTGAATTGTATTCCCCAATAACTGCTGTATATTCTGCATCACTAACGATATCTGTGATTGTGCATTCTCCGTATTTACCGTAGGAAAATAAATAGCTTGGGATACCTGCGATATGGCTTTCAACGCAGGAGGCATCGATTTTACCAGTTGCCCAGTTCCTTCGATTGCTGATTGCAGCGTAGTAGCGTGAGCCAACATCAATTGTATCTGAGCAGGCATAGTTTGAAGCAACTTTTGCTCCTCTAGATTCCCAGAAGATATCAATGATAGTTTTTCTTGAGTTTTCTCTAGATTATTTTGTCGTTGGATAAGATCATTCAATTTCTGTTGATTCGAACTCGATTGCGGTTGTTGTTTCAGATTATTAATCTGTTTATTTAATCGATTCATGTCAGAAGATATTATCCGCTGTTGTTTGTTAGCCTCAGTATTGACTGTGTTTAGCTGGTTTAGTTGTTGTGGTATACCACTCACTTGAGATTGTATTTGTTTGATCTCACTATTTATACCCGGTAGTAATAACTTAAGATTATTTATAGAAGATTGCAGCGGATTGAGCGGATTAACCTGACTTTGAACCTGACTCATCACGCTACTTGATAAAGGCTGCTGTTCTAATTCATTAAAATTTGACTGTAGCTGCTGCAATTGTTCCAAGAGGGCTTGCATTTGGGGCTTAGCTTTATTTAAGCTCTTTTGTAGCTGCGCTAAACTAGAAGCTAAAGCGTAGCTCCACTTAGTAGGTTTAGCCATTTGATTTTCCAGCTGCTTCACTCTTATCGCTGCCTCGTGCACTTGTTCCTTGCTTGGAGTTGATTGCGTTTTCTGCTTATTTGGCGATGTTTTACTTGTTGCTTGAGGAGATGATTGATTATTTGTTTTAGTTTCTGTATTTGTACCTGTTTCTCTCGAAGACAGCGCTTGCTCAGTTTTTGTTCTTGTTTCGGTATGACTGCGCAATGCCACTACTGCCACAGGGGAATGCTGTCTTAAGTAAGATTGAGTCGTTGTTTCAAGCTGCTGCGTATCGGATTGTTGAGCTGTCGGTTCCGCTAAGGCAAATATCGGATAAGCCAAAATAATGAAAGTCCATAGTAAGGTACGCATGGTTAAACTTCCTTTTGATATCATGAATTATAATATTAGCTTAAATGAATACTAAAGAGGAGCGGAGTCAGATGAAATTTCTAAACTCTTTGCAATAATTGACAATTAGGTCAAGAATGTGCAGAATTATCAACCACTCGCAATCAGCTCTACAAGAAGGTGGATCGAAACCTGCGACGAAGAGCCCTGTATTTTGCTCTCGACCAGGTGTACCGCTTACTCGATTTGGAATTTATAAAATTGTCCGACGACACGCTAGTCTTCTTGACACTACTGGAGCTCATCCACGACACGTCACACCACATTTGTTTCGGCATACAGCAGCCGTGCATCTGTTGGAATCTGGCGTTGAAGTAAATGTAATTCGAGGATGGCTTGGCCATGTAAGCCTTGAAACGACTAACCGATACGCTCAGCTGACCTTGCAAGCAAAGGAGGCGGCACTGCGAGAGTGTGAGCCTGTTTTGGATAATTGCGCGGCATTCCCTAGAAAAGTAGCCTGGAAGGATGATGAAACTATACTGGCTTGGCTCAATGCACTGTAGGTAATTATCACGATCCTCCTAGGATCTATTACGTTAAAGATAAGCCTGCCACATAACAGCGGTGGGCACAATTTCTTTTATGCGTATTTTCTCGCTACTTGATAAATCTTTTCTAGCTTTATCTAATAAAATTTCTTGCAAGCCATCCATTGAATCCATATTAATATTTATTTTTTGTTTATTGTGATTAATAAAATATAATTCCCATAGCTGCTTTGGGTTTTTAACAAGCAAGTAAGTGTTTTTCTTAAAATGACTTATCTTATCAGGCAATCTTAAAATAAATTTAATGCAGCACTTGTTATGATGCTTCACACAACAATTTTTGCAATGGACTTGGTTAGATGAAAAAAAGCCAGTGCCATCACCAGGCAATAAATAATGATTATCCAGATAGGCGTATTCCTCTAAGACTTTCCCTCTTTGTATGTACGCAAATATTTTTTTATAAGCCTTTCGCACTTCTCCTGGATCAATTTCATCGCAGCGTTCTCGCATATACGTATCAGATGGTGTTTGTTCTACTTGATAAAGTGTTTTTAAATTATGTTTTATTATCTCGTCATTTTTTTCTTCATCAAACTTTAGTAAGGAAGGAAGGAAATTTTAATCCGAAAACTGCGAGAGCTGACATTAAGCAATCTGTTAAAGGTATTGGCTTTGATCAAGCAACGGGCTCGCGGGGCGGCTTAATTTTTTTAAATTCATCTCGAATAACCCCGAGCAATCCTTTTGCGGATAGATATTTTCTTGATGTGGTCACTTTGCTTTCAATCCTTTGGCTATTCGTAAAAATGCCACAGAATATCAGAAAAAGAGAGAAAGTTTACGAAAATCGAATTGCCAAACCCGCTACTGACGCAGGCTCGTTAAGGTAGCGGGAACTGCTGCTAATTGTAACCAGTTTTTGACAGTTATAGATCATTATTTGCGCCAATATGTGAGGGCCATAAATGAATTTCCGCACTTGAGATGCACGTTCAATCATATTTTGGAAAATTTGATTGTCCGGCTTCTTAGCGCTAAGCTCCTCGATAAATCCTTTTTGATGATGTTCTGCAACTCTTTTTTTAATATAGTTCGTTAGAAACCCTAGCAAAATGAAAAATTAAATGTATGTGGCATTCATAATCCTATATTTCTTGCGAGATTAACGGTTCTTTTGATTGATCATACAGACTATAATGACGTCATTATTTTATACTATGAAGCGAGCAAGTGATGAATAGCACAAACAATCCAACATACTCAGTCGCAATTGAAGATGGTGAGCTAACACCACCACCATCGCCACTACCCTTTTATCCAGAGGACAATATACTTTATTTTGATGAGAGACAGCCTGAACCTATGGAAGCTGTGAATCTTGATGATCAACCAACTACATTGGCATCGGCAACCATAATTCCTAATTTTCTAGCTTATGTTCATAGTCATCCCGATAAAAATGACATTTTCAACATACTCACTAAATTAGCTAACAATCAAATTCAATTTACCTACCAGGGTGGTACCTCGGTTGTCGACCTGCATTATATACAAGAAATTTCAATGTGTTCGACAAGACAAAAAATCGAATTAACTGTCAGCGCACTTGAAACATCATTTACATTCCAAGATGAATTAGACAACATTTACAAACGAGGAAATAGACACTCTGTTCAGTTTGCGAATGATTTTGCAAAACTAAATAATCATACAAAATCATTATTCGAACATGACCCAAATGAAACAATTATTAACTTAAGAAAACATATCGAAAATATTGCTATGCATTTAAAACGAGAAGTAGAAAAAAAGTTTCCTAGCCAATCTAGCTCTACTCTCTTTTCAGAAAAAAAGTCTTTCACAAGCAATATCTCGGCTAAAGAAACTCACTCAAGTGCAACTACAAAATCGAGACAATTTAAATGACATATATGCTACAGCTTACAATCACAAGTTTCACTACCATTACCAATGGAGTTTTTCTGTCGTCGGAGATGAATCACGTCGAACGGGATTTTTAGTCGGAATCATATAGTTGTGAGTGGTTATTCCAAACGTGTAATTGAGTGTCTGCCTCAAGAAATTAGGGAACAATACCATCTATTTACTCTCATCAAGATCAGCGTAGTTAGAGTAATATAAAAATTGAAGATAAAAAAAACCCTCGAGTTCAGTAGAGAATCGAGGGTAAGAAAAAGGGCCTGGCGATGACCTACTTTCGCATAGTTTGAACTACACTATCATCGGCGCGGAGCAGTTTCACTTCTGAGTTCGGGATGGGATCAGGTGGTTCCTACTCGCTATGGTCGCCAGACAGACTAACTGTCAAAAGCCTTGGCAGTTTTCCTTCTCGCAACATGGGAGAAGGTGGCCGCAGGCCGGATGAGGGTGCTGTTACTCTTCAACATTATCTTTAAAGTTATCTTTAAATCAAAACGTATCGAGCTTTTATAAACCCTCACTCCAACCCTTCCCTCATACGGATATGAGAAAAGAGCAATATTCGGCAAAATGTCAGCGGTAATACTCGCACTCTATACATCTATTATATATACATTTATATACATTCAGCATGACAACACTTAAAACTACTTGGGTGTTATATGGTCAAGCCTCACGGTCAATTAGTACTGGTAAGCTTCATGCATTACTGCACTTCCACATCCAGCCTATCAACGTTGTAGTCTTCAACGAACCTTCAGGGGTCTTAAAGACCCGAGAGATCTCATCTTGGGGCAGGTTTCCCGCTTAGATGCTTTCAGCGGTTATCCTTTCCGAACATAGCTACCCGGCTGTGCCACTGGCGTGACAACCGGTACACCAGAGGTTCGTCCACTCCGGTCCTCTCGTACTAGGAGCAGCCCCCCTCAAATCTCTAACGCCCACGGCAGATAGGGACCGAACTGTCTCACGACGTTCTAAACCCAGCTCGCGTACCACTTTAAATGGCGAACAGCCATACCCTTGGGACCTGCTTCAGCCCCAGGATGTGATGAGCCGACATCGAGGTGCCAAACACCGCCGTCGATATGAACTCTTGGGCGGTATCAGCCTGTTATCCCCGGCGTACCTTTTATCCGTTGAGCGATGGCCCTTCCATTCAGAACCACCGGATCACTAGAACCTGCTTTCGCACCTGCTCGACCCGTCAGTCTCACAGTCAAGCACTCTTCCGCTCTTACACGCAACGTGCGATTTCCGACCGCACTGAGAGTACCTTCGTGCTCCTCCGTTACTCTTTAGGAGGAGACCGCCCCAGTCAAACTACCCACCATGCACTGTCCCCATCCCGGATTACGGGACTAGGTTAGAACTCCAAGTGTTCCAGGGTGGTATTTCAAGGTCGGCTCCACTAACGCTAGCGCGTCAGCTTCATAGCCTCCCACCTATCCTACACAGGAAAACTCAAAGTCCAGTGCAAAGCTATAGTAAAGGTGCACGGGGTCTTTCCGTCTTGCCGCGGGTACACTGCATCTTCACAGCAAATTCAACTTCACTGAGTCCCAGATGGAGACAGCGTGGCTGTCGTTACGCCATTCGTGCAGGTCGGAACTTACCCGACAAGGAATTTCGCTACCTTAGGACCGTTATAGTTACGGCCGCCGTTTACTGGGGCTTCGATCAAGAGCTTCTCACACCGAAGTGCAATGACCCCATCAATTAACCTTCCAGCACCGGGCAGGCGTCACACCCTATACTTCCTCTTTCGAGTTCGCAGAGTGCTGTGTTTTTATTAAACAGTCGCAACCACCTGACTATTGCAACCTCTCTCAGCTCCAGTCGTAAAGACCTTCACCTATCAGAGGCACACCTTCTCCCGAAGTTACGGTGCTATTTTGCCTAGTTCCTTCACCTGGGTTCTCTCATGCGCCTTAGTATTCTCTACTTGTCCACCTGTGTCGGTTTCCGGTACGGTTCAATAGTATCTATCGCTTAGAAACTTTTCTTGGAAGCTTGGCATCAGCTACTTCATCGCCTAAAAGGCAACTCGTCATCACGTCTCTGAATTAATGAGGTTCCGGATTTGCCTAAAACCTCTTCCTACTCGCTTAAACCAGGACATCCAACACCCGGCTAGCTTAGCCTTCTCCGTCATCACTTCGCAATACTACCAAGTACGGGAATATTAACCCGTTTCCCATCGACTACGCTTCTCAGCCTCGCCTTAGGGGCCGACTCACCCTGCGCCGATTACCGTGGCGCAGGAAACCTTGGACTTCCGGCGTGCGGGTTTTTCACCCGCATTATCGTTACTCATGTCAGCATTCGCACTTCTGATATCTCCAGCAAACTTCTCAGTTCACCTTCACAGACTTACAGAACGCTCCTCTACCGCTTACAGATAAATCTGTAAACCCGTAGCTTCGGTGGATAGTTTTAGCCCCGTTACATCTTCCGCGCAAGCCGACTCGACCAGTGAGCTATTACGCTTTCTTTAAAGGATGGCTGCTTCTAAGCCAACCTCCTGGCTGTCTCGGACTTCTCACATCGTTTCCCACTTAACTATCACTTGGGGACCTTAGCTGACGGTCTGGGCTGTGTCCCTTTTCACGACGGACCTTATCACCCGCCGTGTGTCTCCCGTGCTGTACTTCTCGGTATTCGCAGTTTGCATCGGTTTGGTAAGACCTTAAAGTCCCCCTAGCCGGCACAGAGCTCTACCCCCGAGAGTAATCACACGAGGCGCTACCTAAATAGCTTTCGAGGAGAACCAGCTATCTCCGGGCTTGATTAGCCTTTCACTCCTATCCACAACTCATCCCCTACTTTTTCAACAGGAGTGGGTTCGGCCCTCCAGTCAGTGTTACCTAACCTTCAGCCTGGTCATGGATAGATCGCCCGGTTTCGGGTCTAATCACATCGACTTATCGCCCTATTAAGACTCGGTTTCCCTTCGCCTCCCCTATTCGGTTAAGCTTGCCAATGCAATTAACTCGCTGACCCATTATACAAAAGGTACGCAGTCACGGAACAAGTCCGCTCCCACTGCTTGTATGCACACGGTTTCAGGTTCTATTTCACTCCGCTCTCCGCGGTTCTTTTCGCCTTTCCCTCACGGTACTGGTTCACTATCGGTCAGTAGAGAGTATTTAGCCTTGGAGGATGGTCCCCCCATATTCAATCAGGATTTCACGTGTCCCGACCTACTCTTCGTCACCCATCTAACTAGCTTTTTAAGTACGGGGCTATCACCCTCTTTGGCCGGCTTTTCCAAACCGTTCTTTTAAACTAATCAAACTTGTTGTGACTGGGCTCTTTCCCTTTCGCTCGCCACTACTTAGGAAATCTCGGTTGATTTCTTTTCCTCTGGGTACTGAGATGTTTCAGTTCTCCAGGTTCGCTCAACTAACCTATGTATTCAGTTAGCTGTGAC
>JABDBD010000005.1:0-50000 GCA_013288815.1 Gammaproteobacteria bacterium | reverse complement strand
AAAAAATGAATCCACAAGCACGACGTAATGCAAGACATTATGCTCTTCAAGCGATGTATCAATGGCAAATAACAGGCACGCCTGCACAACAAATTGAAACACAATTCATTGCAAATCAAATTAAAAAAAATATTGATTTAGATTATTTTAAAGAATTGATTCATGCGATCCCACTGGATCAAAAAGAATTAGATGAACATATTACCCCTTTTTTAAAACGTCCGCTGACTGAACTCGATCCTGTTGAACTTGCAATTTTACGTTTAGCAACTTATGAATTAGTCAATCGATTAGATATTCCTTATCGTGTTGTATTAAACGAAGCTCTTGAACTTACAAAAAAATTTGGTTCTATTGAAGGGTTTAAATTTGTGAATGGCGTTCTAGACCAGGTAGCACACAAACTTCGCGCAGTGGAAATAAAAGCGGATCCCAAGAAAAAATAATGCTTTTTACGAGAATGGATTCTCGCCAAGGACATATTACTCATGCAAGACTCTCACATCACAAACAAAGATTCGCAAAAAAGAAATTTTTTTGAAATCCCAGCGATCCCTGATAGTGTCTGGACTAATCCTTTGCACTTTATTGCGTTTGGATTTGGCAGTGGCACAATTCCTTTTGCGCCAGGAACGTTTGGCACACTGTTTGCTATTCCGTTTTATTTAATGGCGCATGTTTTTTCTAATCTGACATATTTATTTATTACTCTACTTGTCGTCTTAGCCAGTATTTTAATTTGTGAAAAAGTTTCTCGTGATGTAAGTGTAGATGATCATCAAGGAATGTGCTTAGATGAATTTGCAGGATTTTTCGTAACCATGATTAATGCACCATATGGTTGGCAATGGGTAGTATTAGGATTTATTTTATTTAGAGTATTTGATATTTGGAAGCCTTGGCCCATTCGTTTTTTTGATAAAAATTTGCATGGTGGTTTTGGAATGATATTTGATGATGTTCTTGCGGGTCTATATGGTTTTATCATCATACAATTTTTATCAAACATTATTCGTTAAGGAAAATAAATGAATTGGATCTCTGCCGCATGCGTTTCGCTTTTGAGCTTTGGAATATGGGGATTTTTGACAAAACTAACAGTCCTTCATATTGACTCAAAAAGCGCGTTAATCTATCAAACTGTCGGCGTTGTTATTATTGGCTTTGTCACGTTAAGTCTCATCAATTTCAAACCCGCAACTGACATCAAGGGGTCTGCTTACGCTGTTTTAACCGGGATCGCTTATGGCGTGGGCTGTCTTTTTTATTTTGTTGCTGCAAGCAAAGGAAAAATAATCACAGTTGTCACACTCACTGCACTCTATCCATTAATCACTATCACACTGGCTTATCTCATTTTAAAGGAAACTGTCAGCGTCAAACAATGCGTAGGCATTTCCTTAGCATTGATTTCTATACTCTTAATGTCTACCTAAATGGATTTACAACTTCAACATTTTCAAATTGTTCTACAACAAAATGAAGATCTTTTTTTAAAAATAGTAACTTTAGATTAGGTCCAGCATCTTGAGTGAAATAAAGTGACAGACCTTCATCACGTAATTTCCAGACTTTTTGCATGGTGACCAGTGTTTCAGGAAGACAATATGAAATAGCTGGCCATGCACTCAACATGGTTGCATGCATAGTCATTGCATTTGATTCGGATGTACGACCCAGCAATTCAAAATCGTTTGAAGTAATCGCCTGCCTCAACAAACTCAAATCAACTGCTACTTTAGCAGGCCAAGCAGGATAAAGAGAACCTGTCTCAATAGTTCGCTGCATCGCTTCGCGAGAAGAAATTTTTTTTTCATCTCGATTTAAAATACATAAACCGATACAAAGCTCTGGCCACTCTTTTTCAATTAGCTCACTATAACTATCCATCCCATCGTCACGCTTTCCTACATGCCACTCAACAAAGCCATGCACAATGGAACGAGATGCACTACCGCTACCTAGTCTCGCTAATATTGATAGCTCTCGATTAGACAGCTCCCAAGCATACAAATGGTTTAACGCTTTTATAACGGAAGCAAATCCACAAGCAGATGAAGCAAGTCCTGCTGCAATTGGAATATTACTTTGGATGTTAATTTGAAAAAAAATAGAATTTTCTATTCGAAACAAATCGATATACTTAAATAATCGTTGGCTGAACCCTGAATCAGGCGTAAGTATTACATTATTTAAAATAACCTGATCAACAGAGTTCACTTTGATACTAACCGCCGCACCTTTATCCGCTAAAGAAATCGATAAGCTAGACGTAACAGGTAAATTTAATTCTTGATTGCGTTTTCCCCAATATTTACATAATGCAATATTGGTAGGTGCATAGGCTTCTCCGATTTTATTTTTAGGAGAAACATATAAACGATCCTTCAGTATCTCGCTTACAACATCAGATTTTTTCACAAACCACACCTTCTAACGTCAATTCTGTTGGAATGTATTTTATTCGAGAATCACCAAATGGTAACGCGCGAATTGAAACACTAGCTCCGACCCCTATCGCACAATCACCTAATCCAGATCCTGAAATTTTGGCTCCAAGCATGTTTTTTTGCGCGCGCAAAAAAACAATAATGTCATTTAACTCAGGGGTCGACACATCTAATGCCTCTAATAATCCCTGATTGATATTCATTATGTTACCTAACTTTTCCCATTGTTGATTTTTAATTGCTTCAGAAGCTTGCTGAGCACACACATCCATCGCTGAAAAAATATGATTATATAGTTTGGGAATCTCAACATATTTTTTCTTCATGCGTGACACTGCCTCAACAGTCGTTGTTTTATAACCGGAATAGATAACAGAAATAGGAAATGTCGTCGTAATTTTTTCTGCGGTCAGAGGCTTCATTTTATAAGCAACAACACCGCCTAATACACAAGCAGCAACATCTGCGCCAGAACCTAGTCCTTGCACCTTCTGAACAATACTACGTGCTTCTTGAATCAATTTTTGAGGAGGAAATTTAAAATCTAACCACGCATCTAACACAGCTAAAGTTGCAACTGTCACAGCAGCAGAAGAAGCAAAACCCACTTGATCTGAAAATTCTGATTTAATCGTAAGATTAAAACCAACAGAAAGATGTTTTTGATATTTTTTAAAAATTGCTAAAATAAATGGGTAGGGACGCTCGATGATTAACTTTGAAATAGATGTTGTGAACTCATCAAACCGATCGGATGATATCTTAATTATCTTATCTGTACGTGGCTCAAGGGAAACTGTCATTCTCTTATTGATAGCGCACACAAGAGCTTGTTTGCCATGAAGAACAGCATATTCACCTAGCAACATTAAACTACCAGGGGCGGACGCTTTAAACAACATGAACCCCTCGGGATTCACCTGCGATAGGTAATGAAGGATAACCATATCGTTCACATAGTGAAGTCAACGCCGCTTCATCTTCTGTGACAACCAGGACAACACCAGCATTATTTCCGCTGACTGCACCTGCTCCACAAATTTTGGCAGCACCACCTGTTTGTTCTATGTCTGCAATAAAATGTTGTACTGTTGGCGGCACAACATTGATTCGAACAAGTAATTGATGATTTTTTTGAATACTTTGCAGAACATGATTCAAATGATTTTCTTGAAAAGCTCTATCCATTGCATTAGTCACTTGCGCAAATTCGTTTGCAATTTCAGTCGCTTTAAAATGCGCTGCTGCAGCTTCTACGCATTCGCCTGTAGTTGTTTGTGGTAGCCCCGTGTTGATCAAGAACATCGGTACCGTAGGAACACTACGTTGATGTATTTGACCTTCATTTAAATAAATACATCCACCGTGCAAAGATACTTGCAAATCCAAGCCGCTAGAATATCCATGCTGAAGATTTTCAGCTTCAATACCTAACTTCAAAAACATTTCGCTAGATAGATCCACTTCCAAATGATTAGCAATTGCATGGACAATACTTAATACCGTTGCCGCCGATGAACCCATGCCGCAGCCCATGGGAATCGTCGACTCCACATGAATACTAATTCCTTGGGTGAGTTTAATATTTAATGCTTCAAAAAAAAGGCTGAAAGCGACTTGAGCTAACTCTACTGGCTTATGTAAAACTTCTCGAATTTTAAAATCACCCGAAACGAACCGTTTGTATTTTTGTTTAATGCGATTTTTTAACGAATGTAATGTATTAAGACTTAAACATTTTTGGTAAGCAAAATCCGATAAATTAAATGATATATTTGGCGCAACTTGCGGAGTAGCCGTCACTGTCACATAACGATTAATAGCCATCGCCAATGCCGGCTGTCCATAAACAACGGCATGCTCACCTGAAAGAATTAATTTGCCCGGGGCTAATACTTTCATAACGTTAAGTAACTTTCTCGTAAAGGCGTTTATGGTCTTGGATGCTAGACAACCTAAACTGTCCTGTTTGATGTGAGGGTATTTTACAATAACTGCCATCTTGAGGATACTTAAATGAATAAAAACTTTCATATTTTGAGTAATCTAGATGAGTTCGCTGTTGCAATAACGCTTGATGAAATGCCGTATCTAATGCTGCTTTATAGCCTTCCTGCATGACGCCACTAAAATATTCGGCGACACAACCTGAGCCATAACTGTAAAATCCTAGGCGCTTGCCTGTTAAATCCTCTGGCGAAAGATCTAATAAAGCAGTTAACCCAATATAGAGGGATGCCGTATAACTATTTCCAATATTTCTAGCATACTCAAGAGAACACCCTACCTGGCTTTTTAACTCTTCCTCTGAAAGCTTTTCACATTGATTGATTTTCACTAATTGCTGGTGTGCTTTTTCGACTAATCGTGGCACAGGAGTATGGTAACAGTAATAGGCGTGATCTTGAAAACCACGTCCTGACAATTCACGGTATTGCTGCCAGGATTTTTCCAGCATATTTAAATATAATTTACTCGAATACTTACCTTCAACAAAAGCGCTGTCTGAATAATTAGGACGCCAAAAGTCCATGACATTCTCAGTAACCACACCATACTCAGTATCAAAAGCAAGAATACGCGGATTAGCTGATAAAACCATCGCGACCGCACCACAGCCTTGTGATGATTCACCAGACGTGCCTAAGCCGTATCGGGCTATATCTGATGCAATTAATAAAACTTTTTTGTCAGGATGTTGGCGTAAAAAAGGTAAGGCTAACTGTATTGCTAATGTTGCGCTATAACAAGCTTGTTTTAATTCTATTACGCGGCAACGCTCAGGAAGCTCCAATAAATCATGCACATAAATTCCAGCCGCTTTTGATTGATCAATTCCTGATTCTGTCGCAAACATCAACATTTCAATAGAATTGGCATCTATCCCTTGTAGCGCACGCATTCCTGCATTCGCTGCCATCGTCACAACATCTTCATCGGGTGGTGGCACCGCCATTTTTTGCTGACCCAATCCAACAAAAAATTTATCGGGATCAACGCCTCGTACAGAAGCAAGTGATGCTAAATCTAAATAATAATGCGAGGTATAAAAGGCTATCCTATCAATTCCCACTTTAATCACTTGGCTTTCCCTCGCTTAACTTTTTCTGACGCTCTAGTTGCAGATGACTCTTCATTAACTCTCCTGGATTAGTCTGAGCTGCCAACAACGATAATTCACCGCACAAAACCGCACAGGCTGCAATGATAGCCAATCTTCTAGCATTTTGGCCAGGCTCTCGGTCCTCTAAACACCCTAAAAGTCGTAAATTTTCTTGCACGAAATCAAATGTCTTACCGCTGCCCACTGTGCCGACGATTATATTGGGTAATGTGACAGAAAAATAGAGATCTGTTCCTCTCATGTCAGCATGTACCATTCCCTGTGAACCTTCAATAATATTTGCTGCATCTTGCCCTGTTGCCAGATAAAAGCCCAGCAGCATATTGGCAAAATGCGCATTGGCTGTGCGCACTCCTCCTGCAATAATATTTCCCATCAAATTCTTTTTAATATTTAATTGAACTATTTTTTGAGGAGTCGTTTTTAAAAAACGTTTACAAATATCTTCAGGAATAAAGACTTCAGCAACAACATATTTCCCTCTTCCCAAAATCCCGTTAACAGCAGAGTTTTTTTTGTCACAACAATAATTTCCCGAAATTGAAACGTATTGCAACTCAGGATAGCGAATTAAAATCCACTCAACCAAGCGTTCTGCAGCTAACGTCGTCATATTATGACCTGACGCATCTCCTGTATTAAATTCAAAACGCAGATAAATTAAATTACCAATGACTTGCACATTCATATCGAGAAAACGAGCATATCGACTGGTTTCTTTAATAATAGCCTGCATGACATCTTGATGCTGCTTTAGACTAGCAACTACCTCATAAACATCGGTAATATTCGGCGCCTCAAACAATACTGAACGGGTCATACGGTCATCCAAAAGGATAGCTTTAATGCCGCCCGCTTGATTACAGGTCTTGGCACCTCTATGCGTTGAGGGCCATAGTGGGGTTTCGAATGTCGCTAGGGGTAACAGTACTTCTGTTTCAACTTCGGGACCAACAATTTTAACAGGGCCCACAAGCCGCATAGGAATAGTTGCTATCTGTTCGGTTGTTTGCCAACGCATGCGTACACCTTCAGCAGCTCCCGCTAACGCGGGAACTATTATAAAAATTGTTTATATGCTACGCCCAAGCCAAGCTTGGGCTTGCACTTAGAGGGGAGAATCGCGCTTCTCCCCTCTAAGAGCTCCCCATCGCGTAGTGTTAGCGGAAACCGCTAATCCACCTTATACAACACACCTAAGTCTAATTTTTTAATAGCTCATTCTGCATGAATTTATCGAGCTTGTCCTTACCTTTGGGAACAACAGGAATGCCCTATATCATCCTTTTGCTTGAACTTTATCCCTTATAGGGATATAAAATGCGATCTATTTTACTGGAAAGTAGCTAATGACAGCAACAGAACATGTCATTCTTGTTGATAAAGATGATAAAGAAACAGGAATTGCTGAGAAAATTGAAGCACATAAGCAAAATTTATGCCACCGGGCATTCTCAATCTTCATCTTCCGAAAACAGCCTGAATTAGAATTATTGCTCCAAAAGCGTGCGGACAATAAATATCACTCAGCCGGATTGTGGACAAATACCTGTTGTTCTCACCCCCGACCGGGAGAATCTATTCTGCAATCAGGTAAAAGACGATTACAAGAAGAGATGGGCATCTCGGCTCACTTAATTTCTTTAGGATGGTTTCACTATATCGCACCCTTTGAGAATGGTTTGACAGAAAACGAAGTGGACCATGTTTTAGTTGGAACCTTAGAACAAGAGGAGTTCATTCCTAACCCGAACGAAGTAAAAGATTATAAGTGGATAAGTCTCCCGGACTTAACAAAGGAAATAATGCAGCACCCTCAAGATTTTACACCTTGGTTATCGCTCGCATTAGTCAAGATTCAAGAAAACATTGCCGTTATTTAGTTTGCAGATAAGCTTCCCATCCCGCTTGTTGATATAACTGCGCCTCACGCTCAATTGACGAAGCAGCATAAATTCCTCGCCCTACAATAATCACATCCACGCCCGCTTCAACAATCGCCTGGAAAGGCGTACGGTATTGCTGCCCTGCTGAGTCACCCCCACCCGAAAATTTAACTCCCGGAGTAAAATGAATATACGTTGGATCGTCTGTCAGCTTGCGTTGGCAGATAAAGCCAATCACAAAATCACTGTGCTCAATAGCTATTCGTAATGATTGATCTGTATAATCACCACGAGCCAGACTTCCTTGCGAACTCATTTCTGCAATCATCAGCATTGCATTTTGTTTCGGGAGCCCAATTTTTTTTAAAGTAGCAATACTCTCAGGACCGGCAATAGCATGAGCATTTGTTAGTTGCGCCCAATCCGCAATATGATAGACACCTTTTGCATACTGCAAACCTACTGTGTGACCGATATCTGCAAATTTACGATCTTCGAAAATAATAAATTGATGCTGCTTTGCAATTTTCTGTAACGCTGTCACTGTCTCTTGATCAAAGTCTTCGAGAATATCGATATGAGTTTTCAACACACATATATAGGGCCCCAAACTATTAGCTAACGACAGTAATTCTTTTTTGAGAGTCACGTCGACCGACACAGCAAGATTCGTTCGCTTAGCTTCCATTAAAGATAATAATTTTTTGGCAAGAGGATTTTTACATAACGCAGCACGCTGTAGGTAGGTAAGCATTTTTCTACCCCTAGATAATTATTTTTAGGAAGGTATCACGAGAGAGGCGGCACTCACAAGATGATTAACTCCGAAACTTAAAAACTTAAAAAACTTAAAAAATAGTTGACTAATTATAAAGTTATGCATAAACTTACAAAGTTTGCGCGCGCATTTTAAATCCTTACCCTCACTTTACGTGAGCTGTATAACAATTTTCATTATTTAAGGATAATGCCATGCAAGATATATTCGCTTTCGACTACATCTCCAGAAAATTACGCCACTTTTTTCAAGAAATGAAAGGTTATGTAGAAGTCCCAGCCCAACCACGACTCTCTATTCTCGCCGCTTGCGAAGATCCAAAAACTATTAGTCAATTTGTTTTTAGTGGAGTTAACTATCCACTCCCACAAACTGGCCAGATGTGGCTGGAAGTCGAATTGTTAAAAAACCCAAATGTTCCCGGCGTGTTTTGTGCAACAACCAGTTACCGCAACGAACCTTTTCCTATCGCTGGACGTCATGACAAAATTTTCCCCATGTTTGAATTTGAGTCTCATGGCGACATAGAGGAATTAAAGAAACTAGAAATGGAATTGTTGGATTACTTAGGATTTGACAAGCCTGTCAGCTGTCTTTATGAAGCAATGTGCAAACGCTATGAAGTCATCGAAATCCGTTCCGATCACGAAGCAATGCTACAAAAAGATTTCGGCGATATCATCATGTTAGAAAAATTTCCGCTACGAACCGATCCATTTTGGAATATGAAGCATGACGCCTACGGAATTTTCAATAAAGTAGATGTCATTATGTTTGGCATGGAAACCATTGGCTCTGCTCAACGATCCACAAATGTAACCGAGATGCGCGATCAATTTTTCACGATTTCAAATGGTGAATACGCTCAGTTATTATTTAATGCTTTTGGAAAAGAACGCGTGATCGAAGAGCTCAATGCTTATCTTGCCTTATCTATGTTCCCACGTTTTGGCGGTGGCATTGGCGTCACACGTTTAGCACGAGCATTAGCGTTAGCAGGAATTATTGAACCAAACAAAGAAGCTCGCGCACCGAAGATGGCTGTAGCTGGATAAGAAGTCGATATTCACTGTCATTGTACTACTCGCCCGTCATTGCGAGCGAGAGCGAAGCAACCCAGGCTTTCTTGTGCTACTTGAAGGACAATAATACCTCGGTTGCCTCGCTCTCGCTCGCAATAATAGTATGGACCCTGCCATCTTTTAAAAGGCTTCGTAATGAGCCAGAATGACGGGCAAATAAGAGCACATAATGGTGGGTGAGCAGTTACTCTCATTATTAAAAACTAACATTGTCATCTTGACACACAGGATCCTGATGACAAACACAATACTTAACTATTTTTTACGAGACACTTGTGTACTCAATTATTAAAAAATTACTCTTTCAACTTGATCCTGAAACAGCTCATCATTTTTCTTTAACTTCTCTAAAAATAGCTCATTCTTTAAAATTAATTCGTATCCACAATCAACAATCATCACATCAAACAACATTATGCGGATTAACATTCCCCAATCGAATTGGTCTCGCTGCAGGATTTGATAAGAATGGCGACTATATTGATGCGCTTGCAAGTTTAGGATTTGGCTTTATAGAAGTAGGCACTGTTACACTACAACCTCAGGACGGAAATCCAAAGCCTCGTATTTTTCGTTTAACAGAGGATCAAGCTATTATTAATCGATTAGGATTTAATAATAAAGGCAGTGATTATTTAATTAAACGATTAAAAAAAATAAATTATCGCGGTATCTTGGGAATCAATATTGGAAAAAGTCACTCAACGGAATTGCGCCATGCGAGCGATGAGTACGTGCAGCTTTTTACAAAAATATATCCCTATGCCAGCTATGTCACTGTCAATATTTCTTCTCCCAATACAAAAGAATTACGTGAATTACAACACGGCGATCTACTTTCCACTTTATTACGTAACTTAAAAAACGCACAGACAATGCTAAACCAACAGCACAACAAATACGTTCCACTCGTCATCAAAATTGCTCCCGACCTAACTTCAGCAGAATTAGCTCAGATGACCGAAATATTGTTAGATGAAAAAATAGATGCTGTAATTGCTACCAATACGACGTTACAGCGCGATGGAGCGAGCGACCCACTAGCATCACAGCCTGGCGGATTAAGCGGGAAACCCTTACGCGCGCACTCTACTGCAATCATAAAACAATTATCTCTTTTGCTTGCTGATAAAATTCCGATTATTGCCTCTGGAGGCATTCTCAATGTACACGATGCACATGAAAAATTAAATGCAGGAGCACAGTTAATACAACTTTATACCGGCTTAATTTATTCTGGCCCTAGCCTCATAAAAACGTTAGTAGAGAATATATAATGAAACCCTATCAAAAATCATTTATCGAATTTTCACTCACTTATTCCGCACTTTGTTTTGGAAATTTTACGCTGAAATCTGGCCGCATGAGCCCCTATTTTTTTAATGCGGGCTTATTTAAAGATGCTGCCGCTCTCACCAGGCTTGGTGAATTTTATGCGGATGCCATTCAAGAACATTTTGCTGGTCAGTTCGATGTACTGTTTGGCCCTGCATACAAAGGTATTTCTTTAGCAACATCTGCTGCCATCGGATTAAAAAATAAATTCAATTGCAATCCTGGAGTCAGCTTCAATCGAAAAGAAGAAAAAAATCATGGCGAAGGTAAAATCATTATTGGTGATTCATTAAAAGATAAACGCGTTATCATTATTGATGATGTGATCACGGCAGGCATTACCATCCGGGAATCTATTCAATTGATCCACCAAGAAGGCGGGACTTGCCAAGGTGTTGTCATCTTACTAGACCGTCTAGAAAAAGGCACATTAGCATCCGCCTCTGCCATTCAAGAAATTGCCGAACAATACTCTGTTAACATCATCAGCATTGTGACTCTGAATAATTTAATAAATTATTTACGCGCACATGATGAGCATGCAGCATTCAAGAATCATTTAAAAAATATTTTAGAATATCAGTCGGAATATGGATTATAAACAGGGTATTTTTTACAAATATCCAATACTTTCATTTTCACATCTTGAATGATCTCTTCATTTTGAATGTTCGATAAAATATCGCATACCCAATTCGCCAACGCTTCGCAATCTTGTTCAGTAAACCCACGCGTCGTTACTGCTGGAGTCCCCAGTCGTATTCCACTCGTCACAAAAGGCGATTGCGGGTCATTCGGGACAGAATTTTTATTCACTGTAATATTTGCACGACCCAGCACAGCGTCCGCCTCTTTACCTGTGATTTTTTTATCAATTAAATCCACTAAAAATAAATGATTATCTGTGCCATTGCTAATTATTTTAAATCCGCGAGAAATCATTGTGCTTGCCATCTTTCGCGCATTCTTCATAACTTGTTGTTGGTATGATGTGAATTCGGGTTGTAACGCTTCGAGAAATGCGACTGCTTTTGCTGCAATGACGTGCATGAGAGGGCCGCCCTGTCCTCCTGGAAAAACAGCGGAATTTAATTTTTTTTCTAATTCTGGATTGGATTTTGCAAGAATTAAACCACCTCGCGGACCACGTAGGGTCTTGTGCGTCGTAGAGGTTGTGACATCGGCTATTTTCACAGGAGAAGGATATACTCCAGTCGCTATCAATCCAGCGACGTGCGCTATGTCTGCCATGAGATAAGCACCTACATCATCTGCAATGTCACGCATACGCTGCCAATCCACAATTCGGGAATAGGCTGAAAATCCCGACACAATTAATTTGGGTTTGTGTTGTTTAGCTAACTGCTCAACGTGCTCATAATCAATGAGCCCAGTTTTTGGGTCTAGACCATATGAAAAAAATTGGTAAAGTTTTCCAGAAAAGTTTACCGGCGATCCATGCGTCAAATGCCCACCTTCACTTAACGACATCCCCAGCACGATATCCCCTGGTTTAATCATGGCTGCATACGCTGCAGTATTGGCTTGCGAACCAGAATGTGGCTGCACATTCGCGTAATCTGCACCAAACAATTGTTTCACTCTATCAATAGCGAGCTGCTCAACGATATCCACAAATTCACAACCACCATAATAACGCTTAGCAGGATAGCCTTCTGCGTATTTATTAGTAAGAACAGAACCTTGTAACTGCAATACCAAAGGACTCGCGTAATTTTCAGATGCAATCAGCTCAATATGATCTTCTTGACGTTTTTTTTCATTTTCAATTGCCTGCCAAACGGTAGGGTCAAAGTGTTGCAAAGAAGGAGTGTTGAACATAGCGAGTTTCCTTTAAAGTTATGAGCGCGGCTGATAAAAAAGAGGTACTACCCTGGGCACATCAGATTCTTCAATATAGTCATGCATAGATTGAAATAGTTTTGTTAAAAAAATAGCGGGTAAATGGTGTGGGAGAATAGCCATCACGTTACCCACTTTATTGGACAACGCCGCAGGCTGTTCGCTATGGACGTCGTCCGGATTATTCAAGTGAAAAATATCCAGCCCTTGTTCTTGCATCTCCTTTAACAACGCACAGGGGATCATAAACCGTGAGTCAATAGCATTGGTAACGATAGCCTCATTCGTCGTTAAGTAACGTGTAAACGCATTGTATTGATAATCTTCTCTTAATTTCATTTGAGTAAATAACAGAGAACTAAGAAGACTTTCTGTTATCTGAATACAGGCCGAATAATTTTGCAATCCAGGAATCAATCCATACTCTAATAATGGCTTCACCCCCTCCCCCATCCCCAAAATAGGCTTTCCAGTTTGCTGGGCTAGAAGAAGAATTTCTTTCAAAAAATCATTGCGACAATGATCCAATATTACGTAACCATCGAAGTCAGACAAATCTGCTTGCACTTTCTGTATGATTGATGCTTTCATACCTGCTTTTTCAACGGCAAGTATGATTTCTTGTTCGCAATTTGAAGCAAGAAATTGTAGGATGGCTATGCGCATAACTTAAACTTTTTTATTTTTGAAGTGGCGCTAAGATAACATGAAATTGATGGGAGAAACTAGCAAACACATATTGTGTTTTATTGCTAGACATTAGTCTCCATTAATAACATAATCTGCACCTTTTCTATTCTCAATGAGGAGGAATAGGGGAAATGACAAACAACATTATTGAGCTTCGAGACGTCTCTAAGTCTATTAATGACCATAGTATTTTGTCAGACTTAAATCTTGAAGTACGCAACGGAGAGTTTTTGACTTTGCTGGGGCCGTCAGGCTGTGGCAAGACAACGCTGTTGCGTCTTATTTCTGGATTTGAAGACCCAACAACAGGAACCATTTTTATTAATGGCAAAGACGTAAATGGCTTACCGCCCCATCTACGCCACGTGCATACTGTTTTCCAAAGCTATGCATTGTTTCCGCACATGACCGTTTTTGAAAATGTTGCCTTTGGGCTGCGTTGCCAGAAACTGCCAAAAGATGAAATAAATCAACGTGTGGCCGAAGTGTTGAAAACCGTCAAGTTAGAAAAATATGCCAAGCGCAAGCCCGATCAACTCAGCGGAGGTCAGCAACAGCGCGTTGCCATTGCGCGTGCCGTCGTTAATCGCCCTCTCGTTTTGCTGCTAGACGAACCCTTAAGTTCATTAGATTACCGATTACGTAAAACCATGCAAATTGAACTAAAACAATTGCAGCGCAAATTGGGCATCACCTTTATTTTTGTCACTCATGACCAAGAAGAAGCACTCTCCATGTCTGACAGAGTCGTTGTCATGCACGAAGGCTGCATAGAACAAATAGGCACGCCACGACAAGTTTACGAAGCACCTCAAAACTTAACTGTCGCCCAGTTCATTGGGGAAGCCAATATCTTTGATAGTGAAATTGTTGCAGTGGATGGAAATCAACTAACGGTTAATATACAAGGCAAGCACCGCACCATCAAAAGTCCTCGCAGCTTTGCAGTCAACCAAAAAGTTCATATACTGGTCAGACCTGAAGACCTACGCGTTTGGGATCATGCTGAAGTTGAAAATTCTAACAATATGTATCCAGGCGTTGTAGAAGAAGTTATTTACAAAGGAACGACCGTCGATCTCATGGTTCGTTTAGCGAATGGACAGCTAGTTGCTGCCACTGAATTTTTTGACGAAGACGACGATAGACTGGAATATGCCATCGGGGAACCGGTGTTTGCAACTTGGCTTTCTGGCTGGGAGGTTGTGCTACCCCATGAAACACCATGACGGCATCTTAAAATTTTTCTCCTTAAGCATTATTTGGCTATGGCTTGTGATTTTTGCTTTGCTGCCTTTTTGCTTGGTGACGCTCGCTAGCTTTGCAAGCCACGATGACATTCATCTGCTTTCATTTCCAGTCACATTTGCCAATTTTCAGGAGTTAAATAATTCCATTTACGTCAAAATTTTCAAGCAATCATTTTATATTGCGGGCATCTGCACCCTCATTTGCCTACTATTAGGGTATCCTTTTGCCTATATTATCGCACGCATGCAAAGCCGCTATAAAAGCTTATTCACCCTGCTCATCGTCATTCCTTTTTGGACTAGCTCACTCATCAGAACTTATTCCATGATTACGATGCTAAAACCCAAAGGTGTGATTAGCTCAATATTGATGGCATTGGGGATTATTGACAAACCTCTATCACTTTTATTTACTGATACAGCAGTCATGATAGGTTTGGTTTATAACCTTCTTCCTTTTATGATTTTACCGTTGCTAACAAATATCGAGCGACTGGACAATCGATTAGTTGATGCAGCACGTGACTTAGGTGCAAATCGTTTTACCACTTTCCGAAAAATTATTTTGCCGTTGACTATGCCAGGCATTCTGTCTGGATGCATTTTAGTATTCTTACCCGCTATGACGATTTTTTATATTCCCGATCTATTAGGCGGATCAAAGTCCATTCTGTTAGGAAATTTAATTCAAAATCAATTTTTAATTGCTCAAAATTGGCCGTTAGGATCTGCCATTAGCGTTGTCTTTACGTTGATGTTAGCCATTTTATTATTTATTTATTGGCGAAGCACAGGCAAAAAAGAACATAGAGAATTCTTATGAAGCATATCTCCTCATCAAGTTATTTGACGGCAATTTATTTGTTTTTTTATATTCCTATTCTCGTTCTAATAGCTTATTCATTTAATAACGCACAATATTCTTTGGTATGGCATGGATTTTCCATGCGTTGGTATAATGATTTATTTTCAGATAGCGACTTATGGGTAGCCGTACTTCATTCGTGTATTTTAGGCATTTCAGCAGCCACTATTGCAATGTGTATTGGTGGGCTGACTGCAATTAGCTTATATCGATACCATTTCTTCGGCAGGAAAATTTTGTATGGTTTGATTTTTATTTTGATCTTGTCACCCGATATTGTGATGGGCATTTCTCTGTTGATTTTATTTAGCTTATTGCAAGTAACCCTAGGATTTTGGAGTTTATTACTTGCCCACATTACTTTTTGCATTCCCTTTGTTGTTGTGACTGTCTACAGTCGTATTGTCAGTTTTGACGAATATATTTTTGAAGCGGCGAAAGATTTAGGCGCTAAAGACTCTGTGATTTTAACAAGGATCATTCTCCCACTCTTATGGCCTGCCCTTTTTAGCGGATGGTTATTAAGCTTCACGTTATCTATCGACGACGTAATTATCAGTTACTTTGTCGCCGGTCCTGATTTCGAAATTTTACCTTTGAAAATATATTCCATGGTGCGATTGGGAGTGAAGCCAGAAATCAACGCATTATGTGCCGTGACTTTTGGACTAACTCTCACCCTCATTGTTATTTCTCAAGTGATATTGAGGAAAAAACCATGAGCCGACCCGTAATCAAGACAATATTTCTACTAATATTTCTCAGCATATTCTTAACCTCTTTTGCTTCTTCAAAAGACAATGTGCTGAATGTTTACACCTGGTCAGGCGTGATTCCCGATTTTACAATTCGACAATTTGAAAAAGAAACGGGGATTAAAGTTAATTTTTCAACGTATGACAGTAATGAAGTCATGTATGCAAAATTAAAAGCGGATAAAAATAATCAATATGATGTCATAGAGCCTTCCAGTTACTACATTGACCGCATGCGTAGACAAAGCATGTTAGAAAAATTAGATAAAAGTTTGCTTCCCAATTTTCATAATTTAAACCCTAGCTTTTTGAACCAATCTTATGATCCCAATACCCAATACAGTCTTCCGTTTATTTGGGGAGTCACGGGCATTTTTATCAATAAAGCTTACATTGAAAAAAAAGATGCTCCTACTCGTTGGTCTGACTTATGGGATGAGAAATATGCAAATCAACTTTTATTACTGGATGACTCGCGCGAAGTATTTAGTATGGCCATGCACGTTCTAGGGTATTCAGGAAATGACACAAACCCTGAGCACATCAAACAGGCTTATTTCAAGCTAAAAGAAATCCTGCCTAAAGTTAAAATTTTCAATAGTGCTGTACTGTCTTTACTAATTGATGAAGATGCAAATGTGGGTATGGTTTGGAATGGTGACTTATTCAAAGCAGCAAAAGAAAACAAACAATTAGAATTTATTTATCCTAAAGATGGTTTTGCCATTTGGGTAGATAATTTTGCTATTCCTAAAAATGCTCCGCATCGTGAAAATGCCTATAAATTTTTAAACTACATGTTAGATGCTGAAGTAAATAAACAAGTTGCTCTAGATAACAATTTCCCTACGGCCAATTCAGCCGCACAAAAATTATTGCCTGTCTCCATTAGAAACAATGAAGTTGTGTATCCGTCACAAGCAACCCTGAGCAAGGGGGAGTTTCAAAAGGACATTGGAGATGATGCATTAGCCCTGTATGAAAAATACTGGGAACAACTCAAGATGGGAGGCTAACTTATTCAGTGTCGTCATAAGGGACTAGGCATGAAATCAATTGTTACGTCCATCATCAGCGTATTTTTAGTCTTTACTTTTAATTTGTGTCATGCAGCTGACAATGTTATCAATGTCTTTACATGGTCCGACGAAATTCCTCACTCGGTCATTACACAATTTGAAAAAGAAACAGGTATTAAAGTTAATTATGCTACGTTTGATAGTAATGAAATCATGTACGCAAAATTGCGTGCCACAAAAAAAGTGGTGTACGACTTAATTGAGCCATCCAGTTACTACATAGATCGCATGCGCAAACTCGGTATGCTAGAAAATCTTGATAAAACAAGATTACCTAACTTAAAAAACATAGACCCTACTTTTCTAAATACTAACTATGACCCAGACAGCGCACATAGCGTTCCTTTTGTATGGGGCATCACGGGTATTTTTTTAAATAAAAATTATTTTTCATTAAAGCGCACAAACAACTGGAATGACTTACTCGACAAACAATACGTCAATCAGTTAATGTTCTTAGATGACCCCAGAGAAGTATTTTCCATCGCATTGCGTATGTTGGGTTATTCAATCAATGACGAAAATCCTGAACACATCAAACAAGCTTATCTCAAAATAAAATCGCTCATGCCAAATATAAAATTATTTAACTCAGATGCCATTATTTCTATCCTTATCGATGAAGATGCAGCGATTGGAATGGCTTGGAATGGTGACCTGTTTAAAGCAAAATTAGAAAATCCTAAGCTCGAATTTGTGTATCCAAACGATGGCTTTGAAATCTGGGTAGATAATTTTGCTATCTTAAAAAACTCACCTCACAAAGATAATGCATACTTGTTTTTAAATTATTTAATGCGCGCTGATGTTGCCGCAACTGTCAGCCAAGCTATTCATTACTCTACAACAAATTTAGCTGCAAAAAATCTATTGCCTATCGCAGTTCGTAATAATCCTGCGCTTTATCCACCCTCAGACATCTTAAAAAAAGGTGAATTTCAAACAGATATTAGCGATAAAACATTTGCTTCGTTGGAGCGTTATTGGGAGCGATTGAAGATTGGCGGGTAATTCTTCCAAAAATAAAATTCAAGTTATTCAATCAATTAACCAGCATTCACTTTCATCATCACATAAGGATTATACGCTTCCGTCTTGAAGCCAAATTTTTGATAAAGTCCATGCGCATCTTCCGTCATCAAGAACCAACGGAATACACCACGCAATCTTGGATGTTCTAAAATATACTTCATGACTGCCTTACCTAAACCTTTTTTACGGTGCGGCCCATCGATAAAGACATCCCAAATCGAAGCAAATTCAGTATAGTCACTAATGACCCGCGAAAAACCGACTTGCTTCCCTTCATGAAACACACTAAAACAAAGAGAGTTTTCAATCACCATGGCAAAACGTTCTGATGGCAATCCCGTCGAATAACGAGATGGTATACATAACAAATTGTACACATACTGAAGATCTACTTTTTTCTTAGTGGCTGTTATTACATAATCACCCACGGTAATGTCAGGATAACTAGGTCTATAAGTCATACAATCTCCCGCTTTTTTAATAACCTTATTAGAAAGAAATGATTAATTATCGTCCTTTTTTATCCCTAAATTTTATCCCTAGATTCCTTGGTAACCACTCCTTTTCAGTATAAAATATTTGGCTTATTTATGTAACCCTATGCTCTGCAGAGCAGCATCACATGAAAAAACTATTAATAAAACAAAAAACCGCTTAACGCAGTTTTTTGTAATATTTAACTTAACTGGAACTTCTATGCAAAACATCGGTTTTATTGGCTTAGGAATTATGGGCAAACCCATGGCCTTCAATTTGCTTAAAGCGGGATATTCTCTTCATGTTTACGCACGCAAACCCGAAGCTACTTCAGAATTAGTGGGCGCAGGTGCTGTTTCATATGCATCGCCTGTTGAACTGGCAGCGAATGTTGATGTCATTATTACCATGGTACAAGCAACACAAGATGTCGAAGAAGTCCTTGTCGGTAAAAAAGGAATTATTCAAACCGCTCAGCCTGGAACTATCGTCATCGATATGAGCACGATATCGATTCAAGCGACTCAGCGTATGGCCAAAAAGCTAGCCAACAAAAATATCGCTATGTTAGACGCTCCTGTTTCAGGTGGTGAGCAAGGCGCTATCGACGGCAGCTTGAGTATCATGGTGGGTGGTGACACTGAAACTTTAAAAAAAGTTATGCCTATACTTGAAAAACTTGGAAAAAAAATCACGCATATTGGTGAAAACGGAACAGGACAAGTTGCAAAAGCATGCAATCAAATTATTGTTGCGGAAAACATTATTGCGGTGAGTGAAGCATTACGTCTGGCTAAAAACTCTGGCGCCGATCCTGCCAAAGTACGTGAAGCGCTGTTAGGTGGATTTGCAAATAGCCGCATTTTGGAAATACATGGTAAACGCATGTTAGACGGAGATTACAAACCTGGATTTAAAGCGCATCTGCATCGCAAAGATATGCACTTAGCCTTAGAACAAGCCCATGCACTCCATCTAGAACTACCTGCAGCACAATATGCTCTGCAATGTATTGATAGATTAGTGCTAAAAGGTCATAGTGAACTCGATTCATCTGCTGTTCACAGTATCATTGAGGATTAAGCTCTGTGGCAAAAATCAAAAATGTCTATGCATGTCAAACCTGCGGCACACAACATCCTAAATGGACAGGGCAATGTTTAGGGTGCAGCGAATGGAATACGCTGGTAGAAGAAACTCTGCAAGCTGTGACTCAACAACGCTATCAAGGCTATTCCATCAGCACACCACGCATCACGGCAATGTCAGAAGTGACGCTACATGAAGAAGCCAGATTATCTTCTAGCATTAAAGAATTAGATCGCGTTTTAGGCGGAGGATTAATCCGCGGCTCTGCTGTTTTAATTGGCGGTGATCCAGGGATTGGCAAATCCACATTATTACTGCAAACCGTCTGTAATTTAAGCCAGCAAATGAAAGTTATTTATGTCACCGGCGAAGAATCGTTGCAGCAAGTTACTCTCAGAGCACGGCGACTAGGTTTGCCTGAAAAAAATTTACTTTTGTTAGCTGACACACAAGTTGAGCGCATTTTAAAATTAGCACAAGATGAAAATCCTCGCATGTTGGTCGTTGATTCCATTCAAACAATGCATACTGATTTATTTCAATCCGCTCCAGGATCCGTTGGACAAGTACGTGAAAGTGCTGCACAACTTGTCAGTTTTGCAAAACAAACGGATACGACTTTATTTCTTGTAGGTCATGTCACAAAAGAAGGAACATTAGCAGGCCCGCGCGTACTTGAACATATGGTCGATACTGTACTCTATTTTGAAGGTGAACAAGACAGTCGTTACCGTGTAATACGCGCTGTCAAAAATCGTTTTGGCGCAGTGAATGAATTAGGCATTTTTGCAATGACCGATAAAGGGTTGCGAGAAGTCAGCAATCCCTCTGCGATTTTTTTATCTCGATATGAAAAAGCCGTTTCAGGTAGCGTGATCATGGCAACTCAAGAAGGTAGCCGCCCCTTGCTTGTTGAAGTTCAAGCACTTGTCGATCAAAGTCACATGGCAAATCCACGACGTGTTTGTGTTGGCTTAGACTCACCTCGTCTTGCTATGCTGCTTGCTGTGTTACATAAACATGTAGGCATTACTACTTACGACCAAGATGTTTTTGTTAACGTAGTCGGCGGTGTATCCATCACAGAAACAGGCGCAGATCTTGCATTATTGTTTGCTGTTTTATCTAGCATGCGCAACTCACCTTTCTCTCCTGATACACTGGTATTTGGTGAAGTGGGATTAGCGGGTGAAATACGACCCGTGCAAGCAGGACAAGAGCGTCTACGTGAAGCTCAAAAACACGGATTTAAAAAAGCCATTGTTCCTCATGGGAATGCACCGAAAGGAACGATTGGTGAAATGGAAATTTATCCTGCACACACATTGCAAGAAGCTGTCGAACATTTTAAAAATTATTCTTCAAAGATTCCTGCTTAGAAAAAATAAAGATGAATAACTTATTGTTTCTAACACAACTTTTATTGTTGTCAGAATCTCACTATCACTCTGAAAAAAGGTTTATAATGAATATTAATAACGTGATATTTTTTGGAGGGTTATTTCATGAAACCTATCACAGCAATTGCAACAATTTGTTTAACTTTCACTGCTCTCACTGGATGTGTTGTTACACCAACACCTTATTACATACCTCCAGCCTATGTCCATGTAAACGGCCCTAGCGTTGACTACAGCACTTATCCTTACAATCCATATTATTACGATAACGGCTATTATCCTTACGTTAATCCTTATTATTATCCAGCAATCTCTGTTGGGTATTATGGTGGTGGATATCATGGTTATCATGGATATTATGGGCGTGGGCATAGGTATTGGCATCATCATTAATCCTCCCAGACTCAACATTCCCCAACAAAACCTAGTTAGGGAGCAGTGTGAATGGACAACAATCAATAAGTTAACGTAAACAATATGTACTTTTTGCTTGAAAAAATAATCACTTAATATTCAGTTAAGCTTTCCTTGAGATAATAAAAAAAACAGTAATCAAGCAGGGCTATTATGAATATTCGAGACAGCATTATAGATAAATTTGGTTTTCCGTTAATCTCACCAGCGGAATGGGAGTCTCAAGCTGCCAAAGGTGAACGCGATATCATGCTTGAAGATATAACAATGAGCAACGCTATTTCAAACGAAGAATTTGATGCTATCCTACAAAATCCACAAACATATTCTGCATCTCTTCCTAACTCGAATAAACCCACACAACAACAAATCGAGGCTTTCACATCTTCTGCCGAAAAATCAAATAAATCGATTGAAGATTTTGTTGCACATAGAAATTCGGCATTAGAAAGATTTCAAGATAAAAAAGGAAGAGGCGCAACTTTATTTCATTTTGAGAAAAAAATTCAGTACACTTGCCGAAAAAATTTTGCAGACAATCGCCCCCGTGCGTCTGGACGGTTTGTCTCTACTAAATAACCTCAGTTATGGATAAGAACACAGTTAAAGCGACGTCTTTATAGCAAATACTGCGCTGAGGTTAAATAACACTCTCTTGATTTCTAATCATGACACGCACACGCTGAGTGATGCGTGTTAATAATTCATAAGCAGTTGTTTCACTATATTCAGCAACAACTTCAACAGGCAAACCTGATCCCCATAGTAATACTAAATCACCTACTTTCGCTTCCGGCTGAGTACGCAAATCCACACACAACATATCCATTGAAACTCTGCCTACCAGCGGACAAGGGCGTCCGTTTACCAAAACAGGTACACCATTTTTAACATGGCGCGGATAACCATCACCATATCCGATCCCTACTACGCCAATACGCATGTCTTCAGGACATGTCCATGTACCGCCGTAGCCTACACGAGAACCTTTTGTTAGCGAGTGAATCGCAATTAATTCTGAACTGAGAGTCATGACTGGCTTGAGATGGTGCTCAACTCCTCTGTGTCCTGGTAAGGGTGACGCACCATAAAGCATAATTCCTGGTCGTACCCAATCAGCATGAGCTGAAGGCCAAGCAATAATACCCGCAGAATTAGCAAGGCTACGAGGACCGACTAATGAATGAGTCGTTTGATTAAACAAATCGATTTGTTGTAGCGTATGCGCTCTATCAATGGAATCGGCTTCTGCAAAATGTGTCATCAAACCAATCGGTTTTTTAACTGACTGACAATTCATTAACCGCTGATAAATATTAATAGCTTCACTTGGCTCAAATCCCAGTCGATGCATGCCCGTATCAACTTTCAACCAAACTGATATCGCATTCGGATGATCATGTGATTCTAGGGTCCGAACTTGATGTTCTTCATGCACGACTAATGTAAAATGATCATGAATAACATTGAATAATTCATCTGCATGAAATAAACCTTCCATCAATACAATCGGATTTGAAACACCCGCTTGGCGTAATTGCAATCCCTCTTCCAATGACGCCACACCAAATGCATCTGCTTCCGGCAATCCTAACGCTATGCGCTCTAGTCCATGACCATACGCATTCGATTTCACCATAGCCAATATGGCACTCCCGGGCGCCATGCGCTGCACTTGCTTAAAGTTGTGCTTTAAGGCTGGCAAATCAATGGTAATTTTAGCTGGACGGCTCATATCATCTGGAATTAGTAAGGGTTATGAATAAAATTTTCAAAACATGTGTATTGACCCAAGAAAGTTAATCGCACTTTGCCAATTGGACCATTTCTTTGTTTTGCAATAATGATTTCAGCAGTGCCTTTTTCAGGACTGTTTTCATTATAAACTTCGTCACGATAGATAAAAACGATTAAATCAGCGTCTTGTTCAATTGCACCTGACTCGCGCAAGTCAGACATGACAGGACGTTTGTCTGCACGCTGCTCTAACCCTCGGTTCAGCTGAGACAGCGCAATGACAGGCACTTTTAACTCTTTGGCCAAACTCTTTAAAGATCGGGAAATTTCTGAAATTTCAGCGGTACGATTTTCACTATTACCGGGTACTTGCATCAGCTGTAAGTAATCCACAACAATCAGCCCCAGCTGTCCATGTTCTTTCATCAAGCGCCGTGCACGCGCGCGTAATTCAACTGGGCTTAAAGCAGGTGTGTCATCAATAAATAATGGAGCTTCTGATAACATGCTAACAGTGGAACTAATGCGCGGCCAATCTTCATCTTCTAATTTGCCCGTACGGATACGCAATTGATCTATCCGGCATAAAGACGATAATAAACGCATCACAATCGACTCTCCCGGCATTTCCATACTGAAAATAAGCACAGGTGATTGGCTTTTAATGACAACATGTTCTGCAATATTCATCGCAAACGTCGTTTTACCCATAGAGGGTCGGCCCGCGATGATAACCAAATCAGAAGGTTGTAAGCCCGAAGTCATTTCATCTAAATCATGGTATCCCGTCGGCACACCCGTAATAGGATTTTTTGATTGAAAAAGTTGGTCTATTTTTTCCATGGTCGTCGCTAAATATTCTTTAACATTTAACGGCCCGCCCACTCTTGCGCCCTGTTCTGTAATCGCAAATACATGACGCTCAGCAACATCCAATAATTCTGTACTACTTCGACCTTGTGGATTAAAGGCGTTATTAGCGATGTCATTCGCTACTGCAATCAATTGCCGCATCACTGATCGTTCACGTACGATATCTGCATACGCACCGATATTTGCAGCGCTGGGTGTATTGTTTGCCAACTCAAATAAATTAACTTCGCCACCCGCATTCTCAAGCTCATTAATTTCTCTTAATGATTCCGCCACCGTCAACACATCCAGAGGCTTATTTTGAGAAGATAGTTTGCTCATGACTCGATAAATTAAGCGATGATCATAGCGATAAAAATCATTTTCACGTACTCGATCGGCAATTTGATCCCAAGCACGGTTATCCAACATCAATCCACCCAACACAGATTGTTCTGCCTCAATTGAGTGAGGCGGAACTTTAACAGCATCTGTGCTTGATGAATTATTATTTTTATAATGCTTATTTGGTGTAGAAGTTTCCATACGTATGCCGGAATAAGAAATTTAGATATTGAATTTTCGCACTATCAAGGGAGATTGTCCAAGAGTAATAAGAATAATAGAAAGACTTCAAACAACAGCAGTTAAAGAGCCTGCCACAATCGACAAGCTCTTTAAATCGAAAAAACTCAAGAAGAGAAATACGGCTTATTATGCTTCAGCAATAATATTAATTTTCACGGTTGCAGTGACATCACTATGCAATTCAATAACAATGTCATGAGAACCAATTTGTCTTAATGCACCTGTAGGCAAATCAATTTCACTTTTGCTGACCTCTACACCCGCAGCGGTAATCGCATCTGCAATATCACGTGTTCCAATAGAACCGAATAATTTACCTTCTTCACCTGCTTTTGCAGAAATATTCACGACACCCAACGCTTCTAAAGCTTGTTTTCTGTCTTCTGCTGCTTGTAAATGTTGTGCAGCCACTTTTTCAAGTTCACTACGTTGCGCTTCAAATTTAGCAATGCTAGCGGGGGTTGCATACACAGCTTTCCCTTCAGGAATAAGATAATTGCGTCCATATCCTGGCTTTACATTCACCTTATCGCCAAGAGCACCTAAGTTACGAATTTTTTCGAGTAATATAACTTGCACCATACACCTCACATTAAATAAACGAGTCCACTAAATTTTTTTAATCCGTTTCCGAAAATCTAACCATGTATCAATCAAACCTACCATTGCAATCAGTACGATGACATAAGGAAACAGTATCATTCCACCGTAAATCATCACTAACCAAAACATGCCTGTGCCACGCCTTGCCAACAGAGAATGTATTAAGCTTAATCCCGCCAGGGCAAATACAACATACATAATCGGCATCATATCAGACAACCAACTATTGCCCCACAATCCCCAAAACAAACCTATAACAAATATGGCACCTAACACATAGCCCATGCGAATGTCATACATCTCTTGGCGCAATCCTCCTGGATTGAAAACTGCCGCTTGCCACCATCTAGCTAAAAAAACCTGTAACAAGGCATTAAACACAATCAAAATAACCACAACGCCGGTTACAAAAGGTTTTATTCCATCAATTAAGCTTTTTATAGGAAGCATACTTGAGGGATCATAGTCACCACCCGATTCATTCAACGTTTGCATGGCCTTCGTAAAATAAGCAGTAAGCTTATCACTCCACCAACTTTGGATATCGGGCACAACAAAATGGATGAGTGCAACACTCAACACACAACATATCGCCGCAACTTGTAATAACAAACTCCAGCTTGAATACTTCCTAAGACATACAGCAAAAATCCAGGTGAGAACATTACTCACCAGCACTAACACCGTAATATCGAAAGCACTCAAGCCTACGCTTGTATCACTGCCTGGAGATAAGAAATATTCTAAAAAATATTCCATAACAACAGGCAAAGTAGCTGCAAATAAAACTAAGGTTCCCTCAAATATCCCTCTTCGCAACGTCACGAAAGCAGCAATAACAATACTGAGCGTGCCAATTAAAGGGATAAACGCGAGAACAAAAGCCACGCCTATCGCATGCTGACTTTGTAAAACAAAATCTGAAATGCGCTTGAGCAACATTAAAAATTAATGCTTATCGCAATAAGGCAACAACGACAAATAACGTGCTAATTTAATAGCACTCGCCAATTGGCGCTGAAAGCGCGCTTTTGTTCCTGTTATACGACTAGGAACAATTTTTCCACTTTCAGTGATAAACTTTTTCAAAAGGTTAATATCTTTATAATCTACTTCTGCAATCTTATTGGTAGTGAAGTAACAAAATTTTTTCCGGCGAAAATAAGTAGCCATGACAAGCCCTCGCTATTAATCGTTAGGTATAATTGAATCGACATCGTCGTCTGCGACAACTGGCTTTTTAAATTTGCCTTTTTGTCCTTCTGAATCATGCGAGCCCGGCTCAGAACGATACTCTCTCTCTTTCAATAAAGGAGACGGCTCAGTATGTGCACGTTTTACATTTAAAATTAAGTTGCGAATCACAGCGTCGTTGTAACGAAATGCATTACTTAATTCATCAATAGCTTCTTTATTGCATTCGATGTTCATTAATACATAATGCGCTTTTAAAATTTTATCAATTGGATACGCTAACTGACGTCGACCCCAATCTTCTACACGATGGATTTTACCTTTTTGTTGCGTCACGATATTACTATAGCGCTCTATCATTCCAGGAACTTGTTCACTCTGGTCCGGATGAACCATAAATATGACTTCATAATGCTTCACAAAACTCTCCTCACGGTTTATACAGTCTTCTTTTAATTAAGAAAGACAAGGAGAAAACCACTTTAATGGTCTTCGAAAGGTTGATGATTGTACGTAAGTTTGCTACGAGATGCAATAATCGTTTGAGTTTGGGTGTTTTAAAATAGCTAATACACATACTTGATCAAATAGTGCACGCCAAAACCCTTCCCCGCCTGAATAACTCGATCTAAAGAAAAGTTAAATTTATCACGTCTTACCTTGACAAGTGACAGGTAAAACTTTGAGAATAAGCGTCCTTAGAAAATGGCTATGTAGCTCAGCCGGTTAGAGCGCGGCACTCATAATGCTGAGGTCGGTGGTTCGAGTCCACCCATAGCCACTATTAATCATATAGTTATAAAATTTTTCGGTGATAATCAATTTTCCAGGGTGCATACAGGGTGCTCTGTGAGTATCACTCCAGCCACTTCAATGCACTATGGTAGAAAAACACTCTCAAATCGTGTATCTTCTTTTACCATGAAAACCCGCCTCCCAAGCCCTTCCCATGACTCAACTAACTCCTGAGCAAATACAAAAGCTCATCACTGAACGTGACGCACTCGTCAAAGAGAACACTCAACTGCGCGAGCTGCTTCAGCAGCATAACTTGCTAACTACCGAAAATAACGATGACACCACCACAGAAACCATTGTGCAATCTTCCGCCGTTAAGCTGTCTGTGGAAGAAAAGATCGCCCTATTTCGATCACTATTTCGTGGACGCGATGATATTTACGCTCTTCGCTGGGAAGGGAAAAATGGCAAAGTCGGTTACTCCCCAGCCTGTATAAACCATTGGTCAAAATGCCAATGCGTCAAACCCAAGATTAAATGCCATGAATGCAATAAACGCGAACTTCTACCTCTAACTAATCAAGCCATCTTTGATCATTTAGCAGGAAAAGTAATGGCGGGCATTTACCCATTGCAGCGTGACGAAACATGTTGGTTCCTCGCTATCGATTTCGATAAAGCAAGCTGGCACGATGACACTACCGCATTTTTAAAAGTCTGCGCCAACTTAAATATTCCCGCCACACTTGAACGATCCCAGTCAGGCAATGGTGCACATATATGGATATTCTTTACGACCTCCGTTCCCGCAACAATCGCCAGAAAATTAGGCTGCGGGCTACTGACACTTGCTATGCAGCAGCGTCACCAGCTGAGTCTAGAATCGTATGACCGCCTCTTTCCCAATCAAGACACCATGCCGAAGGGTGGTTTCGGAAATTTAATCGCATTTCCCTTACAAGGCCAACGGCGCAAACAAGGTAACAGCGTTTTTATTGATGAAAATTTACAGCCGTATGCAGATCAATGGGATTTTTTAGCTAACATCCGTAAAATGACATATGAAGAAATCGATTCATTGGTGGCACAATTTAGCAAAGCCAATCAAATTATCGATATTCGCGCAAATGAGGAAGATGATGAGAACACAACACCCTGGGAAAAGCGCTCGCCAAAATCATCGGATAAACTTGTTCTGACTGAACTGTTGCCTTCATCCATTCAAATTATCTGTGCTAATTTAATTTTTATTCCCAAGACTGACTTACCATCTGCCATCTTAAATCGATTGAAAAAAATTGCTGCTTTTCAAAATCCAGAATTTTATCGAACCCAAGCACTTCGTTTATCAACCTACAATAAACCACGTGTAATCGGATGCGCAGAAGAATTTCCAGATCATCTTGGTCTACCTCGCGGCTGTCTAGCAGACATTATCGAATTTTTAAATGAATATCAAATTCAAGTAGAACTCATCGACAAAACATTTTCAGGCAATGTAATCGATGTCACTTTCACAGGAGAGCTAAGAAAAGATCAAGAACCCGCCGTCAAAAAAATTACGGAATACGATACTGGGATACTGGCAGCTACCACTGCGTTTGGAAAAACAGTTGTCGCAACGTGGATGATTGCAAATCGCAAAGTAAACACACTCATACTGGTACACCGCCAGCAGTTGCTGGAACAATGGCGTGAAAAATTATCTTTATTTCTTGACATCCCGCACAAAGAAATTGGAATGATTGGCGCAGGTAAACATAAGCCTCAGGGAAAGATTGATATTGCAATGCTACAAAGCTTAATTCGCAATGGCGAAGTCGATGAGGCACTCGCAAACTATGGACAAGTTATAGTTGATGAATGCCACCACATTTCAGCTTTCAGCTTTGAACAAGTCATGAAAAAAGTTAAAGCCCGTTATGTATTAGGCTTAACAGCGACGCCTATCCGCAAAGATGGACACCACCCCATTATTTTTATGCAATGCGGCCCTATTCGTTATCGCGTCCATCCAAAAGATTTTACAAATAATAAGTGTGACCATCTTGTAAAAATAAAACAAACCGACTTTCTCACTAGCTTCACTGACAAAATACCTATCAATGATATTTATGCAGCCATGACAACTAGCGAATCTCGCAATCAACAGATCATTGAAGATGTATTGACGGCATTAAAAGAGGGGCGATCACCCCTTCTTCTAACTGAACGCGTAGAGCACCTAGATTCTTTAGCCGATCGGCTAAAGGATGTTGTGAAACACATAATCATATTAAAGGGCAAGATGAGCAAGCGGACTCGCACCGAGGCAATTGAAAAGCTTAATATCATCCCCGATAACGAAGAACGTCTCATTCTAGCAACTGGCCGCTACATTGGCGAAGGCTTTGACGATGCACGATTAGATACTTTGTTCCTAACAATGCCTATTTCATGGCATGGCACGTTACAACAATATCTTGGACGACTTCATCGATACCACCCCAACAAAACCGAAATTAGAGTCTATGATTACGTTGATGTTCAAATGCCAATGTTACAAAAGATGTATCAGAAGCGCTTAAAAAAATATCGTGCGATTGGTTACTCCATTTCAAATTAATTAATATAAAATTACTAAAACTCTATTCTAAATTCTTACGGCAAGATAAAGGAGTGGAGCTCTGCTGCTGTAACTGTTTATTTTAAAATACTTTTTTGTAGGACACTGCCAAAATATGGCGGACATTTTCGGATATCATGTTTTTTTGCAAAGAATTTGCTAATTTCGCGCAGAGTACTTGCGATTTTTTTGTAAATGTTATGTAATAGATTTGCAAACCAAATGAAATAATTTTACTTAGGACAATCATAGGAGGATAAAAATAGATAAACACCAAGGCACATCCAATGCGACTCCGCAAATACGAGATTAGAATGTCAGTTACAAAAAATCTTTACGAAAAAATCTCCCTAGAAGCAAAATACCGCGATACAAAGATGGCAAATATCGCCAGAGAAAAGCTTGCCAAACACTTTCTTCAGCATGAAATACTTGCTAATCCAGTCGAAACAGCAGACAACCAACAAGAAGTTCAAATCAACAGAATGATTCAGGCACAATTTATGCGCGCAGAGAAAAAATTATTTTCTGCTATTGCTAAGATTGAAAACCGATTTGCTTTAATCCAGGAGCAAATACGATTTTTCACCGCAATGCTTGACTTGTTTTACTTTGACCTTATGAAGTTTTTACCGGATATACCGGAGGAGTTAATTTGTGTGGCTATTGCATCTGCCAACCTAAGACACTCCAAATGGCTGGAATCAGTAGAAAATATTTTGAAAGCATAATATAGATTTCTATACTACTGGGGCTGTTGACACTCACAGGGCTGAGACTAGAAATCGCGGTTTTTTCACTCGCATAGCAGCATTGTCAACACCCCCTAAATGTTTTTCACATTTCAACGAACAAGTTTATTATTTTCTTCCAAAATCTCTGGCGATTCTATTTTAAGTTTTCCTAGCTTTAAACTAAGGTCAAAAAATTCTTTTATGTCGGTAAATACAAGTGATAACAAAATACAATCCGGTATTTTTGCCGTTACTTCTTTTCCATATTCTCTTTTCCATTTCTCATATATTTTCCTGATTTCTCGAGAAAATGCGCGATTCACATTTTCATCAAATTTAAATTCAAAGTTCTGTAAGTCAAGATTCGGATTTCCATCCTGACGTTTTATGAGAGACATATGATGTGCTTTTGCAAAAATAGAAAGCCCGTTTTGAACAAACGGTTTTATCGGGCGATATAAAGTGACTTTCAAACCTCCCAATACTTCAGCCGCACCTAGAAGCTGGTCTTCAGCCTGAGGGAGATTGATTAACATCAGAATGAGCACCTGTTTGTAGCTTAATTCTAAAACTTGTTTAAGTGGCCTCATTACCAACTCCTGCCAGTGCTCAAAAAGTTTTTCTAGCTTTCCAATAAATAAATTGTCCACGGGTTCAGAATAAAATTGAAGGTAATGTGGCGGCAGTTTTTCTTTTACTTCTTTTATCATTTTTTTAGCTAAATTATGCGGATTGAGCGATGGCCACACGAGTCTCACTGGATTTGTTTCTAATTCGTTTAGCTCCTCTATGAGAAATGACATCGTATCATTAATCACTTGAATGCAGCTTTCTCGCTGACTTGAATAAAGAAATAGTATGTCTTTCAATGCTGCTATGAATATCTCGCGATCAGCTTCCTCTGAAAATATGGATAATGCTTTTCTAGCAAATATGGCATTGCCTAATAAAAAAATAACCTTGAGAAATTTCCAAAAATCAAAAGCCTCATTCTTTTCACTTTCTTGCAAAAAATCGCAAAAACGCTGGAAAAACAACTGCTTGTTATCGACCGATACACTATCACCTAAGCTATCTAGTAACGAAAGTATACCTTCGTTGCGCTCATTGAATTGTTCTGGGACTCTCGCTGACGCACTCATGTTTAACCTCATAACTACATTTTTATAATGTGACAAATTTTAACCTACTCAACCTTAAGAGCCCCTTAACAGTATTGCTGATTAGTAGGCTTACAATTCGTTTAAATCAGTGGCGATTAACACATTGAATTTGATAAATTTTTAAATCCAGACAGACAGTCTCTGACAACTTCTGATAAGGTATTCCAAGTGTTGCGAGTTGAACTATGCAAAACGCCCAACCCACTATCCAATAATTTCTTTTCCATCCATTTCGCATAGACGCCACACGTTAGCATCAATTCTTGCAGGAACTTTTGGATGCGGCACATCATCATCTAATACGACGTATGAATCAGTACCAACAAAATTTCTGGGGAAAATAGCAAGACATGACTTTCCTGTAAATTTTGATGGATATAGAATCCCTTCGATTCCAGCAGAATAAATAAGATGGCCAAAAATTTGTGAATTGGAAGGTGCATCACAAGTAGCAGGAGCATGTCTCCAATCTGGGTGCAGCAACGATTTAAGAAGTTGATTAGCCGTTTTAATAATTTTTGGCTCTGGCAACCCTAGCTTTCTTGCCAGATCAATCAGCTCCTTCGAAAGTTTGAAATTTTTTATCAGGTCAGCAAAAGCCTTGAGACTGTTTACATTCGTTAAATCAAAAACCTTATCCAACTTACCACTAACTGATACAATTGTTTCAGAAGCAGGATTGATAAGGGCTGCTTCACGTGGTGTCAGATCAAAATCTGGTTTGCAAGCCTGCTGACCTAGGTGCTCTTGCAAAGCTGTATCCTTATCCCGAGCTAAATATAATGCTGGAAAAGAAGGGACTTCTGAATTCACTTCAGTTCCAGTGTTGAATCTACCACCGATAAACACAAGACTACCCATAGTCGAGAACGGATGTAGTCCATATTTATATTTAACTGCGCGTTGCCATTTTTTTATTTGATAAGAAATACATGTCTGTGTTAAGGCTTGACTGATTGATTCCTTGATTAAACTTCGTTGCCCAGCAAGTTCTGCGTAATGCTTCCAATAATATTTGGAATGTTCTGCTGTAACTTGCTTTGCATTTTGCATACTTTCAACTGTGCCAACCTCTAGCAAGTGAGGCACCGAAGTTTTAAGAAATATTGACGAATTCCTTCCTCTTCTTTTTCTTCCTGAATGTTTTACCATGTAGACTATCTCTGATTCTCATCCAAAGCGGATTGAATAAAATTAAGTAATTTTTTAAACCGCCCGACTCGAATCATATCTCTAGGAGACATTCCACCAAGTAGTGGGTTAGGCATGCAAAACCAAAGAATGGTTTTGTCGTTATCCTTAAAAAAGCCCGCCACCAAATTTAATGCTGTCGCCCACTCTGTCAGTCGCTCTTTAAGCTCTGTTGGCATTTTTTTTGGTTCATAGCGAATAGACGCAACCGGAACATTTGCGGCGACAGAAACATCGGCTTTTTTGTAATTTAACAACTTTACAACCTTCTCCCCATCTGGAACCCCTTTATTAAAGAGATGTAGATGGTCTTTTTCTGGAACTGTTCTAAACAATGATGGCTGAGATAAAGCCATACCCCCCCCTAAAAACTATAGTACAAACAAAATGATGATCTATTTAGTGGCAGCTCATGCTGCAATATTTCCACACTTATACCACAAGTATACCATATTTTTCCATAATTGTGGATTATGCCGCCTCCACCAGTTTCGCCACTGCTTTTGCTTTGTGCTCTGGCGCAAGATGCGCGTAACGTAATGTCATTTTAATATCGGCATGACCAAGCAATTCTCTCACCGTATTCAAATCAACTCCTGCCATCACTAACTTACTCGCAAAGTGATGCCGCATATCATGCCAACGAAAATTTTCTATTTCTGCTGAAACTAAAATACTAATCCATGCTTTTTTAACATTATCAAATGGCAATCCCGTTTTAATATTTGTAAAGACGAATACATCTGTATGACTTTGTTCGCTCCATTTTTTTAAAACATTTAATGCCACTGTATTCAGCGGTACATGGCGTGTCTTACCGCTCTTTGCTGTGTCACCAGAAACTGTTAATACAGCCAACTCAAAATTAATATTTTTCCACTGAAGACGAAACAATTCACCTCGACGTAATCCTGTATTCAACGAAAGCAATATCATCGGTGTCATGTAATCAGCAAAATAAAACTTACTTAAATCAGGATAGACGTCATAATCACGTTCAGCCCTCCACAGATTGGCTCGCGCACGTGCCTGTTTTAATTCTTCATCGCGTAATTGTAACGTTTCTTTTAAGCGAATTTCCTCATCTTTACTGAGGTATCTTACTATTGCAATCGAATCAACTTTAAAGGGCTTAAAACCTTGCAATGGATTTTCTGTGATAATTTGCCAGTCTTTTGCCTTACTCAGCAATGCTTTCAAAACAGCAATGTCACGATTCACTGTAATTCTTGTGCAATCCGTTTAGATCGCCATCGATCGACCAATAAAGGAGAAATATCGGCAAGTAATTCACCTCCAAAATCATCAGCAAACTTTGTTTTTAGTCGATAAATATCTTCCTTAGCACGCTTGCGATTAGCGTGACGCCACGGCTCATATTCTTTATCAATGAATTCCATCAATGTATAGCCCTTAGCGCGCTTATTCCCGGGTTGATTACCCTTCACCACGTCCGCCAATATTTCTCTTGCTCGATCACGGGCTTGAGCGGGTGTTAATATACTGGTTTTCCCTAATGTTATTCGTTTCCCTCGCGCATATTCACAACGATAAACCATACTTCCGTTTGGATTTATACGTAAAATAAAACCCGTGAGCTTGCTGTCCCAAATATCATAGGATTTTTCTTTTGGTTTTATTGTTCCAATGAGTTGATTGCCAATAAACATTTTCATAACTTTTGCCAGGGTGCAATTAGGGTGTTGGACGAGTATAAAATAAGGGATATGCAGAAACAATGACAAACTAACAATATTTTAAAAAATACCTATTTTTATAGTGTTAAATGTACATTGTTGTTTATGGAAGTTTACTGAGAAATATTTAAAATTAGCCCTCATAATGCTGAGGTCGGTGGTTCGAGTTCACCCATAGCCACTATTAATCAAGTAGTTACGAATGCTCCCCGAAATTTTAAAGCGCTAATGTAGCAAATTTGTCACACTTTTTACTAAACTCGTAGTTCGGTTGTTACAGTCTTCAGCATGCTAATTCTATTTGCTGCACTTCGTAGGTGATCACTACTTAAGTGCGCATACCGTAAAACCATATCAAAGCTAGCCCAGCCTCCTAACATTTGCAGTTCTTGTAAACTTGTCCCACTCTGCACATGCCAAGACGCCCATGTATGCTTGTTATGCCGAGTTCATCATATTTATCCTTATTTTTACGCTAATTTGATCATTTTAACTCGGCATAATTAGAGTGATTTTAAGAACTTCATTAGACTTGATAGGATATTCCAATTTTTTGATACGTTGATTCATTGCTTCTTCCAACTTATCAATACGATCCATCACATTCCTGATTTCCTTTCTGATTTTATTTTCAATTTTTCCATCGATTAATTCGATTTGAAGTTGAAATAAATTTTTTGCGTTGTCAAAGTGCATAAATAACCTGTGTGATTAGAGGTGAAAAAATTGCAGAAGGATAAATATATAACTTGATTAATTGAGGTTGCGGCTCAATGGCACTAGCTTAAGGATGAATTCTAACGTAACTGTATGATTTAAGATGAAATCAGTTTCCAGATCAACTATGAGTTGTTTCGCCAAGAAACGATCAAATTAAAAAGGAAACTGACACATGGATGTTAAACAGAAGCTCAAGCTTGCGCAAATAAAAAAACATAAAAAATTCTTGTCCGATAAAAATACGATCTCTTTGAAGTTGACGGTAGCTCCATCATCATGCCCGATACAAAAGAAAACCAAGAAATTTATCCACAACAGAAAGGTCAGAAAAAAGGAGTAGGCTTTCCTATTGCACGGATAGTTGTTGGTATGTCCTTATCGATTGGTACAGTATTAGATTATGCAATAGGTCCTTTTAAAGGAAAAGGAACAGGAGAATCCTCACTATTGCGAAGTATTTTTAATTGTGTTGAAAAAGATGATATTTTATTAGGTGACCGTTATTATCCAAGTTTTTTTCTAATCGCTGACGTGATAGCAAAAGGAGCTGATGGAATTTTCCGAGGTCAAGCACAACGGAATTATGATTTTCGCAAAGGAAAACCACTGGAAAAATGCGATCATATTGTAGAGTGGGATAAACCTAAGAAACCTGAGTGGATGACACAGGAAGTTTATGATGCTTATCCAAATCAAATTTCCGTGAGAGAATTTAAGGTAAAGGGGAAAATTTACGTTACAACATTATTAAAACATAAAAAATATCACAAAAAAGAATTGGCAAAAGCATATGAAATAAGATGGCAGCTTGAAATAAACTTGAAAAGTATTAAAGAAACGATGAACATGGATATGTTGTCATGCAAAACACCAGAGATGGTTAGAAAAGAAATTGGAATACACTTTTTAGCATACAATTTTATTAGAATCATTATGGCAGAAGCGTGCGCTCAACACGATGCTATTCCTAATCAAGTTAGTTTTAAGGGCACAGTGCAATTACTTAATAAATTTATGCCACATTTTATAAATGCAAACAGAAAAACAAATCAAGCAATGTATTCTGAATTACTAAAAAACATTGTGAAAAATAAGATTGGAAACAGGCCAGGAAGGATCGAGCCGCGAAGAGTAAAAAGAAGACCAAAGCCATTTGACACTTTAAATCGGCCGAGATTTATTGAAAAAGCAAAATTAGAGAGGAAGCTTCAGCGGCTAATTTCAAGAAACGCTGCTGCTTAAGCTAGTGCCATTGGGCTTTGACCCAATAAAATAAAAATGGATGATATATTCCAAAATAGCAAAAAAGTTGGGATAGTCAGTAAAACTGCTAGCAATAGGCCATCGCGAAATACGAGCGCAATTCCAGATTGATCATTTGCACCGTGTTTGTGCGAGATTAAAATGTTTACTGCACTGAATGTCCCGAATAGAACAACAATTAATGTCGCAAACAGCCAGCTTACTAATGCTCCCGCTGCCAATGTTTTCTCGCCTAGTCGTGCAAGAAATATATTTTCAAAAAAACCCAACGAAGATTGTACAAGACCCGTTAATGCAAATGGTATTGCAAGTCTGAGCAGTGGAGAGAAATCATTTTTAAGTGACACCTTTGAGTCATGGCATTCTCTTCAATTTTCTTTCTGCTTTTTATTTGATAAGCACCTGTGGCTTGTTTTGCGCTTTTCATAATTTTTGATAGAATTTTCCATTTGATAATAGTTCTTCATGATTGCCCTCTTCCACAATACGGCCTTGATGAAACACTAGAATTCTATTCATTGCTAGTACCGTTGATAGTCTATGAGCAATAACAATAACCGTCTTCCCTTCCATCGCATAATGTAAAGATTCTTGGATAAGCTCCTCTGTGACTGAATCTAAGGCACTAGTAGCCTCATCTAAAATAAGAATGGGAGCATTTTTAAGAATGGCACGTGCAATCGCAATGCGCTGACGCTGTCCTCCGGATAATTTAATTCCGCGTTCGCCAACTAGCGTTTCATAACCTTCAGATGTTTTTATAATAAATTCGTGAGCGTGAGCTTTTTTTGCAGCGTCTATTACATCCAAATCATTCGCTTCAAGTTTACCATAACGAATATTATCCATAAGACTACGATGAAATAAACTGGGGTCTTGGGGGATGAAGGCAATATTCTCTCGCAAGCTTTTTAAACTGACAGATCGAATCGGTTGATCATCTATTAAGATGTCGCCTGTTTGAGTATCAAAAATTCGCGTAATTAGATTTACAAAGGTACTCTTCCCACTACCTGAGAAACCTGCTAAACCAATTTTTTCACCGCCCCGTATTACAATCGTTTTATCTTCAAATAGCTTTTGTGTTTTTGAATAGTAAAAATTAACTTTACTAAATACTATAGTACCGCTAGTAATTTGTAATGGGGCAGCATTTTCTATAACAGGGGCATCATGCGATGTTGATAGAAATGAAAGTGCTTGTTTAAATATCCCTAGTTGTTCTGAATATTTTGTTAAGTTGAACGTGAAATCCCATACATTATCCATGATGTTAATCGATATCAGGATAATAAATGCAAAATCTCCAGCAGTTAAAAGGCCTTTTTCTCCTAGGTACATAAGAAGAATAACGGTGAATACTTGTATTGAAAAAGCCATAGCACTCATGAGCAAATTAAATTTTAAAAATTCCCATTGCAATTTTTTATCTTTCTGCACCATTTCATTCAACGAACTACTCAATCTCTGTTTCTCGTAGGACTCACGTGCAAAAAGCATTACGCTTATGGAATTAGCAAACCTATCAACAATGTTACCAAAATTTTTGCTACGATTTTCCGCATAATCTTTCACAAAAGGTTGTACTCTTTTACAAACTGACAGCGTAATTAAGACAAAGAGAGCTGTCCAAATAAAAAATAAAGCGGTGAAATAAGGGGGACACAAGAAAAGATATTAGAATAGAACTTATAATGCCAAGAGATTGTAGAAAGAAGATATTATTACATCGAATAAGTGATTCTGCATTATTAGCCAAGTCGGCAATTCTATTACTAATTGATCCGCTTAAATTATCTTGGAAAAATTTAAAAGAATTTCCACTTACATAATCTGCTGCTTGTCTCATAATATCCGCTTTCAAAGCAGGAAATACTTTCAAACATGTGTAATCTCCAATACGCGAAAATGAATTTCTTGCGAAGCTTAAAACTATCAATAAAATTGCCGGAATAATGCAAGCTCTTATAAATTCTGGATGCCCTAAAAAATGAGTAGCTCGATCAATCAGTACTTTTAAAACATAAGGTAGCAGCGTGTAGTGTAACGCGTAATAAAAACACGAAATCATCATTGAAATTAAATAAAGTTTGTAGGGAAACAGAAAGTGTCTGACAAATTTCGTTAGGTTTTTGGGAAACGATGATGCCATTTAGTATGCTCCCGCACAGCTCATATTCTAACCTCCCATGACGCAAACATTGTGCTTAGATAACTCCACCCTCATCTACATTTGTCCATTATAAGATATATGCTGATTATTAGTTCCTAATATCTTCGCTTCCCAAGCAGTCTTTTTTTCTTCTGAGCAGATCTCAGACTAAAAGAAGATCAATAAACGCTTATAGAGCAGTTTTTAACCATTCATCAACCTCATGAATATTTGAAGCAATGATATTTGGGTCTGTAGGTGCGTGCCCTGTTTTAGGCGATACTAGCATTTTTACTGTCTTATTCTGTTCTTTTAGGGCGTGATATAATTCATAAGCCTGCCCTATAGGAACACGCTGATCATTCTCCCCATGTAAAATAAGCAGCGGTGTATTCACATTTTTCACGTAATAAATCGGAGAATGAATTAAATAGAGCCCAGTATTATCCCAAAAATACGCTCCTAAATATTGTGGTTGAATCCATGACATGTCTGTAGTGCCCGCAAATGAAATCATGTCACTTTTACCACCACCGTCAATTGCTATTTTAAAACGATTTGTTTGCGTAACAGCCCAAGCTGTCATATAGCCCCCATAGCTCCAACCAGCTATCGCTAGATGATTAGGATCAGCTATATTTCGCTGAATTAAGTTATCAACACCAGACATAATGTCGTCATAATCTCCGCCGCCTAAATCAGAAACATTAGCTATGCGAAAACTCTTACCGTAGCCATCACTGCCACGCGGGTTAGGTTGAAAAATAACGAATCCTAAACCAAGTAAATTAGCCGTACAACTAGTTGGAACAAACATTTCTCCATGCTCATCACAGCCATCTACAAACCGTTTTGCCCAGGAACTTGCGGGGCCCCCATGTACATCAACATAGAGTGGATATTTACGTTTAGAATTGTAATCAAACGGTGTTATTAACAATCCTTCAATTTCTGTATTATCGTGCGATTTCCAATGTATGATATCAATATTGCCAAGTAGCCTTTTAGAAGACTTTTGAATGTGGCTTATTTTTTCTAATTTAAATGGTGAGGCTTTACTAATGTATGCTTCAGGTACTGATGAAAATGTCTCATATCTAAATCCGAAATAAGTATGATTGCTATTAAGAGTCAATGTTGGCAAATCAATAAATCCATCGACATCTGAAATAAGTTTTACTGGGGATAATGGATTTATACTTAATGAATAAATTCTCGTACCAAATGTTTTATATGCATCCGCAACAAAAATACTGTCGCTTAATTTATTCCACCCTAAGATCATTGCATGTTCATTAAATGTATTTGCTAAACAAAATGTTTTAAATGATTTTGTATTTGATACACAAATTTGACTATTCACATAAAGATTATTACGTAGCTCTTTTTTTTCTGCGAGTGATGAGTGATTCGATTCAAATGCAATCCATTGCCCATTGGGAGAATATGCTGCTTGACCAACTACGTGAGTTTCTGAGTAAGGCAAGCTTATAATTCTGTTAGCATCAAAATTAAAAAATCCAATTTTACTTTGATAAGGATCACTCATGCCTGGTCTTGTTTGGTATGTGAATACAATGGTCTTGCAATCTGGAGACCAATCAAATCCAGGCAATAAAAATCCTCGTGCAATGTTTATATTTTCAGGAGTGATAGCTTTAATATTCTTCTGTACCCCATTAACAGAAACAATATATAACCGTGAATTAACATAATTTTCATTGACATCAACTAGTTTTAATTCTGTTGTAATTGGAGTTCTCCCATTTGAAATAAATGCAAAATATTTTCCGTCTGGAGACCACTGAAATGATGATATATCGTTTTTGAATTCAACATTTTTATAGGACTTATTATTATGTAAATCATAAATCCAAATGCTATCAAAAATTTTTCCTGGTGCAACATAAGCAAGTTTGTTCCCATCAGGAGACCACTTTGGCGATAACACGGGACGAGTATTTTTATAAATTAATTTATACTCGCTATTTTGATTTTTTAAATACAACAAATAATTCCATTCTTTATGCCCATCACTCGAATGAATTTGTTTTACAACAAAAGCGCCTTGTTTGCCGTCAGGTGATGCAACGACCTGGCCAATTCGTTTAAATTCTAAGGTATATTCGATAGTATGATTATGCGTGTCAGCAACAGTATTTTGTATGTTAATTACCAAAAGAAATAATACCGTGGCTTTGAAAATAGTTTTCATGAAAGTGATTTTCCGAATATTCTAGTTTTTATCAGTTCGCATAAAGTTCTCAGTGTCGATTTATTAAATTAATAAATTTGGAGTTTTTTTATTAAAATTGATCTTTCATCAGAATCGATTTTATGCGAAATACTCTCCCAGGCCTCACTAAATTTATCTGGTTGTGAATCTTTAATATCTGTCAGAAAAAATTCTCTATCATGTGAATTCATATGGGGAAACAGCACTTCCATCATCTGTACCATTTGTTCTGGATTCATCTTATCGTATGTGTTGAATTCCACATTCCTTAGTTCTTCATCCGAATATTGCTTTTGCAATTCCGGCATAATAATGGTTTCTTCATCATGCAAATGAATCAAATTATCGCCAATGAATTTTCTATAGCCTATATAAAACTGATATCCAAGATTAAGCTGTTCTTGTTCATCTACGTTTGCCATGATGGCATCAAGTAATTCACGAAATTCTTTAAATTTCACATCATGATTTCTATGATCTACCTCAATGCCGTGTTGTATTTCTAGTTTTTTCCTTCTTAACAACTCATGTATGGCGCTCTCTTCCCACTGAGCATGTCCTTTCATTAACGCCTCTATGCCGTCAAATTGAATTAATACCTCGCTAACTTGAGGCATATTTCTAAAATCTGTTTTGGCAATTAATCTCTCCAATTCGGAAAGCATATAGCTTACATATTTATGTTCACGATAAAATCTATAACGGAATTTACTTTGTGTATTCTCGCTTAATATTTCAGATTTCATAATTATTAGTCTCTAGTTTAGCGTTGGCTTAACATAAATTTTATGGTTATCAAAATCAAAATAAACCAAATTGTCTGCATAAAAATTTGAACCAATCAAGCCATCAAATGGTGCAAAAGAAGGAATATCAGCAACGTTAAACCATGTATCGGGAAGAGCTTCATTATTCATCGTTCGTAGTGAAGTTGTTTCAACCCTAACACATTTATTGCTCTCCCCTTCGTATGGATTATTTTTAGGGCATAGGGATTGCTTGAAGTTATTAGCCATCGAACGACTTATTCCTGAAGGAATTGCACCTGTATCCCAAGTAAAAGTAAGTACTTTGCCATTTAAATTTAATTTTGTTCGTAGATGCTCATCAAAAGAAACAGGACTCCATTTTTTAACGTTATACTGGGCTGGATTAAACCCGGGCTTTACCAATATCGCTTTTGAGTGTGCATAATCTAGTAATACATTAAATTTTGCTAGAAGTGCATACCCTATTACACCATTACGTGAGGCTTCTGTTGATTTAAAACCATCATCATTACCACCCCACAATTTAGACATCGATATACCTTTTACGTTTTTTATTACAAAATTTCCCAACTGAACTGCGGGGATAATAAACTCCTTCTCACAATGTCTACCATCGAATGCATTAAAACAAATTATTTTTCCAGTATATTTAATGTGAATATTTTTTAATGCATATGGACTTAAAGTAATTTCAGTTTTTTTCGCGCCAGTATCAATAATAATGAGTAGTGATTTTCCTTCTATTTTAATGGTTGTGGATGGCAAACCATATGGTGCTGGATTTCCAGTATTAAATTCTAATGGTAAAACTGTTTCGGTTAATTTTATGGGTTCGGCAAATACCATTGAAGTATATAAAATTGATGTAAATAATAAAATTCTTCTACTTAATAGCATTACACTTTGATCCTTAAAATAAAAACATTATTAATTCTTATATCTCAACCTCTCATGAGGGCAAATTTTAATTTTTTCTTGTTTCACGAACTCATTGGTTTTTAAATATGCGCTCTTAGATGTCATCGCAACTGAAGCAGCATCTTTCTTTGTACTAAATAATCCAATTTCCTCCAAAATATCGGCCGGGATAATTGAATTTTCTAACATTCCAACCATAGATCCACGTTTGTATTCATCAGCAATCTTATCCTCTATAATGAGAAATTTTCTCTTCAAGCTCATAATGCAACTTTGTTTTGATGCTTCTCCATGAATGTTCATTAAGCTCAATAATGTTGCTCAAACACCTCTGATTGTTCGGATGAGCATTATATAATTCTGCTAACCCACTTAAACTATTTGAAAAAATAGGATAGTGTTTTCGGCTTCTTCCCTGAGCAATATAATTTACGCCTCTCATGATTATATCAAAATAAAAATTCGCTAGAATATCCCACTCGGCATGCGCTTTATAAATTTCCTGTATCGATCTGAAGCTTGTTTCCGGCCATCCACCTGCCTCACCACGCCATGCTTTAATAGCTTGTAAATAATATTTTTTTGCCATGCCGAGATCTGCTTTTGTAGCATAACGACCTTCTTGAAAGATAACTCCAGCTATTCCCGATGACTCTGCATGACCTTTATCTCCTGCTAATTGGAAACATGTTATTGCTTGCCTAGCATTCACATCATCACCTTGAAGCAATAAATTTCCAAGGATAGATAGGGCCATTGATGAGCCAAATCTAATGGCTCTGTAAAGATTTTCAAGTGCAGATTGATCATCCTTTTTCTCATGCTTATTATATCCATAAAGCCTAAGCATCGCCTTCGATAGACCAAGTTCAGATGCTTTTGAATATGCAGCTCTACTTTCCTGCATAAGAGCAGCTATTTTTTCTTCTAAAACAGGATCACTAAAATCCCAAGATCTATGTATCTCAAGATTTCTAATATCCCTTCCACAAATATCCGATTGAAGCATTAAAGCCTGTGGAACGTCTTTATTGACTGCCTCGGCTAATAATGATCGGCCAAGTTGATCCATTCGATCACTATCGCCACTACGTATATTGTTGGTAATGGGAACGTACTGACCGTGGATAAACATAAACGCCAAAATAAATTTGGCAATAGATGAATCTTGCTTTGCTGCTAGCTCAAGATACACTTGTGCTCTACTGTAATCATATACAACATAGTAGTAATACGATCCCAAAAATTCTAACGCATAAGTAGTCGCTACATTATTTGATTTAATTTTTTCTTGTAAATAATCATGATATTGTTTTATAAAAATAATATCTTCTTGTCGCTCAAGATTAATAAGATCTTGAAAGTGATTAAACGCTAATGGATTACCTGACTGCATATTCTGAATAATTACTCGACAAGGGGTATCCCAATAAGAATTAAATTCTTTAATGAGGAGATCTATATCATGATCTTGTCGAGTAGAAGCCATGCTTTTTCTCAATATCAAATTCAGAAGTTGGGCGCGATACGGTTACAATCTCAGATTATGGCATGGGCATCTGATTTTTTTAATGTTACTCAAAAAAATTTATGGCCAAAGATTATATCATCAAGACAGGATTAAAATCAGGGTAGAAATCCCCCCTGTTTTTTTCTAGTGCTCTTCTTTATAATTTCTCAAATTGCGATGCGAAAACTGGAAAAATATATTATTTGACCACTTCTATTGAAAAATTCAATTCAGTCCCCATATGTTAAACTAATGCCATATGGCAGATCAAAATAATCGGAGTCACGAACATGCGTGTATCAAACTTTTTACTGATTTCAATAATGAGCAGTGTAATGCTTTTTTCATCATCGGTTTTTGCTGAAACCACTAAAAGTAGCCATGCTCCTGTAGTTTTCCAAGTCATTCAAGATCAAATAAATTTTGATAAAACGATGATTAAGAGTGCCTCAGTGATAACTAAAAATGGCAAAAATAGCCTTGAAATTGTGTTAAACCCTTCTGCCTCGAAAGAGTTAGCACAAGTTACAGGAAATGCTATCGGTAAAACCGCAAATTTTGTAATAAACGGTAAAATTATGACTTCAGCTACTATTCGAGCTTCATTACAAAATAAATTTTTAATCTCTGATATTTCAAAAGAAGATGGTCAGACAATTGTTGATTCACTTAATCAATAATTATCTTAGAATGCTCAGCAAGAACATAGCTACAACTGCTAGTCGTTGTGACCTTCCTACTTAGCTGCAGGAAGGTCGCAATAAAATACATTTATCATAGCGGAATACGCTGCATAAGCGGGTGAAATTTGCTATGTCATTTTTATATTAGCTATACCAATCTTGGTCACTATATTGCGAACAGCATTAACAACTAATTCCGGCTCAGTCCAATGCACCATATGACCACTATTTCTAGCAATAACATGTTGGCTGTCATTTGATAATAATAAAAAATCTCTTTGTACTTCAAGCCATGTTTCTTCGTATATTTTCCGCGTCTTTTTAGGAACAAAGTCATATTTTCCTTGAGTCAATACTACAAGCGGGACATTATGCAACACGCGTTTTAAGTCTTTAAAAAACGGGTTTATACCCTGAAACACCGGGGTAGATTCCGCAATCCCCGTTCGTAAAGATTTACTTGCTGATTGAAGAATTCGATAATCTTTCAATACATCAGGAGGAAAAATATTTGCAGGGATAGTTAATTTACTGAATAACCGCGCTATTCCAAAAATTGCTAAATAAGAAAATATCGATATTATTTTTCTAAAAATATTTATTGCGGGAATTAGATTCCACAATTTGGTCATGTTCTCATGACTTGAATCAACCAACACAATTCCAGCCACATCTGCTGGATATTCTAATGCAAACCGTAATACAACAAGCCCACCTAAGGACTGGCCAACGAAAATAAAAGGCCCTTTCAAATTAGAAACATCTATTACTCTTCTAAGCTCTTTTACTATGTTAGCTAAACTTCTTTCTTGAGTATTTTTGTCGCTTTGCCCTATCCCCGCTCTATCATAGCTAAATACCTTACAGAACTCTGTAAGTTTTGGTCTAACCAAGTGCCATGTGACAGCGGAGTCGCCACAGCCAGATTCAAGAATCACCGTTGGACCTTCAGAACCTACGTAGTCAGTGTGTATGTTCACACCATCAACTTTTATCTTAAAGTTTTCTTTTTTATAAATTCTTCTTTCAATTAGTGATTGATATACAATAGAACCAGCTATCAGCACCATTATTAAAAAAAATAATATCCAAGAAATTGTCATTATCGTGCGTTCCGTACTTCAGATTTATCTGCGCTGATATCCATTATGAATCCCGTTAATTAAATTGCTTTCATATAATAAATCTAATGTTAATTTTCTTTCTGCTTTGCTTACAATAACAGTATATTGACCGTAACCTGAAATAGGATCAAAACGCTCCCAAAATTTTCGAGCAATTTCCGGATTGTCTAATGAAACAACTTTCACTGGAACTTTATCAATGCCGGCTCTGTTAAAAGCTAATAATCTGCGATTATCAAGAGAGTATAAATGACCATCTTTTTCTACAATTTGTATTGGTGGCACATCACGAGATGACAGTTTTCCAGTTTTTAATTGAGTGATGAATTCATCTATGTGACCACCACTAGAAAAATGTGGGCTAACATTAGGCTGTGTAAATCGAATATCTTTTGGATTAGCATAATTACCAATCGGCGGCCAAACCTTTGTAGAAACAGGTTGAATGATAAGCTCAGGACCTCCACCAGGTAACCCTTTATTTGCGCCTTTAAATAAAGAATTTCCCATCAAAGGACATGCTGAACCTCTCTCAAAAATATTGGGGATTCTGCTAAATCGCAAACTATCCTGTAATGCGAGTTGGCCATGCGGTAAGCCAAGATCTCTTTCTAATAATAATGCTTCATAACGGCTAATTTGTCCTGGCTTAGAAAAAAGCCCGACTGAATAGGTTTGATTGGCTTTAGATAATGGTGGTAAGTGTTTGGCAATGGCACGATAGTCAGTAATAAATGTATGCTGTTGTCCTAAAGTTGGATATTTTACAAAAGTGCTTTCTGGAGTAATATTATAACCAACATTTTTTCTAAGCATACTTGTAACATCTCTAGCGACAATAGGTTGCATTATTTTACTTGCAGCAAAACCTGCGAACTTACCAGCCGCATAACCGACAGATGGAACAGCAACTTGTGAAAGTAAGTTTATAGAAATATCCCTTGGGGTCTCAGAGACAAATCTTAACGTGGGATCCATACCTAAACCAGCTGAATAAGCACCATAAGAAAATTTCCCCCATGCACTTTTTTCTGCATCAACATACAACTGATTTTTAATTTGATGCTCAAGTTTATTAACTTCATGCAGATATTTATTTACATTTTGCAAAGCTTTAATAGGTTGGTTGAACCAATGCGTAAAATTATCAATTTTCTTATCTACAGCATGCACCGCGGACAAAAAGAAATTAGAAATACTTGACTCATTATACGTCGTGTCACCACACCGGTAAGTAAATTTGACATTATCTCCAGCTAATCCATTTTTCTTAAATTGATCAAGAACAAATTTTTTCAAATGCCTACCTTGTGGCTGGTAATGACCTGAACAATCATCAATATCATATTCATTGTTAACAAATGATATCTCACCCGCCCCATAAACTTTCGCACCTTTAGCCAAGTCTGTATGACAAACAACTGTTAAACCATGAAAAGGTTCTAGAAATACACGTTCAGACAAACTGAGCTCTTTATCCTCCGTTATGGTATATATAAGCTTTATGCGCTCAGAAGGATAAGCACGTGCATGATCCATTACAAAATCAATTGGAACCTTTGGAACAAATGGCAAAATACCGTGATCAAAACAAGCGCCACTCTTTCTTTGAAACAAAGGTTGATCTGATGTACTTGATTTTTTCTGTACGTGATTCAATGACCAAATTGGTATTTTTGAATTATCTCTATTTTCATTAAAACTATTTTTACCTTTGCTAAGATTGCCACTAAGTCTTATAGGACTACCAAATGCCACCCCTGCATCAGAGGTTGACTCAGACGATGCTTTAAATTTTCTTGCAATATCCGCTGCTGTACTTTTAGAGCCTGATTTTGGCTTCGAACTAACAGCTATTTCTTTTTTTATAACTTCTAGCATACGTTTGGTTGACGTACCTTTAGCAGCAGGGAATTCCTTTGGCAACTCAGGACTAACCGTTGCTGAACGAGATTTTTTTTTGTTATTGCGATTTGCAATCGGCACATCCAGATTAATTGTTTCATTATTATCTTTAACGACCTGATAACCACTTGAATCACTTATGTTTAGACTCCCATCAACAGAGTGAAGATCAATTTCAGTTCCTTTCTTCCCATTAATAGTTGAATTCTGAACCGCATTATATTCAACTCGATTATAACCGACAGCCACCGAAGGAATAGTAGAGCTTGTATAACTTTTCTTTTGAGAATCATCACTTCTAGCCGAGGATTTAAAATCATTAACATTACCGCTAATATTAATTCCAAATCCGCGTTCATAATCATGAACCTCTTGAGCTATCGTTTTATCTGCAAATGGTTTAGCAATACCATCAGATGTGACTTTTGCACCTGTTAAGTGTAGCTCACCAACATGAAAGTCATTTTGCAAGTGGTTTATCCCAGAGCGAACATGTATGCCACTTGCTTGATTAATACGAGCACTTTCTTTCTCTGACGCATGAATAGAACACTGTCCTGAAGAATTTATATCAAAACCGTAACTAGAAGATTTAGTTGTATCCTGAAGTGATGCAATGGAGGTTTTTTTGATAGCACCAGAAATAGAATGCGTATCAATATTGTCTCCGGACAGATCAAACTCATCTAGTGAAAGATGCAGGTTGCCACCTACTTGCATAAGGCCATTGACGTAACTGGTGTTCTCAGTTTCAGATTGAGAAAAACCACCACCGACATTAACAATGCTACCAGATGCTGTTATCCCGATTCTTGCTGTATATGTTTCTGTTGAATTTTTATAATCAAGCTTAGCCGCCGCTCGTCGCAAAGCTTTTGATTTGAATGAGGCATTTTGAGTTGCGGTTAATCCAAACGCATTACTAAATCTAATTTCATCACCCGCCTCCATCACTACATTTCTACGTCTGATTTCGCCAGATCCTAATGTTTGATAATGAGTACGTGTATCCGTTTCCGTATAAGTAAACGTTACAGTAGGATCAAAGCCATCTTTACCCCCTAAGTTATAACGTTGTAACAATGCTGTTCCCAATGCATCATCACTAAACGCTTCCGTAAAATTATTAACTGTATTATAGAGATCAAGACCAGCATTCCATACATTGGCAATTTCTGGATTACCATTTGAACTTTCGATAGCATTTAACTTAGTGAACGTTGCATCTTCTGCGCTAACAATACGCCATGCGTTTTTTGTTTCTTTCGATGCCTTATAAGCACTCATTCCAAAACAAGAAGGCGTGAGTGATTTTGTATTGGTGTGAATTGAATGGTTATGAATCGGTCGCTCAAAATGAATTTTTTTCCCTGCTTTAACTTTTAAATCACCATCACCTAATATGAGGGTTCCACGAGACTCGACTGAGCCTTTGTTAGCATGAATATTTGAAGCACCAGCATCATAAATTAAAGTAGGAGCTGAACTCTGATGTGTCTCCCATTGTTCTCTTGAATTTAAACCCCAGAAAGTACTATTTGATTCAAAGCGTTTATTTTCTGTAGGCAAATCAAATAATTTAATATCATCCGTATTCGCAAAAAGATCCGTTCCATTTTTACTGATAAATTTTGTCGAAACAGCATTAATATAATTTGCCGCCTGCACAGTATTGCGTCCCAACATGGAAATGAGTTGGCTACCTTGGACTTGGGTATTCGTTTCTAAGACTTGTGTTTCACTCCACCCTAAAAAACCACCTCTTTTTGTAGAGCTATGACTGACATAAGAATGACTTCTTGCTTTAAAATCTACTGATTTTGCATCCGTATAAGTATCTCCTAAACTTATTACAGTTGATGCATCATTAATAAATGATCTTCCCGCTTTTGAATAAATCCCTATATTATTGCTACAAGTACCAGCTCCACCAACCATAATGGCTGGATCATATTTTTTAATAAGATCAAATTCACCACGTTCATCGGTTTCATTGCAAATATTTAATATATCTAAGGCTGCAATTTGTTGATAATAATCACCAGCAC
>JABDBD010000004.1 GCA_013288815.1 Gammaproteobacteria bacterium | reverse complement strand
GTTTAAAACCTAATCTTAAGAGCTTATCTGAATTTACTCGATAAGAACGTGGGTCGTTACTTTCAGTAATGTTTATGTTTACGCCGGTAATTTCAGCAACATGCTGAGCAATTTCTAAAATCGATAAATTTTCAAAACCAGCATTGAATATTCCTGATGTTTTATTCGAAAGTAAAAAAACATATAAATCGGTAATATCATCAATATGTATATTAGGTCGCGTTTGAGCTCCACCAAAAACAGTCATCAAACCTTTTGTCAAAGCTTGCATAGTCAGCATGTTAACTGAAACATCTAAACGCATTCTTGGAGAATAACCACATACCGTTGCTGGTCTTATAATTTGTACTATCATATCATTGACATAACTTAGCATGACACGCTCAGAAACCATTTTATTTTTGTTATATTCAGAAATGGGATTCAGAAGCGTATCTTCTGTCACATGAAGCTCATCACTTACGCCATACACACTGCCTGATGAAGCATAAATAAATTGTTTTACGCCATTTTTTACGGCTTTATCTGCCAATTGCATGGTAGCCAATGCTCCCACTTCCCAGCTTAACTTTGGATCCAATTCACTACAGGGATCATTAGCAACTGATGCTAAATGGATAACTACTTCTACATTTTGGAACCAATGATTTTGTGAATCTCTAATGTCAGCTTTAACAATTTTTAAATTTGGATGTGATTGTAAAAAATTTCCAAACCACATCACATCAATAACAGTTACTTCATGCCCCATAGCAAGTAATTTTGGAACTAATACACTGCCTTTATAGCCACATCCACCCGTCACAAGAATTTTCATCAACACACTCCATGAGCTTTATATCGTTGTAACACCAACAACTTCCTGAAATGACCCCTCAGCGGTAACTTGCCCTTTCTCCAATCTAAATAACACATCACAATGCTCAACTGTTGTTAGACGATGAGCAATAACAATTAAGGTTTTATTTCCTTTTAATTGTTTGATGGTATTTATCACTTCTTTTTCTGTTTCATTATCTAATGATGAAGTTGCTTCATCCATAATAATGATATCTCGCTCATGATAAAATGCACGTGCCAATGCGACACGCTGGCGTTGACCACCCGACAGTCGTACGCCATTCTCACCTATTAATGTATCTAGCCCATCGGGTAGTTGATTAGCAACCTCTGACAATTGCGCCATTTGAATAGCATTAAAAACTTTAGCCTCATTTATATCTTCATCAACAACACCTAACGCAACATTACGACGTAAAGTATCATCCAATAAAAAAATAGACTGTGGAATATATGCAAAATTATTTAACCATTCTCTGAGATTTTTAACTGGCTTTTGGTCAACTAAAAGTTGGCCACGTTGTGGCTCTAAAAAACCAAGTATTAGGTTGACTAAAGTACTTTTACCTGCACCTGATGGTCCAATTAAGCCTATTGATTGACTTCTGGAAAGCGTAATACTTACATTGTTAAGTGCAGGATGATTTGATTGCGGATAGTTATAACTCACGTTATTTAGCTGAAAACTACAAAATGCTAACTTGGTTTTATCTTTTGTTAGAAATGATTTATTTTTCTGGGCGCTGTCGGTAAGTATCTCAAGCTCAATTAAATCATCATAAACTAATTTTGTTTGATATGAATATCCTCTAAACTGATTAATACACCCTAGAATTTGAGTCACAGTAGGTAAGAGTCGCGCACCTGCTGCCGCAAACATACCAACCATAGCAACTACATTAGCCATAGGCAAGCCTACTGCAATACCTCCCACGCTCAGTCCCACAACAAAAATAGCAATCATGTTTTCAATTAAAAATCGGGGAACTTGTTGTAATGCAATTAGAACACCTACAGAATCAGCATATTTACGTGAAACTTTATTTAGCATATCAAGGAAATAATACTCTCTTCCTAGTACTCGAACCTCCGTCAGCCCACGCAATCCATGATGAATACTTTTAATCATTTCAGCATTAGATAAAGCTACAATCTTGCTTAAGTGAGACATTCTGCGCTTGACGAATAAATCAAATATCAATCCGACTAGGAAGAACATTACCGCCAAGAAGCTTGTGACTAATGGATGTAAAATTGACAAAAACCCTAATATACAAAAAACTATTAGCCCACTCGAAAGCAGGTTTAACACAGGCATTAGTACATTCGTAATATGATTGTTTATATTGTCTTGAATCCTAGAAATCAAATAAGCAGAATTTTTCTGGAGATGATAAGAATATGGCGCAAATTGGTAAGCTGTCATCATTCGACTTTTCAGTCGAACAGAGAGCGACTGACAGAATAAAACTATTCTTGTTTGTATTACTAAAGTCAATACTGCTTTAATGATAAAAGCACAAACTACAAGTAACCCAAAAATTATAATTAATTTTTTTTCTGAAAGACTCTGCAGAAAAACAAAGAAGTGAGGAATTTTTTGCAAAAATAGAGAAGGATTTGTAAGCAAAGCCAGAAAAATACCAACCAGAGCAACACCTGCTACGTCTAACATTGATGATAGCAAAAATGCAAGAATCAAAATAGGTAGTCTTTTCTTTGCTTGTGCATCCAACAAATAAAAAAATTGTTTACTATATTCACTTATACGCAAAAGACATATCCAGAAAAATTAAGGGTTAATAGGACTAAACACGCTACCGCCCTACGAATTACAAAATGCTCGCATAACCTGTAAGATAAAAGACATTAATGATAACGAAGTCTAGCTAAGACTTGAAAAATGTCAACATGTGATTACCATCGCGATCGACCTCGCCTTGATTCTATACATATCCTGTTGTCATTCTCAAATTAGAGAGTTAACCAATACTTTATCAACACGGAGTTCGCTAGTAAAAGGCCTCACACTATTTAATTTCGAAGGATCAAAACTCCATCGCAATATTTGCCCAACAATTGAAGACCCTTTTATTGACGATTCGGAATCATTTAGCAAATCATGGCTATCTTACAGAAGATTGACAATTATACTTACTAAGATAAACTCCGCATAGCATGAAGCTTAACCATATCGCACCTGTTTGCAGTCAGGTATTTACGAACTTTATCTACATGGATTTGTTCTTAATGATCAAAAAATACTCTTCTTACCTTGAGTGCAAGGGCTTATATGGTTTTCTCAAATTAGTATCAATATGTTTTTTAGCGGTGCCAATTGCTGTAGGTATAGCTGCAATTTCGCCATGGATAAAGTGTAGGCTAGTAAGATTATTTTCTTATCGGATTGGGCACTATGCTCTTAATACTGAATTATTGCTTTGTGCATTAGATCTTGACTTATTCAAAGCAAAAGATCGTGTGAATAGATTTTTTTATTGCGTTCCAGAAACTCCTTTATGTAACAAACAACTACATTTAATGTGGAAAAGAACAATCAAAATACTACCTTTTTCATATTTATGGTATCGCGTCGATCGTTTATTAATGCTATTTCTTGGAAATACATATCAAAATGACCCATTTAAAATAGCATTTGAATCTTCTTATGGTGATAAGGATATATGGGGTTTATTTAATAAAATAAAAAAGTGTCATATATCATTTAGAGAGAATGAAAAAAGTAAAGCGCAAATAATTTTGAATAAAATGGGAATCCCATCAGGCGCTAAATTCATATGTATATTAGTTCGCGACTCAGGTTATTTAAGTAGTCATTTGCCTAATTCAGATTGGTCTTACCATGATTATAGAGATGCCGATACTGATAACTATCAGAAAGCAGCTAAATATTTAGCTAAACAAGGTTACTATGTGCTACGAATGGGTAAGTATGTAAAAAAGGAATTTCATATAGACCATGATCGTGTAATTGATTATGCAAACAGTCCTTTCCAGTCTGACTTTATGGATATTTACCTAAGTGCCAATTGCTTTTTTATGATGACTACAAGTTGCGGTTTAGATTCAGTAGCCAGAATATTTAGACGACCAATTTTAGTAACAGATTTTCCCTTGCCTGACTTTATTAGTAGTTATCGTTGTCACATATTTATTCCCAAAAAAGTTTATGACACTAAAAACGGTAAATTTTTAACTTTTAATCAGATTTATCAAGATAAAAATTTATTTACTAATAAACAGTTAATGATGGAAGTTTGGCAAAATAAAGGCTGGAAATTTATAGATAATTCCGCAGAAGAAATTTTAGAAGCAGCAAAAGAAATGTTACAGCAGATGACACTTCAAACTAATACTATTGAACAAGTCAATTTACAAGAAGAATTCTGGAAAAGTTTTCCAGTCGAATTAGTTAGCTATATGAGCTCATATAGAGATATTCCTAGTCGATTAGGAACATCGTTTTTGGAAAGTAATAATCACTTGTTAAATTAATTAAACATTATGGAAAAATATTTACTTCTCACTCCTTACTCTACACTTGAGCACATCCAACACCATAAAAAAATTTATCAACCCGAAGCTGAGTAATGCAATACATTCCTCAGGACATCAACCTGAAGGACTCTAGTCCACATTTATATTGCATATTTTTGTAATTTAAAGCCCTAATTATTACTGGAATGCCTCTTCCCTCACAGGCGTATTAACTTGTATATTCTTTACTACCTTTTTTCCAATAATACTATTGAAATATTTTGGCGGAAGCCCGAAACCAGGCCGTACGCTTCGTATTGCATCTTCAGTTATTACATCTCCCGCTTTCAACTCCTTCACAAAATACAACGATCGACGGTATTTTACGTTACCCTGTTCGCTTGACTTATGATTATAATTTACTTCGCCTATAGCTTCCCAAGCTGTACGTGCGCCTTTGCAGAGCGCTGCTAGCTCCAATGGCTCAAGAGAAAAACTATCATCGGGCCCACCTCCTTTGCGATCAAGAGTAAAATGTTTTTCAATAATTGATGAACCCAATGCCACGCTCGCAATTGCAGTTGTATTATCCAATGTATGGTCTGACAACCCTACAACCACGCCAAATCGTCGCATCATGTCGGGGATTGTAAGCAAGTTATAATCACTGGCAGGAGCGGGATAACCGCTAACACAATGAAGAAGAGCAAGCTGTTTGCAGCCACCTTCATATGCAGCATTGATCGCTTCTTGTGTTTCGTCAGCATCGGCCATACCAGTAGAAATGATCATGGGCTTACCCGTACTGGCGACGTATTTTATCAAAGGTAAATCGATCGCTTCGAACGAAGCAATTTTGTAGGCTGGGGCATTGAGATCTTCAAGCAAATCAACAGCAGTGTTATCGAAAGGACTACTAAAAATTGTTATATTATGCTTACGGCCATGCTCAAATAGAGGAGCATGCCACTCCCAGGGCATATGCGCTTCGTGATATAAATCATAGAGTGTTCGCCCACCCCATAGTCCGCCGTGAATAAGAAATTCCTCGTTGTCACAATTAAGAGTAATCGTGTCAGGACGATAAGTCTGCAGCTTAACTGCATCAGCACCCGCCCTCTTTGCTTCTTCAATAATACGGCATGCGGTTTCAAACTTGCCATTATGGTTGGCAGAGAGCTCAGCAACAACGTAAGGAGGCATGCCTGACCCTATCTGGCGACCAGCAATTGAAATTTGATTTGAGATATTTTTCATTTATACGAATCCTTTTCGAACATATTCACATGTAAGATCCCAACCTAAATTTGCAACAACATCCACTATTGAGAGATGCGAGAGAAAGTCAGCTACTCCTTTCTGCAAATAAGGATGAGGAATGTAGTCCTGGAAACGCAGCGCAGCAGGCGAATGCTCTGCGAATCCATCTTCTTTCAAATATTGAGCCGATCCTACAGGAGACAAATATTCCTGCGCGCAAAACTTTTTACAAAATTCACTCAACCGTTCAGACCGCACTCCCTCTATCCCAAGCTCACTCGCACAGTGTAAACGTGCCGTCAGTTGAAGATGGGCTGCTATAAAACTAATGATTGACTGGTTGAGCTCAGCTAGACGAGAAACCGTCAGCGCTAAGAGATAATCAATTATTTCTCGAGCATCAGAATAATAGGGGTGGCGCGCATAATTCAAAGCAAACCCACGCGCCAGCTTATCTCGCCATGGCTTAGCATCTAACACCTCTGTTTCTGCTATAGTCTGCGATAGATGTGCGTGACGCACAGGGACAGTGACCCAATGTGCCAGCCCGCCTATCACAAGGCGATTCCGCGTTTGCCACGATTGTTTTTCTAATTGAACATCGTCAAGAAAAACAAAATCATCCGCCTGAGCCATCAGATTAAAATACCCAGCCCAAGGGAGAAATGTTGGCTGCATGATGACTAGGCATTTAGTCACTTGGGTCTTTCACCAATTTTTCTTGCTGGGCTACCAACATATATACCCCAAGGCTCACAATTTTTATTTACAAAACTCCCAGCACCTATCACACAACCTTCGCCAATCGTTACAGGCATAATAATGGAGCGCGCGCCAATATAAACATCATTACCAACTTCTAGACGACCACCCAGCACTTTAGACTCACCGTCTTTCATTCCATCCACCATTTTGAGTCCAGCCGCATGTGAATATGTCGCTGATAAAAAAACAGTTCCCGGACCTGTTGAAACACGATCTCCAATGATCGTTAATCCACCACCCCAAATAGTCGTATGGGGTTGCACATCTGTATACTCACCAATTTTCACTCCTTCACCCGCGAAGATGAATACAAAATCACGGATTTTAGAATGACTCCCAAGATCTACAACATGAGGAAACGCTATCTTAGCCATAGGATAAATTTTTACATTCTCACCACACGACCTTAACTTATCCCTTACATTTTCACCCATTAACTCAATGCCGTCCAAATTATACATTTTTATTTTCTCTCCAATTCCAACATGTTCTTCCGTTTATCAACCAAGTATTCATATCTCTTGAGATCGAATTCTTTTTTATAATCCAGTAACATTTCCTTAAATGAATATTCCGGACTCCAGCCCAACTCTCGCTTCGCTTTACTATTATCATAAAGAAAAGCATCCATTCCATTCGATTTTTCAGGGAACTCAACAATTTCGGGTACCGTACTCGAGCCCCAAAATGTCTCTGCGATAAGTTCAGCTTGTCTGCGTAAAGTGAGATATTGTCCAGACGTGATATTGTATAGACCAGAAGCATCAGGACTTTTGATTGCAATAACAAATGCTGACACCACATCTTTAATATAAATAATATCTCGACCCACTTGACTATCCCCCCAAACTTCGAGAGGTTGAGAAGCTATCGCTTTTTCAATGAAAAGTTGAAACCCTGTTTTAATAGGTTTTCCATCTTTAAAAATTTCAGTATGCGGGCCATAACCATACACTGGTGGTAATCTAAAAATAATACCTTTCAAACCATACTGCGCCTGATAGTGTGTAACACAGTCTTGAGCACAACTCTCAGCAATGCTAAACATAGCATATTCACCATTATATTTGATCGCTCTGCCATCTTCTTCACGAATGGCCTTATTGGCTTTCCACAATCCTTCCGTGTTTCTATGTGAGCTAGCATATATAATTTTCTTGACCTGGCTTGTCCTACAAAATTCAAGAATATTTAAAGTACCTACTACGTTGACATCAATATAGTTTCTTGGATCATACTGACTTTCTGCTATATTGGCCGGCTGAGCTGCTGCTAGATGAATCACAGCGTCATAGGATATTTTTTCTAGTTTTTCAAATTCACCCTTCTTTGTTATATCGATTTTGAGGTAAGGTATCTGTTTGTTCGCATAATATTCTTGACCAATATCAGTAATATCAGATGCAACCACCTCATAATCCTGATTCAAAAGCTGATCGATAAGATATGTACCGATAAATCCAGATGAACCAAATACGAGAATTTTTTTAATACTCACAATACAGTACCCTCTATTTTAATCAACCATCTGAAATTTTTTTTTAAACTGATTTTATTATTGAAAACAAACTCAAATTTATTTTCTTAAAATAGCATATCCAAATCCGGATCTTCCGTAACCATTCCCACAATAAAGCATATAAATTTCTTCTTTATGCTTGAAAACATGAGGATAACAAATCATTTCGGAATCCCAACCATCTGACGATAGCTCTATTCCAGCTTTATCATCCATTCTATTAAATTGATATCCATCATTAGATTCAGCATATCCCATATTGTATCCACCACTTTCTATTGCATAACAAAACCACATTCTGTAAATACCATCGTCTTTAACAATAGAAGCTCTGGACACTCTGGTTTCTTTATCATTTTTATACGTTACAGAAACAATTCCGTCTCTTTTCCAGTGAATTCCATCTGTAGATTCGGCATATTTAATATTGTATCTAGGCAACTCTTCATTAATCCAATAATCTGCTGAGTCATACCACATTCTCCAAATACCATTCTCAATGATAATGCAAGAAATAACTAATATGGTGTAAGGCTCACTATCCGTTCTATCAATAATAGGGGATCGTGAATATCTTGAAAAAGTTATCCCATTATCAGTACTGATTGCCAAACCCGAGACCTCAGCAGCTCTTACCTTTGAGCCTTTGTTCCAGCCCATAAAGTAGAAATATTTTTTTCCTTCATGATTGACCATCCACGTAGGAGAAACACCGTTATCATCAAAACTCCCAAGTTTACCGATATCTAAAACCGGCGATTCTGACAAACAAAGAATATCGGATGGATCTTTAATATCAATTTCAACAAATCCAGTTCTTGAAATATTTGATTTATCTCTGCCAGAAAAATACACCTTAAAGATATCATCTTTAACATGGTCAGCAACTGGAAGCATCCCGTGAGTTTCAACCCAATCATACTGGCCTTTTGGCAAAAATATTTGCCCTTTCTTTTCCCATTTCATAACGTCTCAGCTAATTTAATATTGCATTAATTATTTCATCTTTCCCTTCGCCAATTTCCATTGATTGGATAAGTGGGTCATCTGGAAATACGAAAGATTTATTTTTAATTATTAAAGGTAATTTATAAAGATCATCCAAACCTAAAGTAGGTAAAACATCAGCATACTCTTTTCGTTGAGGTTCATTCTGATGAAATCCGACTACAGGCGTTCCAACAACTAAAGCCTCAGAAAACGACAAGCCTGGGGAGGCAAATACAACATCACTTTTATACATCTCTTCAGCAACATTAGTTATGTTGTTAACTATACTTACTTTACTCTGAGAGATTTTATTTTTATCCAATATACTACTTAATTCTTTAGTGTGATTAAAAGCCGATCCCAGAACAAGCAGAATATTAAACTCAAAATCAATTTGAAGAAGCTCTCTCAAAACAAATGTAGACAAATTAGCTGGATCAGATCCACCAAACATCAACATAATATTTTTTATTGTATCATTATGAGTTTTGACCTTCTTTTTAAAAGCATAAAACTCAGGTCTCAACAACCAATATTTCAGCCCAAAAAACTCAACTCTACCTGTTAAATAATTTTTATTGACTATATTCTTAAAGTTACTACCAAAATCTGGAAAAACTGCAATATCTGCATACCTATTTGCTTCAGTTAGGTTGGTAGATATTATTAGTTTTATCTTCAATATTTCTTTAATTTTAGCAGCAAAACAGGGCGACACATCCAGCTTGTCAAAAATTATCCGATCTGGCTGATCGAGCTGTAGCTTTTCAAAAATCAGCTCGTCATGATCAAAATGTTCAACATCATAACCAGATGAATGGATAAATTGACATATCCCTTCATCGCTTTTGGTCATGAAATTAATACGTAACGATTTACTTGATTGCTCTTTTAAAGCATTTGCCAAAGTTAGGGATTGGTATACGTGCCCTAAGCCTAGTTCATTATTTCCATCTGTGATAATTGCTATCTTCATATCAATACATACTAATGAAAAAATGAATATAAGGTATCATATAGCGGACGAAAAATTCAGCATTTCTTTCAGTCTCTTCAACACATTTGGCATCTCTAAATTTTCAATCAATGAAATCGCATGTAATGTTTCATCTTCCACATTATAGTACGACCTTTTTTGCACTACACTTTTGTTCATGCTAAACAACCATGGCTTTAATTTAAATAAAGCTAAAATCTCTGAAAGACCAATAGACGCCTTCATATCCTTATAGTAATCAAAAACACAGCACATTAGAATATAATCTAAATCAGTATCTACAGTTAAACGAAGCTCTGAAATATCTTTATATTCATTCGCTGGAAGCATTTCGATATCAAAAAGCTCAGGATGGTGTCTAATAAACGAAGTAACATTCTCTCTATCAGTTTGCAATGTCGCTTTTTCATATGCCTTTGTTAGAGCATGAAAACTAAAAACTTCCACATCAAGACCCAGCGGATACCCAAACGTTGTCAAATAATCTTTTTTATTTGCAACGTACTGACGGTAGGCATTAAGCACAACGTTAGCATCCACACAGGGATTATCCGCTGTAAATCGAAAAATAGTATGAAGATTGTTTTCTTTAGCGGCAAGATAGTAGCGCTCAAGGACATCCTCTTCACTTCCACGAAACAAGATAACGTGCTCTCCATATTTTTTTATTATATGCTCACAAATTAAGTCATCTTTGCTATTTACAGTTGTAGCAAGCACTAATTTATCTATGAAATTTATAGAAAGTAATGACCCTATCAGTTGATCGATGAGTAATTTTTCAGATCCATATGGCAAAGATTTTAGGACCTTACCGGGTAATCTGGTCGATCCCATCCTTGCTTGAATTATTGCACCTATCATCATTTAACCTTCAAATTACTAACACTTACAATGCGAGCATGCGCACAAAAAATTACAACAACAATCAAATAACAGTCCAGCCACCATCAACAGCAATATTTTGCCCGGTAATAAAATCAGAGGCACTGGAACTCAAAAACACAAACACCCCTTGAAGATCTTCTGGTTTACCTATTCGTCCGAGCAGACTTTTTTTTGATAGATTTTCAATAAATCCCTTACTTTTTTGAACCTCTTCACTTGGAAAAGCACCTGGTGAAACAGTATTCACTAAAATATTATGTTGCCTTAAAGAACTGGCAAAATACTTCGTCAACTGAATGACACCGGCTTTAGCTGCTCCATAACCAGGATGATTCGTATACTGCTCAAAGCCGGAGTAGATATTAAAATCCGGGGCAACTATGCCATACATAGATGAGACATTAATGATTTTACTTATTTCATTTGTCTTGAAGTAAGGAATAATTTCACGAATACATCTGTAAACAGAAGTTAAACATCCATCTATGGAATATTGCCAGTCTGTATCGCTTATCGGTTCTGAACCCCTACCCTGAAGATAAACCGCATTATTAACAAGAATATCTAACCTATTATACTTTTTAAGAACAGCTTCATAGCCTCTTGCTATGCTTTCAGTGCTGGAGATATCACATTCTTGGAAACAAACATTTAAATTATTTTTATCATCAAAAGCTGCTTCAAATTTATCTTTATTTTTACCCAAGACAACTACCATTGCCCCAGCCTTGCTTAATGCAGATGTAATGCTTTTACCTAAATGCCCATAACCACCTGTTACTAATGCAACCTTATCTTTTATCGAGAACAAATTCATTATGCAAACTTCCATCTACTAGGATCAATAATCGAAAGATCATGAGATTCAAATTGCCTAAAATCAATTTCGTCTATCTGATCTGAATTCACTGCCGCCAGACATTCTTCGAGCTGTCGCTCGTTTAGAACACCAACTAGAATTCTATCGACCTCGGGAATCCGTTTAATAAAACTTAATGCCAACGCCATTTTTGACAAGCCCGCACGCTTAGTCACATCCTCGATTAAAGAAAATTGTTTATGAATACTATTAAATTTAGCAGGCAACGTTTTAATATCAGCAAGCAAAGTACCTTGAAGAAAAGCTGATCGCACATGTATTTCTACACCTTCATTTTTTAGCTTTTGTAATATACCGGATGTTACCACTCGCTGATCTAATAAATTTAACGGTACTTGAACTAAATCAATAGGATATTTTTGCGTAACTTTCAACACAACATCTGGTGAATAAGCCGAAATTCCAATTTTAGCAACACAATTGCTTTGTTTGAGCGCTTCAAGCTCTGAAAAAACACGCTCTCCGCCAGGGAGTAACAATTCCATAGCATCATGCACTAAAATTCCATAAATTTTGTTTCTTCGAAGCCGCATGAATGACTGGTCAATTCCTTTTTTTAAGCGTTCTATCTCCTTATCCCCAATACGTTCATTACCTAAACCTACTGTTTTAGTCACAATTCTAAAGGAACGCTCCTCAGTTACATATCGCCCAAGCAATTCCTCGGAGATACCATAGGCACTTGCTGTATCTAATAAGTCAATTCCTGATGTAAACGCCCTATCCATTATTTTCTCAACAGAAATCAAGTCAGGCTGACCATCCGTATTTGTGATGCCATATGGCATACCCCATTGAACGGTTCCTAAGGCTAATTTGACATTTGATAAAATCATACCTGCAAGGCCTTACGAAGCAACTCGACAACCTTAGCTTGCTGCGTATCTCCAAGACCAAAAAACAAAGGAAGGGTAAGTGCATTTTCATAATATTGTTCCGACACTCTAAATTGTCCCGGATGAAAATTCATGCGCTGATAATAAGGCTGGGTGTGAATTGGAATATAGTGAACATTGACAAAAACACCTTCCGCCCGCAAATATTCAAATAACTTGCACCTATCTAACGGTGAATGTAATGGATCTATCTGAACAACATACAAATGAAAGGCAGAATAACAATCCTTCTCCTGAAATGGCAAAACCAAGGGAAGATCTATGAGCACTTCATTATATACAGACGCCAAAACATGACGTCGCGAAACAAATTCATCCAGCCGCTCAAGCTGACTCAAGCCCAGGGCGGCCTGCATGTCAGTCATTCGGTAATTAAATCCAAGCTCTAACTGCTCATAATACCAAGAGCCCATGGAAGTATTTTGCATCTGTGGTGGATTACGCGTGATTCCATGCGAACGGAATAATTGCAACCGCTCAGTTAATTGAGGGTTATTTGTTAATGCCATACCTCCCTCACCCGTAGTGATAATCTTTACGGGATGGAAACTAAAAACAGTGATATCGCTGTAGGCACAACACCCAACAGATTGATTTTTGTATCTTCCACCGATAGCATGAGAAGCATCTTCAATAACTTTAAAACCATACTTCTGCGCAAGCTCGTATATCGATGCCATATCACAAGACTGGCCAGCAAAATGTACTGGCACAACTATTTTCGGCAATGTCCCAAGCTGCTCGGCTTGTGCAAGCTTTGTGGTAAGAGCTTCAACACTCATGTTATAAGTACGTGGATCTATATCAACAAAATCGACTCTAGCACCGCAGTAAAGCCCGCAATTTGCTGAGGCAACAAATGTATTTGGTGATGTCCATAACCAATCACCCGGACCAAGATCTAATGCTAGACAAGCAATATGCAAAGCACTTGTAGCAGAATTTACAGCTACTGCATATTTAGAACCTACCTTATCTACAATAGCCCGCTCAAAACGAGGCACAACTGGACCTTGAGTCAACCAATCAGATTGCAATACTTCAATAACAGCGGCAATATCTGCCTTATTAATGTCTTGCCGGCCATAAGGAATCATATAATATCCATTAGCTCTAATTTTCTGTATTGTAGAGGGCTGCGTCCCATCATATCTCGTTAATCATCTCTAAGAGCTGATGTTCTTTAAGCCATCGTTTATTGCTACCAGAATTATATTCGAAATTCATCTCTACAGGCTTACCTACTTCACCTAAACGGTTACAAGTAAAATCAGACTCATGAACGAATTGAATTGTAGGCTTAATCACATAATGGTCATGAAACTCCAACGTTAAGTGACTATCATCCGATGGGCACATTACTTCATGCAATTTTTCCCCAGGACGTATTCCAACAATTTTTGTTAACATCTGTGGCGCAAGAGCTTTAGCTAAATCCACCATTCCCATCGAAGGAATTTTAGGAACAAAAATCTCTCCACCTTGCATTCTTTCAAAGTTTTTTAAAACAAACTCCACGCCTTGCTCTAACGTAATCCAAAATCGTGTCATTCTTTCGTCAGTAATAGGTAAGTGATCAGCGCCCATTTCTATTAATTTTTGAAAATAAGGAACAACAGAACCTCTAGAACCCACTACATTTCCATAGCGCACTACAGAAAACGCCGTCTCTTTATTGCCAGTTAGATTATTTGCAGCTACAAAAAGTTTGTCAGATGCTAGTTTTGTCGCACCATATAAACTAACAGGCTTAGCAGCCTTATCTGTAGATAATGCAATTACTTTTTTAACATTATGATGTAACGCTGCTTGAATAACATTTTCAGCACCATAAATATTGGTCTTAATGCATTCCATTGGATTATATTCAGCAGCAGAAACTTGTTTTAAAGCGGCAGCATGAATAACATAATCAACCCCATCCATTGCCATTTTAAGCCGATCCAAATCTCGCACATCACCAATAAAATATCGCATGGAGCTTTGATAAAATTCTTGAGACATCTCGTACTGTTTTAACTCATCACGAGAATAAATAATGATCTTTTTCGGCTTGTATTTCCGTAATATTACTTCAGTATATTTTTTGCCAAAACTACCCGTCCCACCGGTTATTAAAATAACTTTGTCGTTAAACATATTCATCCTAAATTAAAATATCTTGATAAAGATAATCCATATTAAGCAACCCATAACTGAGGTTAGCTACTATAGCCCGTTTTGAAAATTAAAAAAATAAAAAATTGTTAGCACTTGTGATATGCAAATAAGAATTCGATTTATATAAGTCACCTAGAAATATGAAAATTGTCAATTTAAAGTTTTTTTCTTTACAATGACACTTAAATTCACTCTGGCTTGAAGGATACTGCCTCATGGTAAAAATATTAATCACAGGTGCTACTGGATTTATAGGTAATCATCTTATCCAACATCTTCTACAAAAAAACGTCACCATCCGAGCACTCATTCGAGATACTAAAAAATCTACTAATCTACCAAAAGAAATAGAAATTGTTGAAGGGGATTTAACAAATGCAGATAGCTTACATGGTATTTGCACTGGCATTGAAACCGTCTATCACTTAGCTGGCTACGCGCACGCCTGGGCAGATAATAACCCAGCTTTTACGAATCAACATAACTCTATCAACTTACAAGGCTCGAAAAATATTCTAAACGAAGCCATACGGTCAAATGTTAAAAAATTTATTTTTTTCAGCAGTGTCAAAGCGGTTCGAGATAGTGAGCAATGTATTGACGAACAATACATATCTCCACCCAATTCACCTTACGGAATAGCAAAAAGAGAAGCTGAAAAATGGATTCTTGATACTGCTAAGACACATAAGATACATGCCTGCATCTTACGCCCATCCCTTGTTTATGGCCCAGCATGGAAAGGTAATTTAGATAGTATGCTTCGTAGCATTGATCGCGGATACTTCCCCCCTCTGCCCGAAACACATAATCGACGCTCCCTCATCAGCGTAACCGATATTTGTCACGCTGCCTTATTAGCAGCCGATAATCCAAAAGCGAATGGTCAAATTTATTTTGTAACAGATGGTCAATATTACTCTACTCGTGAGTTGTATGTATTGATGCGCCAAGCCCTGGGAAAACAAGTCCCAAGATGGCATGTTCCATTGTGGTTTTTTAAGGTCCTCGCATCGATCGGGGATATAGGGAAAAAAATGACAGGTCGTCGCTTACCATTTAACTCAGATGCAATGTCAAAATTATTTGGCTCAGCCCAGTATGATTCTCAAGCTATTCAGCGTGACTTAGGCTTTAAACCAAACTATGATTTACAAAAAATGCTACCCGATATTATTGCAGCTTACCGAAATCAACTTACATAAGAAATTTATGGAATTAAAATTGACAGGAACTTTATTGTCTTATATTGAAGTTATTGCTGGCAGCTTAGTCATTTTTTTGTTTTCTGCATTATTCACAGGGACAACACGTCTTTATGCAATAAAAAAATCCATTCTGGATATTCCCAATGAACGCAGCTCTCATGCTATTCCAACTCCTCGCGGTGGCGGCATCGCAATTGTTCTGACATTTACTTTCGTTCTTTTCGGGTTGAAGTGGGCAAATTACATTCAGACAAATTTATATCTAGCACTGATAGGCGGCGGAATAACGATAGCCACCACAGGCTACTGTGATGACATTTATTCTGTCAGCGCAAAATGGCGCATTTTACTTCATAGCTTAGCAGCAGCATGGGCACTCTATTGGATGGGAAGCTTTTCCTTTTTAACTTTGGCATCACCACACATATTACTAGATATAGTTAACTATACATTAACTGCAATAGGTATTGTTTGGTACATTAATTTTTACAATTTTATGGATGGAATCGATGGTCTTGCAGGTAGTGAAGGAATGTTTGTTGCTATGGGAAGCAGCATAGCATTATGGTGGACAGGCGCACCTTATTTAGCACTAGTCATGAGTTTATTAGCTGCATCCATCGCTGGATTTACAATCTGGAATTGGCCGCCTGCAAAAATTTTCCTAGGTGATGTTGGGAGCGGATATTTAGGTTATATTTTTGCTGTTTTAGGATTATATACAGCCAACAACAATATTTTACCTATTACGTTTTGGTGGGTGATGTTAGCAATATTTATTTGTGATGCGACGTTCACTTTGTTATATCGAATGTATCAGGGCAAAAAATGGTATAGCGCACACCGAGAGCACGCATACCAACATTTAATTTCTTTTGGTGCCAATCACAAACGAGTGACTACAAGCATATTAATCATTAATTGCTGTGTATTACTACCCATTGCATTCACACTGCTTCAATGGCCAGCTGCATCTAAACTATGCTTAAATATTTTAATCATTTGTCTATTTCTAACTTGGATTAAAATAAAATCGTTAGCAGTGCCCTCTCGCAATTTCTAAGGTCACCTTACTCACCTCAACCAACTCATCCACCGAAATAGGTGACGCTAAACCATTTACAATTGCGCCCACAAACGCCTGAGCACAAGCCAATTGACCCTTATCCTGTCGCCATAAATTCATCTTGGTAAACCCAGACCAACCCCACCCGAGCAATTTGCGAAAATTATCTAGCTGTAAAATTTTCCCCGAAGTAAATATTTCTAATCGTTCTTTAGGAAAACCTTTATGACCATTTGCCAAATAATGAATCGTACCAAATGATCCATCAGCAAAAGAAAGCGTAATAGTAACTTTATCATCAGTGACAGAGGTGTTGCCCATTCTAGTTACTTGAAAATCTGCAATGGGTGCTGCTGCCAAGAAACGCAAAAGATCAATAAAATGGCATGCTTCGCCAATCACTCTTCCGCCGCCTACAGATGCATCCTGCGTCCAATGATTCGATGGAATGTCACCTGCATTCACAGTCATGATAAATGTTTTGGGTTCATTCACTGTGTTTAATAATTTTTTAATTGTTTGAATATGAGGAGCAAAACGTCGATTAAACCCTACCATCAACTGTAATGAAGGATTTTTTGAGATGAGCTGTGAAATCTCGTGCAGTTCATTGAAAGTAAGACACAGCGGCTTTTCAACAAACACATGTTTATTTGCTTTAATACTTTCACAAACAAGCTGAGCGTGATTATTATGTCTTGTGGCAATAACAACAGTATTAATTTCCGGGTCTGAAAAAATGCTTTGTACGTCTGTTGTTGCTGCGTCAAATCCAAATTTTTTTCCGACATGAATACCATTCATCCCACCATTGCAGGCAATTATCTTTAAATGAGCATTTGTTTTTTTGAATGCCGGAATTAATATGCGACTGGCATAATTGCCTGCGCCTATCATTCCAATACAGACTTGGCTTGTTTTTTTTGACGCTACTGTCGATTTCAGCGTGATCGTTTTAGAACGCGAAGCAGTATTCGCATTATTATGATAATCCAAGATAATACCGATTGGATGACTATTATCATTTAAATGTTGATAAGCTTGAAGCGCATCATCAAAAGCAAAACGTTTAGAAACGAGAGAAGTCACATCAACATGTTGACTAGCAAGCATATCTAAAAATGCTTCGAAGTTTCGTTGCGCAGTCCAACGCACATGCCCCAGAGGATAGTCATGCCCTTCTTCTTCATAATGAGAATCATATCTGCCTGGGCCATACGAGCAAGAAACTTGAAACGAAAGTTCTTTTTCGTAAAAATCGGCACGAGACAATTCCAATCCCGTCACACCGACTAAAACAATACGTCCTTTTTTACGGCACATGGTTGCTGCTTGATGAACAGGTTCACTGCTTTGCGTTGATGCTGTAATTAAAACCCCATCGACACCTCGCCCTCTTGAGAAAGCATGTGCTTTTGCAATTGGATCTTCGCCTAATGAAAGATTGACCGTGTCAGCACCAAACGAAGCAGCAAGTTCAATTTTTTTTGTGTCAAAATCAATTCCTAGCACACGACAACCTTGCGCACGAAGTAATTGTACAGTCAATAATCCAATCAAGCCCAAACCAATAACAACAAAAAATTCCCCCAACGTAGGATTTGCTAAGCGAATGCCTTGCAAAGCAATAGAACCTATCACAGTAAATGCAGCCTCTTCATCCGAAACAGAATCTGGAATTTTGCAGCAAAGATTTTTAGGAATACATACAATTTCTGCATGAGAACCATTCGAGATAACACGGTCACCAACCTGGAAGCTTTTCACTCCCGACCCAACTTCTAATATTGATCCAACGTTACAATATCCCAATGGCAACTTCTGATCTAACTTATTTCGCACAGCTTCTAATGTCGGCAAAATACCATCTGTTTTCATTTTATCGACAACCATTCTAACCTTATCAGGCTGTTTTCGTATTTTCTGCAGGAGTGATGACTTACCAAAGTCAATCAACATTTTTTCAGTGCCAGGTGATAATAAGGAATAGCTAGTCTGAATTAATAAATGACCCGGTTTTACGTTTGGACAGGGAGTTTCTGCAAGCTCAGTTTCGCCTGTTTTTAAGGATTGTAAAATTCTCTTCATAAATATCCTTAGTCATTAAACTCAATGGTAGTTTGAAAAACTGCGGGCAGTGGCTGATAAACCTTGGTAACAATTTTTTTATTGGCAATCGATACATTAAATTCAGGGTGATAAGTACTCTCAACTAGCTGTGAGTCATTATTCATTTTTATGGAAGCAATTTTTAAACCAGATCTTGTCAATACATCAAATGAATTTGATTGAACTTGGTTGACCTGAATTTCAGGGTGAAAATGAAAATAAATATCAACTGCATGTATTCCCTCTCCAGTCACCGAGTCCTCAATCAAGAGTTTATTATTTTCAATTTTCCACAATCGAGTATGAATTATTTTATCCGCGTGATAATAACCATCATGAGAAGCCTTTAGAAGTAGAAAGTGATTTAATTTTTGTATTTTAATGTCACGCACTCGTGCTCTTCGTCCAACCCTAAAACTTTTCCAAACATGTGAAGAATTTTTATCATCTACAACCAATGTATTATGCGCATGCGTGCTACGCTGTCTCAAACGCTCATCACTCTCACTATAGGTAGATGTACCCGAATTAACAATCATTCTCTGTGAACCCAATGATAATTCAAAACTTAATACATCAGCATGACCATGACCAGGTTGATAGGACGCTCCTATATTGCCAATGTCTGCTAATAACAACATGTTATTTTTTTGAATTCGACAATAACCGCTTTGTGAAAAGCTTTGAACTGAATCAAGATTACTTAATTTATTATTCAGACCAAGCCGATTTGAATATTCATGAAGCTGACTTAAAGTCGGCGCCACATTAGCTGCAGCATCATTAAAAAAAGCAATGTCGCCATCTAAATGAGACATTGCTTGTAACCAAAAAAACATTTTCTTACATTGCTTTAGCCAGCACGCATCTATTTCTTTATCAAAGGTTTTGAAAATATTTATTACATCGAGTAAATCTTCTAAAATTATCGCATGATACATTGGACTTAATTCGAAATGTCCACCATCCTCCAGCACTTGAGCTTTCATTTGTTTATTATATAATTTCAGTCCTTTCTTAAACCATGCCTCAGATTCTTTACCGTTAAAAAATAGACCAGCAAACAATAAGGCTTTCGCATTTGCTAAAATATGGTTTCCTAATATATGGAACTCAATTCGCTTATTTAAATAACGACTTTGTAAATATAGACTATCTAACATTTCTTGGCTTGCGATATTCCCATTCAAAATCCATTTCACCCAGTTCACTACTCGAAGAGAAATAGGATACGGATCCCATCCACAACCATTGACAGGAGGATTTTCTTTTATCCATCGATGAATAATCGAAGCAGACCAACTACCTTCGTTTGAAAAGTTCTTTGAATTAACAAAATCAAAATAATGTAAGTTATACCTCCATAACTTCTCGTCACCAGTACCACTATTCCAGATATCTTTATCTGTTATATTTTTTTCTTGATTCAGAAAGGTTAGCCTATCTGGCAATGATAACTGTGGCAGTTCTAAAATAGGAAGCGTCCATTTTGCATTTACTTTTTTTTGGGATGCGTTGGTAGTAAATTTTATCCTCGGCCTTTTAAATCGAAAAACAAACTGACCATATAACTGTGTTAACTTAAGATACTTAAGAGTATGGTAATAAGTACTAGCTTTCATATAAAAATTTTTATTCATGATTATTTGGAACAGTCGTCAATGTTTGCTTGAGAACCAAGATAAAATTCTTGGCTTGTTGCTCACGACTAAAGTTGGGTGCTTTTTTATAACTATTCTTTGCTAGCACTTCAAGCTGGCCTGGATTTTCAAAAAAATGATTTATCGTGTGTGCTAATAATTTGGGATTTTCAGGCTCTACTGACACCCCCACGTTGTCATCCTCTACGATAGATACCGCAACACCAGCAGGCGCAGCGATAACAATAGGCAAGCCCATTCCCATAGCCTCAAAAATTTTAGAAGGTATGACTTCAGCAAACACAGGGGAATTTTTTAAATGGACTAACGCAATATGACATAAACTCCAAAAATCAGCTATTTTTTCTTTTGCTTGCGAAGGAACAAAACACACATTATTTAATGCTTTTTTTTCTGCTTCACGCATTAATTCATCACGAGCCGCTCCCGCACCTACAAATAAAAATTTAATATTGGGCTGATGCTTCAGCAGCTCTGCAGAGTGTAAAATATTTTCTAATGCATGAGCCATTCCATGCGTACCAATATAACCCACAACAAAGTGATCGGCAGTTATTTGATATTGTTTTGCAAGCTCTAACTCGGGTGGACGCGGATAGTAGCGCGTCATATCGACTCCGTTGATAACAACATGAATCTTATCTGCCGAGATATTTCTGGAGATCAAATTTTCTTGAAACGCAGGAGACAAAACAATTAGCGATGCAGCATGACGATATAAAAATAACTCTAGTTTTTCTAAACACCGAATGAGAAAACTTTCCTTCATAGCTCCAACGCCGATAATCGACGCAGGCCAAAGATCTGAGACTTCCATGACAAAAGGTAGCCGTCGAATTTTAGCAACAACCAATCCTGCTACTGCAGCAAAAAGACTTGGAGAAGTTGCCACAACAACATCAGGTTTTTGTTGGAACAAACCGGCTATAATGGCTGGAATCGTAAATGATATAGAATCGATTATTCGTAAAAAAAATCCTTTATTCGCAGCAATAAATGTTTTGATCCGAACAACTCGAATACCGTCTATATTTTCAACTTGATACCATTTATTTTTATACCCTTTAAACACCTTCCCTTCCGGAAAATTAGGAGTGCACGTAATCACTGTTACCTGATGCCCCCACTTAACCCAATAACAAGCTCGCTCATATACACGCGAAGCAGCAGCATTTCGTTCCGGAAAAAAATTATCAGTTAAAAATAAAATATTCATGCAGGAATCAGTGGCTCTTCTTTTATTTTGTGTGATGTTGATTTTAAAAATTGCTTTGCGCTAGCAAAATTCAGAACTGTTTTAGGATGGGAAAACTTTGTGATTAATTCATGAAATTCTTTATGATTTACCATCAGCACAACAATGTTTGCTGAAGCTAACGCTGTTTCAATTGACACCAATTTAAATTTTTTATTCTGAGAAAAAACATGAGGTAACTGACTCACATTTGGCTCAACAATTAAAAAATCATAATCAGCCTCTAATGCAAGCTGTCTCAAGATGTTAATCGTCGGACTTTCGCGAATATCATCTGTATCTGCTTTGTAAGTTATTCCCAAGCAAGCAATAACAGGTTTTGAAAAATCTTGCGCTGCATTTTTTATTTTTGTTGTTACAAAGTGTTCTTTTCTGTCGTTAACCTCTCGCGCAGCACGAATAAGCTTAGCTTCTTCATTCGCTGCATTGACAATAAACCAAGGATCCACAGCAATACAATGCCCACCTACACCCGGTCCAGGCTGCAGAATGTTAACGCGAGGATGATGATTCGCTAATTTTATCAATTCCCAGACATTAATATTTAATTTGTCACATATCATTGAGAGTTCATTTGCAAATGCAATATTAACGTCTCTGAAAGCGTTTTCTGTTAGCTTAGTCATTTCTGCTAATCGACAAGTTGTCGTAATGCATTCACCTATAACAAACAATTGATATAATGCTTTTGCCTTCATCGAACATTGCGCTGTCATCCCACCTATAATTCTATCATTTTCAATCAGCTCTCGAATGACTCTCCCAGGCATGACTCTCTCAGGACAATACGCAATATGAATATCACATTTTTCAGATTGATGCGGGAAAACAAGGTCATCTCTCAACTTTGCTAATTGATAGGAGATTTGCTCTGTTGTACCAACAGGCGAGGTTGACTCTAAAATGATGAGATCACCTTTTTTCAATACAGGCGCAATGGAATCAACCGCTGCCGTTACAAATGACAAATCTGGTTCGTAATTTTCTTTAAAAGGTGTTGGAACTGTAATTATAAATGCATCAGCAGACTCTGGAAACTTTGAGGCCTGCAAATACTCTGACTTCACAGCATCATGTACAATATCTTCAAGACCATGCTCAACAATATGCACCTTTCCAGAGTTAATCGTCGTAATGATATTCTCATTAATATCGACTCCGCGCACATGAATTGCCTTTGAAGCAAGCATTGCAGCAGTTGGTAATCCAATATACCCTAAACCTATTATTGCTATATTATTAAACACTATGCTCATGTTGTAATCTCTCTACTATTCGTTGCGCTGCTTTGCCATCGCCATAGGGATTCTGCGATTGACTCATTTGTTCATATATCATTTTGTTATCTAATAATTCTTCGATATGTCTAATGATTTCATCTTTGTTAACACCAACTAATTTTGCTGTCCCTGCCGCAATTCCTTCAGGTCTCTCAGTCGTATCTCGAGCAACCAGCACTGGCTTTCCTAACGATGGAGCCTCTTCTTGTATGCCGCCGGAATCCGTTAAAATGAGATAAGATCGCATCATTAAATAGACAAAGGGTAAGTATTCTTGAGGATGAATTAAAAAAATATTTTTTTTATTGCGTAATAATTTATCCACGGTATCAGAGATATTCGGATTTAAATGTACAGGATACAGAATCTGAACATCATTACGCTCAGACAAATGCAGCAATGCGCGACAGACTTGTTGCAAGCCATTACCAAAGTTCTCTCTTCGGTGCGACGTAATTAATATCAATTTACGATTTTTATCTAAAAAGTTAAATTGCTCAGCGATTGACGCAGTAATATGCGGATTTGAATCAAAATAGTTTACAGTCTCAAGCAACGTATCAATAACCGTATTGCCCGTCACGGAAATTTTTTCTTCCAGCACTTGCTCAGCTAATAAATTTTCTTTGGCCTCAAGAGTAGGAGCAAAATGTAAATTAGCAATACGTGTTGTTAACTGACGATTCATTTCCTCTGGCCAGGGAGAATAGATATGGCGAGTGCGCAACCCTGCCTCTATGTGCCCTACAAATATTTTTTTGTAAAATGCAGCAAGAGAACTTGCAAAAGTGGTGCTGGTATCACCCTGAACTAATACCCAGTCCGGCTTAAATTCAGAAAAAACCGATTCTAATCCACTCATCACCTTACGAGTAATACTAGTGAGAGTTTGATTGACTTCCATGATATCGAGATCGTAATGGGGAGTGATATTATAGAGTGATAATACTTGATCTAGCATACTCCGATGTTGACCTGTTACACATATTCTTGATTCAATCGAGCACTCAGTAAGAGCCTTCAGAACTGGGATCATCTTTATGGCTTCTGGCCGTGTACCAAATACTGTCAACACTTTCATAACAAATCATCCTGACGATAAGATCCTTTTTGATTGCGGGATTATAACAAAACATCTTAGGAAACCCACTAAACTTTTGTGAATTCTTACAAAATTGAATTCACACGAAACCCTTGCAACCACCCAGTCAACCTCGTAGAATTCTAGCCTACAAAAATTAACCTACCAAAGGATAGAGCATTGGCAATGGAGTCAATATTAATGGTTTGCCAAGGAAATATTTGTCGAAGTCCCATGGCAGAAGGTTATTTTCGTCATCAGTTAAAATTTTCTGACTCACCCATTGTAGTAAACTCTGCTGGAATCGGTGCGCTTGTTAATCACGCTGCAGATTTAAGTGCTCAAAAAGTTATGCTGGAACATGGAATAAATATTTCTACCCATAAAGGATTGCAACTGACAGATATTCTTGTTAGAAAGTTCAGCCTGATCCTTGTCATGACATATCAACAATTAAATTTTCTTTCTAGTCATTTTATGTCGGCAACAGGAAAAACATTTTTATTAGGGCATTGGAGTCAATTTGAAATTCAAGATCCCTATAAGCAACCCTATAATGCGTTTGAGAAAACCTTTCAACAAATCGAGCTTGCCTGGCAGGATTGGAAAACAAGGATTTTAGCATGTCACGTATCCGAATAAATAAAATAGTCTTACTTGCTGCCACTATTGGCTTTATAAATGGTTGCGCACCCTTAATTCCTGATAATTATCTAGGTTCAAATACCATTGCGACCCCACATAAGATTAATGGTCAATGGATCTCACCTAAATTGATGCCTGTGAGCGCAGAACTATTGAGCACACCCGAAGGACAACAGTTACTACAACCAGCATTAGAACCACAACCTTACCGAATAGGCGCTTTTGACAATTTAAATATTATTGTTTGGGGACACTCGGATATCAGCACTGTGGCCACATCAAATACGTCGCTCCCAAATGCGGGAAGCACCTCGACAACCATAGCGTCGAGTGGAACGAATGCTTCCAATCCAGCCGTTCTGGTGCAGTCAGACGGAACAATTTTTTATCCCTATGTCGGTCACTTAAAAGTCGCCGGATTAACCATTGATGAAATACAAGATAAGATTACACAACGCCTGTCTATGTATATACGTAAACCACAAGTCACAGTGCAAGTTGCCAAATTTCGAAATAGAAATACATATGTACTTGGAGAAGTAAGAAATCCAGGGATGCAACCCATAACAGATAAGCCATTAACATTAATGGAAGCGATTAGCAGTGCAGGTGGCATTAACCCAGGGTCAGCGGATCCTACTCATATTTATTTAGTACGTGGATCGTATCAACAACCCACTATATTTTGGATAAATGCACAATCTCCACAGTCACTCATCATTGCAGAACAATTTCCTTTGCAAGAAAACGATATCGTCTATGTATCAGCAGCAACGTTGAACAGCTGGAATAGCTTCGTTAATCAAGTGCTGCCTAACTTCTCAACTTATTATACTATCAAGGGACTTTCATAAATGAGTGGAGCTCATCAAAATAATCAATTACCCATCACCACCTCCACAGGATTTTTTCCGGATGAAGGTTTAGACATTCGTAGTGTCGCAACACAACTTTATCAGCATATCTGGTTTATTCTAGGTACATCCATAATAACCTTTTTAATTGCATTTCTGTATACATTTACTGTACAACCTCAATATCAATCCACCGCATTAATTCAAATTAATACGTCATCCAGCAACAGTAATTTGCTGAGTAAATTCGGGTATAAATCTTCTACGGAATCAGACTCAGAGGCACAATTGGCTGTCATTAAAACACGCTATATTTTAGAGCCTGTTATTAAAAATATTGGACTAAATATCATTGTTAAAACCAATTACTTTCCTATCGTTGGAGCTTGGATAGCTAGACGTTACCAAGGCGACAATGTAGCTAGCCCTTTGCTAGGATTAAAAAAGTATGCGTGGGGCGGTGAGGCCATAGAAGTTAAAAATTTTTCTGTACCATCAAAATATCTAGGACAAATTTTTCGTTTAGTCGCTGAAAAAGAAAACACATTCACTCTGTATTCATCCAATGGGCGACCAGTTCTCTCTGGAAAAGCTGGACAATTAATCAGTCAAGACAATGGATTTCAGCTGGAACTATCCTCATTTCACGCACGCCCAGAAACTGAATTTTATTTACAAATACAATCCCCACTTTCCATGTTAAATGGTTTAGTACGTAATTTAAAAATATCACCCATATTTGGAAATGATCCAATGCAATCAACGGGTATTTCACAATTACAACTGAGTGACACAGACCCTAATAGAGTCGTTAGAGCCTTAAATGGGATCATCAGTTATACTATCGAAAAAAATATCCAAGAAAAATCTCAAGAAACACAAAAAACACTAGAATTCTTGAGCCAACGATTGCCTGAATTAAAAGCCAAGCTAAGCCAATCAGAAGATTTGATTAACCAATATCATAGTCAAAATAATACATTAAGCATGTCCATGAAAAGCCAATCTTTGGCTAAACAATTAATGACTGTAGAACAAAATCTAGAAAAATTAAGATCTGAAAAAGAAGATTTATCCCAAATCTACACAGACCAACATCCTATTATTCTCGCGATGGTACATAAGGAAGCCGAGCTGCAAAAACAATTAGCAGAATTAAAATCACAAATTAGACAATTTCCTACGGCTAACCAACAAGAAATAAACTTATACCGCGATGCAAAAATAAAAAATGCGATGTACATGTCTTTATTAAACAGTGAAGCTCAATTAGAGCTTGCCAAAGCAGGTTTGTTGCCCACTATTACCGCATTGACTGACGCTACTCCACCTTCTTCTGTTCCTACCCATAAGCTCCTCACTATGATCATGGGTTTTCTGATGGGAGCTTTCTTATCATCCATTGCAATCATTCTTAAATCTGCATTTAATAGGACAATAGCAGCCTCTGATCAATTAGAAAATGAAATTGAAATTCCCATCCTCAGTATCGTTCCTTACAGTCAAGGTCAAAAGCGGATAGAAAAATTGAGTCAAAAAACACTGCATACACTGAGAACACCATTGTCTACATCTAAGATCTTGGCTAAACAAGATCCTGATGATATCGCCGTTGAAAGCCTGCGAAGCTTACGCATGAGCTTACAAATTATGTCTTACTCTCAAAATCACCAAGTCATCGCGATCATGGGAACATTGAGCGGCATAGGTAAAAGTTTTGTATCATTAAACTTAGCACAGATAATTGCTGATACTGGTAAAAAAACCCTATTAATTGATGCTGATATCAGAAGAGGCAGCTTACACGTTAAGTTTGATAGAATACAAAATCCGGGATTAAGTGAATATTTGGAAGGAAAATGTGAACTTCAACAAATTATCCATCCTATTTCTAATAATTTCTTTTTTATTCCACGCGGTACTTATAAAGCGCATCCGATTGAACTATTCGAAAATCCTCGTTACCATCAATTTCTTGAAGCACTAAAACAAGATTTCGCTCAAATCATTATTGATACACCACCTGTTCTTGCTGTTTCTGATGCAATATTAATTGCTCAGAAATGCGATACAAAACTTTTCGTAGTCACCGCTGGCAGAGATACAATAAGAGACATTAAGCAAGCTATTCGAAAATCTCATGCACATGGCATCGAAATCAACGGCATAGTATTTAATCATTTAAAAACGATTTCATCTTATGGGTCATCAGCATCTTATCAGTATGCTTATGAAACAACCTGATTTTATGACTGGTTTGTTATAACAACCATAACAAACCACCCCAAAACCAATCAATTGCCACCCCCTGCTTAGCATGCTAAACTCCCGCGCTTTACTGACCTCACAAGAAGTGGGGTTATGTCTACAAAATCAACAATAACTTGCGGATAATCGGCGTCACTAAGGGAGAATTTTAGAATGATAATCAGCCGCACACCTTTTCGAGTTTCTTTTTTTGGCGGTGGCACTGATTATCATACGTGGTTTCAAGAGCATGGCGGGGCTGTACTTGCTACAACGATTAATCATTATTGTTATTTGCATTGCCGATTACTTCCTGCGTTTTTCAAGCATAAAACACGAGTCGTCTGGAACAAAGTTGAAGAAGTCTTTGAACACGACGATATACAACATCCTGTCGTTAGAGCTGCTTTAAATTACTTACAAATTAACCAAGGCGTTGAAATTCATCATCAAGGTGATCTTCCTTCTCGATCTGGCTTGGGCTCCAGTTCTGCATTTACTGTCGGATTACTGAATGCCATGCATGCGTTACGGGGAAATATCTCCAGCAAACGGAAATTAGCAACCGAGGCCATCCATGTTGAACGCGACATCTTAAGAGAAAACGTTGGCACTCAAGATCAAATTCAAACTGCTTTTGGTGGACTCAACAAAATTACTATACAACCTAGTGGAAATTTTGATGTTTCCCCATTAGTCTTACCGCAACAACGGTTACATGCTTTACAAGACCATCTCGTATTGTTTTTTACAGGAATTTCTCGTACTGCTTCTGATATTGCAGCTGATAAAATCCTATCGATACCCAAAAAACAAAATGAATTACATGCTATGCATAAAATGGTAGACGAATCGATTGACATCCTGTCAAACGGAAGCGACATCACCGACTTTGGCCGACTTTTACATGAAAGTTGGATGTTAAAACGCAAAATCAGTCAAAATATATCACCGACATTCATCGATGATATTTACGATAGAGCTAAAAAATCTGGCGCTATCGGCGGAAAATTATTAGGTGCAGGCGGCGGCGGTTTCATGTTGTTTTTTGTAACGCCAGAAAATAAAGCTAAGCTGTGTGAAGCATTAAAAGATTTATTACTAGTCCCATTTCAATTTGAATCTGCTGGTTCGCAAATTATTTTTTATGACAATATGCAGTATAGCGAAACGACGATGAATCGCCGTGACTATCGTCATTTAGAAAGACTCACTGTTGAAACACATGAGTAACTACCTACTATCAACCTATCTCCATTGCATTTTGAGATATGCAATATAGGGTCTGTTGACAATTGGTTTTCGGATTCCAAAAAGGTTCAGAAATGTCAGATTTTTGTGGCCCGGAGCGAAAAAAGTGGAATATTCATGAAAGTAAATCCAAAGTATACGAGTCAGCAGTGCGTGATTTGCTGGAATATCGATAAAAACAATCGTCTTTTGCAATCTGAATTTTGTTGTACCCAGTGCGAGCATCAGGAAGATGCCGACATTCATGCAGCAAAGAATGTGTTAGCGGCGGGGCACGCCGTGTTGGCCTGTGAATCGAATCTCACAAGAGATCGGAAGCAGGAACTACTGAGAAAGCGTGAGCCATGCTCAGTCTGATGTGATAATCAGGAATCTTCGTCCTTTAGGGCGGAGAGGATGTCAAATGCTTCAATGATTCCATTTTCAGCAGTTAAATAATTTTGTATTGAGTATGCACTAATAAACGGAGGTTTCATAAAAGCTACTTGATATTTTAGTCTGTAAATTTAAAAGGATTAAAATTAGTGTTGTAGTCATAAACATCAACTTCGTCAGCTTTCTTGATGATCAAGGCTAAGAGATTTGCAGGATAGGCTAAGAAAATGCTGTAAATAACTTTTAATGAATACGACGTGATAATAATAGTTAGAATTCCACTTAAAGGTAATTTACCTAGTTGAATTAAGAGCACGGCAAGTACTGTAAAAATAAACTCAGAAATTGTTGAAGCACCCAAGCTTCGCAACCAAAAATATCGTCCACGCAATAAGATTTTCCATTTCGAAATAAGGTAAATATTAATAAACCCGCCAGCAATAAAGGCAAAGAAGCCGCTTGCGCAAATGTGTAATATAGGTTGTAAGACTGTTTGATAAGCATGTTGATTATGTGCAAAGCCAGGTTCTGGTAGTTGAATAAGAAGATTAGAAGCAATACCAAAAATTGCTTGGCACGCGAAGCCAAACCATATTATTTTTTTTGCAACTTTATAACCATAAACTTCTGCGATGATGTCATTTAAAGTGAACCACAATGGCACCACTAATGTTCCTGCCATGGTGTAAAGAAATCCGACTTTTACTATCATGGAGAGCACGCCGGTGCAAAGCATGATATTTAAAGACATCATAGCTAAGAAAATCAAATAGCTGCTTTGAGTTTGATTTTTATTTTCTAAAGCAATGTCGTATTGCTCTAAAATAGAAGCTGATTGCATAATATAATTTACCCGCTATAGCCTGCGTTTAGTTTTAAACAAGTCTATCTTCATAAGTGATGCATGATGTTCGTCTTGGATTGATAATCTAAGTGAAATGCACAAGAGAGGATAGAAGCGTTCAAAACACAGCCGACACGACAACAGAATATTTATTGTACACGCGCGCGCCGTTAATATAAAATTTATACGGCGTATTATATAAGTTATTATAAGTATGTCAAAGTATTAAAGTATTAAAGTTCTGAGGAGTGTTTAAGCTACCTGGCGTTTTCTATCAATCGTGGCAATTCTTCAATCAGATACAAGGGTACCACCCAAATTTTTTCGCGAGTATTAAAACTTTCTTGAGAGAGTTTAATCCCTAACTGACTTTTGTGTGATTCCATAAAAAGATGCAAGGATTTTAAACGTCCTGTTTTTCCTGCTTTGATTTCCATGGGAATGATTTGTGATCCTAATGCAATGACATAATCTACTTCAGCTTGGCTGCCACGCGCATCACGTTGCCAGTAATACAAAGTTGCGCGATCATTGCTGGCTTGCAAAGTGATAAGATGCTGACCAATGAATTGTTCTGTCAAAGTCCCGCGATTAATTTGCATTAAATCTTGATTAAGTAACAGCTCGGGTGAGATGTGAGAGCTAGCTTGTACTAATCCAATATCCAAAAATAATAACTTATAACGTTTTTCTATCTGTGTAGCAGATAAAGGTAAGCCATTTGCAGACGTATAATAAATTGGTGTTAAGACATTGGCCTTACAAAGTAACTTGATGGCAGCTTTGATGGATCGACCATCTAAATCAGGATCAATATCCGTATACTTAAAATGTTGGCATATTAACGTTGGTGCTTTTTCAAAAACACGTTCACAAAATTGTTGCTGTACGCGGGTAGCATATTTTCCAAAATCAGAGCGATACGTGTTTAATAAAGCAGTCTGCATGTGACGGCATTGTAATAAATTTCTGTGTTCTGAATAGTGCGCTAAGACCTGTGGCATACCTCCTGTTATGCAGTATAAGCGCATTAATTCTAGTAATTTTTGGTGAATAGAAGTAGGTATCGTATCAGTGATTCGCAAATTTTTCATAAACTCTAATATCTTATCCTCTGCTAAGACTATCAACATTTCACTAAACGTCATTGGATAAAGATATTGAAATTCTACACGGCCAACAGGCATACCATGCGTTTTTTCTCCCAAGCTAAATTCAAGAAATGATCCCGCTCCAATTACATGGAGATTAGGTAAATTTTCAAAAAAATATCGTAAAGACTGGATAGCGGCGGGACATTCTTGGATTTCATCCAAGAATAAAAGACTTTCACCAGGAACAACACTTTGATTAGAGAGTATTTCTATTTCTTGAATAACTTTTTTGGGATCAAGCGTCTTAAAACAATTTTTGTAACGAGGCTCTAACTCAAAATTGATGATAATTGTATTCTTGAAATAGTCTTGTCCTAAGCGCTTAATAATGTAGCTTTTACCAGTTTGACGCGCCCCTCTCACCAACAAGGGCATTCTGCCAGGCGCATTTTTCCATTTTATAAGCTCTTGAATAATTGCCCTTTTCATAAAAATACCCTGTATTTTATCATTCAATTGTCATTTTTACAGGGTAATTATATGCATTTTTATGAAAAAAAACAATTACAGTATGGTAGCTATATTACTATATTAAAGGTCAATGCAGATTCTGCTATGAGGTACATACTCATGCAAATTCTATTCTCTTACATAAAATATCTGCTATAATGATCAATAGTATAAACATTAATATATATAAACGTTTAAGGTATTGACCATTATGGGAAGAGAGAAAAAACCAATACTACCATCTGCACAACGTTTGTTGGCAGAAATGGGCGAAAACATTCGTCTAGCACGGCTGCGACGGAAATTTTCTGCAGCCATGGTTGCTGAGCGCGCGGGAATTGCTCGCAATACACTTCGAGCAATTGAACGAGGAGATGCAAGCGTAACATTCAGTGCTTATGTTAATGTTTTACTCTGCTTAGGTCTTGAGAAAGATTTACGGTTAATAGCACGTGATGATGAACTAGGTCGGAAGCTTCAAGATGCTGACCTACCCATCAAAGCACGCGCACCAAAATTAAAATCAACAAAGAAAAAATCTCATGAATAAAACCCAGCAGCATATTGAAGTCCACGCACACTGGATAGGCTTATCTCAACCAACCTTGGTAGGCGTTTTACATGCTGCCCTTTCACGCGGCAAAGAAATATTTTCTTTCGAGTATAACCACGAATGGCTTAAGCATAATCAAGCCCATGCTTTAGATCCATCCCTTCAGTTATTTCAAGGGCCACAATATGCTCCTCAAGGGCAAGAAAATTTTGGAATCTTTCTAGATTCCTCCCCTGATCGCTGGGGACGCTTCCTCATGAACCGTCGAGAAGCACAACTTGCTCGCGAGGAAGGTCGCAAAGAAAAAAAACTTTTAGAATCAGATTATCTCTTAGGAGTTTATGATGAACATCGCATGGGCGCGCTTCGATTTCGCACGGATCCACAAGGACCTTTTCTGGATAACAACAAAACTTATGCTTCACCACCTTGGACTTCATTGCGAGAATTAGAACATGCAAGTTTAGAGCTTGAAAAAGAAAATTCAGAAAAAAATCCAAGCTACTCAAAATGGTTACAAATGCTTATTGCACCGGGCGGATCATTAGGTGGTGCTCGCCCTAAAGCAAGCGTTGTCGATGAAAAAAAACATTTATGGATCGCTAAATTTCCCAGTGGAAATGATGAATACGATATTGGTGCATGGGAAATGATTGTCTATAACCTCGCGGAACGTGCAAAACTCAATATACCAAAAGCGATGCTACAGAAATTCAATAGCCGCCATCACACCTTTATCAGTAAACGATTTGATCGTACCAACCAGGGTGAACGTATTCATTTTGCTTCTGCTATGACATTACTTCAACATTCTGATGGTGATGACGCATCGAAAGGAGCAAGTTATCTGGAACTTGCTGAATTCATCATGCAACAAGGCGCACAACCCGAACAGGATCTGACACAATTGTGGACAAGAATTGTATTTTTTATTTGTGTTTCCAATGTAGATGATCATTTGAGAAATCACGGCTTTATTCTACAAGACAATGGATGGGTGCTATCACCCGCATATGATATTAATCCAGTTGCTAGTGGTAACGGATTAAAACTAAATATTTCTGAAACTGACAACTCACAAGACCTCATACTTGCCAAAGAAGTTGCTGAATATTTCAGAATAAAACCAGAGCGCGCTAACAAAATTATTCAAGAAGTCATTAAAGCAGTTAAAGGTTGGCGCAAAGAAGCAAGATCCCTGGGGATATCAATGAGAGAGCAAGATTATATGGAGCATGCATTTCGAATCGCAGAAAGCTAAGGAACGAGATTACTGCTCTGTTAAATTAATCGGGCAAACACATAATGCATCCACCCTAGCGTCAGTAATTTCTTCCTCTAGACCGCGTTGTGAACGACGTAGATCAACTTTATCTTGATAGTCCATTTGCACCTCACTCAGCAGTCATTTTTAATCTAAACTTGTAGGCTTTTTTTATTTTCATGTGTGTACTATACTGCTTGGCCTATGAAGAACTCAACAGAAATACTATTGGAAAGGAGTGCTTTGGCCCCCCAGTTATTTTGCCAGCAGCTGCGGCGGTGCTCCTATTGCAATTATCAAAGATTATATACAAAATCAGCAATCACCTTCTTAAAGCCGCTTCGTGACTGACTAACTATATGTTAAAGCAATTTTGTTTAGCAACCATTTTGTTATAACATTATCCTAGATTCGGATTATCGCACCACAGTAAAAAAATATCACAAGGAATGGATATGAAAGCTGTTATTCTCGCAGGCGGATTAGGATCTCGCATTTCGGAAGAATCCAATGCCAGACCAAAGCCGATGATTGAAATCGGCGGCAAACCGATACTTTGGCATATCATGAAAATATACAGCGCTCATGGCATCCATGAGTTTATCATTTGCTGTGGTTATAAGGGCTATCTCATCAAAGAATACTTTGCAAATTATTTTTTACATATGTCAGATATCACTTTTGATATCGCGAACAACACCATGGAAGTCCACCAACAAAACGCAGAACCCTGGAAAGTCACACTCGTCGATACAGGTGAAAACACACCCACTGGAAGCCGTCTGAAACGCGTTGCTAACTATCTTATTGACGAAGATGCTTTTTGTTTTACTTATGGCGATGGTGTGGCTGATATTGACATCTCAGCACAACTTCTTTTTCATCAGCAACATGGCAAGTGGGCTACCATCACAGCTGTTAAACCACCCGGTCGTTTTGGTGCTCTACAGCTAGACCACAACAAGAAGGTTTCCGGTTTTATGGAAAAACCTCGAGGTGATGGCGGCATGATTAACGGTGGTTTTTTTATTCTCTCGCCTAAGTGTCTTGCACTTATTGATAATGACACAACAAGTTGGGAAGAAACCCCATTAAATACACTTGCTGCAAACGGCCAATTGATGGCTTATGAACATAATGGATTTTGGCAACCCATGGATACGTTGCGGGATAAAAATCATCTTGAAAACCTTTGGAATTCAGGCGATGCGCCCTGGGACATATGGTCTAAACCCAATGTGTTGAAACATACCGAGATAAAAGAAACAGTGGATATCGCATGAAGATACACGCAAATGTATGGAAAAATCGCTCAGTCTTAATCACTGGCCACACTGGCTTCAAAGGTGGATGGCTTACATCGTGGTTACATCATCTTGGCGCGAACATTCATGGTTACTCTCTTGAACCTCCTACTCAACTCAACTTATTTGACGTTGCCAAGATTGCTAAGCTACTCACGTCAGAGACTCGCGCTGATCTTGCAGACCTCGAACAATTGAAATCAACCATCCAGCAGTCGCGCCCAGAAATTATCTTTCATTTAGCAGCTCAACCGTTAGTACGAGAAAGCTATCGTAACCCTCTAGGCACATTAACCAGTAATATTCTTGGCACAGCACATGTTTTAGAAGCTGCACGCACTAGTGACTCGATTCGCGCAATCATTATCGTTACAACAGACAAAGTCTATCAGAATCGAGAGCATTATCATGCTTATCGCGAAACAGATGCACTCGGGGGTCATGATCCCTATAGCGCTTCTAAAGCCGCCGCAGAACTAGTGACCGCAAGTTATCGAGAAAGTTTTTTTAATGAGGAATCAGACCACCCCATTCGCGTCGCAACAGTTCGTGCTGGCAATGTGATAGGTGGCGGAGATTGGGCTGTTGACAGGCTAGTGCCAGATTGTTTACGCGCATTTAAAGCAAAAAAACCTGTACGCTTGCGTTTTCCTCACGCAATACGCCCCTGGCAACATGTATTAGAACCCCTAGCAGGTTATCTTCAACTTGCCGAACACCTACTCTCAGCTACTGGCAATCAATTTGCCCGCGCTTGGAATTTCGGGCCGGATGCAAAAGGTGACGCCACCGTCAGTCAAGTCGCTGAGATGTTGGCGCAACGTTGGGGTGACAATGCACATATAGAGTTAGAAGCTATTCATACACCATTACATGAAACGCATTTACTGAAATTAGATAGTACGCTTGCTTATACTGATCTTGGCTGGAAACCACGGTGGTCATTAGAAAAAGCATTAGAACAAGTTGTCATATGGCACAAAGCATGGCATCAAGACGCAGACATGGCGCGCATCACTCTCAGTCAAATTTCTGCTTATCAAGAAGCCAGCTTAAGTCTTACTCCAGCTGCTCAACCGTGACTACGAGAAAGCTGAACCTCAATTTTATCGACCACATATCGTGAAAACGGTATAGAACACGTAAACGCTGGCGAAACCGCATTCAGAACATGCATGGATTTATTATCCCCTTCGATAATAAAATCCATTTCTAATTTGCGTGTCTGTGTATTTAACAATTGCGCCCTGATACCTGGCTTCCCCCAGGTTACATAATTACTTTTATGAATGTGTGTTGCTAATTCACTGGCATGCTTGGTCAACACACTGCGGCTATATTTTTTAATTTCTTCAAATGCTAAATTGCGAAAATCAAAACCCGCTTTTACAAATAATCCTAACTCACATAATACTATTTTATATATTTCAGAAAGATTAAATCTTGAAAAACCTTGATAATGCTCACGCCAAAAGGCTGGAATCGCTGTCGGCCCTATTTTGACTTTTCCATCGACAGTCACTGTAAAATGAACGCCTAAAAATGGATTATGCAAGTTAGGAACAGGATAGATATTCGTATTGAGTTTCTCATTTGAATTTGAAGCATAAAGATATAATCCCTTAAAGGGAAGAATCGTGTAGTTTTTTGAGAACCCAAAATCTTTGGCAATCAAATCCGCATACAAACCCGCGGTATTAATAATATAAGCCGCCTCGAATATTCCGTTGTTCGTACGAATTTTATTATATTTTCTTCCCAAATATTTCACGCCCTTTAATACGTTAATTTTTTCTCGTTCAGCATCTACTAAAATATTCTCCATCACTACTTTTGGAGATACAGATGATGTCGTCGGCGAAAAAAGCGCATGCGCAAATGTTTTGACACGCGGCTCAATTTCACGCGCTTCTTGTTCAGAAATAAATTGTAATTCAATTCCATTTTGTTTACCGCGATGGAGTAATTCATTTAATCCAGACAACTCTCCTTCATGGCGAGCAACGACTAATTTTCCACAACGATTCATAGCAATTTTTTTTTCTTCGCAATACTCGGTTAATGCTTTATTTCCATCGCGAGTAAATTTTGCTTTGAGGCTGTCTTTTGTATAATAAAATCCGGCATGCAACACACCACTATTGCGCCCACTCGCATGCTCAGCCACTTCATTTTCTTTTTCGATAACAATAATATGGCTATCCGTGAAACGTCGTTTTAACTCTCTTGCAATATTTAAACCAATGACTCCTGCGCCAATCACTATAAAATCGGCTGTTGTTATATTGAGATTTTGATTTGGTTGAGGCACAACGTTGCTCCTAAATATATTTGCCGTCAGTTTAGCGATTGTTGAATTGATTTTCATGCAATATTTTAGTATCCTTTTATGAAACACTAATTCAAAAAAGGAAGGAAAAATGGAAATAGTACCTCGTTTTTTCCATGTTTCTGAAAGAAGTTTTTTTTTATTTGGACCTCGAGGAACAGGTAAGTCATTGTTAGTTAATAAAATTAACAATGTAACTATTGTTGACCTATTAGACCCAGCCTCTTATCGACAATATAGAGCCTATCCAGAAAGATTATTAGACTTAGTATTAGCTGATCCAATGACAAAAACCTTTGTTATTGATGAAGTGCAAAAGGTTCCTGAGCTATTAAGTGTCGTTCACCAATTAATAGAAATGAAAAAGGGTTGGCGGTTTATTTTAACCGGATCTAGCGCTAGAAAATTAAAAAGAACAGGCGTCGATTTATTAGCCGGCAGAGCACAGCTAAAACACTTACACCCCTTTATGGCTGCTGAAATTCCAAAACAATTCCACTTAGAAAAAAATTTAAAACTAGGCATGCTGCCATTGGTGTTAAACTCGATAGATCCAGTCAATGACCTAAAAACATATATCGCTCTTTATATGCAAGAAGAAGTCCAAATGGAAGGACTCGTTCGAAAAGTAGATCAATTCAGCCAGTTCTTAGAAGTTATTAGTTTCTCGCAAGCATCCATCATTAACTATACCAATATTGCTCGTGAGTGCCATATTAGCAGCAATACCGTTGAGAATTACGTACAAATTTTAGAAGACCTCTTGCTTAGTTTTAAACTGACCATTTTTACTAAAAAAGCAAAACGAATCCTGACACACCACCCAAAATTTTATTTTTTTGATGCTGGAGTCTTTCAATCAATTCGCCCTATGGGGCCACTCGATAATCCAGAAGAAATAGCTGGTCATGCTCTTGAAACCTTAGTCGCCCAACATCTAAGAGCATGGATAGACTATTCGGACAAAGAGGGCACACTCTATTTTTGGCGCACTAAATCTGGGCTAGAAGTGGATTTTATTATTTATGGGGAGATTGGCTTCTTTGCTATTGAAGTAAAAAAATCAGCCTCTATTAAGCCAGCCGACTTAAGAGGATTGCAGGAATTTAAAAATGATTACCCAACATGCACCACCCTGTTACTTTATGGTGGCAAAGAAAAAATATTAAAACAAAATATATTGTGTATCCCCATTAGTGATTTTTTATTACACCTAAAACCTAACCAGCCCATCAGCTAGGAATAAAAATCAAAACCTGCAATCCTCAGATTTCTTGCCCCTACATCAATATTTCAGTAGTATTGCCATCATTATTCTACTGCAAAAAAGGAAGCTTATCGTGAAAGAACGCATTTTAATTACCGGCGGCGCAGGCTATTTGGGATCTACATTAGCACCTGCTTTATTAAGTGCGGGATATCACGTTACGGTTTTAGATATTTTTTTATTTTCACAGAATAGCTTACTTGAATGCTGTGCAAATCCTGACTTTGAAGTTGTTCGGGGTGACTGCAGGGACCGCACCTTGATGGAAAAGGTCATGAAAAATGCAGACATTATTATACCGCTAGCAGCTATTGTCGGTGCACCAGCTTGCCAATTTGACCAAACAGCTGCTCGCTCTATTAACTTTGAAGCCATTCAATTATTACTGTCCTTGCGCACACCCAAACAAAAAATTATTTATCCAACAACCAATAGCGGATATGGCATTGGCGAAAAAGGAAAATATTGCACCGAAGACACACCCTTACGCCCTATTTCACTTTATGGTGTCACTAAAGTTGATGCAGAAAAAGCTGTTTTAGACGCTGGAAATAGCGTTACATTTCGTTTAGCAACCGTATTTGGCTTGTCTCCACGCATGCGCATTGATTTGTTAGTCAACGACTTTGTTTATCGGGCTGTGATGGATAGATCCGCGGTTATTTTTGAGGGACATGCTAAACGAAACTTTATACACGTCCGAGATGTCGCTCGCGCCTTTTTACATGCTTTGAAAAACTTTGAAACCATGAAAGGCCAAGCCTACAATGTCGGTTTAAGCAATGCGAATTTGTCCAAAATTGAACTCTGTGAAAAAATCCAACAACACGTCAAAGACTTTGTCTACTCAGAAGCCGCTATTGGTGAAGATCCCGACAAACGTGACTACATAGTCTCCAATGAAAAAATTGAAAAAACCGGATTTAAACCTGAATACATGCTGGATGCAGGCATTATTGAGTTAATTAAAGGGTATTCTATCCTGCGAAATAGTCGATATACGAATATCTAATATCTATGCAAAAATTTATTCTCATCGAACCCGCCATCGAAGGCTGGACTGGACACTATTACGAGTATTCAACTCGCGTGTGCAGAGCCGCCAACGAAATGGGATATCACGCCTATTTAGCAGTGAATAAAAAGTTTCAAGATTCTGAAAATGCAGAATTAAACTTTATTTCAACTTATCGTATGGGCCAACGGTTGGTACCGAAAAAATTCCCTCTCTACTATTTTTTTCGCCGGTTCAAACAGAAAAATATCAAACTTGTCACGACAAATAATTCACTCACTATCACTCAAAAAAATAAAAAAGAACGATTTAAGCATTTTATAAAAGCTATTTTCACTCGATACAAAATCAAAGCTTTTACAAAAGATACTGCCAACCTTTTTACGCAATTACCATTACAACAGAACGATGTCGTTTTTATCCCAACGACAACAGAAAATGAATTAATGGGGCTGATTCATTTTTTTAAACAGAATACTGATTATCAAAAGGCTGCGTGGCATTTGCTATTTCATTCTGATATTTATACTGACCAACTGAAGAAAGCGCTTCATTTACTACAGACAATGAAATGTAACAATGTTTTTTTCTATACCGATACAGATCCACTCACAAAACTATATAATCAATTAAACTTAGTCTCATTTAACACCTTACCTATTCCGATTGAAAAAAACTTTGGTGAGAATAACGCTATCGCTAAGAAAGATAAATTATTTATTAACTACATTGGCGATGCCCGCACCGAGAAAGGCTATCACCATCTGCCAAAAATTATTAATGAAATACAGAAAAAGACACCAAGACCTATTCATTTCACCGTTCAGTCAAACTTTAATATTGAAGAAGGTGAACCTGCAGCAGTCGCTGCTCGAAGAATATTAGAAACTTATCCTGCTGAGCTCGTCACATTACTCATGCAACCTTTAAGCCCAACGGATTACCGTGAACTCGTTCTTCGCAGTGACATCATACTACTCCCTTATGACAACACAGCATACTCCGCCAGAAGCTCGGGCATTTTTACCGAAGCATTAGTGGCTGGTATTCCTGTTATTGTCCCGCAGAATAGCTGGATGTCATCACAGCTCAATGAATTTAAAATAACGAAAACAGAACTTCCGGAATTTGCGGGTGAAATATATCTAACATCGGAGTCAATTTCAGAGTCTTTGCTAAAAGTGATTTCACAATATGATGCATACGAACAAACTGCAAAATGGGTTTCTGAGAAATGGTTAGATTTTCATAATCCACAGAGATTGCTATCACACTTATTTTCAAAATAAAGCCTGACAAGCCGCGGGGCGACGAGCGTGAACTAAACCTACATTACCTACTATACAATTTGTTCTTTCTCAGAAGGTACTGGCTTTAAGTGATTGGAAATTGTTATGTGTTTATCGTGCATAGTTTAGCCATAATTTGCTAACGCCATCAATTTAATCACACGCTGCAAACAAAACCTATCATTTTCATAAGAAATAAGTAAGTTAGAACTTGAATCGCCTATTTATGTGCATTTTTTCTGCCATATTTTTCTTTGAATGATCATTGATTGCCCAATCAAATTAAGGTACTATTACAATCTTTACAATAAGCATTGGATTTCAAGAGATCTTTTATGCATAGAACCTCGCCACAAACGTCTTCAGCAAGTTCCACTACAGTAGCTTCGCCTGTGCTTCCCGATATCAGTTGGTATGATCTCGCAACAACAAAACCCAAAGAATTCATGGAGAGCTCTCAAGGTGCATTAGTGCAGCTTCAGCAACTGTTGTGGCAATGGCACGAACATGCTCCTGCTATTATGGCTTTTATTGATATGGCTAGTAAAAAATTAGAAACACTGAAACGACCATCCAACAGCCCTAATCCAGCTGATAGCAAATGGGGACAATTTGCAAAAGAGTTAAAAAAGTTTATCGAAGAAGTAAAAATATTTTCTATTATTGTTCATGATAAAAAAAACACGACACCACAAATTATTGCTGCCGCTATAGATCGGATTAAACTTGGGCCAGAGCTAATCAAAGCCTTTAATAATCTTGAATTAGATCTTATTGTTGGAGGATTGGTGGCTACTCCAGCTATCAATAACTCTATCCCTAATAATGCCTCAGCTTTCTCAATTAGTACTATTTTACCGCCATTTCACATCCAAAAATTGCAGGATGGTATTCGCTTAATGGAAGAAAAATTAGGTGATAACTTTTCAAGTTATTCTGAAACTGCTCAAGATATTATTTTAATTGTTGCATCAGAATTAAATACTCGAATACGTCGCGCATATTTATTATTAGAAAAAGTCGCTAGCCGATCCGGACTCGACAAACAAAAATTACTGGACGAACCTATTTTCACTACCAGTAACAACAGTAGCAATGCCTCAGCACCTGAAACACGTATCACATTATCATTTCATCAATTAGCAGAGAAATTTACTCGCCTTTATGTTTCTGATATGAAAAAAGCGGGTTACCCGATGTGTGAAGAGCTTTATCCATTTTCAAAATCGATTTTAGCAGAACGAAAATTATTTCCTATCGCACTATCCCAACAATTACTTCAAGAAGATGCCGTTCAAAAAAACATTTGGGAAAATGCCAAAAAACAAAGTATCAATATCATTGATGCTAAAATTCGTGAATACGAAGAAAACCCGACAACACTTGGTCGAGAAAAATCTAAAAAAGAACAACTTCTACTACTCAAATCTAAATTACCGCCAGAGATAACTAACCCGGATCAACAACAGTCTCAAAAACCAGTCGCTCATTTGCCACTGAGCATAACGGATTTGGATACGGTCATTAAAAAATACATAAAAGAGGGAACGAATAAAACAATTATAACAAAGATCCGTTTAATTTATCAGAATGCAATGGATCGCATTAACAATCGTACTGCTTGGTTCAAAAAACAAGAAAGCGATAACAAAGAGCTAATCGAACAAGCAGAAAAAGTATTAGAACAATTACCACGAACAATATCGAATTGGCCTATCATACCTATATCACATGAAAATGTACGAGAAGAAATAATTGATAGCGATGTGCCAGCGTTAATTAGCGGTACCAAGCAATTGATATCAGTCATAACTCAATCAAACGGTGCAGAGTCAAAAGAAAATGTGTTTGATAGAGTTCTTGCTATTGTTGGCAAGTGTGAAGAAAAATTAAAAGACGAATTAGACCAAAACATTCATCAAGATTGTTTTGTTGATGATAGTCTATTGAGAGTTTGTATTGATGTGACAGAAGAAGAAAAACACTCAGAGGAAAAGTATCAAGATAATTTAGTCAATGTTAACATTAATATGTTCACCTCGTGGATGGTTCCAATTGCTCAGTCGATTAAACATATTAAGAAATTAGCAAATGAAGCTAAAATTTTACAAGCAAAAGCAACTGCTGAAGATAAAAGACGCGCAATACCCATTAGTCACTTCCAACAAACTATCCGTAATTTAAATACAACTATCTCATCACTGACAAACGTGATGGGAGAGTTGCAAGCATTACGCCATCACCCGTTTATTAATGCATTACCACCGATTGCGGATCTATTAACGAGCGCAATAGGGACTCTACAACAAGCGGCGGTTGCGCCCTTATCGGATCATCCTGCAAAACTAGCCTGGGTTAGCAAAAATGATTATGCTTCTGATAATGATACATTAAAAGGCGCGCTTCAGGATATTCGACTACTCTATTCTGCGCTGAATGACCTCTCAAATAGAGACGAAACTATCAAAGCTGCTGTTAAGAAAGGCTTTGAAAAAGCAGACATGTTAATTGCCGCTCAGCAAAAAGAAACATCTGCGATAGCCTTCATATTAAAAAATCCACGCCAATTATTTAAATTTGCTAGTCGCGCTTCTCAGTTAATTGACTCATTATCTATTTTATCAACGGATCAATTCCTGCACGCAGCAAAACAAATCAATCATGTTCTTTATAACTTTACTCTTTTATTTGATAAATTAGAAACTCAACTTTATTTAAAGGAAGGATATATATCAAGCGCTATATCGGTTGGCGGAAAATCATTTCGCGACATAGTTGAAGTATTTTCATCAAAAATAGCAGCGCTAGGTTATAGATTTGAAGGAGGAAAAAACTTCCCATATACACAAGCAATTTTGTCGCAACGTCGTGAATTATTTTCTTCCGCAAGTAGTCATGATTGGCTAACCAAACAATTTATGGTAAAGCGGATTCAATCTTCTCAGCAAGCACTGGCTGATGAAGAGAGAGTGATTAAAGAAAATTTGAAAATAGAGCTTTTAAATAAAATTGTTCAACGTAAAAATGAATTATTTAACGAGAAATTCAACGCTCGCCAATTTTCAAATATAAAACAAGATAAAATGGATGCTCTCCAAAAAATATATGCACAACTAGTAAATCAAAATAACTTGCATATTTTCACAAGTTTTTTAACTGATCGTGAGTGTCATCTGTTATCTGAGGGCCGAACAGGTACGATGCTCAAACCGTTTTTATCAACAGCCAGTAGAATTGATTTAATAAATTGCATTGAAAATGATACAAAAAAAGCTAAGAATAGAACTCGTTGCTTTTCATGTTTCTTTAAAGTAAGCACATTGCAGCTTGAGTTCGATGCACTAAAAGCATTGCAATGGTGGATGAGTCAATCCGGCTACCGTGTGAAAGAAGTCATGAAGCAACTAAAAGAACACAACAAAGGACTTCATGATTACCTCAAGAAAAATAAAAAACAACTTCTCGAGTCCTTAAGCGAGATTGAGAAACATATCCCAGATTTCTTGATAGGGAAAAAAGTGATTGGAGACACACTTCAAGTAGCAGGGGATGACGTTGAGGATTTAATTAGACAGCCAAATAATAACGTTGCTGATAACTTAAGAGATAACTTAAGAGATAACTTAAGAGATAACTTAAGAGATAATTTAAGAGAGCCTTTATTGACGTATTAGGACCTGTGCAACAATAACTTATCTTTCTTGCGCTCAGATTGAGGTTAGATTTGAACGTTTTATTCTTCGAGAAAATACGCGCATAGTTGCGCTATGTAAGTGTTTTCTCGAAGAATAAAACGTTCAAAGATAGCCTCAAGATGAGATGCAAGAAAGATAAGTTATTGTTGCACAGGTCCTTAGCTAGTCACTTGCTATTTTTATTCATCTAACTTTCAAAAAGCAGGCAATATATGTTTTTCAGAACGAATCGTAAAACCAACCCTATTATTTTTTATAAAACAAATTGTGATTACAGCTTAGGATCTAGTCGATCGTACTATTTGTCCAATGGTAATGTGCTTCTAATAGGACCTAAAGATAAACAAGCTAACCAGGATGACTCTATGCATCTTTTGCTGATTGATCCTATCAAAGGAAAAGCATTGGCAGAATGTAAATACCCAGATCTGAAATATAGTCATCGCTTTGTTCTTTCGATATCTCCGACAGAATTCATTCTTGTTAACGATTATTCCAACACATTAATTTTAAATGCGCATACTTTAGAAAAGATAAGCGAGATACCACGCGAGGATATGCGTTTAGATTGTCGTGGAGGCATGTGTTTAGATAATCAGAAATTTATAACGATTTCAAAATGCAATGATAAAGGCGCCAATAACGATAACAAATATATTCTGTTGACACACGATCTGCAACAAAAAAAATATAATCAAAAAGTAAGCTTGCCAATCATTGTACAAGATGGAGAATCTATTTGTGCTCCTCTAGCTAAATTGCATAATAAGATATTTGCATGTCAAATCAGCGGTCGCCATTACGATTACAAAATGATGTTATTTGAAAGAACACCCGAGGCAGAGGTTGAATTCAAACAAATTGAGATGATAACTCCAGAGCATGCTCGCGATTCAGATTATTGCTCTAAAAACTTCGTCCCTTTACCAGATGGTCGCCTACTCACTTATCATTCGGCTGTATACGATTATTTTCAAGTATGGGAAGGGACACGTTGCGTAGATAAATGGAGCTGGTGGGACAAGGACATTCAGTGTGAAGATGGTAGTTGTAAACGTGGATTTTGGACAAGTTACGTATATCCGCTTCCTGATAGCGAACATTTATTAATTATGTCATTAGGCTATAAACTTTTTTTATTTAATATGAAAACACGGATAATGAAAACAGTAGATTTAGGAAAATATGAACCGTGGCATGTCGCTGTAGATGACAGCGGCCGCGTCTGTGTTCATGCAAATAGTAATACAATGACATCTAACAAGCTCCTCGTCTTGAATCTAAAAGAAATATTAAATTATCGCAAAGACGTAACACAGTGTTTAGATCAAGATGCACATTTGTATAAAGACGTAAATCAAATCGTCACAGGGTATTTAACTGAAAGCACCTGGAAGACAGCGCCTCAAGAAGATCCAAAAAGTCATGCTTGTTGTATTATGTAAATATAACTTCGCCTAGCTGTAAAATTAGTTACACCTGTTGGCAAAAGTCGCACATTGTTATATATTTATAGTATATGAAAATAGAAAAAACACATTCTAAAAAGTATTTAGGCAAGAGAGGTGATTAATGAAGAAAAAACGAGATGTTTTTAATGTGAAGCTTGATAGTGAAGAACAAGACCTCTTGGAATCTGTTGAGCGTGGCGAGTGGAAGACGGTAGAGAACGCTAAAGATGAACTAGCATTTGCCAGAGAAGCAGCTGCAAACTCTCTTCGCAAAGATGAACGAGTAACGCTTCGTCTTTCGAGCATTGATTTAGATCGCCTAAAACAAAAAGCCGCGTATAAGGGGTTACCTTATCAAACCTTTATCGCCAGCGTATTACATGAATATGCTGCTGGACATTTCACAGACATTATATAACCTCAGTTATTTAGCAAAGGCAGCAGGCTCACTCATCACCAAAAACTGCTTTTCTAACCATAGCAGCGTCTTTGATAGCCCATCAAATAATGATGTTTTTGCTCGATACGGCAGTAAGGCATCTAATTTTGTAATGGATAGCATTTTTGACTTCGCACCCACGTATTTACTCGTATCATACTGCAAACAACGACTATCGACATTGACGCAGCGGCAAATTGCTTCTGCAAATTCTTGGATAGTGTAATCCTCACCTGCTCCAATATTCACAATATCGTTTTGAGAAATGTTATCTAATTGCAATAAAGTCGAAATAAAATCATCGACAAATACTAACTCACGCCGTTGCTGACCATCGCCCCACAACACGACCGGCTTTTTAAAATATTTGAAATCTAAAATCTTCCATGCTAAATCAAAGATAAAATGCATTTGTTTGGTACCTAGGTGATACTCAGGGCCGTACAACGTTGATGGTACTATCGTTAAATAGTTTAAACCAAATTGTCTATTCAACATGACTTGGCCAATATGCAGCATGCGTTTTGTCATTGCATATGAATACAAATCTTTAATAGGAGAGCCTTCTAAGTATTTTTCTTCACTTAAATGAATCCCCTCTTCGTAAGCGCAGCTAGTACCCATGGAAATCATTTTGGCTTGCGGTTGATGTTGATGCCACCAGTTTAACACGGTAGTATTCATTTGCTGATTAATAAGCCATTGTTCTCCAGGATGTATTAAACAAAAATCACCTGCCTGCGTCCAAGCCGCCAAATGAAAAATGCTATCGAATTTTTCTGCAGAGAATTTATTTAACGCATCAGGGTTTAATAAATTAGCGTCTTTTGATCCCAGCCCAATGACATCGTGATTGGCACGTGTTAAATGCTTTACTAAATGACATCCCAAAAATCCTGTCGCACCGGTAACTAATATTTTCATAACACACTCACAATTAAATTAATTCTGGTTGAGGAAGCGGAGAAATAATTTTTCCGCCGTTGGCGCGAAAATCGTTTAACTTAGAAAGAATTTCATCTTTAAAATTCCAAGACAACAATAGATAAGCATCGGGTTTTTCAACTTCATCTTGATGGTAGACTGGAATTTTCGTCCCGGGGAAATACGTTTCACACTTCAAACGATTCACTTCAACAGCGCAATCTAATTCGTTATGTGATAATTGACAGTAATTAATAATCGTCGAACCTTTAACAGGGGCACCTAAGGCTTGAATGGATTTACCTTGATTTTTTAGATCCCGAATGATTGCGACCAAATCATTTCGCATACCCGTAATTCGCTTTGCAAATTGCTTATAACAATCAGCTGTATTAAATCCTTCATTTTCTTCGATTGCCAACAAGTCTTTTAATCGTTCCGTTTGTTTTTGTTCGCCCTGATGCGATATGTAAGCAATACAACTTCCACCATGAATAGGTAATAACTCAGCATCATGAATTTCAAGATGATGCTTAGCTAATAACTTACTGAAGGAATGCAAAGTATAATATAAAAGATGCTCATGATAAATTTGATCGTATGCACCATTGCGCACCATATCAGGAAGATAAATAAATTCAGCAACCAACACACCATCTTTTGCTAACAACAATTCAATGCCTTCAAAGACAGAATGCAACTCTTCCAGATGAAAAAATACTCCTGACCCATGAATTGCTTTCGCATGCCCTCGTGTCGATAAGATTTGTTGAGCCGTCTTTAAATTAAAAAATTGATTAATGCATTCTATTCCATTCGAATTTGATATCTCAGCTTGTTTTACACCCGAATCAACATTTAATACTTTCACTTTATTTTCAAATTGCGCGAGAAACGTTCCATCATTTCCACCAATATCCAGAACATAATCTGTATCTTGAAATTTTATTTTCTTCAACATATCCTCACAGAGTTTTTTAAAATGAACTCTTAACGAATGAGTAGTCCCAGAAACATAATTATGATCTACAAACATTGTTTCTTTTGGCACAGTGTATCCCAACTGCATCATTGTGCAGCCATGACAAAAAAATGATTGCAGAGGATAAAGAGGTACTGTTTGATTGACAGAAATTGGTAAAAAATTATTTCCCCACGGCTGCATTCCTAAGTCAATCACTAATTCTAAGTTTTCACCATGGCAGTTTCTGCAGTTCATTATTATTCTCCTATAAATCTACGTTATATCTCTTTGTTAAAGACAACTCAGCACCCCAAAGCCTGAGAGATCGACGCATATTTTGAATATCTATTTTAACTCTCCCCTTGTGGGAGAGGTCGGCGCGAAGCGACGGGTGAGGGGTGATTTTAAGCCAAAAACACCCCTCATCCGCCCTTCGGGCGACTTCTCCCACAAGGGGAGAAGTAAAAAATCTCGATAGAAATTATGCGGCTATCACTCAACCCCAAGGCCACCAATGCTGCTCATATCGATTATCATGAAATATAGAAATCTTTGGCAGCACATCAACCTCTAACATCTTCGCAATTTCTTTTTTAATCCGATTAAAATGTTTAGATTCCAACACCATCGTTCTAAACGGAATTTTGCTGTTAAACATTTCTATGCTTTTGCAAGCTTCGATCAACATCTTGTAAAAGTTTTCCAATATTTTATATTTGTTATTTCTAGTCAGTGCATACAAATACGTACAGACACTTAAGCCAAGCTCAATATCCGTGCTCAAATGACCACAGAATGCTTTGCGATAGCCAAGTGTATCCTTTAACAAATCAATCAAATCTGCTTCGCTCTTATTTTGAAATATATAGGCAACTCCGCCAGGCGTCCGAAACAAATACCAAGCACGAGTATCTTCGATTTCCGCACGCGGATGCGCAGTCGTACGCACTTCCTGGTAATTATTAAACGAGCCCAACACACGAGGAATAAATTTGATATTAATAAAAGGAAGAACTCGATTTTTAAATTCTGTATCACCTGCCGCAGAAAATGTTTCGTCATAATATCCATATTTTTCATGGACACTTTTTCGATATAAACCCGGTGTATAATTGATATAAGTGCAATCAAGAAGATGAGAATGATACTTGCCGCCATTTCTATTATAGGGCATGATGTCACTATATAACTGGCCTTTTTTGTCAATTTCAGCGACAAATGCATTACCCATCACCCAGTCGACGTCAGCATTTTTATCTAACTCATTGACAAGTATCTCTAAACAATCTGGATGTAAACCCTCATCAGCCGCTATAAAATTAACATATTCACCACGCGCAAGTTTGATACCTCGATTCCAAGCGCATTGAATTGTTTCTCTATTTTGACTCCTGACATAAATCACATCATGCAATACATCGCTGCATTGCTTAAAAATCTCATACTCATTGGTTGGCGAACCGCTATCCACAAAAATGATTTCCATCGTACCTTGAGGATAAATAGTTTGTTGGGTAATCATTTTTATAAACGTTAACATTTTATTGGCAGCTGAATATAACGATATAATGACCGAAACTTTATAATACAATCGAGTACGCCTATCGTCTATCAACTCAAAAGGTAAATCTTTTTTACTTAAGTTTTCTTCCAGTTTTTTTTGTAAGTAAGCTTTCTGCAATTCTAACGACGTGTTTTTACCGTATATCACTGGCAATACATCTGCCTCAGCTTGGTAACCACCTTGCTTTAAAATATCTGCAGCACGATCCAAAACAAAAAAATTCTTTCTTCCTTGCCATCGCATAATTCTGGATTGATAGACAGCAGAAATCAGCGGGTTATTGCGCTTTTCTTCTAGAGTAGCCAATTCATTATATAAATTGGATCGATCAACATATCTTTTAGAAACTAGATTTTGAAATTGTTGAATTTTAAATTGAATCTCTTCCTTTGTTTTCTCAGGAAGAGTTTTCTGTAATCGTCTTTTAATTCCATTAGCATTCATCGCAAAACACCACTGAGCAAATGACCTTGGCTCAACTAAAATAAGCTTCGCTATCACTTTCAACAGGTATTCATTTTTTAAATCCTTTAACGAGGTACTTTTTAAAATCCATTTTAATTTTTGTAGTTTTTTGAATTTATTTCCAAGTATTTCACGTACTAGAGAGCGTAATTTTGTGTTCTTAACTAATTGAATGATTTTGCTATTTGATTTATTATTTTGAATAGCAAAACAAGTTAAGAATAAATCATCCACACGATCTCGAGCATTTTTATTAAATACGTTCGTGTCTACATAAATATTTTTTAATTCATGTTCTTTGTTGATGGCAGGTAATGAATGAATTGCATGAATTAGCTTAATACGCTCTTCATCGTAATTTTGAATGATATGATTGATCATCGCAGCACCTTCACGCGCGCATGTATTGTCTATTTCATAAAAAGGAATATTTGGATGAAATGTTTTTAAATACGTAGTCACACCGCATTGACGACTAATTAAAGTGGGACATCCATGCAGCAACGACTCAAGCGCACTCAAACTCAGTGATTCATATCGTGAAGAAACCACATTAATAGCTTTACGATTAAAATACTGCATTAACTCATCACGCTTCAATGAAGGTAAATTAATAATAGACACATCACGCAACGTTGCCATTTGCTCAAGATGAGCTTTTGACCCTCTTCCACAGTTGTCTTCATCACCAATGATATAGGCTTTGTTGTAACTATCTTTATTTAGAAACCACATCAAATCGATAAAAATATCAGGGCCTTTTCTTCTTTCTTTCCGACAGACACAATAAATATCGATCTTTTCGTTTTTAGAAAATGTTTCAAAATGTCGCGGTCTCTCAAGAAAAACTAATGGATCGACGATAGTGCATGACAAGCCTTTATATTTTTTGTCCCACTGGTTTGCATATTCAATGCTAATCGCATAGCGATGATCAACGGTTTGGTATTGAAGATTTTCTAAATGCCGCAGCTTGGCCAAGATCCTATTTTTTTTGACGAGGATTGAAGGCCAATTATATTTAAACGATGTGGAGAGAGCTCCATGCATCGCTAATACCAAGCTTCCATAACAAATACCGTGCTGTTGTAGTGCTTGACCAATGAAAATCCCATTTTGATTGTAATCAGGCGTATCGATGTAATCAAAATAAATTCCTGGTGAATGCAGCTGAACTGACTTAGCCATATCCATGGCATCATGAAATTTTTCGTAAATATAGCCAGGCATCCCAGGGATTGACACATGGGCGTAGAAATAATGAAAGGGAATAGCAATCACGTTGTCAGGTTTAATGACATGCTTTTTTTCATCTAACCTAAGATAATAAAACGTACAATCTTTTTTATTCTGAATAATTTGCTGATAAATTGTTTGTCCGCCACCTTCTGTCGCGTATAAATCAAACATGGGTAAAAATATTTTCATTCACTCTCCGAGTTGTGGGGTTCTTACAAATACAAAAAAAAATAAGTTAGCGTGTTTGGTCAGATTGGATTGGACAAGATAATACGATTATCAATGCGCAAGCATTTTATAAAGCGTGCAGGGTGAAATATCTGCACCATTTTCCCAGCATATGGTTCCAACATCGGGATTAACTTTGACTCTAGAAAAGAAATCCTTATCAGCAAGTTTAGCAAAAATACCTTTAAATGGTATTATTTGTGAAATATCAACCTCACCGCTTCTCCCATCTTCAAATCGCAGAAAGAGCTTATACTCACTTAAAAGTTTTACTTCTACTACGCCCACTAACATATGCTTCACTCCAATCGCATTGAAAATTGCATACATTTCTAATCACTCGATGGGTGTCACCCCGCAAAAAACGCGCTCTCAAATTATGTAAGAAAACAGAACCTCATTCGCGTTTTTGTGCGGGGCCTGGTGCAAATTTTGAAAGAAACAGTGTTCCTCTCAATGCTGCAATCCAGGCCCCGCACAAATTTTCGTGTATTTTCTGCGTTTTTCTCAAAATTAAGTGGACGAAAATTTTGCGGGGTGACACACATCTAACTTGCAAATGGTGTAATTTTCCGGAATATTCTATACAATCGCCATCTACTATAATACCTTGGTTAAACAAACTTTGGTACGTGTACAGACAAATATTTAATTCTCAGCCGACACAGGAATGTCCAAAGAAAACCCAGCACTAACCGCATCCTGATAAAACATATTGACTGTTTCTAATGAAAACTCGTGCAGATCTTTACCGATATTGCCAAATTTATTGAGCAAATCATTGGGCACAGTAATAATATGACAGCCAATTTCATTCGCTTGAAATATGTTCAAAAGTTCGCGAGTACTCGCCCATATGAGCTCAAGTTGTGGATAAGGCCTCAGCATTTCAATTGCTGCTGCCATGACCGGAATGGGATCTCGGCCCGTATCTGCGATACGCCCCGCAAACACGGATATGTATGCTGAAGGCCCTTCGGCCAATGCCATGCTGACATCCCGAACTTGGCCTAAGGTCATCAACGCTGTGACATTCTGTTTAACGCCCGCTTTAGCTAGCTGCCGAATCAACCTTAAGGAGGATTCTGCTTTTGTATTCGTCACTGGAATTTTAACGTAAACATTTTCGCCCCAGCTGGAAATTTCTAATGCTTGATCATGCATTTCATAAAAGTTATCCGAGAAAACCTCAAATGAGATGGGTTTGTCAGGAATCATCTGTACTATTTCTTGAGCGAATGCTTTGTAATTTGTGATACCCGCCTTTTTCATTAAGGTAGGGTTGGTTGTAAACCCGCTAATCAAGGAATGCTGATTCATCTCAAACATTCCTTTTTTATCCGCACCATCTGCAAATAATTTTACTTTTAGATTTGGTATTAACATTCATCCCTCCTTGAATTAAATATTTTGTAAGGCTTGTATCCACTGCGCAGCTTCTGATAGTGAAGTTGCAATAAAATCCGAACCTTGCACCTCTTCCAAAGTATGATCATAGCGCATCCAAATTGTTTTACAACCCACTCGCGCTCCCGCCTCTAAATCCTTAGCTCTATCTCCAATCATGATACTGTTCGATAAATCAATCGCATGTATACTCGCAGCCTCTAATAATAATCCTGGCTGTGGTTTTCGACATAAACAATTATCTTGATTGTCGTGATAACACACACGAATTTCATCCAACGGCAACTCTTGCATTAATTTTAAATTAATTGCTTCAACCGTTTGGCGTGGCGTTGTGCCTCTTGCTACATCTGGTTGATTAGTCGCTCCAACTAATAAATATCCCGCTGCTTTTAAAGATGTTAATGCAGAAAACGCATCTGGTGGAATGCGCAAATCATCTAACGTTGGAGGTGGAAACGTTTTTCCATTTCTCAGCACGGCATAATTTAGAACGCCATCTCTATCAAAAAACACTGCTTTCCTTTTCATAGACAACAGACTCCCACTTCGTTTGTGATTTTTTTAATGCTGGATGAGAAACAAATAAATGCCAAATCACTGCTTGAAATGCTTCTGCATGCGGTGTTGTATTGTCAGGATTAGGCGTGGGAATAATGATACAAGCATCTGCTACTTTTGCGGTATAGCCACCATCTCTACCAACAATTCCTATGATTTTTGCACCGATCTTTTTTGCATATATTAATGCTTCAACTAAATTAGGGCTCACATTTTTTTCGAGATTACCTCCACCAACGGATAGAATAAGAATAGCATCATTCGAATTTAAACGACTCACTGCTAACCAGTTTGAAAAAACAGTAGACCAACCTTCATCATTCGTACGTGCAGTTAATTCAGAGACATTGTCGGTTGGAGCATACGCTTCGATACCGACAATTTTTCGAAAATCATTCACGGCATGGGAAGCATTACCTGCACTGCCGCCTACACCTAGCACAAACAATCTGCCATTATTTTTTTTCAGTGACGCCAAGATCTGAATCGCATTTTCAATTTGGTGGGTGTTGAGTTGTGCGAGAATTTCGGCAGCCTCAGTTAAAAAAGTTTTTATAAAATGCATTATTGCTCCTTTATTTTTTAAAATTAAACACTCTCAATCTGTAAATAAGATTCAAGATCCGCAATTCCACTGAATGATCCATTCTCATAAAATTTCTGTTTCACTTCACAAGCAGCTAATTGACTTTCTCTTATTAATTTTTGATAAATCACACTTAAATCACACACTTGATTGTCAGAGAGATCTTCAAATGCTTTTTGAGAGAATACTTCTAATCCATAATCGATATATTTCATGCGGTCATTTCGATTTTGTTTGTCGTAATTCACAATGACACCATCGACATATTCAACATTACTCATATCCCCAACATTTTCATTACGGAATACTGTCATTAATGCTTTTTTATTTAACTTAAAAAAAGCATTTTGTATTGCCAAATAATCACACGGAAGATAAGAATCGCCATTGATAACAAAAAAATTTTCACTCAGCAATGATAATGCTTTTTTGATTGCACCAGCGGTACCTAAAAGTTTTTCACCATCAAAAACATACTGCACATGAAGATTAAACTGATGCCCGTTACCGACAAAATCGACAATTTTCTCGCCTAAATATCCTAAACACATCACGACTTCCTTTATACCATTTTCTCTCAATAGATGCAGCTGATGAGAGACGAAAGGTTCGCCATTAATATCAATCAGCGACTTCGGTATGGTCTCAGTGACAGGACGCAGCCGTGTTGCTAATCCTCCAGCAATAATCACGATAGGTAACATGTTAATTCCTTACTGTGCTAACACCTGCGTTCCTGAAAAATCAAACCGAAAACGCACTTCACTTAATCCAGCCTCTCGCATAGTGTGTCGCAATTTTAGCTTGTCCTGTGTGTAGAACATGAGAAAGCCACCTCCGCCAGCTCCAATCATTTTTCCACCGAGCGCACCATTTTTTCTGGCCAATGCATACCAATCATCAATATTATTATTACTCATATTCCGTGAGCGCTGCTTTTTATATTCCCAGTGAACATTCATTAGCTCAGCAAATTCCAGCAAATTTCCAGATTCCAATGCGTCTTTACTTTTTAGGCCAAGCTCTTTAATAAAATGTAAATTAGATATCATATCGGATTCTTTTTCTTTCGATTTTTGATCTTGTTCCAACAGAATAGTAGAAGCTGACCGTGAATATCCAGTAAAAAAAAGTAATAAGTTATCTTCTAAATTAAACAATGTTTCTTGCTCAATCTGCAGCGGCCAAGCTTCGACCTGATGATTTGTTAAAAAACGAAAACAAGTGATCCCACCATAAGCAGCAATATATTGATCTTGTTTGCCTATAGGTTCTTTCAATAAATTAAGCTCAATGTGGCATGCTTGCTCAGCTAATTCACGCGGATGAATTAAGTTTTTTTTGAGAGTATGCAGCGCCTTTAGCAAAGCAGTCGTAAAGCTTCCTGAAGAACCTAATCCTGTCCCAGAAGGGATATCTGCCATGCTAGTGATTTCAAGCTGAGGCGCAGGAACAGACAAATAACGTAATGCTTCGCGAATAATGGGATGCTCAATTTCATCTAACGAATAGACTCTTTCTAATTTGGAATATTTAATAATTAACTCTTGCACAAAAGTTTGATGCAATGTGATATAAACGTATTTATCAATCGCAGCTGCAATTAAAAAACCCGTATGATCTTGATAATAAGAAGGTAAGTCAGTTCCACCACCACCCAACGATATGCGTAAAGGGCTACGTACAATAATCATAGTGAGATATCCTATAAATTTCTTCCACAATTTTCAAAGCGGATTCTGCATCGTGCAAATTTGTCTTCGGTTGGCGATGATTTTTAATATCATTCAAAAATTCTGCCATTTCCACCTCCCAGGAATTATCCAACATAGGATATTCCCATGAAAACGTCTCTGGAGGCCCCATCGTTGGAGACATTTTATAAAATGTAATTTTCTCTAGTCCATAACTACCACCCAAACCATGAATATCAATTTTTCCTTGGCGACCATAAATTTCAAATGAAAATAAATTCTTCCATTCAGTGCAACTGACATGTAAAAAAGCAGTTTGTTGTTTGGCTGTTTTCAAAATTAAAAAACCATTGTCATCGACAGGCATATCCCAAAAATAAGTATGTGCATGACCCTGAACATGGGTGAACTCGCCTAAAAACCAGCGCGCAAGATCGATGAGATGCACACCTTGATCAATCAATTCACCGCCACCAGACAAAGCAGGTTGCGCACGCCATTCTTTTTCATAACCAAGTCTACCGCCGTGCCCATATCGACCACGAACGAACATGAGATCACCTAATTCATTTTGATCAATTAATTCCTTGGCTTTGCGTAGCGCACGATGATATCGATGATTAAATCCAACATGAATTAAAGAACCTGATTTTTTCGCAGCTTCCATGATAAGTTTTAATTCCGCCGAATTTCTTGCACCTGGTTTTTCAATTAAAATATGTTTTCCTTGTTGCGCTGCTGCCAATGCAATCTCCGCTAAGGAGTGATGCAGCGTAGCTATAATAATCAACTCAATCTTAGGATCATTAATGGCATCTTCCCATTTTGATGAAACTTGACAAGCTGGAAATTTTTTTGCAAGTGATTCTGCCTTGCTTTCGACAACATCAACACACAATACAACATGCTGCGACAAGAGTGAATTTGCCCGTTTTTCTCCGATTAAACCACATCCTATGATTGCAATATTCACAGCATTTCATCCCATGATTTATTTCTGTCGCTAGGAATGATTCGTCGCAACGTATAAATATCCGAGCGTTTCAATTCATCGATTAATTCCGGAAGTTTAGACCAAGGATCCCATAATGCACTCAGTAACTTTCCGGTTATTCCATTACTTTTTGATGATGCTAAGAAAGAACATAATGACACCGGTATACTAAACGCCGTACCGCCATTCTCTTGTTGCTGTAAAGCACTCGCGTAGAATTTCTCACCCACTTTTTGGGGCCCAGCTTCTAATATCTCACCCAATAGTCGCGTGTTTAGGGAACCTGGAGCAATGGTATTGACATCAATATGATACTCACTGACTTCTTCTGCTAATGTTTCAGCAAAGCGCACAACGCCTGCTTTTGATGCTGCATATGCACTGAGAAATGGCATAGGCTTGGTTGCCCCGCCGCCTGATAAAATGATTATTTTACCGCTGCCTTGTTTTTTAAAATACGGAATAACTGAACGGCATTGCAGCACTGTTCCCTTCAGATTGATATCGATCGCAGCAGACCACTCTTCCCAATCCGTTTCTTCAATGCACCCTTTTGGGCCGTAAATACCAGCATTTGCAACCAGCACATCTAATTTACCCATTCTACTAATCGACTCACTCACCAATCTTTCAACGTCATCTTTTTTTGAAATATCTGCCGTCAATGAAAAAACCTGAGCATCATTCACTGCAATTTTTAATAATTCATTTTTAGCAGACAATAAATTTGATACATCACGCGCACAAATCATGACACGTGCACCTTCCGAGACAAAGTGTTTTGCAATTTCAAAACCCAATCCTTGACTCGCACCCGTTATAAGAACACAACACCCAGATAAATTCATGAAGGAACTCCGACTGAAAAATATTGGATACGACTATCATTCATTAATTTTTTTGCAACAAAACCGCTAGGATCAAGCACAATTTGTTTTATCGATGATTGACAAAAATCATTTGCTGTCAATTCTTGAAATTGAGGATGTTCAGTCGATATGATGACTGCATCTGCCGTCTTCAATGCATCGGCAACAGTATGTTTAATCGAAATAAACTGGGCTAGTTGAGGAGGCAAACAAGCAATACCAGGATCATAAGCATGAATAACCACACCTTCTTTTGCTAACCATTCGCACGTTTCTATCGCTGAAGAACGCCGCAATGTATCTGTGTCCGCTTTGTAAGTTAAACCTAGCATAGCAATTGTTTTGCCATTTATATTTTTTAACACATCTAACAATTTACGACACGACCATTGTTTGTGATAGTGATTACTCTTGATAACAGATGAAAGCAAACAGGTTTCACGATGTTTATTCTTACCTATTTCTTCTAAATAATTTACGTCTCGCATCAACGTACCGCCTGCAATTGCACCACCTGGACGCAAGTAAGCCTTTGGTCCAATCCGTTCTTCCGTTTTTAATCCAGCCTCAACGTCTTTTGCATTTGCTCCAACTGTTTCGCATATTGCTGCTAGCTCATTGATAAACGTAACGGATACAGCGAGAAAGGAATTAATGGCATGTTTTGTCATTTCTGCAGAAACGACAGACATCCACACAATATTTTCTGAGATAGGTTTCAGCAATGTTTGAATTTCAGATTTTTTTTCTAGATCATCCAGTCCAACAATAATTCGATCAGGATGAGAAAACACGGCAATTGATTTTCCTAAACGTAAATTTTCAGGAATACAAACGAGTGTTATTTTATTTTTTGGCAGACAGTGAGTAAATTCTTTATGAAGTTTATCTATCGTGCCTACGGGTAACTGCGAAGAAATAATCATGACGCCATCATTTTTAAGATAAGGAAATAACTTTTTTATCTCAGCCTCAACCCAAAGCGTGTCTGCTCTATCATCCTGATCAACGGGTGTGTCAAACGTCACCCATACAATGTCTGCGTCTGTAATATGATTCGCATCCATATTAAATTTTAATTTTCTTTGCTGTTGCATAGTAAGAATGAGACCATCTAATCCCGGCTCAAATAAAGGAGCTTTTCCGATTTTTAATTGTTGTATGATCTCTGCATTATTATCATAGCCAACAACATCATGGCCTGCTTTCGCTAAACAAGCTGCGGTAACACAGCCTAAATGCCATAATCCTATCACGGCAATTTTCATTCTCTAAACTCCATTATCCATGGATTTTCTGTCAAATATTTAATTGTTTTTGTGACACCCTCACGTATCGATAGCTTTGGTTTCCAACCTAAGTTACGCATGCGTTCACAATCGAGAAATATAAATGGGTTGTCACCTATCCAACCTTTATTTCCACCCGTATAAATTTTTTCAGGGCTCACATTTAAAAATTCACTAATCCAACCGATTGAATTATTGACATCGCAATATTCATCCGTTCCTAAATTATAAATATTGACTTTGTTTGTTGATAATTGTAATGCAGAGAGCATTCCATCTATGCAGTCCTGAATATATAAATAAGATTTGCGTTGTTTACCATTTCCCAAAATGGTAAGCCTCGTCGCATCATTCAGTAATTGTTTGTAAAAATCAAAGATGTGTCCATGCGTATAGCGCTCACCGAGAATTGAAACAAACCGAAAAATATAGGCTTGAAAATCAAATCCCTCACAATACGCTTGAATAAGCCCCTCAGCAGCTAACTTAGAAGCTCCATAGAGTGACGTTTGAATCGGAAAAGGAGCATGTTCAGGTGTAGGAATCATCTCTGCTTCACCATAAATAGAGCCCGTTGATGCAAAAGCAATTTTTTTTACGCCATTCTCTCTCATCGCTTCTAACACATGGAATGTTGCGATTGCATTTTGTTCTAAATCTTTGTGTGGATGATGAGTACCATAACGAACATCTGCATTGGCAGCCATATGACAAACAATATCGATATTTTTCATTGCGGCAATTAATAGATCTTTATCTAATAAGTCCGCCTTAACTAACTTAAATCGTGAAGATTCATTCGCATTCACTAAAAATTCATTAAAGCCCGTAGAAAAGTTATCGTAACCAACGACTTCATGGCCCTCACTCAGCAGTCTGTCCGCTAAATTGCTGCCAATAAATCCTGCGCATCCGGTAATAAAATAACGCAATCAAACTCTCCTTTTCTATTCTATATTTCGAAACACCCAGTAACGCGACATGAGATAACCTAAATTTACATTGACGCCAATGGCTATAATAATCCCCAGATAAGGAGACACATTAAATTTTTCAACCATAGCACTCACTATCAACACAGTGATGACATAATTTATTGTAAGCAGAACTGAATACTTTGCTACTTTAGTTGAAAACCGGGTATTTTTATTTTGAAAAGTAATTCTATTATTCGTTGTAAAATGAAATAAGATGGAAAAAATGTTAGATAAGGTAAGAGATAGGATATATCCCATACCTAATATTTTCCAAAAAACAGTGAAAGCAATAAAATAAATAATTGCTGTCAATAAACCAACAACACAAAAGGAAATAATCGATTTTTTATTCGCTAAAAGGTAGTTTATGTATTGCAAATGTAAAGACATTATAAATATTCACATTTATTTTCTTTAGTAGTTTCCTTTTTTTTCATCAAGGAATCATGTGTCACGTTCCGATCTAAAATAAACATAGGACGTTTTTTCACTTCATCATAAATTCGGCCTATATATTCACCCATCAAACCCAGAGAAAGTAATTGCACGCCCGAAAAGAAAGTAATAAACAATACTGTTGTCGATAATCCTGGTGTTAGATTAATTCCAATGAGCTTTTGAAAAACATACCAAGTACCCAGAAGAAAACTGAACCCTGCAAAAAATGCACCGCTAATCGACATAACCTGCAAAGGTCTGCTACTAAAACTGATTAATCCATTCAATCCAATTTTAAGTGAGCCAGTAAATCGATTATAATTACCCTGCCCAGCAAATCGTTCATCTCTATCATACGCCACAAATGTTTGTTTGAATCCGACGTATGCGACTAAGCCACGTAAAAAACCATGTGTTTCTTGCAGCAATCGAATCTCTTCTATCACACGTCTCGATAAAATGCGAAAATCGCCGGTATCTCGGGGAATATAAACATCACTCAATTTATTAATGAGTTTGTATCCAATAAAAGAAAGAAACCGCTTAATTAACGTTTCACCTTTGCGTGAATTTCGTTTTGCATAGACAACTTCAAAGCCTTCTTTAAACTTGTGATACATCATTACAATTAATTCTGGAGGATCTTGTAAATCCACATCGATCACAACACAAGCTTGGCCTTTGCAATGAAGAATTCCAGCCATCGTTGCAGCAGGCTGCCCAAACCGTCTGGAAAATACAAGTAACTGAATATGCGTATTTCGCTCAATTTCTTTTAATATCACTTCCTCAGTATGATCCGGTGAAGGATCTAGACAAAAGATAATCTCATATTGGATATTTAGCTTAGCAAGAACAGGCTCTAAACGCTGAAGAAATGGTTGGATATTCGAAGCTTCTTTATAAACGGGGACAACAATAGATAATTGTTTAGGATGTGCTTGTGAAGTATTGTCAATATCCATTTCTCATCATTCCTTTATCAAACTTTTATATCTACCTTTTTTACAACTGGCAACTGGCTTTTTAAATTGAGCATCTTCAACAATTTAAGCGTCGCTTCTGCTTGATTAAGCGTATAAAAATGCAAGCCAGGCGCTCCACCTTTAATTAATCGTTCGCATAGATCATAGACCACTTCCAAACCAAATGATTGAAGTGAAAGCTCATCATCACCATACGCTTCCAAACGCTTATAAATCCATCTAGGAATTTCCGCACCGCATAAGCTTGAAAAACGCACTAGTTTTGTAAAATTCGTGATCGGCATTATACCAGGAATAACCGGCACATAAATACCGAGTTTTGCACAATAATCTAAAAAGTAAAAATACGAATCTGGGTTGAAGAAATACTGAGTAATAGCACTATTGGCTCCCGCATTTATTTTTTGCTTAAAGTTCTTCATATCCATCAATGCGTTTTCTGCCTGTGGATGAAACTCAGGATAGGCAGCAGCTTCAATATGAAACGTATCGTGAGTTAATTTTCGAATTAATGCAATCAGCTCATAAGCAAACTTTAAATCACCGATGTGCTCCGCATGAGGATGCAAATCCCCTCGCAATGCAACAATGCGACGGACACCATTATTTTTATACTGATTAATTATCTCAGTGATGTTATCACGAGTAGAGCCTACGCATGTTAAATGAGGCGCAACGTTGAGATGGGCTTTCTGTTGTATCATTTTAACAACATCCAATGTCCCAGTTTGCGTTGTTCCTCCGGCTCCATAGGTTACTGAAAAAAAATCGGGTTGCGTTTCAGAAAGAGCTTTTACTGCCTTGTGAAGCAACTTTTCTCCTTCAATTGTTTTAGGTGGGAAAAATTCAAAACTGATTCGCAATCCACTATGATTCATCTCAACATTCCTTTAATCCGTAAGATGTGGCGCAAGCCATCGTTTAACAAGAGTCAGATCCATTTGTTTGCGTTTTGCATAATCAACAACTTGATCTTGATGAATTTTCCCCACACCAAAATAATGTGACTGCGGATGAGAAAAATAAAACCCACTCACAGAAGACGCTGGTAACATAGCAAAATTTTCAGTGAGCGACATATTTGCATTCTGCTGAACATTGAGCAAATGAAATAAAAAAGGTTTTTCCGTATGATCAGGACATGCTGGGTAACCAGGCGCCGGACGAATACCCAAATATTTTTCAGCGATTAACTCTTCATTCGTTAAGCTTTCAGCGGGATGATAGCCCCAAAATTCTTTACGAACACGAAAATGCATATGCTCAGCAAATGCTTCTGCTAAACGGTCTGCGAGAGCTTTTAATAAAATACTATTATATTCATCATGATTTTTCTCAAAGTCAGAAATATATTTTTCTAAGCCCAATCCTGATGTAACAGCAAAACCACCTAAATAATCTGCAATTCCTGTTGATTTTGGCGCAACAAAGTCAGCTAAGCATGCATTCGGTTTCCCTGATGACTTTCGTGTTTGTTGACGCAACATACGAAAAGTCATTAATAGCTGGTCACGATTTTCATCCGTATAAATTTCAATATCATCATCGACACTATTCGCTGGAAAGAATCCGATAACACCAGAAGCTGTCAACCATTTTTCTGTGACTAACTTATCTAACATCACTTTCGCATCTGCAAATAATGTGCGCGCAGTCTCGCCAACAACATCGTCATGTAAAATTGCTGGATACCGACCCGCCAATTCCCACACTTGAAAAAAAGGCGCCCAATCTATATATTCGATTAGCTGCTCTACTGAGTAATCTGAAAATGCTTTCGTACCCAAAAATTCAGGCTTTTTAGGAGAATAACTATGCCAATCGACCTTTAATTTGTTTTCACGCGCTTCACTCAATGAAATCAATTCATTTTCATTTTTTTTATTTTGATGACGCTGACGTAAGGTTTGATATTCTTCTCGAGTTTGCTGAATAAAATTGTCTTTGTTAACATCACTTAATAACTGACTTGCCACACCCACTGCTCTAGATGCATCAACCACATGAACCACTCCATGCGCATAATGCTCTTCAATTTTAATGGCTGTGTGTGCACGCGAAGTCGTTGCGCCACCAATTAACAATGGGACCGTAAATTGTTGACGTTGCATCTCTTTCGCGACATGAATCATCTCTTCCAATGAAGGCGTGATTAACCCACTCAGGCCTATCATGTCTACATTCTCATTCTTAGCAATATCAAGTATTTTTTCGCAAGAAACCATCACGCCCAAATCAATCACATCATAATTATTGCAACGTAAAACGACGCCAACAATATTTTTTCCAATATCATGTACGTCACCTTTTACCGTAGCTAATAACAGTTTTCCTTTGTGTTGCTGTACACCTTTTTTTTCTGCTTCTAAAAACGGAACCAGATAAGCAACTGCTTGCTTCATGACGCGCGCACTTTTAACAACCTGTGGCAAAAACATTTTCCCTGCACCAAATAAATCCCCAACAACATTCATGCCATCCATCAACGGTTCTTCTATCACTTTCAAAGGACTGCCTAATGCGATCCGGGCTTCTTCGGTATCTTCTGTAATATAGGTGTTGATCCCTTTAATTAATGAGTAGGATAAACGCTCTGTAATCGGTTTTTCACGCCAGCTTAAATCTTCTGTCTTTGCTTTTGTTTGTCCTTTGACAGAATTGGCCACTTCTAATAATTTATCGGTAGCCGTAGCCGATCGATTTAAAATAACATCCTCAACTAACACCAACAAATCTTTTGGAATATCTTCATAAATCGCCAAACTATTTGCATTAACAATCCCCATACTCATTCCTGCGCGTATTGCATGATACAAAAATACAGCATGAATCGCTTCGCGTATTGGGTTATTGCCTCGAAAAGCAAATGAAACGTTACTGACACCACCGCTCACCAATGCAAATGGTAATGTTTCTTTGATTCGCTTTGTTGCTTGAATGAAATCCACGCCGTAATTATTGTGCTCTTCTATCCCCGTCGCAACCGCAAAAATATTGGGATCAAAAATAATATCTTCCGGTGGAAATTGAACTTTATTCACTAATAAATCATAACAACGCTGACAAATTGCAACTTTGCGTTCTTCTGTATCTGCTTGACCTTGCTCATCGAAAGCCATCACAACAATTGCTGCGCCATAACGTTTAGCAAGTATAGCCTTTTCAAAAAAAGCTTCTTCTCCATCTTTCAAACTAATGGAATTAATAACGCCTTTTCCTTGGATGCACTTTAATCCTGCTTCAATCACTGACCATTTGGATGAGTCTATCATCACAGGTACACGCGCAATATCAGGCTCTGCTGCGATTAAATTTAAAAATTTCACCATGGCAGCCTCAGCATCCAACATGCCTTCATCCATGTTGACATCGATGATTTGCGCACCATTAATGACTTGATCACGCGCTACTTCTAGTGCTGTTGTATATTCATTATTTCGAATCAATTCTGCAAAACGCAATGATCCAGTCACATTAGTTCGCTCACCTACATTCACAAAAAGAGAGTCAGAAGAAATTGTCAGTGGCTCAAGACCACTGAGACGACAAGCTTTGGGGATGATGGAGATAGAGCGTGGTTTGATTGTTTGAACGGTTTCAGCTAAAGCACGAATATGAAGTGGCGTTGTGCCACAACAACCTCCTACAATGTTAATAAAGCCAGACTCAGCAAATTCTCGAATAATCGCTGCCGTTTCTTGAGGTGACTCATCGTACTCACCAAACGCATTGGGCAACCCTGCGTTCGCATGTAAACTAATATAAGTATCTGCAATAGTCGATAACTCTTGAATGTATGGACGCAAAGCTGCAGCACCTAATGCACAATTCAAACCAATACTAAATGGATTAGCATGACGAACAGAATGCCAAAAAGCTTGTGTGGTTTGACCTGATAACGTTCTGCCACTGGCATCTGTTATCGTTCCTGAAATCATTAATGGCAATTTGATTTGATGATCTGCAAAATACTTTTCAACTGCAAAAATAGCAGCTTTGCAATTTAACGTATCGAAAATGGTTTCTATCATCAAGATATCAACACAACCATCAATTAGGCCGCGAATAGACTCTGTATACGCTACAACTAACTCATCAAAATGAACATTTCGAAATCCAGGATCGTTCACATCTGGTGAAAGCGATGCTGTCCGACTGGTTGGACCCAATATTCCTACAACAAATCTCGGTTTTTCAGGTGTTTGCAGTGTCATAGCATCTGCAGCTTTCCGCGCTAAGCGTGCCCCCTGAAAATTAAACTCATAAGCAAGATCTGCCATTTGATAATCTGATAATGAAATGGCAGTTGAATTAAAGGTATTTGTTTCAATCAAATCGGCACCCGCAGCCAGATAACCTGCGTGAATTTCATAAACAATCTGCGGCTGGGTTAACGATAAAAGATCATTATTCCCTTTTAAATCAACTGGAAAATTTTTAAAGCGCTCACCACGATACTCATGTTCTTGCAAATGATAGGATTGAATCATTGTACCCATACCGCCGTCTAGCAGTAGGATACGTTGTTTCAGTGCGTTTTCTAATATCTCTTTGCTAGAAACTGGGGTCATAATTTTTTATCTATGTTCAAATCCCTTCTTTATGAAAAGGAAAAAACTGATTTACGCAACAACACTCTTTTTAAAAGTGGGTATGGGTAGATTTCGTTGATTAAGCAAAAACAACTTCCTTCAAAACAGCCTGTTGAACATCAGCAATCTCCTGTTGATTCAACCGTGGTCCGAATTTTGCAACGACTTTTGCAGCTGCAAAACTCGCTAAATCGGCTGATTCTAAGTAACTAAAACCTTTTGTAATGCCAAACAAAAAAGCGCCTGCAAACACATCGCCCGCTCCAACTGTATCGACAACATTCGCCGGATACGCAGGAACCTCATGGAATTGGTGACCATCATAAATAACAGAACCATCACCTCCACGGGTAATAGCAAATGTTTTAGCATATTTTTTTAGTTCGTCTTTCGCATCACTTAACGTTTGAGAATTTGTAAAAATTAATGCTTCACGCTCATTACAAAACAAGAGATCAACTTGTTCACCAATGATGTTACACAATCCATCTTTGAAATATGTCACCATATTCGGATCAGACAAGCTCAAGGCAACCTTGACTTGAGCAGCTTCTGCAGACTGGCACGCTAAAATAGCCGCTTCACAACCTGTTGGTGAGGCCACTAAGTAGCCTTCTATATAAAGATATTCTGAATTTTGTAACGCATCGATAGACAGTTCGTTTTTTGAAAATTTTGAAGTTGCACCTAAAAATGTATTCATCGTACGATCTGCATCAGGTGTGACTAATACAATGCATTTTCCAGTGACGCCTTCTCGCTCGTCTTCTTTCAAATTGGTTTGAATACCATTCGAAACCAACTCTCGATAGAAAAAATCACCGGACTTATCATTTCCGACTTTACATGAATAAAATGTTTTTGCACCTAACTGTTGGGTCGTAAAAAGTGTGTTAGCAGCTGAGCCGCCACACGCTTTTAAATGCTTAATCCCTTCCAATTCTTCCAGCAATTGATGATGTGTTGCCTCATCAATCAGTGTCATAACACCTTTTTCAATGTTTAACCGTTCAAGAGTGCACGAGCTCACTTCAAAATCGATATCAACTAAAGCATTTCCTATGCCATATACTTGGTATTGTTTCATAGTTACTAACTTCCTGTTGGTAAATTAATATCGATAATGATCAGGTTTATAAGGACCATTAACAGAAACATTTAAGTAGTGAGCTTGTTCCTCTGTTAATTCAGTTAATTGCACACCCAATTTTTTTAAATGTAATCGCGCAACCATTTCATCGAGTTTTTTCGGTAAAATATGCACGCCAATAGAATATTTTTCTGCATGCTGCCATAATTCTAGCTGAGCCAATACTTGATTGGTAAATGATGTTGACATCACAAAACTTGGATGACCCGTCGCACAACCTAAATTCACCAGACGTCCTTCCGCCAACACAATCAAACGTTTTCCATCAGGGAAAATCACATGATCCACTTGCGGTTTGATATTTTCCCATTGATATTGACGCAATGAAGCAATATCAATTTCAGAATCAAAGTGACCGATATTACAAACTATCGTTTGGTCTTGCATTTTTTTCATATGTTCATGAGTAATGACATTCGCATTACCCGTTGCGGTTACAAAAATATTACCGAGAGATGCCGCGTGATCCATCGTGACAACACGGTAACCTTCCATTGCCGCTTGTAATGCACAAATAGGATCGATTTCAGTGACCCACACTGTCGCACCCAATCCTCTTAATGATTGTGCGCAGCCTTTACCCACATCGCCATAACCGCAAATCACAGCAATTTTTCCAGCAATCATGACATCTGTCGCACGCTTAATGCCATCTACTAACGATTCACGACAGCCATACAAATTATCAAACTTGGATTTTGTCACGCAATCGTTAACATTGATTGCAGCAACTTTTAATTCGCCTGTTTTATGCATTTCATAAAGACGATGCACACCTGTCGTTGTTTCTTCAGACACACCTTTGATATGAGCAAGAAGCTGAGGATATTTCTGATGGATCATTAATGTTAAATCACCGCCATCATCCAAAATCAAATTAGGTTTCCATCCATTAGGGCCTGTAATAGTTTGCTCTACACACCACCAATACTCTTCTTCTGTTTCACCTTTCCATGCAAATACTGGAATGCCTGCTTTTGCAATCGCTGCTGCCGCATGATCTTGGGTAGAAAAAATATTGCAAGAAGACCAACGCACTTCAGCGCCTAAATCTATCAAGGTTTCAATCAGCACAGCTGTTTGTACGGTCATATGCAAGCAACCAACTATTCTGGCGCCTTTCAAAGGTTTTTTACCTTTATGCATTTCACGCAGCGCCATTAATCCTGGCATTTCGGTTTCAGCAATTCGAATTTCTTTTCGACCCCAATCAGCAAGATCAATATCAGCGACTTTAAAATCTGTTGTTACTTTTGAAATGGTTTGTGCTTGCATATAACCTGCTCCGTTAAAAATTGGCTGCTTTACGTAAGGTATCGACTTTATCCGTTTTTTCCCAGCTCACATTCAAATCATCTCGACCAAAATGTCCGTAACTTGCTGTGGGTCTGTACATTGGCTTCATCAGATCTAACATTTTGATAATTCCGTATGGGCGTAAATCAAAATTTTCTCTAATTAATTTAATAATTTCTTGATTCGAAATTTTTCCTGTGCCAAATGTTTCAACGTGAATTGATGTTGGTTCTGCAACACCGATTGCATAAGAAATTTGAATTTCACAACGATCTGCGATACCCGAGGCAACAATATTTTTAGCAACGTAGCGACACGCATAAGCTGCAGAGCGATCAACTTTAGAAGGATCTTTCCCAGAAAAACAACCACCGCCGTGTCTTGCCATACCGCCGTAGGTATCAACAATAATTTTTCTGCCGGTTAATCCGCAATCTCCGAGTGGACCACCAATCACAAAACGTCCTGTTGGATTCACTAAGTATTGCGTATTTTTATCTAACCATTCCGCAGGAATCGTTGGTTTGATAATTTCGTCGATAACTGCATTCGTTAAATCAGAATGGCTAATGTCAGGATGATGTTGAGTTGACAACACAACTGTTTGAACACCCACTGGCTTATCATCAACATAACGGAAAGTAATTTGGCTTTTTGCATCCGGACGCAACCAATTTAAGGTCCCATCTTTGCGTAATTTTGCTTGACGCTTCACCAGTTCGTGAGCGTAATAAATCGGTGCAGGCATTAATCCTACCGTTTCATTCGTTGCATAACCAAACATTAACCCTTGATCGCCAGCGCCTTGTTCTTCCAATTTGGTGCGATCTACACCTTGCGCGATATCGGGAGATTGTTTGCCAATCGCAGACATAATTGCACAGGATTCCCAATCAAATCCCATTTCGGAGCTATTGTAACCAATATCACGCACCACATTACGCGTGATTTGCTCGATATCAACCCAAGCGCTGGTGGTCACTTCGCCTCCCACTAAAACCATTCCTGTTTTAACAAATGTTTCACAGGCTACACGAGAGCGTGGATCTTGCTGTAACATTGCATCCAAAATCGCATCGGAAATTTGATCTGCAATTTTATCTGGGTGTCCTTCTGAGACGGATTCAGAAGTAAAAAGAAATTCTTTCTGCATAAACGGTCCTTTTTATAGTTTCAGGCGAACAAACGTGAAATCATACTATTTTTTTCCAAAAAATAACAGGTTACCGTAGGAATGTTTTTAAAAAAAAATTACGAAATAGTTATAAAATAGGAAACAGATTCAAAGCGTTAGCATAATCCTCAGGGATCCCAATGTCGATAAAGTAATTATCGACTAAAAATGCTTGGGGTTTAAGCTGCTTAACGAAGGGGAATAAGAATTCATTTTCAAATGAAAATTGTTTGTTGATAGGAAGATTGTGGAATAACGTTGGCTCAATTAAATAGACCCCAGCATTAATCAAACCAGCCTGCACAACACCTTTCTCACTAAATGAGTTGACAGTATTACCCTCAACTTGCACTGCACCATACCGATAACAGTCAGGCACACTGCGCAACGCCATCGTCAATACTGGCGAGTTTTTTGTGTGTAAATCCCACATATTGCGATAATCAAGCTGCAGAAAAGTATCCCCATTTAACACAAAAACAGGGTGCAAAGTTTTTATAGACTCTAGCGCATGAACAATTGCCCCACCCGTGCCTAAAGGCTGATCCTCAATTGCGTAATGGATCGCAATACCTCGATAAGCGTTACTGAAGTAAGTTTGTATTTGTTCATATAGATAATGCACAGACAACACGACTTCTGTGATGCCTTGAGATTGAAGATAGTCCAGCAGGTAGGCTAAAAAAGGTTTGCCCTGAATAGGCGCCATAGGCTTAGGAATATTGCCGATAACCGAGCGCAATCGGGTACCAAACCCTCCCGCTAAAATAATCGCCTGCATTAGAAAACAGCGGCTTTTTGGCGCTTAGGATTGTATTCAGCACCAAATATTTCTTCTTCGATCAAAGAACAAATAATGTGGCCAAACAGAATATGACACTCTTGTATTTTGGGAGTTTCTCGCGCAGGAATATTCAACGTCAGATCACAACGCTCACTCATTAACGGTGCATGATCTCGTGTAAAACCAACCGTTATTAAGCCTTTAGCATGCGCAACTTCAAAAGCTCGCAGAATATTCATTGATTTCCCAGATGTTGAAATACCAATCAGCACATCGCCTTTTTGGCCTAATGCTTCGACTTGTCTAGCAAATAAATATTCAAACGCATAATCATTACCGATAGCCGTTAACGCTGACGTATCCGTTGTTAACGCAATCGCAGACAAAGCTGGACGATCGTAACATAACCGGCTCACTAGCTCTGCAGCTAAATGCTGAGCATCTGCCGCACTACCGCCATTACCAGCAAATAAAATTTTGTTGCCATGTCGTAATGCCGTAATACACTGTCTCGCAATGTCTTCAGCTGCAGTCAATATTGCTTCATCTTGCTCAATACGTGACAACACAGTAAGCGTTTTCTGTATTTCATCTTGAATATAATTGCGCATAATATTCCCTACAACTGATTAATAAGTACACGAAAACAGCAGATTACGATTGTTTTTTTTGAAGGGTTATACTTTAGCCTAAAGTAATTCCATGTCAATGTGTTATTTTATAGGCTCTATGAAAATATTATTAATCACAGACACTCATTCCGAATCTGCCGGAGGCGCAGAAAAGCATTTTTTTACCTTAAAAAATGCACTAAAAAAACAAGCGGGTCTCACCGTTTTTAGCTTAGGCTTTGGAGAAAAAGCTGAGAGCGGCCCTGATTTTGAAATAGTAAAAAGTTCTTCATCATTACCCATACGTCAATGGTGGCGAATGTTTTTCAGCCCTGCAAAATATCAAGAATTAAAGCAAGTCATCGAAAACTTTTCGCCAGACATCATCCATTTACATAACGTCAGAACCTACACTGTTTCTTTATTAAAAGCAGTCATGCCTTATCCTGTCATTCAAACCGTGCATGACTATACTTCTATCTGTCCAACAGGATGGAATGTCCACAATACCTTACAAGTTTGCCCGACGGGATTAAATGCGCTTTGCTGGCGAGAACATCAAAGAGGAAAAAATTTTTTATTGTATCTCGCACATTTATTTGCTTTTTATAAACGTAAAACACTTTTAAAAAAAACCGTTAAAAAATTTATGGCGCCCTCGCCATTACTTGTAACCTATTTAGAAAAAAATAATTTTAAAAATGCCATTTATATACCGCCTTTCCATCCAGAAAATAGCACCATTGATAGAAACAATAAAAAAATGAATTGTTTTATGTATATCGGTCAACTCGAAAAGCATAAAGGCATTGATATATTAATTGATGAGTTTGCATTAGCGTGTCAACACAATCAAAATTTAATATTGAAAATAGCGGGTAAAGGTTCTTTAAAAAAATCACTAGAACAAAAGGTCCAGCAATTAAAATTAGAGAACAACATCTTTTTTTGTGGCTGGGTAAATCCGCAAGAGTTATTTCAAGAATGTATCGCCCTTATCTTTCCCAGCATAGGATTGGAAGCCTTTGGATTAGTCATGACAGAAGCCATGGCAAATGCACGCGCAATCATTGGATCTGATCGCGGCCCTACTGCTTGGTTGATAGATGATAAAAAAACAGGGCTTTTATTTAATCCCTTCAAACAATATGATCTTGCTGAGAAAATTTTATTATTAGCGGTCGATAAACAAATGGCTGCGAATTTAGGAAATAATGGTTACGAGAAATTAAAAACGTTCATGTCTAATCAAGAGATTGTTGATGCGATTATTCAACAATATGAGCATCTGCGTCTTCAGGATGCTTCTTGATAATATAAATACACATGTTTGTATCTAGTACCGTTTCCATTTAATTTTGACCGGTTGCGCTCAGATTGCGTTTAGATTTGAGCGATTAGTCTTTCAAAAAAGCGGAGGGCTAGCTCCGCTAACTCGAGCATTTTTTGAAAGACTAATCGCTCAAAGATAAATGCAAGATGAGATGCAACCGGTCAAAATTAAATGGAAACGGTACTAGCATGTATTTCATAAAAAAATATCTTCCCGTTCTTGTTGTTTCGGTTGTGCTCTAGAATCCATAAAGTCATCAGAAAATTTATTAATGCTATTTCGTAGTGATCCCCACGGATTTTTAACAGGAATGAGGATAGTCACTTCACCCATTTTTTTAATAAAAACCTCTTCGCCTTCAAATCGAAATTCTTTTGGTAAACGAACAGCTTGGCTCTGGCCATTTTGAAACAATTTAGCTATTTTCATAATAGAGCCCCCAGTAGTCTATATTAAAAAGTATATACTATTTATGAAAACACCAACACCTTCTTAGCAGCACTGTCCGTTTTGAGCTTAATGGGCTTAATAACTTTTGACTTAACAGACGCCAGCACTAGTGAAGCAGCGGATGAGTGATGACTAAAAAGCACAAGACCATCCAGAGGAGATAATTTTACAATCGAGTCAGTGGGTAGTACCGATGTCATAGGCACACTGACTGGTGCCACCATAGCAGTCACTGGCAAGGCAGCTATCGATGGTGAAACAATACTACTGATCGTTGGCTCTATGTTTCTTCCTAACTGCAAATACGGAGAATCTTCAAACTTATCTCTTTCTGACGTCACCGGCAAAGGCATATCAACAGCTTGTTTTTCTGTAAAAAAATCTATGCTCTGCAACAAATCATTACTTAACAGATCAACAGATGCTGACGAAGCGACTACTAGTACCTGCGGAGCAGACACTACTACATCAGGAATAATATTCTGAAATTGCGTTTCTTTTTTTGTTTGCTCAATCAATGGAAGCATATCGCCAATCACTTGCTCTTCAAGCGATATCGTCACAACATCTTCTGCCAGCTTATTTTGTATTGTTTCTTCAGACGCCTTTAATTCGTTCATCGCATGCTTAATATCATCCATAAACCCATCAGCAAGCCCTTGTTTTAACATCAACGCATCCGGGTTCAATAGAATCGTTTTTTTAGCTCTTTCAGTAGAGACCAATATACGACACCATGCAGCAAATTTTTTATATGCAGGATAAGTGAGATAAATATCTAAAAACTCAGTGGCTTGCTGTTTATACTTATCGACAGCGTCTAACGATAAATTTAAGTATTCTGCTGTAAATTTAGAATCAAGTGTCAACAACAACACCTTGGTACAGAGATATATTTTGCGTCGCACACTGCCTCTACGAATCAACGAGAAAGCCTGATAATAATTCATTAAATCCGCCACTGCTGGCAAATAATCTCCATGAGATAACTCATGTTTATCTGTTGAACCAGCTGCATATGACAGTTGTTTAGCTTTATGTGTTTGTAGTATCAATGTTTGTTTGGTTCGTAGATTTATCAGTTCATGTTTTGAGATTATCTCAGCAAGCCTGGCACGATCAGCTTTGGATAATACCAGTGACTGCATATTTTTAACTTTTTCAAATACCGTTAAGTACTTAGCACCATTCTTCGATACCAAATAGTTTAATGCCTTGCCATAAAAATCGATTGCAAGCGATAGATATTTTCCAAATTGCACGGCCGTATCTGCCACAATGATTGCCGCACTTTCATTGCCTAGTGCATACACTTCTTGATAATCTTTTAATTTTTTTTCTAGACTCTCTGCAGTTGCATCATAATTATTTAACCTTACATGAAACCATTTGATAGCAGCATATAATTTTGGTTTATCTTTCTGTGATTTTGCTAAAAATTCTAATCCCTGCTGTGCATTTTCAAAAAAGCGCTTATCGGGAACTTCTCGTTTTTTTTCATTTAAATACTGCGCTTCCGCTCGTGAAAGCAACATAAGCTGATCTGTCTCATTTGTCGTTCTAACAAGCAAATTCAGTAGATAGTTAAATATGTCTTCTCGCAAATAATAAATGTAGCCATCCTTCGGCATCATTTTTTTATGCAAAGCCACTATCTTCTCAATCAAATCATGTTGCTCATCAGAATGATGAATGTCAGCAAACAAATGACAATAAGCAAAAAAAATATATTTATTGACAACATCAGAAGGTAAGTTTTTCACTTTTGAAAGTAATACAATAGCCTGCGCTGCATTAATCGGCTTATTATTTAAACCATATAAAGTTTCTAATGCTTCAACATATGTGATTAGTTCATCTACTTTTTTTTGAAGCTGTAATCTCAGTAAATCCCCTATTTTTTTAGACTGGAGCAGAAAATACCCTGCAATGATACCCAAATCAAGCTTACAATCATAAGGAATACTATTTAGATACGCGAAACTTTCATCTGAATCTTGCAAGGCTTCATTTGCTAACTTCATGATGAATTGCATTTCTCTGGGTGGATTTTTTAAATCTGAATCTGGATTCACCCTCCTGTCCGCTTGCTGAAAAATCTCATCGATCTCTGGAATCTTAATAGATGAATTCAAACGATTTAACGCATCCTTTGATTTTGTTTGAGTCTCAACCAAACCATCAGCAGTATTTAACTCCAATGGATTCGGCGAAGCAAATTTGAGAAGAAGCTTTATCGCTTTTTTCTGATAATTTATAGATAAGTGAACATATTTTCTTTCGAGTAAATCAATAGCCTCTGAAAATTTTTTTTGAGGAATGAGATTTTTTTCCACTTGATGCAGTATTCCAAATTTTTCATCATAACTCCCAGCTCGCTCAAACCATTCATCTGCTTTATTTTGTTGATTTAATTTTTGGTATAACAATGCTATCGAGTTTGCAATCTCAGCCTTTGTTTCTTTTTCAGAGTCACCGCACTCATCAAATAGTTTCTCTAAGAGATGGATCTTAGGATCATCTTCTTGTTTTATTTTATGCTGAGTAAAATACTTCGTGACCGATTCATGTGTCAGCGATACTTCTTGTTTTTTTAATAAATGACAGAGAATTTGACGATATTGAGGCCCCTGAGAAACGGAGTCAGAAGCTTTGTAACAAGTTAGCGTAAAGCCTAAAAAGCTTAAAGAAATATGTATAGATGTTAAATTGACAGGCAGAACATCAAGTATCCATTTAACAACCTCAACTTGACCCAAATAAATTGCATGATAAATCGAGCTAAAATGTAAATTGACATCGCCACTACAAATAGCTGTATTGATATTGTTTGCATTCAAAGCCGCTTTAACAATATCCAATTTACCTTCAGCAATTGCTTGAGCTACCGTTAAATAGTCTTTTTTTATGATAGATTTGTAATGATCAAAGCTTTTAGGCATGGTTATTAACCTGTTTTCCAATATATCCCATTAAAATGTATACGCATCACAGCGCAACATGTCTGAGGCTGAGCATTTTATAACAATCTGGATTATTTGAAAACAACAATATCAGTCAACAACGGTGGCTGAGGGAAATTTTTTGGCTGTCTTGTTTGTATATTGGCCAGATTATAATCCCCCCCTCCCTTGAGAAAGGGAGAAAGTAACGGTTCTGTCATATATGACACCGATCGGAACTCGCGTTATTACGATCAAATTTTCTCTTTAACGATACCCCACCCGCTCCCTAGCTTGCTCCTCAACACGTCGCTCTTCCGACAGCAACTTCACATTCAACGCCTCAATCGAATTAATCCCATCCGATAATGTTTTACCATTTGCAATGTGATAGGTATGCAGTCCAGCAGCCTGAGCACCTTTAATATGTCGATCAGTATCATCAAAGAAAATCGTTTCACTGGCTTTAAAACCATTTTCTTCCAACAACGCAGTAAATGATTCTGGATACGGCTTCATCTTTCCATATCGACAAGAATAATATTCTTTATGTAAAAAACCTTTTAAGTTGGGTTGACCTAGCTCGCGCTGACAAATTTCTTGAAACGCTTTTAAATGTATTTCATTCGTGTTGCTGAAAAGAATAACGTTATATCCGCTATTCATATATAAGCATTTTAAATGTTCCAACGCAGCTTTATTTAAATCCAATAACATCGCATTCCAAGCAGCATCGAGTTTTTCATCACTGACAATTAAATCCAATCTCTCTCGCAGCTGAAAGCGAAACTCTTCACTTGTAATTTTCCCCGTTTCGAATTGACTAAACAGCTCAACTTGCGCGTGCTGCGTATACAACTCATCAAAATTGGTAACACCTAATTTTCGAAACGCTTCTGATGTTAGTTGATATTTTAGATTAATCAAAACACCGCCCAAATCCACAACCACATTTTTAATAGTCATCATTCACCTTTTCTGTTGTTATATTTTCTTTTTGCTTCAATTGTCAACCCCATTCCTACACTTCCAAACGCATCACCTTGAATAACAGTTGCCTGAGGAAATAAGCTATTTATCTTTTCACGAATCTTAGGAATTTTTGTTGATCCACCCGTGTAAAAAATAGCATTAATATCATTAAAAGTGACACCGCTGATTTTCACAGTTTCTTCGATTACCTGAATAATTTTTTGTAGAGAATCTTCGATAATCATATTGAGTGTTGATCGCGCGATTAAAATATCCAACTCATCTTCAATAAAGGATAAATCTACATTCACTTCCGTGACATCACTCAACCGTTGCTTAGTCGTTTCAACGGAATCGAGAATATGGTGACCCGCGCGTTTTTTTAAAACATGAATGAGACGACTTAACAGATGTTTTTCATAAGCCATCAATCGAATAGAATTCACATGCGCTATGGTTTTTGGATCATACAAATTACTTAATGTGTGCCATGTTGTTAAATCATAATAATAAGACGAAGGCATTTCGATATCACTACTGGATCCTCGTATCAAACTCCCCATACCTAACAACGGCATGATAGAGTGTAAGCTTAATTTTTTATCAAAATCAGTTCCTGCAATATGAATACCACAGTTTGCTAATACATCTTGTGAACGGTCTATGGTTTCAACTCCAGGATGCAAACGGATAACGGTAAAATCTGAGGTACCACCCCCCATATCAATAATTAACGCTAATTGTTCTTGTTGAATAGTGGCTTCATAAGTCAATGCAGCAGCAATCGGTTCAAATTGAAATGTCACTTCTTTAAAACCCACCTCACGTGCAATCGACTCTAGCGTATTCTGTGCTAACTGATCTTTTTCAATATCGTTATCATGAAAATGAACTGGCCTACCCATCACAACATGTGTGAGTTCTGCACCTAATGTATTTTCAGCTTTTGATTTGACATGTTTAATAAACTGCGCCAGAACATGAGTGTAGGGCACATATTCATTAAAAATAACGGTTTTATCCTCCATCAAAGACGACCCCAACACTGATTTCAGTGCCATCATCAGCCTTCCTGGAGTGCCTTCTAAATAATGGTTGATGCCATGCTGCCCAAACTCCCACTGCTTTAATTCTGTATCACAAAAAATAGCCGAGCGAATTGTAGATTGTTTATTTTCTAATGGAATTAATTGGCAAACATTATCCATGCAGACGCCAATCGTTGAATTGCTAGTACCAAAATCTAGACCACAGAATGAACGCATGACAGCTATCCAGAAGGATTATTGAAGGGGGCGAAATATTACAATCTACCCGCCGTGATATCAAGTTATTTTTTTGCTCTAACTCATCTGACGGCGGTGGGTGATTGCCATATATAACATGCGCCCATAAAAAAACCCGCAACTGATTCAGCAGCGGGTTTTTCCGACTATCAACCTATTTACATAAGTTGACGTGTCTAACATGTTTTCTACAGATTACTCAACGTTGAGTTGATCTTCCATGTCTTTCATGTTTTTCATTTTTTTGAAGCCTTTGACATTTGACAAATCACTTACTGATTTGAAATCACCGTGTTTTTTACGATAGCTAACAATAGCCTTCGCTTTAGCAGCGCTCATACCTTTCACTTTCATCAATTGCTTAACAGTTGCTTTGTTGAGATCAACTTTGTCAGAAGCAGTTGTGGTTGTGGTGGAGGTTGTTTCGGTAGTTGTTGCTGGCGCAGCTTTTGCATCAGCAGCTGGAGCAGGTGTTACATCAGCAGCTGTCGTTGGTGTTGCACCAACTGGAGCAGCTGTTGTTGTAGTAGTTGTGTCATTAGTTGTGGTTGTTGTCGTGTCGTCAGCAAATACTGAAACAGATGTGACCAAAGCCATAGAAGCAACAGCGGTTAGCATATAACGATAAAAAGACATTGAAATACTCCTTTAGTAAAATTAACTAATTTTTTATTCTATAATTTTCCGCTCGCGCAGAAAAAAACCACTTCAGAGTCATGTCCTTAAAAAAAATTTAAAGAAACAAAGAAGCTTTGAAGAGTCATTGGACACGATTTTTCCAACTCCCCAGAGCGGGATGCTGGTATGACGGGGAAATCTAGGGTCTAGCGAATGTCAACAGCCCCTATTCCTCCACCATAAAACAAACCCAGGTTGATGGAGCACAAGCAATTGGAATCGAATCGATCGGGGGGCATATTACTCATTATAAATAAAAAAATCTATAGCTAAAACAATAAAAACTCCACATCGTTTAATTATTTTTAATCCTAGCCGGGTACCAAAGCTTTTTAAAAGCATCAGTTGTGATAGAATTTGCTGTTTGAGGTGATGATATACCTCTTGCGCGTTTACTTGAACTTTAGATTAGGAATAACTCCATGCAGCGTAATGTAACTATATTTAATATGGTAGGTTTCATATTAACACTCATCACTATCACTTCCACCAGTTGGGCCAGCCCAATTATTCCCATACCCAACCAGCCGCTTCAACCCATGGTGACGCCTGCTTCTCCGAACATTGACGCCAAAGGTTACATATTAATCGATGCAAATAGCGGAAAAGTGTTGGCAGAAAAAAATCCCGATATGCGCATGGCGCCAGCTAGTTTAACTAAACTCATGTCGCTGTATATCATTTCAGGCGCTTTAAAAAGTGGCAGCATTCATTTAGACGACAAAGTCAGAATTAGCACCAAGGCTTGGCGCACAGGCGGTTCCCGCATGTTTGTCAAAGTAAATGATGAAGTCCCAGCAAAAGATTTAATACAAGGCATCGCTGTTGCCTCTGGCAATGATGCATCAGTTGCAATGGCAGAATATGTTGCCGGCACTGAAGAAGCTTTTGCCTCCATGATGAATACTCAAGCAAAAACTCTGGGAATGAACAGCAGTCATTTTATGGATAGCACCGGCTTACCTAACCCGAATCACTACTCTACACCAAGAGATTTTGCGACATTAGCACGAGCACTTACCCAGGTTTACCCAGAAGATTATAAATATTTTTCAGAAAAATGGTTTACGTTTAATGGAATTCGCCAACCCAATCGAAATCGTTTGCTCTGGCGTTATCAATATGCTGATGGATTGAAAACAGGGCATACTGATGATGCTGGTTATTGTTTAGTGGCTTCCGCTATCAAAGATAAAATGCGTCTGATTAGTGTCATTATGGGATCCCCAAGCGACAACGCTAGAACAGAAGATTCTATCCGTCTTTTAACGTATGGATTTCGCTTCTTTGAAACACATAAACTTTATGATGGAAAAAAAGCGCTAGCAGAAGCTCGCGTATGGAAGGGCGACGATAAACAAATTTCTTTAGGGTTTGAAGATGACTGGTATGCAACATTACCTGCAGGACAATCTAAAAATATGCAACATGTTATCAAACTCAATGAACCCATCGTTGCGCCTATTGTCAAAGGCCAAGTCTGTGGATCCATAGACGTCGTGTTAAATAATCAAGTTGTTGCATCCAAACCCTTAGTTGCTTTAACGAACGACCCTAAAGGCAGCATTTTTAGAAGAGCTGCAGATGCGATGAGCTTTCGATTTTATAAGATTTTTGCGAAATCTAACGATCAAGTGAATAACGGTTAATATCCATTGTGAGCATGCTTTCACACATGCTCATTTTCTTTTTTATAGGCTAACTATGCACAATGCCAAACGATAAAGATTCTCTACTCACCTTTCCCTGCGAATTTGCGATCAAAGTTTTTGGGGTAGCTTCTGACGAATTTGAAACTGAAGTTCTCAGCATTATTCACAAACATATCCCAAACTTGTCCGAAAATGCGATCCGAACGCGGCCTAGCAAAGATAAAAAATACTTAGCCTTAACCGTCACGGTTTTCGTAGAGAGTCAATTACAGCTCGATGACATTTACCGTGAATTAACATCTAACCCTTTAGTCCTGATGGCATTATGATAAATAATCACGTTATCTTTCGTTTTTTAGGTCTGCAAGATTATTTAACTTGCTGGCAAAAAATGAAAGAATTTACAAGCCAGCGTCTTCCAGAAACACCTGATGAAATATGGATACTGGAGCATCCACCTGTCTTTACACAAGGACAAAATGGTAAACCTGAGCATGTCTTAAATCCCGGTGAAATCCCTGTCATACCCATCGATAGAGGTGGACAAGTCACCTTTCATGGCCCCGGACAACTGATAGCTTACGTATTAATCGATGTTAAGCGTAAAAAACTGAACGTCCGAGAACTAGTAACAGCATTGGAGCAATCCGTCATACAGCTACTCCTGAATTATCATCTCTCTGCAACATCAAAATGCGAAGCACCCGGTATTTACATTGATAATAAAAAAATAGCTTCGATCGGTTTGCGGATTAAAAGAGGCTGCTCTTATCATGGGTTAGCACTAAATGTTGATATGGACTTAGAGCCTTTTTCTCGTATCAATCCGTGTGGATACAGCCAATTACAAATGACACAATTGTCAGAATGGGTAACAGCCCCACCGATAAAATCGATTGGATTACAACTTATTGAGTGCCTGAGCGCAAACTTAGGATATACTAATAAATTGATCAAAACAACGAATGGGAATCCAGCTTTTATGGAAACAAAAACTTTCGCCAGTCCTACACAAAAACAACGTGGCGCTGAAAAACTTGCGCGCATACCCGTAAAAATCGAAGCAAGCACAACTCTCCTTCGAAAACCTGACTGGATCCGTATTCGTATTCCTGCTTCACCTGCTGTCGCAGACTTAAAAAAAATTTTACGCGATAATAAATTAGTCACAGTCTGTGAAGAAGCATCCTGCCCAAACCTGCCTGAGTGCTTCAGTCATGGAACCGCCACTTTCATGATTATGGGTGACAAGTGTACAAGACGATGCAGTTTTTGTGACGTTGCACATGGCAGACCTGATCCACTCGACACCAATGAGCCGCTGAATTTAGCAAAGACCATTGCTCAAATGGGCCTGAAATACGTTGTGATTACCTCTGTGGATAGAGATGATTTACGAGATGGAGGCGCAAGTCATTTCAGTGCGTGCTTAAAAGAAATCAGAGCTCACAACCCCACTATTAAGATTGAAGTATTGGTGCCCGATTATCGAGGCCGAATGGATATTGCACTCGAAGCAACAGGAACAGAGCTTCCGGATGTCTTTAATCATAATATTGAAACAGTGCCTAGACTTTACAAACAAGCAAGACCCGGTTCGGATTATGCGCACTCATTATTGTTATTAAAAGTATTTAAATCAAAATTTAGTCATATCCCAACGAAATCAGGATTAATGTTAGGCTTAGGTGAGACGAATGAAGAAATAGAACAGACCTTGATTGACTTGCGGACACATGATGTTGACATGCTAACATTGGGGCAGTATTTACAACCTAGCAAATTTCATATGCCAGTCAGCCGTTATATTACACCAGAGGAGTTCCAACATTTTGCAATCCTCGCTAAAAAACTCGGATTTAGTAAGGTTGCTAGCGGTCCTTTGGTTAGATCGTCTTATCATGCTGACAAACAAGCGTCGGGGGAAGAAGTCACATAAGAAAATAAAACTATAACCTATATACCCATTACACCTCAAGATGCGAACTTTAACAATGCAGATTGCAAGCAGTTGAAACGTTTTGATTGAGAAAAACCGCAGCAATACTTGTTGTATTGTGAGGTTTTTCGATTGAAAAACGTTTCAAATGCGCCGCAAGATGTGTTGTTAAAGTTCGCATCTTGAGGTGTAATGGGTATATAACTTAATTAATGGATTAATCACTAAACTCACTATGTCTGACATCATCAATCCAATGTTACAGTGGCTAAACGCCCATCCAAATATGGCAGGCGTTGCTACTTTTATCATTTCAGCAGGCGAATCTGTTGCTGTTGTTGGCACTATTATTCCCGGCTCTGTCGTGATGACCGCTATTGGTGCATTAATTGGTGCTGGTGTCATTCCTCTATGGTCTATCTTAATCTGGGCAATCATCGGGGCTATTGTCGGTGATAGCATTAGTTATTGGCTAGGCTATTATTTCAAAGATCATATGCGTGACTTATGGCCTTTTCGTACTAATCCTTATTTATTGGCAAGCGGCGAACGATTCTTTTTTAAATATGGAAGCATGAGTGTTTTTATAGGGCGCTTTGTAGGACCTGTTCGCGCACTTGTTCCAGTCGTTGCAGGAATGTTACGAATGCAACCTATACGATTTTTCTTTGCTAACGTCATTTCAGCTATTGGATGGGCGCCAACTTACATGTTACCAGGTATTTTATTAGGCGCAGCTTCCTTGGAATTATCTCCAGACATTGCCATTCACGCAATATCCATGTTCTTCTTGCTTGGTTTGTTTATCGTACTCTGCGTATGGCTAACTTATAAAATTTTTATGCTCATCAGCAACAAAATCAATCAATTCTTAAATTGGACTTGGCGACACCTATCACAATCGCCTCGATTTTATTTCTTCACTAAAATGCTAAAACATTATGACAACAACAAAACTCACGGACAATTGGCTTTAGCATTTTACTTTGTTATCACATCGCTGCTTTTCTTCGCATTGGCGATATATATTTATATGCATGGCTCGCAGACAATCGGGGTCAATAATGTCTTTTTTTATTTATTCCGCAGCTTCAGAAGTCCAAATGCTGATAATTTTCAAATATTCCTCACATTACTAGGTGATAAAAAAGTTTTAGTCCCGACTATCCTTGCTATCTTTGCTTGGCTTTGTTGGAAACGAAACTGGCACACCGCTTGGCATGTTTTACTTTTATTAGGTTTAACTGGTGCAAGTATTTTATTATTTAAAAATAGCATCCATTCCCCTCGCCCTTGGGGAATTATGAATAGCCCAGAAAGCCACTCTTTTCCAAGTGGGCACACTACACTTTCAAGCGTATTTTACTCAGCATTGACTTTATTGATAATCAGCGCCTCAGGTATCAAACGAAAAAAACCGTTATACTTCCTGATGCTCATCATCATATTAAGCATCAGCCTCTCTAGATTATATCTTGGCGCTCACTGGTTTACAGATATTTTAGGCGGATGGTTACTCAGCACCAGTCTCTTGATATTTATTGTTATCTCGTACAATCGAAAAAAAGAATCCGCTATCAGAGCAAAAGGGATTATTATCGTCGCTCTTACCACATTACTTTGCTTCGTTGGATTGTTTTACTATAAAAATCTCAACAAACTAAAGCACGACTACGCGATGCTCGATTGGCCTGTTTACAGCGTCTCTCTCAACTCCTGGTGGGATCAAAACGTTTCCCATTTGCCGAGATATCGCGCGGGAAGAATTGGAATTGCGACAGAAATATTAAATTTACAATGGATTGGCAGCTTGAGTGACATACAATCATTTTTGGAAGCCCAAGGCTGGCAAACACCACCAGAAAGAAATTGGATAGATATCGTTTATCGAGTAGCCGACATTAGCAGCTCTGAACATCTACCTCTTGTATCCCCTCTTTATTTAAATAAAAATCCTGCCTTAGTGCTTGTGAAACATATTGATAAGAAATTAATTGTTTTACGCTTATGGAGTGCAAATATTATTTTTAAACAGACCGATCAGCCTCTCTGGGTAGGTTCAGTTGGCGTAGTTCCACGAACTTACAGCTGGCTGCTTGCCTTCAAGAAAAAAGATACGACAATGATCCCAACCAATTTATTATTTAATACAAAATCCGATTTATATGATATGAAACAAATTAATTTTATCACCGTATCAAATCATAAACCTCGCACTCATCAAATTATTTTAGTAAAACCCAAAAGCCTTTAAAATATCATTTTATTACATTAGGGTCTGCAGGAGTAACAAATGTTAAATGCACTTATACAACTCACCTTCTTTACCACCAAAGCAATTATTATTGTGATCCTACTTCTAGTGCTACTGGGAGGAATTCTTGCCTTACTCAGCAAAGGTAAAGAAAAATTAAAAGGTCGCATTCAAATAAAAAATCTCAATAAAAATTATCAAGAGACGACAGAGGCACTTTTTTCTGAAATTCTTCCAAAAGAGCAATTAAAACAATTTTTAAAAAAACAAAAAGCAGATGAAAAAACCAAAACAAAATTAGCTGGCAAACATTCCGATAAAAATATTTTTGTCATTCATTTTGATGGGGATATCAAAGCAACCGCAGTCACTGCATTACGCGAAGAAATCACAGCAATTCTCGGTGTTGCAAAAACAAGTGATGAGGTTGTTGTTTGTCTTGAAAGCGGCGGTGGAATGGTACATGCCTATGGCTTAGCAGCCGCACAACTTGCGCGACTACGTCAACAACACATTCCATTAACTGTGATTGTCGACAAAGTCGCAGCAAGTGGCGGCTATCTAATGGCAAGCGTTGCTAATAAAATTTTAGCCGCTCCCTTTGCCATTATTGGCTCTATTGGAGTTATAATTCAGCTCCCCAATTTTAATCGTTACTTAAAAGAAAAACATATCGACTTCGAACAATTAACTGCTGGTGGATTCAAACGCACATTAACGATGTTTGGAAAAAACACGGAAGAAGGCCGAGATAAATTACAACATGAAATAGAAGAGATTCACACACTTTTTAAAAATGCCATCATGCAATATCGTGGTCACATGGATATTCAAAAAGTTTCAACAGGCGAACATTGGTTAGGTACTCAAGCCTTTGAATACAAGTTAATTGACGAAATAAAAACAAGCGATGATTATCTTTTAGAAAAAAGCAAAGAGTGCAATCTTTTTGAAATTCGATATGCAACAAAAAAAACATTAGGTAGCAAGTTATCTTCTGTGATGAACAACATTAAACAAAACTATTTCTCGTCTCAGTATATTGTTTCTTAAAATACTTTTCAAAATCAAGGAGTGTTATGAAAAGACTGACTCTGTGTATTTTGTTACTTATCTCGACCATTGTGCATGCCGAAGATACTTATAAAGTCGAATCGTCGGCTAACGATGAATTTTTGATAATTAATGGCGTTAATTTCGCTGCAAAATCTTTTTGTCATGATTTTCAATTAGGGGATGAAGTGGTATTTATGTCAGGAGATCCTGATGGGTCTTGTACCGAAGCACTTATCGTAAATTTAAGAACGAACCAGACTTGTAATACTTGGTGCTCGACACCGTATTAGATAAGGGGGACGAATGTCCTCCCTATCATTCTAGATTCGTTATTTTCTATAGTACTCTTGGACTGAGGAGGATTATTTCTGCATCGCATGCCCTGCCAATGCTCCCATTATATAAACATAGCCACAAAATATGAGATCTATTCCAACAAACAAACCAATAATATAAAGACTTGAAGCAGGCCAATTAGCTAAAATTAATGCCCCAAGCGCCAACGTAACGAGCGCATGAAATAAGTTGAGCCCCCACCTTGGCATTCTATGTGACAATGCATAGACCGTACGAAAAACACCAAGCGCAAGATAAAAAATTCCAAGCAACAACGTTAAAGAAATAGATGCTTTGAAAGGGCTTTGAATGAGCATCATACCCACTACCACATACAGTAAACCCATTACTAGATGCAAGAGAAGACCACTCATTTTCCCACGCCAAAAGGTCACAGCATCTACCATAATAATTGCGCCAGCGATTAAAATGATAAATCCGATGAAGATCACAGTAAGAAGCGTAGTGAATACAGCTGCACTAGCCGCTACCATACCTAGAAGGACAAACGCTATGCCCCAAAAAAGAAATTTTTTCCAATTTTGACCAAATATACTTTTATCGATCTGCATTGAACAAGATATCATATACATTCCTTATAGTGGTGATAGTTCATTTAGTCCTTTACACTAACTCTAATTTCTCTTGTACTAGAAACTCATAGGTTAACTACAGCGCAGGTACAATCGCAAGAAATTATTATCCTAGATTCGGCAATTAGAATCTCGTAAAACAGCAAACGGAAAAGAGCGGGCGTGAGAATAAGATGCTATTGAATCAAAATGTGAATAATTCAGCCGCAATATATACAAAGAATCAAGTGTTGACCTTTGGCATGTCAACGGTCAAGATTGCATCCCTTCTTTTTTAAAATATGGCGCATTAGGTGGTATAGGCGTTGGAGCTTTATCGGGCTTGATGACTTATCCATACGCAGGCGCAGTCACGTTTTTTGGGCATATATTTGCAAACAGTGCTAAATCTGTTGCAGCCGGTGCAGTGGGTGGCCTAGCCTTAGATCATTGGAAATCAAAGCAAGCAGAAAAAACACGACGACATCTTGAAGAGATCACAAGCCTACAAACAATGGCACAACGCAAATTGGCATCTTTTGAAATTATGGATATCAAACCTGAATCAGAGACAGAAGGATCTGACTTGCGCAGGCGTGTTTCGAAATAAAAAAATTGCAATTGAGGGGCACTATGCAAGTGCCCTTCATAGCAAACGGCTTTGTCACACTTCACATTAAAATCCGCCCCTTTACCCTTCAGAAAAAATGCACCAAATAGATTGTTCTCCTATTTGGTGCAAGAAATTGTATTTAGTATATCTTGCACCAAACAGTAAAATGTGTTGTTTGGTGCAAGATATTTAGCTAAACTGTGTAAAGTGAAACTGAGGACATCCAAATGACACCCTTTATAGGCCGCAAAAGAGAACTGATGCAGTTGAAAGACTTGCTCAGCCGTGATACCGCCAGTCTAGTTGTCGTGAAAGGACGGCGACGCATAGGGAAAAGCCGCCTCATTGAAGAATTTGGGAAAGGTTTTAAGTCTGTTACTCTTTCAGGGTTATCCCCAACTAAAAAAACAACGTCCAAACATCAACGTGAAGAGTTTGCACGCGAAATGGCAAGAATTTTTCAAATTCCCTTTTCTTATCAATCGGATTGGAGTGATTTGTTTTGGCATCTTGCGGAACAAACTAAAAGAGGAAGAGTTATTATTTTACTAGATGAAATTTCTTGGATGGGCTCTAAAGACCCGACTTTTTTAGGAAAACTTAAAAATGCTTGGGACTTGCATTTTAAAAAAAATCCGAAATTGATCTTAGTGTTATGTGGCTCTGTCTCTTCATGGATAGAAAAAAACATTTTAAGTAGCACAGGATTTGTGGGAAGAGTCGATTTAACCTTGACGCTTGGTGAATTAACATTGCCCGAGTGTAATGAATTTTGGGGCGCACAAAAGGAGCAAATATCAGCCAATGAAAAATTCAAATTGCTAGCGGTGACCGGTGGTGTTCCACGTTATCTAGAAGTCATTTCTCCTAAAAAAATAGCGGAGGATAATATTAAGCGCCTTTGTTTTACTCAGGAAGGATTTTTTTATAATGAATTTGATAAAACTTTTCATGACCTATTTACCCAGCATAGCGAAATCTACCAACAAATTTTATTTTGTTTAATCAAGCACCCTATGGCTGAATTGGATGATATTTTTAGATATCTTAAGATGAAGAAAAGCGGAGTGCTAAGCCAATATCTCAATGATTTGATTTCTGCGGGATTTGTACGGCGCGATTATACTTGGGCTATTCATAGCGGCTTGCAATCAAAGTTAAGTCATTTCCGAATTTGTGATAATTATGTCCGGTTTTATTTGAAATACATCTTCCCCAACAAAGATAAAATTGCTCGTGATGCTTTTGTTAATCGATCACTATCAACATTGCCAGGCTGGGAAAGTATAATGGGATTCCAATTCGAGAATCTAGTTTTGCAAAACCGTCACTTGGTCCAGCAACTTTTGCATATAGACCCAGCAGAAATTGTAAATGATAATCCTTATTTTCAGCGAAACACAGTGAAGCAAAACGGCTGTCAAATTGATTATATGATCCAAACTCGTTTTAATTGTTTATATCTTTGTGAAATTAAGTTTTTGAAGAATCCAGTACAAATGAATGTTGTGCTAGAAATGAAAAAGAAAATAAATAATCTTTCTTTACCTAAAAATTTTTCTTATCGTCCTGTGCTTATCCATGTGAGCGGTGTGGACGATGATGTAATAGCAAGTGAGCTATTTGCGAATATCATCGATTTTGGACGGTTGTTGCAGCTGGTTTAAGTTATATCTCCTTTATTTTTTATAATCCTAAATTCGGCAGAGTCTAGTAATTTTTGTCCTTTCTGTTTTTTAACAGGCGTATGCAGTAACACAGAATCATCACGTAAATCGATATACGGCAATAGGTGGCCTTGCAATATAACGACATAAGCGTGTTAATAACGAACCCGAGTTAAGAAGAAATCCCAAATGATGATAGTTACCAGTTTGATGTAACCGCATTACAAATTGACAACAGATTAACTTAATCAAAAATGTGTTTGTGGTCAGTGAGCAAATTTAACTTTAGAGTAAAATCAATGACTTATTAAGTAATAACCTGTTGCCTCAAAATAAAATGTTACCCAAGTAATGATTCGTTGCCTCATAATTCATGTTACCGAAATAAGGGCCTAAGTTGATGATCCTGATCATATTGCAATTCTCCTTCCTTTTAATTTTACATCAATCCTAGAAAAAATGTTTTTAAGCTTTGTTTCAAGGCTAGCTTTCAGTTCAAAAGGATTAAGAGATTCGTATATGGCTGTTAATCGTTTCTTTTGCGATAGATTGATATGTTCGCTGGCCATGAGACGTTGATAGGGTGTTAAAGGCTTATCATGTTTCTTTTTAATTTTGGATTGAATACGACATTTATCTATGAGCTTCATAGCAGGATAAAAATAATTATGTAGTAATGAACATTCATTCTTGTACAGGTCATTCATTAGAGAGATTAATGATTTATCCTCGATTCGGTAATACCCGAATAATTGACGAACATGGGTCCAATTCTTTTGCTCTACATGGGCATTATCGTCTTTGTGATAGCTAAAATTTTCTTTTTGTTATCTGAACTATTCCAGTTTAACGTATTCAGGATAATTTGAGTTTTTTCTGTTAAGGATCGAAACTGTGAGCAAATCGGAACTTAATACAATATCATAATATTATCAATATGATGCCGTACTAAATTTAGATTTCCCCCTTCTTTTTTTTGAAAAGCAATGATCGAATTGTTAAACTTGACCCTGTTTTTTTTATTTATAGTATATAATGAAAGCATATATATGAATTTTCGAAGGGGGGGGTATGTTAAGATATCATAGAACCATACCTGATAATGATGAGGCTATGAAAACTAGAACCATAAAAGTTGATATTAACAGACTTGAACACGATAGCTTATGATCTTGCTCTTATTGATCAAGCGAAGCAAATAAGGCTTGCTCAACGAGCCGTGGATAGTGTAGGTAGTCTTGAACAAAAGCAAGTACAAGTAAATGCAGAACAATTAAAAACTTCAAATAGCGATATTGAGAGAGCGCTCTCAAATGCCCGAGGTAATCAAGCAGCATCGAAAACGGCAAATATCAAGTCGGTTCACCATACTTCAGCAAGTTCACCCACAAACTCTAGCCAAGCAAAAAAACAAAATGTTTCTCACAATGTTTCTCACGGGGCAGTTATCAGGCCAGTTCGCGATACTTCAGCAAGTTCACCCACAAACTCTAGCCAAGCAAAAAAACAAAATGTTTCTCATGAAAAAACGACCCAGTCAGCTCATGGTGGAACAAAAGATGAGCCACAAAACAATAATGGGCCTGGGTGGCGCTAGAAGATTGAAGACAACCCATTTTTTCTAAAAATTCCATATCAGCATGCCTCAAATGTTATGATCTTGAATTTCAAGGTAAATCATCATGTATCTTTTTCTGGGTGAACCTTACAGATATGAAAAATCCAATATTAAATATTTCTCTTTATATGAAACATAATGAGGAATGTACTAGTCAATATTTAATTAATATAAAAAAAAGAGAGACCCTCGCATTTTGAATCTATATATATCAAACTAAAAATATAGATTTATTTTTTAGTTGGGTACGCTCCATTCTTGCTCCCGTGATACGGATCATGCCAAATAAATCTCAACACGCGTCCATCACGAATGCCATATAGCCGAAGCTTATTCTCTAAACGTAATGAAAATAATTTTTCATATTCATCTGATATCTTAAGTTCTTCTAACCGTTTTTTTGCTTCCTTGACAAATTCATCAATGGATAATGTGTGATTGTTAGTGCCGCTAGACCTACCACCAGCAGCTTGCTTAATTTGATTCCAGGTCATGGTTTCAAATCCATGCAGATTTTTTATTATATCAAGATACGCTTTACCGTCTAATTTTCCCCACCCCCATAAAGTATGCTCATCATCACAACGATGAAATTGCCAGGCAGGAGTTAGATGTTCGGTGGATTCCGGGTCTTCCTTTACACGCGGAACCCTATTATGCGGTTCGTAATGCGCACGTATTTCTTTGTTAGCAGGATTGTAATTAATTTTGGGTTGGCGTTTATCTTTTTTAGACATTTTAAAATCTTAGAGGCTACTGTAATAATCTGCCATCGACTCAATTGAAATAATACTATTGCCACGCTCTCCATCAGCTAAACCAACTCGAGCTCGCTTCCAAGGTTCTTCCATATGCGTTAGGTCGCTTAACCATTGAGCATCTTTATCACCATAAAACTTTAGAACCCGATCAATAACATCTTTGCTTGTATCAGGAATACGCGCAATATCACCGCTAAAAAAACCAGGATCCAGTTTAAAAATACCTTGGTGAATTTTATGCAATGCTGGAACAACAGGCCCATTAGCCCAAGCTTGGATCTCTTCCTCGAAAAGCTCTTTGTCTTCCCAA
>JABDBD010000003.1:270-97672 GCA_013288815.1 Gammaproteobacteria bacterium | reverse complement strand
CGCATGAAAAATGGTTTTGTTAAAATGTTGCAAGGCTACCAAACATTCAGAAATAAATATGCGCAGGGTGATAAGTCTGTCATGCAATTTTTATCTCACTATGGCCAACAACCACAAGTGATGATAGTTGCCTGTTGCGATTCACGTGTTGACCCAGCTCTCATACTTCAATGCGATCCTGGAGATTTATTTGTGGTACGCAATGTGGCAAATATTATTCCTCCCTACGAGAAAGATGAAGCCCACCACGGAACAAGCGCTGCTCTCGAATTTGGAATATCATTCTTGCAAGTTAATCATCTTATTTTATTAGGACATAGCCAATGCGGTGGAATTCAAGCTCTCTTAGATAGTCATAACGAAAATAAAAATGATTTTATCACGAACTGGGTTTCTCTCATCAAAACACCTAACTGCACTCCTAAAAACGCTGATGATTACGCAAAATCAGCATTAAATCATTCTTACCAAAACTGTCTCACCTTTCCGTGGATACATGAAAAAATTCTGCAAAAAAAATTGATTATTCACTTATGGTTTTTTGATATCAAAACCGGGCAGATTTTTACTTATTCTGAGGAGGGAAAAGAGTATTTACCGCTTTAAATACTTCCTCATGTTACGCACACACTCACAGCCGTCATCGCGAGGCTGCGAAGCGCTTAGCCGTGGCGACCCAGCCTCACCACTTAGCACTCTTGGTTCGCCACGGCTAAGCGCTTCGCAGCCTCGCGATGACGATAACAGGTGCTTATTGCGTGGTGAGATACTTAAACCTAGATTCTAACTGCTGAATCTAGGTTAAAAACTCATCTTGCTCATCGCTGTCATTCCCGCGCAGGCGCACTAGTGTCGAATATAGAATTATTCTTTCCGCGTACCACCCACCGTCAGCGCATCGATTTTTAATGTAGGCTGTCCTACTCCCACAGGAACGCTTTGTCCATCCTTGCCGCAAATGCCAATGCCCGAATCTAATTTCAAATCGTTACCCACCATTGACACTTTGGTTAGCACGTCAGGACCATTTCCAATCAGAGTTGCACCTTTAACCGGTGCGGTGATTTTTCCATCTTCAATGAGATACGCTTCGCTGGCAGAAAACACAAATTTACCGGAGGTAATATCAACTTGTCCGCCACCAAAGTTAACGGCATATAATCCTCTCTTCACAGAGGAAATAATATCACCCGGCAGAGACTCGCCTGCTAACATATAGGTGTTTGTCATTCGCGGCATAGGTGTATGAGCATAAGACTCACGTCTGCCATTTCCTGTTGATTGTGTTCCCATTAAACGCGCATTTTTTTTATCTTGGATATAATTACGCAAGATTCCTTTTTCAATCAGCACCGTACATTGTGTCGGTGTTCCCTCATCATCGACGTTTAAAGAACCACGACGATTCGGCAATGTTCCATCATCAACAATCGTACATAAAGTACTTGTTACCTGCTCTCCCATTCTGCCTGAATACAGTGACGTACCTTTACGATTAAAGTCACCTTCTAAACCATGACCCACTGCTTCGTGAAGCAACACACCTGGCCAACCCGGACCCAGCACAACCGGCATCGTTCCAGCAGGTGCATCAATCGCATTTAAGTTTACAATAGCTTGCCTCACCGCTTCTCGGCCATAAGCAAGTGCTTGGTCGTTATCGATTAATTCTCGATAATCAAACCTGCCTCCACCGCCTGCATATCCATGTTCACGTTTACCGTTTTCTTCAACGATAACACTCACATTCAGACGCACCAGGGGCCGCACATCTGCTGCAAGATGACCATCACTAGCCATTACAAGAACTGTTTCATATTCCGCAGCTAAATTGATATTCACCTGTATCACACGATGATCTTGTTGACGAGTGTAAGCATCTACTCGTTGTAATAAAGAAACTTTTTCATTTTCACTTAATGAAATGAGAGGATTAACCGGAAGATACAACGAATGACCCGTTGCCCACTTCAGAGTTTGAATAGCTCGGGAACCACCCTTAGCATCAATACTACGAGCAGCTCTTGCTGCTTGCTCTAGCGCAGGCATGACAATGTCATCTGAGTAAGCAAAACCTGTTTTATCGCCACTCATTGCGCGCACACCAACGCCCCTATCAATATTGTAACTTCCGCCTTTTATAATTCCGTCTTCTAATACCCATGATTCGGAATAGACCGATTGAAAATATAGATCTGCATTATCAATGGATTTTCCCAAAATTGTACCGAGCACTTGTTGTAATTGACTTTCGCTTAAACCGCTTGGATCTAACAAATCTCGTTTCGCAATTTCAAGAAACTTACCCATAATCTTTATTCCTCATCCTGTTATTTTATCAAAAAACTCTTGTGTACCTTGGGATGCCACCGCTTCAGCATAACGATTCAGTGCGTGAACATATGCAGCAGTACGCATATCAATCGTATTTTTTTGCATGATTTTATAAACATTATCAAACTCACGCACCATTATTTCTTCAAGACGTTGGTTAACTTCTTTGAGTGTCCAATAAAAACCCGCTTTATTTTGCACCCATTCAAAATAACTCACCGTCACACCACCTGAATTCGCTAACACATCGGGGACAATTAATATATTTTTTTTAAGCAAGATATCATCTGCTTCTAGTGTGATAGGACCATTGGCTATTTCAACGATCACGGGCGCCTTAATATTATCCGCATTGAGTTTTGTTATTTGATTTTCCAATGCAGCTGGAATCAATATATCAACCTCAAGCGCTAGCAACTCTTCATTAGACACTTTCTCAGCATTGCTTTCTTCACAAACTGAACCCGTACAATACACTGCTCGTAATTTCTGCGTCGACTTTTTCACCTCAATCAAGCTGGGAATATCAAGACCTTCCGAGCGAAAAACCCCACCTTGGGAATCGCTCACGGCCACTATTTTATAGCCATTCTCATACAATATGCTAGCAATATGCTGGCCTACATTTCCAAAACCTTGGATAGCCACGCGTATACTTTTTGGATTCCATTTGTTTTTATTGGCTAGCTCTTGAATACAGTAAAACCCACCTAGCCCTGTTGCTTCTTCGCGACCCAAACTACCGCCCAATGGAATCGGTTTTCCTGTAATAATCGCTGGTGAAGATTTTCGGACGATTTTGGAATATTCATCCATCATCCATCCCATAATCATGGCATTTGTATACACATCAGGAGCTGGGATATCTTTATCAGGGCCGACAAAATCAGCAATGGCATTCATATAAGCACGACTTAATCGTTCCAATTCCAGTCGTGACAATAGCTTAGGTTCGACAACAATTCCACCTTTAGCTCCACCAAAAGGAATACCCACTACAGCACACTTGATAGTCATCCAAAATGCAAGCGCCTGCACTTCGGCAAGCGATAAATCTGGATGAAAACGAATCCCCCCCTTTCCAGGGCCGCGCGTGGTATTGTGACGAACTCTATACCCAGTAAACACTTTTAAGCTACCGTCATCCATGCGCAATGGTAGAGACACTTGTAGAATGGATTGGGGATGTTTCAGCTTTGTAATAGCTTCCGTTTCAATATGTGCGAATGAAAATGCTTTATCTAGGCGGGATAAAGCATCCATATAGATATTCGTCATAGACAAAATCCTTTTATATGTCGCTAGTAACAATAGGTGTCAACAATTTCTCTTGACCATAAAGAATAGGAACACCTGGCGTAGAACTATTCTTCACATGTATTTCATGATAAGGATAAGGCGGATGTATTTCATGAGCTTCAAAAGCCTGCCATATCGCCATCAATACTTCGGAACGCAGTCCTATGCGCGATTTAATTTGTCGCAAATTAACAAAGTAGCGAACCTCAAACTCAATCAACGCATCGCTGAGCTCTTTAAGAAAAACCTCAGGCAGGGGATCCGTCAATACATTCGCATGACTACTGAGCACTTTCATAATGATCGCCTGAACTTCCAGCGGACTGTCATGACGATTAATTTTAATGGGAATAATCGTACGTACTATATGATCCTTGGCCGTCCAATTCATAAAAGATTTCGTAAATATTTCAGTATTCGGAACGATAACTTCCACATGATCCCAGGTTCTAATAGTAATAGCACGACCGCCAATATGAGTGACCTCTCCTTCGTAAGTACCAACGCTAACCGTATCACCCACACGAATCGGGCGCTCTATTAACAGTAAAAAACCACATGCGAAGTTATTGGCTAAGTCACGCAAACCCAAACCAATCGCAAATGCTAACCCAGTTGCAACAAATGCAAGTGCTTTTAAATCAATGCCAATAATCCGTAAACAAATAAAAATTCCAACCGCAATAGTGAGATATTGGCTAAAGATAGCCAGGCTATTTCGCAAACCTAAATCCTTAGTTCGCGATAACAATAGCCGATACACAAATTCACGAGACCATCGAGCCGCCCAATGAAGGAAAGATACAATAATAGAGAGCTCGACAATACTCAGCACAGTGATTGATGTGTTGAGCATATCCACAATATGATAATTTAATAAATTATTTAATTGCGTAACAACAGGAGACTGTTGATTCCATCCATAACACACGAATAAAAATGCCCACGCCATAAAAAATAATACTATCCTTAGGACTTTATCTAAAGGCTTTAAAAAAGCTTCAGTCCACAACCATCCGTTACCCACATGAGCAATTAATAAAGTCGATACAAAAACCATACCATCAATTAGCAAGCCTCTTACTATGAGATACCCAACTAACACCAGAAGAAAAACGCTTTCATACCACGAGATCGTCAGAACTAAATTGACAAAACCAAATAAACCAATTGCAGAATTGATCAATAAAATCAGGGGAACTAACAGTCCTAATAAACGAACAATCTTAGTTAAATACAGCCTGCGAGCATCGACATGATGAAGTATTAACTCTGGCAAAACTTCCCAAGACTTGAGTAAAAAAACTGAAGCGACCAATAAAAAAAGCAAAAACAAACGATCACACAAATCTTTTAACTCATAGATAACAGGAAGTTGATGAACAAAAACAGTTATGGCAGTCACAATTCCACCGACTAAAAAAGTCCATTTTAGTCTATGATAAAGCCTAACATCATGACCTGCTCTATCGTGTGTCGTTTCAACCAAACAGACTCGTGCCAATGTGATAATCGATTTGAAGAATAGCCACACCAGCATAAGATTAATAAAAAAACTAGAGCTTTGCGTTGGAATACTAAAAAATTCGAGCAATGCAATGCTGTTCCCAATTAAAAAAATGTCAACCAGGTTTCTTCTTAAAATTTGTATGCTTAATCGTTTCAAATTAATATGACCAAATTCATGCTCAGCCATACTGCTAACTATTTTTGCTAAAAACCGATTACCAAATATAAACACCCCAATGAGCACTGACTCTAGCAACACAAGAATAACGCTCATCATCGTATCAATATTTTTGATAGCAGTTGTTAGTGAAATTGATAGACTTTTTACAACTTGAAATGCCAATGTTGGGACAAACCAAATTTCAGCACCCAAATCAAACCATGCTTTTGAATTTAAACCAGGCAACCCCTGCCGAGAAGACAGCTCATATTGCAACGCCTGATCTAATACAACATGAAATGCAAAAATCCTCTCATTCAAGGTTGTTACGCTAACTTTCATTGCTTGATACTGCGCATCTAATTTGCTGAGCCTTGCAAGATCTATGACATCCTCTGCATTACTATCTTTATCCTGTAATAAAAAAATCTTGCGTTGATCTAAAATATCGACACGCTTATTCAATAAATCTTTCACACGTAAAATTTGTTTTGATAGCAACTGAACTTGAGCGCTAGCTTTATTTAATAAAGTAATAGATCCACTATGTGAAATAGCAATCCGCAATTGCTGTAATTGATCTTGGTAACGAACAATCAACATTTGCAAATAGGTAAAATTTAAATTTTCATTTGCATAAAAAATCTCACGCTCATATTGAGCATTAAAGTTCTTGTCTTTACTTTTATCGCTTTTAGCTTGATTTAATTTGGTATAAAGAAGATTTAATTGTTGCAGCCAATAACTTTGCTCTTGTTCAAAATTAACTTCTGACCTTGCTTGTTGTTGTTTAAGCTGAGTAATAATACGCGTTTTCAACAAGATATTCATACGCGCGTATTTCGTTTTTTGTAATTGTAAAATCGTACTCGCTAGATTTTCTAACTCTCGCAAATAACCATTCCGAGTTTTTTCTAAGTCTAAAAGATTTTTTTGATAAGCCAAATCGGTTTGCAATTTTTTTACATTAATCGTTTCATTATGAGCAAGCTTCAGACCAAACACATCAAATACATTCAATTGGTTCTCAATTTCTTGAATTTCATTGTCTAATCGAGAAAGCGTTTGTTGTGATTCAGATAGCTCAATGTTAATGCTGTCGACATTTGATTTTGCCACTGAGACATCTAGTGCTCCTTGGCTTCGCAATTGTTTTGTCGTGCGCGTAGTCGCTGATGCTTCCCATATCGAATCATCTTGTTGCGATCGTAAGCTGGCCAATTGAATTTGCGCTTGCGTTAAACGGTTTTTCAATAACTCAGTCTGTTGGTAAATCAGTTTTGCGTTATCACTGTATAATCGATTTGATACAGTTAACGAGCCTGACCAGCTTACCGTGCTGGCAACAGACAAACACACTGCGAAAAAAATAATTCTCAGCATATATTTAATATTCAAGTATTGCATCAAAGCTCACCTTATTGCGTACTAAACCTAGCAATATTAACCCTGGGAAAGAAAGTATAAACGCCCAGGCATAGAAATGAATCCATCCCCAATGCGTCACCATTAGTCCTGCAATAGGTCCTAAAATAACTCGGCCTATCGAAGCCAGCGCAGACAAATAAGCGTATTGCGTTGCAGTATATTGTTGATGACACAGGCTCATTAAAAATGCAATGAACGCAGCAGTGCCCATACCACTACAAAAATTCTCGATAAAAATAGCCCCTATCATTAATCCAAAGCTCTTGCCCGTAATTGCTAACAGCATAAATGTTAACGTAGAAAATGCTTGAGCGACCCCAAATAACAATAACGAACGATACATTGCTAACCTAACCAGCAAAACACCGCCGACAAACGCACCCAACACTGTCGCAATTAATGCAACACTTTTATAGGCTAATCCCACCTGCGTTAATGAAAAACCCAATCCATGTAAAAGAAAATTAGTCATCAACGAAGTAGCAAGTGCATCACCGAGTTTATAAAACACGACAAATAACAAGATACACACAATCCCATCGCGATTGAAAAAATCGTTAAATGAGTCTTTTAAAACAGACAAAACATTTTTTTTAGGAAAAAACGTCTCTTTCACTGCCGGTGAATAATACGTAGCGACTGTGCATAAGCCAACTAAGACAGCCATCAGTTGATAAGTAGCTCCCCAACCAACATAATCGGCAAGCACTAATGATAACCCACCGGATACCAGCATCGCTATTCGATAGGCTAAGATATAATATGCAGCTCCGATTCCTCGCTCAGCAGCAGATAAAATATCAGTTCTATATGCATCGACTGCAACATCTTGTGATGCAGAAAAAAATGCAATCACCAAAGCAATTAACCCCATGGCTGCAGCATGATGCTGAGGACTCAAAGCTGCCATGAAAAATAACGTCAAACATAACCCTATTTGCATGATGAAAATCCACCCTCTTCTTCTGCCGCCTCGAGGAGGAACAAATCTATCCATCAGTGGTGCCCAGAGAAATTTCCAAATATATGGCATACCCACAAACGAAAGCGCACCTATCGTCATTAAGTTAATTCCTGACTCAGTAAACCATGCTTGTAAAGTTGATGTCGTTAAAGCAATTGGCAAACCAGAGGAAAATCCTAAAAACAAAATTGCAACTAGATTACGATTTAAATAAATCATTTTTGAATACTTTTTGACCATTTTTATCCTTTGAAATCACGCAAAATCAGTTCATTATTTTACCATTGTTTTGTGAGCATGAATACTTTTCCTGTAAATCTTTCTGATAAAAATAAAAAAACAGTATTACAAATTCAAAATTAAGAAAAAATACTGTACTATGATGCAAAATCTAAACAACGGAATGTGAAAGCAATGAATTTGAGACGTCTTTTTGGTACAAAGTCTCCATCCAAACTCACAGCGGATCATGGTTTACATCTCACTCTCACAGTAGGCATAGTATGGATATCAATCAGCTTATTCTTGCTATACATTATTGACGCATACAGCGACATCAAACCTCGTGGTTTATTAGCCCCAGAACTTTATCATTTTAGTAATGCAGGATCGCGCCCTAATTTTGATATTAGTGGACGACAAAAACTTTTTACATACACCATTTTATTAGTGGGATTAATATCATTATGGATAAAAGGGATATCAGCTCGATATCATCTTAGATTTTCAGCTTCTACTCGCATCTTAAGCTATATTAATGGAATTGCAATTCTATCCATATTGGGATTGTATCTCTTATATTCGTTTAAAATCCCTGGTTATACTATTTTTTATAGCCTTATATTCACGACAATGTATATCACACTTAACACATCCAACAACGCAGCTCTCAAAAAAATGATTTCTTTTTTTCTTTATGGAGCAAGCGCTATTCTCTTTAGCATTGTCATTTGGCAATCAACAAAATTTGGCAATGTACCTTACCTGTTTTATCTACCTGATTTATTTAGCTGTGACAATCATCTCACTGTATTGCTCTCTTCAACGTATAGACTTGCTGATGGGTATCACTGGCTTCAGGGCATCCAACCTACTTATGGAATATTATTACCTACGTTAGCTGAGCCCATTTTACAATATTTTTCTTTTTCTCTGACCAGCTGGTTTTATTTTCTGGAGTCTCTGCAGTTCATGTTTATTGTTATGTTTTTAATAAGCATGTTTTTGCAATCAAAATCACCTATCACCTTTTTAGCAGTTTGTGCCAGTCTATTCGACTTCAATTTATTCAGTACGAATATCTACTTCCCTAACCATTTTGCTTGGCGATTTGTGGGTATCGCAATCAGTATGTTGTGTTTATCATTGGGGTGTTATTTTAAAAAGCGTATATCGTATTTACAAAAATCATTACTAAGCTCTCTTTTATTTTTTCTTAATTTTGAAACCGGTATTGTTTTCTTTATTAGTTTCGCCGCATCTGAATTTTTTAGCAAAAAACAAGGAATTTTACGCTCTTTAAAATTTGTTTTTTATTTTTTATTATTGACAATCCTTGCTCTCTATTTATTTTTCAATCTCTCACCTCTCTCATTAATCGATTCATTACAATTTACACGAATCGTCAGCAGCGCGCTGGGAGGCTGGAGATACTTTGCTATTCCTGCTTTTGTCACAATCGTGACGCACTCAACTATTATTATCTGGAGAACCGCGCGATCGGGAATTCGCACAGCACAACAAGACGTTGGATTCATTGCTGCAATGTATTGTTTACTTTGGTCTATGTATTTCGTGACAAGACCTGACTTTGTTAATTTCCCGTCTCTTCTTATTGTTTATGCGTTTGTCGTTTATCGATTATGGTCAGATGTTTCATTCGTCTTGCAAAAAAACCGCTTACTCACCTCTGTCACAGCTGGATTATTACTATTTGCTTATTTAATCTATCCTTACAATGCACTCGCTAATTTTCTTCCGATTCCTATCAGCAAATTTACTAGGCTAGACGCAATGCAACCTATTGTTCGTGCAGCAGCAGAATTAAAATTAACATACCATGAAGGTGATGGTTACATTACTCCATTTACGTTTTTTACGAGAGCTATTAGTGGAAAACCAAACAATCTACCGGTTGCAGATCCATTCATACTCATATCACTCGAAAAAGAGCAAGTTGACTTCCTGAAAAGTCGGCTTCCCGCTAGACTGCTATTACCCAAAATAGAAAAATTATTTATTAATGGTCCACCACAAGTAGAGTACAGCGAATTGTTAGAAAAAATTAAAGGTGAATTACGCAATCGTCACTATCACGCAAATGACCATATGAAATATTGGGTTGAGTATATTCACACAATCTAGCAATCCTATTTTTTTATACTTTTTATTGGTTACATGATACTATATCGACCAAAGTTTAACTCGCGTTTCTTACAGCTAGAATATTTTTGATTATCTGTTAACGAAAAGGATTCACGTTATATGAGTATGCTCAAAAAGACTTTTTTTAAACTGATTATCAGCATCCTTCCCATCTCGATGTGCGCCGCAAGCAGCACAGCCGATATAAAAAATGAAATTGCACTATTCAAAAACAAACTACAAGATTTAGAGATGCGTATAGCTACTGCTGATCAAACCAACACAGATGCAATCACTGATAAAAATATTCATACTGCAGCTACCGCATCCATCAAGCATGAGCATGCTAAAAAAATCAAACCATCACAGAAAAATAATAAAAATTTGCAATCTACACTCACCAGCAATAGCTTTCAAGTAACAAAGTCACAGACTGCAGGCTCACCCTTGCCTTGGCAGGGTCCTGACATCATCGCTCTCATTGCGGGTGGTGCAAGCGCAGGATATAGCAAACCATCTGCACAGTATGGGTCGTTCAATCTCTTAGACTTCAATCCTATTTTTCTTTTTAGTTATAAGGATTTATTATTTTTACGATCTGCAATAGACTTTTCACTTGATGATCAGGGTAATACACAAACTTCTCTTAACTATACAAATTTAAATATCTTTCTAAATGACTATGTTACGCTTGGTGTTGGCAAGTTTGATAGCGCTCTCGGTTATTTCGTACAAAACCTCTCACCCTCTTGGATAAACAAATTACCTGACGCACCAACAGGGTTCAATAATGGCCAAGCTACTCCACAATCAGAAGTCGGCATACAATTACACGGCGGTTTTCCATTATTCCATACCGCAAAAGCAAACTATATTATTTACATATCAAATGGTTCTCAAGCTTTAGTCGATACAACAAACATTGTAGTCAACAACATAAATACCAGCGGCTTTACTAACAATTATGGTAACTATATTGTTGGTGGACGATTTGGCTTTTTGCCTATACCCAAACTAGAAATCGGCATCTCAGCAGCAGGAGGCAAAGTAGTATTGCTTGACATGTCTAATACTACATCCATCTTACAAAACGGCCGACACTACAATGCAATGGGAGCCGATATTTCCTATAAATGGGATAACCTAGATTTGCGAGGTGAAATTATTCAGCAACAAGTTAGCTCCCAACCTGGAAGTATTGTCCCACAAGCTGAGCGATGGAAAGCATGGTACATTCAAGCAGCCTACAGATTCTCATCCACTAAATGGGAGCCTGTTATACGTTATGGAAAATTCACGTCACCTATTTCTAGTCAGCAGCAAGGACAATTGGCAGCTGGTCTCGACTACTGGATTACACCCAGCATAGCCGCACAAGCTGCATATGAAATTAATCATGGACAAGTTGGCTCAGGCAATAATGCAAATCTTTTTTTAATTCAATTGGTATTTGGTTTTTAATAAACAAGGGATCAATCTATGCAACGTAATAATCAAGTAAAATTATTATCAATGCTCACAGGAATATTATTGTTTAGCGGATTTATCCAAAGCTATGCTATTGCTGACGCCACGAATAATACGGGTAACGCAGGAAATGGTGCAAAAGTATGGGCTGACAATTGCGCTCGTTGTCATAACTATCGCACTCCAACAGAATTTTCTGCTCAACAATCGCAGGTAGTTATGCAACATATGCGTATACAAGCGGGGTTAACCGGCCAAGAGGCTCGCGATGCTTATGCTTTTTTAGCAGAGCAAACTTCTCATGAGCAAACAACCACTTCCACTCTACAAGATGAAAGTAAATCTACTGAAAACAATGATAACAAAGCATCTCCCACATCAACATTGCCAACGAAGAAACCTGCTGTATCTGCCGAGAAGCCTACGCAGCAAGTCTCAAATGGCAAAACCATTTATAAGCAAACTTGTATAGCTTGTCATGGCAGCAATGGTAAAGGTGCTATTCCAGGCGTCCCTGATTTCACTAATAAAAGCGGGCCACTTAGCAAGTCCGACAGCATTCTACTTCGACATACGATTAACGGCTTTCAATCACCCGGCTCACCCATGGCGATGCCACCCAAAGGAGGAAATCCTAAGCTCAGCAATGCAGATTTACAAAATGTCCTTACCTATATACGGCAAACATTTCGTTAAAAAAATTAAGAGGTTTCAACTAACCTCTTATTCGTTGCTTTCAACTTATTTAAAGCTGTTTGATAGCGATTTTCCATCATCGCAATACGATTTTCATCTTCAGACGCAATCGCTTGATAATGAGCACGCTTATTGTTAAGCCACATTAATTCAAACTTCACCGCCTTAATAAAAGCTTCTTCAGGATTCGTTAAAGCATCAGGACATTGAAAAACAACTTTTCGAGTCTCAAATCGATCTAAGTGACCTTTCGGAAATTGCTGAAAGAAGGGCAAAGCATCAACTGAAACACCACCGCCAACAACGACTACTAAGTTTTTATCCTTAGCCATTGCTGCTAAATCAAGCGCAATTTTCAGAATTTTTTGACTGTTGACATCGGTTTGCTTCATTCCTAACGATCCGACCATGTCAACACGACCTATCACGATACCATTCAGATATTTAATCTCAGGAATTTTTAAGATGTCAGCAAAGTTCTTATAGCCAACTTCCGTTTCTATATTAATAAGCAAATCAATATTCTCTAGGGAATCTTTATAAACAATCTGTGCGGCATGAATAAATTTTTTCAGTGCATAAGGAGTTTCTATCATGGGTGCAATAATACGCTGCGCACCTAAACTAACCGCATCAAATAAATCCTTAATTGCTTCACAACCACCAATTTTGATATTAAGACCTAGCCCAGCTGAAGATGTCACATCTTTCAAGCGCATCGCCTCTTCAATACGCGTGCCTTCGGCTTCAAACTCAGCTTTTATACCTGTGACATGATAATTTTTCTTTAAATCCATTAAAAGACTAAGCATTTCTTGTTCTGATTTATTCATCATTTATATCCCTATAAAATAATAGAGTCTTCACTACAGCGTATAACTTTCAAAATAAGAATCAAGCATAACTTGAACTTCATGATCAAGAACGACCGGCTCGAGAATAAAATTTTCAAAATCTTTCATTAATATCATCATTATTTTACCCTCTTTCGATTTTTTATCTTGCTGGGCAAACAATATTAACTGATCACTCGAAACAGTTTTCAGCCCATCCATCGGAAAGAAATGTTTCATAAACTGATTCACATCTTCATAATTTTGCTTGCTTAATAATCCTTTTTGAAAAGCGATATAATTAGCCAAGCATATTCCCCACACCACAGCTATGCCATGCGGCATTGCATACTGCGTCGCCAACTCTAGCGCATGCCCAAATGTATGTCCGTAATTTAAAATTTGACGCACACCTACATCATATTCATCTTCTTCGATAAATTTTTTCTTAATTACCAATCCTTGATAAATATGCTGTAGCACGTTCTTATTTCGAATACCACTTTTTAACAATTGCGACTTAACGTTGACATAAGCTTCAATATCCCCAATCAATAAAAGCTTAATGATTTCGCCATAGCCACAATACAACGCATCATCCTCTAACGTCATTAAAAAATCATGACAAATAAACACTTTTTCTGGCGGATGAAAAGCTCCCAATTGATTTTTGTAACCATGAAAATTCAATCCACATTTTCCGCCTATACAACTATCACACATAGCTAATAATGTCGTGGGAACAAATATAAATTTTAAGCCGCGAAAATAAATATGCGCCACAAAAGAGACAATGTCTTGCACCACACCGCCACCGATAGCAACTATCGTTGTTGATTTGTTTGCTTTTTCTGCTGACAATTGCTGGATTACCCTCTCAGCACCGCGTAGTGTTTTATTTTCTTCAGTAGCATCCACGAAATACACTGACGAATGAGCACTTAACTTTTCGACTAAACCGGGATAAAGTTTTTGAATACTAGAATCAACAAAGGTAATGCAAGATGGAATTTCACTTAAGGTCTCAATTAATTGGACTAACGTTTCAACAAAAACCACATTATATTTTTTATTGTTAGAATGAATACTAAGGTTCTGAGTCAATATGATAATCTCCTATTGAATAACCTCCATCCGCAACAATATCTTGGCCAGTGATAAATTTATTTTGAGAAGAGCAGAGAAAATAAGCAACGTCAGCAATATCAGACGGCTGAGCTAAACGTCCTAATGGAATTTTTTGCACGAAACCAGCAATGGTATTTTCGTCATTGTTTCTGCGAGTCATTTTGGTATCAACAAACCCAGGAGACAATGTATTGACATGAATTTTTTTGTGTCCCAATTCAAGTGCCAATGTTTTTATCATGCTATTTAAGCTTTGCTTGGAAGCAGAATAAGAAAAACGGCCAGGACGAGCGAGAAATCCGTATATAGACGATATACCAAGAATAAATCCTGGGCTTTTTATTTTGTGATGCTTCACTAAATACTGGCAAATTTGATAAAACGAAAAAGCGTTAATTTGCATTGTTTTTTGTAAATCAGAGTAAGCAATATTTTCTAGCGTTTTCGGAGCATTAAAGCCAGCGCAATGAATAAAAACATCTACGGTTGACGTAACATTTTCTAAATATTTTTCAATCTGACCAGTTACCTCTAAATTCATTTCTTGTCGATCAGGCGCAATCACTAAAAAATTTTCGATAGAAAATTTTTCTTTAATGGCTGATCCAATTTCTCCTGCACCACCCGTTAAAAATAATATTTTTTGGCTCATGCTGTTTCCTCTGAAATCGTATCAATCAGCATATTCATCATTAATTCATCTTTATTTAAAAACGGTGCCAAATCTTCTAACGGCTTAGAAACCATTTTGCCATTTGTTAACCGTTTGGAACTTGCCTTTGGTGCAAATTGTTGCTCTAGTGTCAGCATAACCTCACACAAAACAGGACCTTCCATTGCTAACACTGTTTCAATCATTGAATTCATTTCGTCGTGATCAGAACAGCGAAAATAAGGTAAATCATAAGCATGCGCCAGTTTTTCAAAATTTGGAAATCCTAGCCCACTGTCTGGACCTACTCCGACTAACGGCGCACCAAAAAAATTATTTTGGGTCTGTCGTATTGAGTGATACCCATTATTATTTAACACAAATAGTTTGATAGGATATTGATTATGTGAAATAGTCGCTAATTCTTGGATATTTTGTTGAATGCTGCCATCACCTGCTATGCAAATAATGGTTTGATAATGCGATGCAACACAGGCACCAATCGCCGCAGGCAAATCATACCCCATCGAGGCTGAACCTGAATTTGTATATAAACGCTGGCCTTTTTTTATTTTAATGGCTTGAAATGCGGTAACACAAGCTGTTCCATCACCAGTTACAATAATTTGTCCTTCTTGCAAATGGTCGCTTAAATTATCCATAAAACAATAAGGATTCACAGAGTCTTTTAATTTCCAATAGTCCGGCAATACCACAGGATATTTTTTTCTACGCTGCATACACCAGCCAACCCAATCTTTCTTTTCCGCTAGACTTTGTTCGCCTAATGCAGCCAACATTTGCTGCATAAAATCTGTTAAGTAACCCTGTACAGGTAGATCAATTGCAACTGTTGGCTTGATCATTTCTAGCGGATCAACATCTACCATAATCTTAAAAGCATCTCTCGCAAAAGACTGCCAATTATATCCAATCTGTCGAATGTTGAGCCTGTTTCCTAAAACAAGTAACAAATCGGAATTTTGAACTGCAAAATTGCCCGCTCTATCGCCGACTGTGCCAGGCCTACCTACATAAAGAGGATGGTCATCATAAATCACATCATGAGCATTCCAGGCTGTCGTCACGGGAATATTTAATTTTTGGATAAGCTGTAAAAACAAATCATGTGAACCAGCTACGCGAACACCGCCGCCTGCGAGGATCACAGGTCTTTTTGCGGATTTTATTTTTTCAATGATTTCAGTGATTTTTCGCGGTGAGATAGCGGGTATTTTCGGATAATAATTATCTGGCACAAAACTCGGAAGCTTGTTTTCATCGATTGACGCCCCTTGCACATTCATTGGAATATCAACCCATACTGGGCCAGGACGCCCATGCTTAGCTAAAAATAAGGCTTTTTCCAGATAATATTTAATAAAAGTAGGATCATCAACCATGACAGCAAATTTAGTAATGGGTTTCACACAGGCAATAATATCGCACTCTTGATCACCCAACTGCCGAATATTAAATCCAGCACTTTGAATAGTTGTGTCATAACGTACTTGTCCAGACACTATAAACATAGGAATAGAATCAGTCCATGCACCAAAAACGCCGTTGAGAGTATTGATGCCGCCAGGGCCTGTTGTTACATTGACAACAGGTAGCTGATTGGTTAAGCGCGCATGACTTTCAGCAGCCATTGCACTGGCTTGCTCATGGTGATTATAAATAACTTTCAAATTTGCATGTTTGCCTAGAGAGTTATTTAAATGCATAGCACCGCCACCGGTTAGCATGTAAATATGCTGTATGCCGGCTTTCACCAAAAAATTTGCAACAAAATCGCTTAGTTTAATCACAACACATCCTTGTTAATACATAAACTAACTATTTAATACATCAATGAAAGAATGTAGACTATCAGAAGCCATTCAACTCTCAAACATTTTTTATTTTTTGCGCTCCAGGGAAAGGAAAATGCAATTAATCAGCATCGTCACCGCTTGTTATAACGAAGAAGAAAATGTTAATGAACTCTACCATCGAGTAAAACGCGTTACAGAAAACCTCCCGCACTATCAATTCGAACATATCTTTATCGATAATGCATCAACTGACAAAACCGTCGAACGCTTAAAAGAAATTGCTAAACTTGATAAATCAGTGAAACTTATTATCAACGCTCGCAACTTTGGCCATATACGCTCACCGTTTTACGGCTTAATGCAGGCCAAAGGCGATGCTGTTCTGTCGCTAGTCTGTGATCTACAAGATCCACCCGAATTAATTCAGGAATTCTTATACAAGTGGGAAAGCGGTTATAAAGTGGTAGTAGGAATAAAAAAATCGTCGCATGAAAATTTTTTAATAAAAAACATCCGCAAGTTTTATTATCGACTGATATCACTTATTTCAAAAAGCAAACAAATTAGAAATTATACGGGCTTTGGATTGTATGACAAAAAAGTCATACAAGTTCTTAGAGAATTTAACGACCCGTATCCTTACTTCCGCGGCATGATTGCCGAAATTGGTTTTGAGGTTGCTGAAATCGATTATGACCAGCCACCGCGTGCAAAAGGTTTTACAAAAAATAATCTCTATACGCTTTATGATATGGCTATGCTTGGCATCACCAGTTACTCAAAAACACCGATACGCTTAATGACGATAGTCGGTTTTTCTTTTTCAGTGTTAAGCATTCTTACGGCTTTCGTGTTCTTTATTTTAAAATTATATTACTGGAACTCGTTTAGCATGGGGCTTGCACCCATTCTGATTGGATTTTTCTTTTTTACTGGCATACAACTATTCTTTATTGGATTACTTGGAGAATACATCTCCTCCATACATACATATGTGCAAAATAGACCTTTGGTTGTCGTAAAAGAAGAAGTCAACATGGAACGATGAGGCACTCTTCATTAGCTTTAGGAGAAATTTTTGTTTAAGATAAAACTGCATTGGATTTTCTTAAGCGCCATCATTTGCATGCTTGCAATAACAACTTGCCGAGCCTGGTTATCCTGGATAGGAATAACCGCACCCATAGAAAAAACAAAATCCGAAACAGTTCTAGAGCATATTGAGTATAAATCTCAGAATAATGACGCTTCAGCAATAAAAAATGTTACTGTTTCACTTCCTGAAAATAATCAAATTCTTAAAATTACAATGCGCTTCAGAGTAGACACATTTAAAGATTATATATACCTTTTTCAAACTGCCCCCCTTAATTCTGGAATAAGTGTGGCTATAGCTAATGATGGATCAGTTAAATTAATGGTTGATAGCATCAATGCACGTAGATTTATTGGTCCTAATAACTTTAAAAAAGTCACTCTTAATCAATGGCACGCGCTGGAACTGACTATTTGGAAAAATCATTCGTTCAAAGTTAAATATGACGGGCTGATAGTCGAAAACAGAATAGATCCCGACATAAATTATCAAATTTCCGAAATCAGACTAGGGGCTGGATATCCACCTACACACTATCTGAATGGTGAAATTACTGACTTTAAAATTACAAGTAATGTGATTGACTTAAAATATCAACATTACATTAACCTAATGTTGACAATTATTTTTATTGGTTTGCTATATACAACCATAATTTCGTTTTTCTTATTATGCAAACAGCAAATGAATAGACAATCTAAAATTGAACTTCTATCCTTTTTAGTGTTAATTGGCTTTTTTACAGCTGTCGTATTTAATTATTGTGTATTCTTTTATTGGAACAAACCGTACCCACAGAATACTTTTATATTTTATACATTAGGTAGTGAATTTGGTGATTTTTATCTGAGTCGATATCAAGATTTATTTTTTGCGCCTTACGATAAAACATTATACCCACACATTGCTACATACTTACCATTTAGTTACGTGATAATCTACCCACTTACTAAACTGAGCGCACATCTCGCATTAATTATCTATTCATTATTTTTTACAATCTCTCTTGTTTTATTTGTAAAATACTATTTTAGCCATCATCCACAATACTCTTTCGAAAAAATTGCAGATATAAAAAATATTATTATTATAAGCCTATTAAGTTACCCATTTTTATTTTGTTTAGAGCGCGCCAATCTAGAAAACCTATGCTTCATTCTCGTTGCCTTATCATTTTATTTTTTTGAGAAAAGAATCAGAGTTCTTGCTGCTTTTTGTCTAGGGATGGCTAGCGCTATGAAATTATATCCATTACTTTTGTCAATATTCTTTTTATCTGAGAAAAAGTATTTTGAATTTATTTTATCTATCGTATTTACACTTATAGTGACACTATGGAGCTTAGTTATTTTAGATCCAAGTTTTTCACAAAATGTCACTGTCTGGCTGGAGTCTTTGAATCTTTTAGGTAACTATATCTTGATTGACCCAACTACATGTATGAAATTCAACTTAGGCATATGGGGCATCATAAAGTTTATTTGTATTTCTATGAACTTATCTAGCGCCTCTCTTATGCACCTTGCAAAGTGGTATCATTCATGCGCTTTATTTTCAGCATTCATTGTTATTGGATACGTTTTATTTATTGAAACTATCGCCTGGAGAAAACTCATAATGCTTGTCATTCCTATATTAATTTTTCCTGAGTTGTCTAATGACTATAAATTATTATATGTATTTTTACCACTAGCTTCTTTTATCAATGCAAAGCCGCAAAATTTCGACTTATTTTACCTTTGTATTTTTGTATTTTTACTAATTCCAAAAAGCTATTATTGGGTAACCGATGATATTAGCATTGCAAACTTTCTTAATCCTGCGGTTATGCTATTAACATTAATAATTATTATGTATAGCGGACTAAGAAAAAAGTTTCTGATTCGTAAAAATGCCATCATGGCTGATAGGGCTCTTTCATTTTTTTAGAAAAGTGAACAAATGATTACTAAAAAGAATTCTCAACTCTATGTCATATTAATGTTAGAATTTTTTATTCTATTCTGTTTTACACTCATCACCCTCTCATATTTTCCGATTTACCCTGATGAGATAGCATCTAGATTATGGATTTCTCGTACGCTTTTTGATTTTCCTTTACGAACAAATCTTTTTCCTGCCTGTGAAAGCTACATACAATCATTGTCTGTTGTTTGGTATGTACCAGGGGTTATTGAAAACATTGTCCATGGATTTGTTGTTGACTTGTTTACATTACGTATAATCGGGATTATTTCATATTTATTAATGTTTGGATTATTAGTCAACTTATTCATGATAAGTTATAACAACATTCGTTATGCATACATCTTAAAATTAGAAGAAACCTCACTTTCAGCACCTGCAATAGTGTTATCTTTAATTTCCATTGGTGTAGCCCCATTCTTCTTAGTCACCAACAGACAAGAGCAAATTATTTTAATAAGCTTACTTGCCTTACTCAATCTTTTACTATTCACACAAAAAAAAACTCCCAGACGCTTAGCATCTCGATACTTAATTGCCATCAGTTATATTTTTTTTACTACGCTAATATGGTACGCACACCCAAAGGGACTGCTATTATCACCTATTATTTTTGCGATTGGTTTTTATTTACTTCAGTCACTTTTTACAAAAAAAATGAGTTACATATTACTGATACTAATAACATGGCTGATGTGGATGAATTATGCGGCATGGTCAGATGCACTCAAGTGTCAATCATCACCAACAGTGAATCAAGCCATTACAAGTTATAATGTTGATTTAAAAAATATAAAACAACATCCTTTATCCGTCATCAGTCAATTAAGAACAAGCGCTTTTAATGTTCTCAAAGAAGTAGATGAAATCAGATTTCAAGCGCAAGCTGAACTTAATTACTTACCACCTATCAACTTGAATATTTTTGATTATATAGTCAATCAATTAATTTTTTTCAATTGCATTGGTATTAGCTGCTGGATTATTTGTATACTTCTATTACGCGCAAATCAACATAATGAAAACCAAACTGTCATCCTTGTTTATACTTTTATTATTTCAGAAATATTGAACATTAGCATTAATTTGACAAAGAATTGGTATGACAGCGGCTATACCTACATGTTATTAATAATCACTTTTATTTATTCACTTACACGTTTTAACAACTATCCCTTTGCTAGAAAACAAGGACAAGCTTTTTTATCTTATTTTGTTTTATGTTCCATTATGTCATTGCTTCTGTTAAATTATCATTATTTCTCAGCACTCAAATCTGGATATAACGGTCCAGGAATTTCATTAGCCAACTATCACTACAATAAATTAGTACTCGCACTCAAAAAAGCTGAGCAAACCTGTGAGATAGATACCGCTAATGATCAAGGGATCATTGTTGATGATTTAACGTATGGATATTTTCAGCATGCAAAACATCCAATTCTCATAACATATCTGTTTTATCCTGAGACACCAACATTAAAAAACAAGCTTATTTCGTCAAACAAAATATCAGGTACAGTTGTGCGATGTACTAGCCTGCCGGTTGCTATACGGGCTAATGCTAGACAGAACAGAGACCTCTGTTGTTTTACAAAAAACCAAACGAAACGAATATTCAATATTCAATAAGGACATATGTACAAAGCTGCAATTATTGGAGGAGGATTTTATGGACTATGCCTGGCTTTGTATCTAAACAAAAGCGGAATGTCTGTGACTATCATCGAAAAAGAATCATCACTGATGCAACGCGCATCTTTGCGCAACCAAGCACGCATTCATATGGGCTATCATTACCCCAGAAACATATTAACTGCATATCGGTCTCGTGTTAATTATCCATTATTTTGGCGTGATTTTGAAAAATCATGTGTGAGCGATTTTCAGATTCTTTACGGTATCGCAAGAAACAACTCTAAAATCACTTCTTCAGAATATTATAATCTATTCAAACAAATGGGTCTCAACATAGAAATCTGTCATTCAGAACAACGAGAATTATTTAATTTAGAATTAATTGACAAGATTTATCGAGTAACGGAATATGTATTTGACGCTACCACAATCAAAACAAGTTTGGAAAACAAAATCAATCACACACCTATTCGTATTCTACTCAATAACACTGTACACAATATCTTTTTTTCTAGCTCCTTCATCATTAACAACCCTCATAATGAGACACTGACTGAAGCTGATTGTGTATTCAATTGCGCTTACTCGCAAATAAATATCATACGAGAACAATCTACACTTAACACTCTACCTATAAAAAATGAATTAACTGAAATGGCATTAATTCAAATGCCACCTCCATTAAATCAACTTGGCATTACTATCATGGATGGCCCATTTTTTTCTTGCATGCCATATCCATCTTCAGGCTCTCATACGTTATCTCATGTGCGCTATACGCCCCATACACATTGGACAGACTCAAATACGACACGTCAGATGGAAACTCTACTTAACACAAATAGCATAACCAGCAACTATTCCTACATGTTAAATGATAGCGCTAGATTTCTACCTTTAATCAAGAATTCAACTTATCTACGCTCACTCTATGAGATTAAATCAACACTGTTACAAAACGAATTTGATGATGGTAGACCCATATTGTTTCATGAAGAACCTAAAATTCCAGGATTTTTTACTATTTTGGGTGGTAAAATAGATAATATATATGATTTACTCTCAGTACTCGGTAGTTTGAAAACTCGATATAAGTTGCAATCAGTAAACATTGCGGATCTATTCAACTAGGGACGATAGCATGCAATTGAATGTAGCAATAATAGGGCTAGGATATTGGGGCGTTAAGCTGCTCACACACTTTAATCAACATCCTTTTTTTAGTGTCACCTTGGCTTGTGATCGACATCAAAAAAATCGTCAATTAGCACTTGCCACCTTTCCCAACATTTCTACTACAGATAAGGATGATGACATCTTTAACAATGCTTCCATTGATGTCGTAGTTGTTGCAACACAAGCCAATTATCATTATGCACTTTGCAAGAAAGCGCTTTGTCATCAAAAACACGTTTTTGTAGAAAAACCTTTTGTCCTTTCCACCAAAGAGGCCGCAGAGATTTGCGAATTAAGCGAGCGCTATCAAAAAAAAGTATTCGTAAATCACATTTTTTTATATACCGAAGGGTATAAAGCACTAAAACAAATCGTGACAGATAATACGTTAGGAAAAATATATAGAATCAGCTCGCAGCGATGTGATTTTGGTAAGTTTCCAAAAGACATTAATATTGCTTGGCATTTAATGTATCATGATATTTACATACTGACTGACTTATTAAATGAAGATCCCCAAAAAGTATTCTTCAAAGGTACTGGCACTGTCATAAAACATTTAGAAGATGGCGCCTGCGCAATTGCTTCATATGAGTCAGGGATTCAAGCTTCACTATTTGCTGACATGTATTTTCCTGAAAAAGTCAGAAAAGTAATGATTCAATGCGAACAAGGCATCATCATCTGGGATGAGCAACAAGAAAACCCAATCACCCTTACCAATCATTCAGCAAGACTAGACAACCAAAACACTATTATATATCACGGCGATGGCTCAAAAAAAATCATTACCACTCCAAGATTTTCTGCCCTGATGAATGCTATCGAAAATTTTTATAACTACCTTTGCAGCTCAATAGATGTCCCTTGTCATGCTCAGGCAGCAATGAGAATTGTAAAAACAGTCCAGGACTTTTCATATGTTCAATAAATTAAAATATGATATTGTGATTCCCGTATTAAATGAGCAGCGACGACTCGAAAATGGCGTCATTACGCTATATCAATTTTTAAAAAATAATCATATTCACAATTGTAAAATTATTATTGCCGACAATGGCTCTACCGATAAAACACCTGAGATATCAGTGCAGCTAGCAGAAAAACATCCCGAAATACAATACATTTCATTGAAAAACAAAGGAGTCGGTTTAGCTTTAAAAACTGCTTGGGCTCAAAGCGAAGCTGATGTCATTGGCTATATGGACGTAGACTTAGCCACTGATTTAAAACACATGACGCAAGTCATTTCATTATTCGAAGAACACAAAAACATAATCATCAATGGCTCTCGCAATTTACCTACGTCTCATGTTGTCAATCGCAAATGGACTAGAAGGGTGACATCATGGGGCTTCAATAAACTACTACAACTTCTTTTAAACGTTCATTTTTCTGATGGAATGTGTGGATTTAAGTTTATAAGTAGAGAGTATTTTAAAACTATTTCTCAATATGGTCTTACCAATGACGGATGGTTTTTTTGTACGGAGCTATTATATGTCGGAGAAAAATTAAATTTATCTCTCATCGAAATTCCCGTCAATTGGCAAGATGATGGCGATTCACGCGTTAAGATAATTTCATTATCACTTTATTACCTGAAAGAAATTTTACGATTACGCTATTCAAGCATAGGTGAAAAAATCATATGAAACATAATATCTTGCTGACAGTTGTCACCGTAGCTGATCATGCCACTGACATATACCCTTATCTAACGGATGCTATACCTATTGTTACTCTCTGCGCAGAAACCTATGAAATCATTATCATAGCCAATGGATTTAACAGTGAAGATGTTAATCTCGCCAAACAAATGATGGGGAAATTTTCAAGAGTGCGCATCCTTTTTCTTGCCGGTAAATTTCCACTAGATGTAGCTTTCATGGCAGGCATTGAAAATGGAATTGGAGATTATTTAATTGCAATGGAATGTCATTATGACCCACCTAACATCATCCCTATGCTACTAGAAAAAGCAGCAGCATCGACAGATATCATTATTGCGAGTAATGGATATGCACGATATAAATCATTATGGCAGCGTCTAATAGCAAAAATGTATCATCACCTTCTCCAGAGAATACATCGCCAACACGAGCCAATGGATCCATCGTATTTTACCTGCTTTTCACGTAAATCACTAACCATCCTGTCGCAATTTAAAAACACTGTTCGAAATTACAGGTTTTTGAGATTCACTTTAGGTTTTTCTCGTACCAAAATAATATATAAAAACAAGACCAAGAATAAACACTTTAAGCCTTACTCTACTCCTACACGGATACATCTAGAATCTTTTTTTTCATATTCATTATTTCCATTAAAATTTTTTTCCACACTCGCTTTTTTATTGGGAGCAACCAGCTTTAGCTACGTCTTATTTGCATTTTTTTCTTGGATTTTTAATTCGCATGTTGCCAGCGGCTGGACTTCTATTTCCATGATCTACGGCACAATGAGTGGTTCACTATTCTTTTTGCTAGGTATTTATGGGTGGTATCTCAGCATCTTGCACAAAGAAGTTAAAGGTGTAGCACCTTTTCAAATTACCGAAGAAATCACATCAGGAAGTGCTTTTTTATATTTAGACAAAAAAAATATTGTTTAGGCCTGCAAATTTTTTTGTAGCACAAATTGAATCAACCAAACTATATCGCTGAGATAATCTTAACTCATTCTGAGCGCGCTGTGTATTTGGAATATAGCGCTCAGGTAATGCTCCAGGCATCACTGGTTTCAATATGTTAACCTGCGGCGTCTCATCAAATGTACTAGCAACAACACTTGCTAACTCAGAAATCGATACAGCATATTCTGATCCTACGTTGTATGATCTTGCGGATTTTCCGTAAATGAGAATCGTCCATAACCAAACTGCCAAATCAGCAGCATAAAGATAAGAACGATAGGGTGTTCCATCTCCATTAACAATAATTGATTCACGATTTAATCCGTCACGAATAAAATTACCAATCGCAAAGTGAGCATCTAACGGAAGATATGGGCCAACAAATGCAAAGCAACGAGCAATTTTACTCTCAAAATGATATTTTTCAGCATAGTTGCACGACATTTTATCTGCATAATATTTTCCAAGAGCATAAGCAGAATGATTCGTCTCTATCATTTTGGGTGACACATAATCTTCAGCTATATGCGTAAGCTCTGGAGGTTGTCTGCCATAGACACTACCAGAACTTGTCAAAAGAAACCGTCTGGCCTTGCACTGCTTAGCAAACTCAAGTACACGCTTTGTACCTTCCACTATCGTATCGAACATGAGCGTTGGTTGGTTCTTGTTGATATCAGCGCTGGCATCTGTCGCCGCATGAATAACATGTGAAAATTGTTTATTAGGAAATGCAAAATCACGCACATTTCCTTCTATAAATTGCAATGTCGTTTGCTCTATTAAATGTGGGCATTTTTTTGCGAATGCAGAAATATTTCGCGTTAGAATCGTTGCTTTCACGTTAAAATTGAATTTTAAATTTGCCCAGACAATACTTTCTAGCAACCAGCAACCGAAAAATCCTGTGCCACCGGTTATGAAAATTTCTTGATTACGTAACTCGCTCCACACTGATGGCGTGTGCTGAAGAATAAAATCGAGATCTTTTGAAAGAGGATGTAATGACAAATATTGTTTGTTTTTATATTGCATAGATTAACACTAATTAATAAGCAAGCTCTACCCTAACCTTCAACCTCAAAAACACCTCAACTGACTGATGCATATGCGTAACCATCTCATCCGTTAATCCATGATGACAACCTATCAATAGCCCACTTCGCATAATTTTATCTGCACAAGGATAACCAGTCGATGACTCGCGTCGCTTAATATGATGAAAACCGGGTTGTCGCAATATATTTCCAGTAAAAATAGTGCGTGTTTGTATATTTCTTTTTTCTAAAAAAATTTGCATTTCTTTTCGCGAGAAGGGTGCTTCGTCTTTAATAGTAAGTGGATAAGCTAACCATCCTGTCCGTGACTCGATAAGCTGTCTTGGCAGCACAAACCAATCTTGATAACGACTAAAAAATTTCGTATGGATTTCAAATAATTGTTCACGCCTCGCAATATTTTGATTTAACGTTTTCAATTGCACTAAACCGAATGCTGCACCCATCTCAGATGGCTCTAAATTATAGCCTAGCGCTTCAAATACAAATTTTGCATCGTAATCAATTCCATCCACTTGCGTATTGAAACGATTCTCAATAGCTTCTGAATCAACAAACAGTGACGAGCTTCTTCCCCAGCTACGCAAGAGTTTTGCACGCTCCGCTAATCTTTCTTCATTCACGCATAACATTCCACCGTTACCTGCACAGTTGATAATGTGTGATCCATAAAAACTGGTTGTACTGATATCAGTGTAGCGGCCAACTGGGAGCCCATTGATTGTGGCACCGACTGTATCGCACGAATCTTCAATCACAATTAAATGATATTTATCGGCGATAGCACGAAGTTTTTTCCAATCAGCAAGATTTCCCAGTAAATTGGGAATCATCATCAGCTTTGTTTTGGAGCTTATCATCGCTTCAACGCGATTCGCATCAATATTGTAGGTATCGGGCTCAACATCCACAAAAACAGGAACTAAATGATTTTTAATAAGCGGTGCGACGGTTGTCGAAAAAGTTAATGCAGGTGTAATGACTTCTGATTCAGCGGGTAGATTAAGAATTTCTATCGCCAGATAATTTGCTGAAGAACCTGAATTAACCATCACGCCACATTTTTTGTCATAGAGATCAGAAATTTTTTGTTCCATTTCACGCACATGATTACCCATTTGTGTCGATGTACGTAATACATTGACAACGGCTGCAATTTCTTCTTCACCATGCACTGTTTTGCCATAGGGAACATGAATAAATGGTTGCTTGGTCATATGAGACATCCCTGTATTGCTATCCAAAAAAATCAATTCTATGCCTAACAAGATTCAATGTAAAATGAATAAGTTAGACTGCACCCGGCCAATCGAATCTCAGCTGCTATACTAGGTATATAAATGACCTGTTTAGGCTGACTTTTATGGCTAATGCCAGAGAATTGTTAAATAAATTGATTTATTACGAAGAACCAGCCAATGCTGACGTTACGTATAGTCATGAACCGAATGGCGACCTTGATGCGAATAAATTAATTAACGGTGATCCTTGTTGGATTCAACCATCTGCGGTTGGTTATGTGCCTAAGCCTAAAAAAATCATCATTACTGATTGGTCGCTGAAATATGGGATAAACTTATTATCTCACACTCTAAAAAATGAATTATACAAATTGCTCATTGAAAACGGAGCTGAAGTGTATGTGTGGACAGGTAAGCTTACTAGGGTAACTGATTTAAACGATTTAAATGAACGCTTGCTCGAAGTAGAACCCATACATCGCCAGGATGTTTTAAAACAATTAGAACAACAAAAAATTCAAAGTGATGCTTGTGAGATAATTGATTATATTCGTAAACAAGAATTACAGTCACAGTTAAAAGAAATGATACCTTATTCCGAAGAACAAATTAGTCTAAAATTATCAACGTTTCGCCATCTTGATGCTGATACTTTTTCACAACTACTCGCCACGCTGGATTTCTCAACAAAGGCCTCGATTACAATAGATCGTGATGCCGAACAAGAACACATTAACGCTACATTTTTATCTCAACAACCCATACATGGAATCAATCTAGATCACAGCGCCACTGGCTTAATACATCAAAATCCTGACCATTTGAATCAATATCCTGCGCATTATTATGATAAGGTCAAGGAATTGGACTTGGCACTGCTTACTATTAGCGATGAAACACTTAAATATTATCTTAGTCTATTCCACCGCCTGGAGTCCTTAAACATAGGCCTATGCGCCAACCTAACAGAATCCGTTTATGATGCTATTAAACAAGCCAATCTGAAGGAGCTTGTCCTATGGGAAAGTAAAATAAACAGTCAGCAACTCGTCACTTTGCTCACGAATAATCCCAATATTAATAATTTAGATATGTCTGAGAGCAAAAATCTTATTGAAAATATTGAGTCATTCCCCCTTCAATCCACCCAAATAACAGAGTTAAACGTGAGCAGGTGCAGTATCCATCCTAGCTTTTTAACAAAATTAATTACATGCAGCCCTCTATTGGCCAAATTAAATTTAAATAGTTTCAAAGATTTTGCTTTATTAGATTTTGAGCATGACTTAACAAACCTGACTGATCTCAATTTATCATATAGCTCAATCACGGATGAACAATTAGTAAAGCTTTTGAAACGTTGCCCAAACCTACGAACACTGAGATTAGAAGGCTGTGTCAACTTGTCTGGACAATTTGCTAATCACATAACACTACCGTTACTTACCGATTTAGATCTGACATCTACAAAAATGCCACTAGAATATATTGGAAAATTATTAAAATGCAGCCCTAGCTTACAAAGAATTGCATTGTGTAATTACAAGGAATGGAAAAATCTAAATGACTTTTTACCGAATAATTTAGAGTTAGCAAATCTAACATTCCTAAACCTTAACAATAGCAATATTAACGATGAGCAATTAGTTGAGCTGTTAAAGCACTGCCCTAATCTACGTAAACTATACATTAACCAATGCAAAAATTTGACTGGAGAATTTGCACACCAGATTATGAATAACAACCTAACCGGCATTGGTCTACAGGCAACTAATATAAATTATACTCAACTGACAGATCTTTTAAATCATTGCCCCGCCATAGAAGATCTTCCGCTTGATATTTGTAAGAATTTCAAAAATGATATGATATCTTCATCTCTAGCCTGCCCAGAACTCACCAACTTACATCAATTGAATCTTCGTCTTACAAACATGGCTGAACATCAAAAGATTCACTTAATAAAACGCTGCCCCAACTTACAACAACTTGACTTGACAGAATTCCATTGTTCTCTCAATCTTTTTTTTCAATCTCTCCCTCAATTAAAATTAAATAATCTTCAAGAACTGAGAATTGATTCTGCTGACGATTTTGAACTAGCGATGATATTAAAGTGGTGTCCCAATCTGGTAAAGCTCACAATTTACAATTGTGAAAAAATCTGCGGAAATTTTGTTGATGAAGTTGGCTTACGTCAATTTAACAAGCTGCGAGATTTTAACAGTCATGATTACCAAGCCGAGGCAGTAAGACAAAAATTGGCGTCCATTTGCCCTCAACTCATTATACCCGGCGTAGTGTATGTACCGATGCAAGCAAGTCACAACCTCCACTTGAACACAGACACTAAAAACCACAACAAGCCTATCAATGTTCGGCAGATTTTTAAATACAAAAAAAATGGGGAACCTTACCCTAGAGAGTATCGATTAACTGTGAACAAACTTGATCTAGGTGAAAGAATTCAGTATGCAGCAGAAGCTAGGCATGTAATTCCAGTCGATGATATTGATATATTAGATCATGACGTAAAAGATATCTACAACCAACAGTATGCAGATAATCCGAATATTTTTTATGGAAAAGTCGATTTATCACTGAGTAAAAATCACTGGACTGCACTTCCCTCTCTGACTGAAAATGATAACATTCTGAATTTACATGCAGACTGTGATATTGAAATTTCATATTGCGAAGAAGAATCACTTTATTATGTCAGAGCAAAACAAAACATACATAAGACAGTCACTGTTTCATTTACATTAAAAACAGATATAAATCCGCGCAAATTGAATATACCCGAACCTCAAGAACACGCGATTGACCTAATCAAGTCATTATCTTTTTCTGAGAATGGTAGTTTAGAGAAGAATTCTGCTTATGACGAAATGATGAAGATGCCTTTAGATCAACGCATTTCTAACCTTGCTGAATATTGCACTGAATTTGGCGAAGGGGATACTCTCGGCCAACAAAACAATGATATACAAAAACTCAATGCGCTATTACACCAACGTAAAGGCAGTTGCGAACATCGATCCTGGGTGTTTCAAGCGCTCGCACAAGAGCTGGGTATCTCATCACGCAGAGTGACGAATGATTGTCATGCATTTGTGGAAATCAATTATGACGGTCATTGGAACAGAATTGATTTGGATGGCTACCCAACTAAGTTACTCATAAAGCCAATGAAAGATGATAAGCCTCAACAGCAGAACAAACCACCCGCAGACAATGCAATAGAATCTCCTGTTGATATAGAGCAAATCAATGCATCCATTGATGATAATCTGATAGAAGCACATATTAACGCGGATGAAGACACCCCTATCGAGTTCAAACTTTCCAACCGCTTCATTACCTGGAATACCACGAAGTCAAACGCATCCAACTTTGATGAATTTTGCAGTGATCTTGTTTCGCAAGCCAATGAGCTTCCTGCAAATCAACGTAATGTTTTAGTCATGGTTGAAGATGAAGCTCAAGTTGAAGCATTTCATGCAAACGCCACGCGATATTTTCAAAAGAATAATCAACCGTCATTTTATTTGCATAGCTTAGGTGATGTCTCTGAAAAAAGTGCACGAATCAATCCGGATGGCAGCTTAACTAAACAAGATAGCGCATTGTTTGATTCGATCAAGCATTTCAAGAAAGGCGCGCTTATTTCCAATTGGTCAGACTATAAAGCTGCTTATGTTGGTTACAATGCCATGATGGATACGGAGCGAAAAATCAAAAATTTAGCTATCCCAGATAGCACATTGGTTATCTCCGTCATCACCAAAGCGCAAGCACAAAAAATGGGAGAAGACTTTTACTCTCGCTGCAACATAAAAAGTGAATGCATTACTTTAACTAGCGAAAATTTATATCAAAAATTAAGTAACATATCGCTCGATACCAACCATTTTAAAAAAGCTGAGTTTTATGATAATGCTTGGAAAGCTGCGTTATTGGGAACAGTCGGAATTGAAGGTAATCATTTTCAATTAGAAGAGGGAACATTATTACAAGCCATTAACGCTAAATCTCCTGGATTAGTATTACAAAATGCCCCCTGGCATCTTGTCGAATTTCGGCTGTTTATGAGCGAACTTATAGAAAAAAGATCGTTTTTTCATAACGGAAGAAATATTTCATTACCAGAAAATTTCACATTTTCAGCCATCACTGCTGATTATCAGTTAGAAAGCAAAAATATTGAAGTCATCAAAGCTGCTGACAACCAACCGTTTAACTTTGTTTTAAATTCAGAAACGTTTTCACATTTATTTCATTATCGACACTGTGAAAACAAATTACTTTTCTTGAAGCCCGGTTGGATAGAAGAATATTCAACAAAAGAAAAAAATGCCTGTCATTATTAGTGACCGAAAATTTCACGAATGCACAATGGGCCAATATTTTAAGAGAAGCAGATAAACATGGTTGTACCTTGAAGATTACACCTGCACCAAGTATTCGATTACCTGAAGCATTCATCTCTTCAGACGCATTAAAACAATTTCCAAGTTTTCATTTTGCAAATGAACACGCACCTAATCAAGCTAAAATTATTGTCACAAATGACATGGAAATGGTTGAAGAAGAAATGTATGCAGAAGACCCTCACTCACTTATCATCAGCATTGATGAAAATACGCGTTACTCCGATTTGATTGAATCGATTAGTCAACTGAAAACGAAAGATGATTCCTATCAATTTGAATCATCAACCAGTGATCTCTGGAAAAATTTATTTGAAAAAGACGGTAAAAATATTGTGGTAAAAGGTAGTATATCTCCTATTCTTGCCAAGCAATTAGAAACATTATTTGCTACACCTCCTTTCATTTGGATTAACGGCAAGAAGGAAATACCCAAACAGAAACTAACCTTAATTACCGATACAAAAAATATTTTACCACTTGCCAATACAACTGAGAAACAATATAAAGAAGATGACTACTGGAAAGCATTAGATAAGAAATATAAAAATACCGAAGAAAACGAAGAAAGTAAATTATCTCATGATAACCAAATTGCAATATATGAAGAATTTAAACAGTCTTGTCAACAACTACAGCGAGATACACAAGTCCATTTTACTTATGGACAGCTACGTGACATGTCAGCTAAAATACAAGCTGGAATGTACTCCAATCCATTCAAACCTTATTTTCGTCTACATCCAGATAGCAAATTACAGCCAGCAAAAAAAGCCTGGCAACGAAAACGAATCAAACCTTTCTTAAGTGAAGTTGAACATAAACGCCATAATAAAATCACAGATGAATTGCGCTATTCTCCGTATATTTTTATCACTGGCCCTTCTGGAGTGGGCAAAAGCACTTATGTATTGGAACAATTAGGCAAAGAGGCGGATAAAGACGTCTTTGTTGGACTAGACAAATTAGTAGATTGGCTTAAGCCGACAACACCAGGCAAGCAATCTGTTTTATTTATTGATGAAGCTAATTTAGAACGCGAAGGCAAATGGAATATTTTGGAAGGATTATTTAATAAAACACCCGGCCTGTTTATCAATAAAAAGTTTTATCCGTTATCCCCTAATCACAAAGTCATTTTTGCGGGTAATTTTAATAGCTTTGCTGGCAGACATAATCATCAATTTTTTGACAGACATGGAAGCGTTTTTAATTTTAAAGAATTACCCGATAGCTCTTTAAAAAATAAAAATATCATACCTACATTATCTAAAATTCCCGGATTAAACGCTCATGATATTGAAAAAATCACATCCATATTCTTGCGCATTTATCACCGCTTAAATAATGAATTGCCGAATCATCCGGTGACTGCTCGTAATTTAAAAATGATGGCAGCACGTTTTGATTTGGCGCGCATTGAACATCCAGCGGATATTGAAACAATGGCGCATCTTGCAGCTCTTGATGAAGTGAGAGGTCTTTTAAACTGGAGTCAAAAGAGAGATTTTAAACCTTGGCTAGATAAATTAGATTTACTCGATCAACAATTTTCACCTCAATTAGAAAACCTGACGGTCACTGCTAGTCGCAAACCTATTTTACGCTTGCTCAGTAATCAGCTTTCTTTGCGTAGTATGGGATATGATGTCTCTCAACTTATTTTAGAAGGTCCTCCCGGCGTGGGCAAAAGTCTCGCCGCGGTTGAACAACTCAAATCTCAAGGATTTATCAATGGATTTGATCCTAACATCAAGACTCTTTGCCCAGATACAACCAAACGATATTATCATTTAACACCAACTGACCCAGAAAAAATGACGGCAATTTTAGCGCGTGCTTTTCATGAAGGCGCCGTCGTGATTATTGATGAATTTAATACGCTTGTGTTAGAAAGAACACTTAATCAATTATTATCGGGCTACGATTTGGATGGCAAAAAAGCTAAAAAATCAGGTTTTTTTGTCATTGCCACACAAACCCCATTTCACTCACTGGCAGGCAGGTTCTTTCAACAGCTCTCGAAAACCGCTCACGCTGCATTGATGCGCCTGATTATCCACCCGCTGAATTGAAACAAATATGTTTGGGAATCTGCCCAAATCAAGCGATCGTTAACGAACTAGTCAAAGAGTACAATGCAGCCAAACAACACTCTATTCAATTTAATAAAATACCAGGCCCTACTCCTAGAGACTTATTTCACAAAGTATCTATTGAAAATCAAAAATATTTGCAGAAAGAATATATTCATACGTTAAGAACTATGCTCTTTGATTTGGGTTTTTTTCAAAATCAGTTAGGAGGACTATTTGGTGGGTCTCCAGTAGAAATAGAGGGAATCCATGGCAAGGCTCCAAAATTTGTTGCTGAAATGATAGATGAACTCAAAAAATCGAATACTGATCCTGTACTAACATTAAAAAACATAGTTGCCATTGCTAAAAAACCTCATGAAGATTCATCCTCTGGAAACTATTTTAGAAAACCTCAAATTAAACTGTTTTATAAAATAATAGCTGAAATCAATCCTGATCAAATCACTTCTAACAATTTGGCAAATCTAAAACAACAACTTGCAGACCTGAAAAATCCACCTAAGTTGTCTACATCAGATAAGAGCGAGCCAAAGCAGCCATCTTCTCGCTTCTAAGCCACAAAATTCATGATAGCTACTTACTCAAAATCCCTATAAAATATGCGCAACGATACTATTAGAGAACTTTTTGTATGACAGTTAGCGTTTTTGATCTTTTTTCTGTGGGTATTGGACCTTCCAGCTCTCATACCGTGGGCCCAATGAAAGCAGCACGAGCATTTGTTAACTTTCTTTCCACGGCACAGCTACTTGATAAAACCGTTCAATTGAAAGTTGAATTATTTGGATCGCTTGCCTATACCGGCAAAGGTCACGGGACCGACTTAGCTATCTTATTAGGGCTTGAGGGTAACGCACCAGACGTCATTAATCCAGGCATCATTAAGCCACGCGCTCAACAAATTATAGAACAACAAAAAATAAATCTGGATGGTAATAAAGTTATATCGTTCCATATGACAACTGATTTTATATTTAACTTCAAAGATTTATTGCCTGCTCATACGAATGGCATGCGATTTACAGCATATGCTGACAATCAACAGGTTTTACATTCCAGTATTTTTTACTCCATAGGCGGAGGCTTTATTTTAACGGAAGAAGAAGCTGCACGCACTGTGACGACTGACAATGTAAACATTCCCTATCCTTTCGCAACTGCTAAACAACTCTTGAAATATTGCGAAGATAATCAGTTAAAAATTAAAGATATTATGTATGCCAATGAAAAATGTTTACGCTCTGAAAGTGAAATTCGCTCTCGATTATTACATATTGCAACAGTCATGCGAGAGTGTATCGATAAAGGCTGTCAATCTCCCGGCATTCTGCCAGGAGGGTTAAATATCAAACGCAGAGCACCCGAAATCCTGAAAAAAATGCAGCAAAAAGCCACTCCAAAATCACATGAATACACAGACAGCATGGAATGGTTAAATTTATATGCCATTGCCGTGAATGAAGAAAATGCTGCTGGCAGTCGTGTAGTCACTGCTCCAACAAATGGCGCAGCTGGCCTTATTCCTGCTGTTCTACATTACTACTTAACGTTTTATCCGCAATCGAATAAAGAACAAGACACGATTGATTTTTTACTGACAGCTGGCGCTATTGCCATACTTTATAAAAAAGGTGCTTCCATTTCGGGTGCTGAAGTCGGATGTCAGGGAGAAGTGGGTGTAGCTTGTTCCATGGCTGCTGCTGCACTGACTGCAGTACTAGGCGGTACTATTTATCAAGTCGAAAATGCCGCAGAAATAGCAATGGAACATCATCTCGGCATGACGTGCGATCCTATTGGCGGCTTAGTACAAATTCCCTGTATTGAACGCAATGCAATGGGTGCCGTAAAAGCTGTGAATGCAGCAAGACTTGCATTATTAGGCGATGGAGAGCATCACGTTCCACTCGATAAAGTCATTGCAACCATGAAGCAAACTGGAAAAGATATGATGTCAATTTATAAAGAGACTTCGTTGGGGGGGTTGGCGGCTAATATTCCGGAGTGTTAGTAACTCATATTGCACGATGCTATCAGAAATGTTAACACCACTGTGTCATTCCCACGCAGGCGCACGAGTGTCCGGTAAATCAGTAAATCAACTGAACTGTCACCCCGCAAAATTCACGTCTATTTCATTATTGAAGAACCAAGACAGATCACGTGAATTTGTGCGGGGCCTGGTTGACCATCTCAAGAAGTAAGCGTGCTATTCTAATGACGCAACCAGGCCCCGCACAAATTTTCGTGAATAGATTTTTGTTCTTTTCAGGTCTCGTTGACGAAAATTTTGCGGGGTGACAGTTCAGTTTATGGCCCGATTTACCGGACACTCGTGCGCCTGCGCTGGAATGACAGCGGTGAGAGCACAGTGCGTAAGATGAATAAGTTTAAACTATAGGGGACTATTCAGAACCCCTCATTTGCGCATTTCTTTTTTTCCTCAACACAGCCAACCGCCGCATCTTCCGCAAATACCATAACGTCACAACAGGCCCTGACAACACATACAGAAAAAATATACCAAATAAAATTTGCGGAGGATTTAATGCAACGCCAGCAATCAACACTACTAACAAAACAGCCGCCATAAAAGGAACTTTTCCTCTTAGATCGATTTTTTTGAAACTGTAATATCGAATCGTACTGACCATGAGCGCAGCAACAAAAACAGTAATCGCCCCCATCGGGATAGCCAATAACATTCCCGAATAAACATCACAGGAAGATCCCAACCAAACAGCACCCGCTAATACGCCAGCGGCTGCTGGACAAGGTACGCCCTGAAAATACCGTTTATCTTGATCATTTACTTGTGTATTAAAACGTGCGAGCCTCAGTGCGGTTGCAGCAGTATACAAAAAAGATATCAGCCACCCTAATTTTCCGAGCTGAGATAATGAATAACTATAAACTAATAAAGAAGGCGCAATCCCAAATGCAGCCATATCTGACAAACTGTCATACTCTGCACCAAAAGCAGTTTGGGTATTCGTAAGACGAGCCACTCGCCCATCGAGTGTATCAGCTACCATGGCAATAAAAATAGCAATCGCTGCCGTGTCAAAATAGCCTTTTACCCCCGCAATAATTGCATAAAAGCCAGCAAACAATGCGGCTGTTGTGAATAGATTAGGCAATAAATAAATTCCACGCGGTTTGGTGGTTTTAGGCAATAACGGTTGGTCTAACTCTTTTTCCATCAAACCATTCCTCACAATTATATAACTATCACTTACTCACTCTTACGCTCTGCGCAACAGGAGTCACTTGAAAATAGGTAGTAATTCTGCCTGAAATCGTCTTCTTATACTACTTTTACGTAGTTATCCTATAAAGTTCGATAAATTTATTATCAACGACTGATCCCTTGTTGAGCACAACAAGCGCTACTTGTCATTTTTTAAGAATTCCTTAAGCTTTTACCCGTACCATTTGCCCTCCAATAATTTATAAATTTAATGAATTCCGGAGTGGTTGAATGAGCGCTGCTAGAAATAGTCTCGAAGGCATTACAGAAAAAAATAAAGTGACCACCTTTACCACAACAGCACCGGATATAGAAAATCAAATCTCTTCTCAACCATCGCTCTCGATACAACTGAATACCCCATTAGTCGTCGGAGAGAATTCAAATGCCACTGCTTTACGTATTCTCCACGCCATGCAAGATAAAACAGCTTCTATCAATTGGTCAGATTGCCAAGAAGTGCTAGTCGCTATCAGTGCTGTCCTGGTTGCTATGTCTTCAGCCAGTACTGGCTACTCATTTAGCGAGAATATCGTTGGAGGTTTTTTTAAAAACGCCACGGATGATGCGAAACAAGTATCAACTCTATGTATCGCAACACCTGCGATACTGGCGCAATTTTGCTATTCAATGAATTCAAATCTGACATTAGCGATCAAAATCAAACGTCATCGCGCACGCACTACTAAATCGATTGCAAGAGAATTATGGGAACAAAAATTACCACTTTTCATCATTCTTCCCTCTATTTTCGGCGTTGTTGTTAATGGAAAAGCTGCTTTTATTAATGCACCAACAGGTATCATGATTACCATCTGCACGCTTAGAACCATAGCAGCACTGGGTGCAAACATGGATTACTACCTTCAAAAACAAAAAAATAAGCAAGGTCTCAAGTCTATTCCAAGTATTCGCTTAATTTTAGCTGCTCAATCACATTTAAACACTCTGGCTAAGTATAATGATGAGGAATACATTAAACTATTAAGCCGAGGGAATTTGATTAATTTAATTTGTGGTAATGATGTTGACACCCCTCAAGATAGACTGGAAGAAATGTTTGAGCTGCTTTTAAATCTTGTACCTGCCGACCATAAAGTCACTTCAAAAAAGCAATCGAAATGCATTGAATACACAAGTCTTTTCCTGGGTGGAGTTGCAAGCTTAATGAATTGGAAAACAGCAACTAAAGTTCCAGGCTTATTTCGTATGAAAATACCCGGCGATCTCAGTGAACTCTATACCAATTTTAACTGGGATTACATGCCAGGGTTTGCACTAGGGGCCCTCTATTTTGGCTTACCTTCTGCTTACGTGAATACCGCTATTTATTCGATTTCCTGCGCGAGATTATTGAATGCATTTGGCAAGGTAAAACAAGACATCTGTGAAGAAGGTTTTTTTCCTTATATTCACAGCTTTTCTTGCCTAGATTGGATTCGAATTGTATTAGGGTTAGTCGTGTTTAGCTTAGCGTATGGACTCAGCAACGGAGGGTCAGCTTATTTATATCCTTTCCTAGATGTGCTGAAAATCCCACTCGCCATTTTTGCTATCGTCGTATTTACCGCTATTGGATTTATGTCATTTGATAGCGCAGGGAACAATATCAGTAATTATTATCATCTTAAGCTCTTTTATGACTTTCTTAATTCGAAAGAAAAAGAAAAATATTTTGAAAATCTAGATCCAGAGAAGCAACAAAAGTTAGTTATTTTAGCTAACACCTACTGTAACTTAACATTTGACACCATACTCAATGAATTAAATATATTAGAAGAAGACAAAATCGAATCTCTGTTTTCTGAAGATTTATATGAAAACATGTCTAAACGATTTGATGATACCTCCCCAAAACAACCTGCGAATCCACAACAGACTACTGACATCGCGCCCACTGAGAGCCGCCCCTCTCAAGCTGGCATGTTTAGCGCATCAGGTTCTAAATCAGATCGTACAAAACCATTACGTATCCCACGTGTGATATCGACAAATAAACTCAATCCTCCTCCGTTTTTGCGTGAACAAATTTCGCCCTTTCCACACAGTATGCCTAGAGTAGGAACGCCTATAGAGACAGTTACACATGCAGTGAGCAATACCCCTAGCTAGTCTTAACGTTCCCTAAGCCAATGGCTATACTTCGTGCGCGAGAAAGCAATTTTTTGATTTTCCCACAATCTATCCACAGCTCTCACACATGTTGTTCTCTTGCTTTAAGATGAAATATACACTATCTTGTATACGGAATTAAAAAAATATCTATATGTTGTGGTTTTGAAAAAACTCGTTAATATCCTAAGAGTTGCTAAAAACTGCCCTGATACTGTGAAGAAAATAAGTTTAATCTATAAACAATGCTCTGGAGGAGCCATGACTGAAACCCTAGCAACCCGTGAAATGACCTCAACAAAATCAAACCAACCCGTCAATTCAGATATTGCTGCTAATGCACCCGGTTACCTAAAAGTCATAAGACGTAATGGAACGGTTACCCCCTTTGATGCCAATAAAATCTCTATTGCCATGACGAAAGCGTTCCTTGCAGTAGAAGGTATCAATGCCTCAGGCTCATCACGAATAAACGAAACCGTACACTTCTTATTACAAACCATTACGAATACCTTTTCACGTCGCATGCCTGCTGGCGGAATTATTCATATTGAAGATATTCAAGACCAAGTTGAACTCACCTTAATGCGCGAAGGCGAACAAAAAGTTGCTCGCGCTTACGTACTCTATCGTGAAGAACGACGTAAAGCACGTGAAGAGCAAGCCGAAAAAGCAAATCAAGAATCTACTAAAAATAAACTCCATGTGACCTTGAGTGATGGCAAAGTTGTACCTCTTGATATTGAACGCATCACAAAAGTCGTCATCAGCGCTTGTGAAGGTTTAGATGATGTATCCCCTACCCTCATTATCGAAGACACACAACGAAACCTATTTGACAAAGTGCCCATTAAAGAAGTCAGCAATGCTGTCATTATGTCAGCGCGCGTTCTCATTGAAAAAGAACCTAATTATAGTTATGTTGCAGCACGTTTATTAGCAGATGATTTACGTGGAGAAGCATTAAGCTTTTTGGGTATTCAAGAAAAAGCAACGCATGAAGAAATGAAGCACCTATATTATGCCTACATGACAGCTTATCTTGATCGAGGCATTGCATTAGAGCTCATCCATCCCGCATTAAAAACCTATGACTTAAAAAAAATTAGCGCCGCCATTCAACCCGAACGTGATTTGCAATTTACCTATTTAGGATTACAAACACTGTACGATCGTTATTTTATTCATAGCCATGGTACTCGATTTGAATTACCGCAAGCTTTTTTCATGCGCGTGGCGATGGGATTAGCAATGGAAGAAAAAAATAAAGAAGACCGAGCCATCGAGTTTTATAATTTACTTTCTTCTTTTGATTTTATGAGTTCCACTCCTACTTTATTTAACGCAGGCACGTTGCGCCCACAATTATCTAGCTGCTATCTCACGACAGTTCCCGATGATCTGGATGGTATTTTTGCTGCGATCAAAGACAATGCTTTGCTATCTAAATATGCTGGTGGTTTAGGAAATGACTGGACAAATGTACGTGCAATGGGTGCACGCATTAAAGGTACCAACGGAAAATCACTCGGCGTCGTTCCTTTTCTCAGTGTTGCCAATGCTACAGCGGTTGCAGTTAACCAAGGCGGCAAACGCAAAGGTGCAGTCTGTGGTTATCTTGAAACATGGCATAAAGACATCGAAGAATTTTTAGAGTTACGTAAAAATACAGGTGATGAACGTAGACGTACACACGATATGAACACTGCAAACTGGATTCCAGATCTGTTTATGAAGCGTGTTACTGAAGAAAAAGATTGGACGCTATTTTCACCGAATGAAGTACCCGATTTACATGATCTTTACGGTATTGAATTTGAAAAAGCATATATAGCATATGAAGCACGAGCTGAACGCGGCGAATTATCGAGCGCTAAAAAAATTCCTGCTATCAGCCTATGGCGCAAGATGCTAGGCATGTTGTTTGAAACAGGACATCCATGGGTCACTTTCAAAGATCCTTGTAATCTGCGCTCGCCACAACAACATACAGGTGTCGTTCATAGCTCAAATTTATGCACAGAAATCACATTAAACACCTCGCCCGACGAAATCGCGGTTTGTAATCTCGGCAGCATCAATCTCACTAAACACTTAACTGAAAAAGGTTTAGATCAAGCGAAATTGCAACGAACCATTAATACCGCAATTCGAATGTTAGATAATGTCATCGATATTAATTATTATTCTGTTCCACAAGCGCGAAACTCTAACTTTAAGCATAGACCGATTGGCTTAGGCGTCATGGCATTTCAAGATGCGCTCTATAAACTAGGCATCTCTTACACATCTCAAGAAGCCGTAGAATTTGCTGATACGTCAATGGAGGCTATCAGTTATTATGCGATACAAGCTTCCACCAATTTAGCGGAAGAAAGAGACGCTTATTCTTCTTTTGATGGATCGTTATGGAGCCAAGGAATACTTCCCATTGACTCGATTGCAATCCTTGAGCGCAATCGTGGCGGTTACTTGGAACAAGATCGCAGTCAAACTTTGGATTGGGATACGTTACGTAAGCGCGTCAAGACAGTTGGCATGCGAAATTCCAATGTATTAGCAATCGCACCTACCGCGACCATTGCCAATATTTGTGGTGTGTCTCAGTCGATAGAACCGACCTACCAAAATTTATTTGTGAAGTCGAATTTATCGGGCGAATTTACTGTCATTAATCCTTATCTTGTCATGGATCTCAAAGCACAACATTTATGGGATGATGTCATGGTCAATGATCTCAAATATTATAATGGAAGTGTCAGCAAGATTAGTCGCATACCCGACGTATTAAAGCAACGCTATGCAACCGCATTTGAAATCGATCCAGTATGGTTAGTAGAAGCTGCATCTAGACGTCAAAAATGGATTGATCAAGCACAGTCATTAAATCTTTATATGGCACAACCTTCCGGCAAAAAACTGGATAGCCTCTATCGACATGCTTGGATTCGCGGCTTAAAAACAACGTATTATTTACGTAGCATGGGCGCAACGAACACTGAAAAATCCACCATACATGATAGTACGCTAAACGCAGTACAAAGTGATACAGCACCGAAAGCTTGCTTAATCACTGACCCGACATGTGAAGCATGTCAGTAAATACTTTTAAGGGCTCTGCATTCCAAAATGCAGAGCAAGCTTTTGAAAATATCTCAAACGAGGAAAATAACATGTTAACTTGGAACGAATCCCAGGAAACACTCTCACAACAATCAACAAAACATGCGACAGGCGGACTGACAGGATTAGAAGCCTTAGAAATGGGCGCGGCACGCATTCATGTCGATGATAAAAAAATTATTAACTGCAGAGCGGATCTCAATCAACTTGTACCTTTTAAATATAAATGGGCATGGCAAAAATATTTAGATGCTTGCGCGAATCATTGGATGCCGAATGAAATTAATATGTCTGCCGACATTGCATTGTGGAAAAGTCCAGACGGATTAACCGAAGATGAGCGAACTATTATTAAACGTAATTTAGGATTTTTCTCAACAGCAGATTCTTTGGTTGCTAATAATCTTGTACTCGCCGTTTATCGCCATATTACGAATCCTGAATGCAGACAATATTTATTACGCCAAGCATTTGAAGAAGCACTGCATACACACGCATACCAACATGTTATTGAAAGCTTAGGCATGGATGAAGCGGAAGTTTTTAATATGTATCGTGAACTGCCTGCCGTAGCACGCAAAGCAGCATGGTCACTGCCCTATACGCAAAGCTTAGGTGACCCGCACTTTCACACAGGCACAACTGAGAACGACCAACGACTGCTGAGAGATTTAATTGCATTTTATGTCATATTCGAAGGTATTTTCTTTTATGTAGGTTTTACGCAAGTCTTATCGATGGGCAGGCGCAACAAAATGACGGGAACATCAGAACAGTTCCAATATATTTTACGTGATGAGTCTATGCATCTAAACTTTGGTATTGATGTTATCAATCAAATTAAAATTGAAAACCCTCATTTATGGACGGACACATTCAAACGTGAAATCTTGGATATGATTCTTGAAGGCGTAGAGATGGAGTACCAATATGCTCTCGATACCATGCCAAGAGGAATTTTAGGTATGAATGCTGAAATGTTTAGAGAGTATTTACATTTTATTGCGAATCGTCGCTGCATACAAATTGGATTAGAACAACAATTTCCTGGAGCAAATAATCCTTTTCCATGGATGAGCGAAATGATGGACTTAAAAAAAGAAAAGAATTTCTTTGAAACTCGAGTGATTGAATATCAGACTGGAGGAACCTTAAGCTGGGAATAAAATGATTCTCTCCTTACAAAATCCTGTTTTATAGCAGGATTTTTTTTGCCCAAATAATGGACGCCCTGAAGATTATGTTCTTAAGTAAACCTTAATATTTTAATGCTTACAATGAACTTACTCGTCAACGAAAAGGAAAGCGATCTTGACTCCACGACATGTCATAGTATTACTCGACATTGATAATACATTAATAAAATATAATGCTTCTTGTCCTAAATATAATCCATACTTAAATAAGTGTGAACGCACAGTAACCTGGAATGGAGGGAGTCACGAAGTCTGGGCAAACCACCTTGAAACTCTTCAAAAAACCGCATTAGAACACAATTTATGCCTGCATTTTGGTATTGCTACTTATAAACCCGAATACGTTGACGATGCTAAAAAAACGCAAGGACTTAGAGGAGACTATCTGAGCGCCGCTATTCTTGAAGATGAGAAATACATAACTCATCTAGAGTATTGTGATGTTCAAGGATTAGAAACTAACCATGGATTAAAGAAATATATAGATCCAAATTTAGTATATTTTACAGGAAGTCAGTCTAAAACCACTTATGCAATAGAACCAGCCATTAAACATATTACAGATAAATATTGCACTTTTTCCAATTTCATCGATGCTTTCCTCATGGACGATCTCCAGTCTACATGTGATGAGGTTGAAAAAAATGGACATCATGGTATCTGTGTGAGCAACTTAGCAGAACTAACACTCTACGAACAAAAAGAACGAATATCCCAAGCCTTTCAACAAATATACTCCAAATTAAAACTTCCTCTTCCTGACAATCTTAAAACAAAAGATAATCTATCTGCATTAGAAAATACTTTTCATAACCACATGAAAAATTCATTGTTTCATCGCAGCGAGAGCGTGCAAAACTTACAGGATCAAGAAGGAATGGAAGGCGTTCTTTATGGTGTATATATTACTTAACTTTATCTCATCTTAGCAACAGCAACAAGCTGCCATCCCCAAGGTGAGCTGGTGAGGTTTGTTCTAAAAAGAATATTAAAACATGACATAGCGAATCTAGCAAAAATTGATAACTTTGGCTGCTTAGTATCTACAATTAAACGCTTGCCTCTTAAAATAATTAATAGCTTATACAAATTGAAGAAAGGAAATCCAGCCCTAAAAATATAGCTAACATCAAAGCCAGCATTCCTCAATAACTCTTTAAGATTATTCATACTAAAATGTTGTCTGTGCCCAACGTGACGATCAAAGGCAGAGCGTGGGCCGCTAGGTACTGTTACAACAAGTACAGCATTTTTCTTAAGTAATCTTGCCACATTCTGTAAGAATAATGAGGGCTCATCTAAATGTTCCAACACCTCAGAACAGATAGCAACATCAACACCAGATTCTAAGGCCGTGGGTATTTTTTCTTTTGACTCCAACAAATCCAACTTGAAAAAATGTGCTGACGGAACTTTTTGACAAGATATTTCAACACCTTTTTGACTTAGATCAACACCGTAAATTGTTGCATCAGGAAAATGAGAAACTAATTCTGCCGAAAGATCACCTTGTCCACTTCCAATATCGAGGAGTTTGTTACCAGGCCTATAAATTTTCCCAAGTTGGCTTAGTATTAATCGTCTTCGGTAATCTTGCGCTGGATTAAAAACAGTTGCATCGCTGAAGTCTTCCCAATGCTTATCCCAACTATCTCTTGTATCAAGTTGTTTCATGCCTAATTTCCTTAAATAGCTAATACTTGCACGTATAATCCATGCCTAAAACAAACGAAAATGCTAATAGCGGCCAACCCTACAAAAAGCATTTTAGGCAACCTAGGCATCATTATATTTTTTTCATTACTAGCCATTATCCAAAAACTCACAATACTTAATATCAACAGATAAGGAATAAAATCTGTCACATACCTTTGTGTAGCTCCACTTAAACAACATAAAAACCCAATTAAAAAAATCGGAATAACACTCAGCAACATTAAAAAATACAACAAAGGAACTTTTTCACTATTATTTTTCAATTGCTGATAGACAAGTCTCGGCAAACTTAGAAAAAACAAAAGAATCGGCGCTGTTGAAAGAACACCCGCAAGATGGTCGAGGATATACTTATCAGGGATTTTAATTAAAGAATAGCCCCTATCTGAATAACTGACAAAATAAGGTCTAAAAAAATAGGAATAAATACCCGTTTTTATATTCTGAAAAATATTCGAAATATTAAATAAACTCTTACTTAACATAACACTCGACAACTGATAACTTTGTCCAAACTCAAAAATAGAACCATACCTTTCAACATTATACAAAGCCAACAAAAAACCAACGCAAACAGGAGGAATGAATAAGGCTAAAAAAATCGAAGGCCATCTTTTTGAAGATATTTTTTTGACAAAATAAAAGCTTAATAGCACGGTCATCAAAAAACAAACCAAGCTAAAGTGAGCACGCGATGCAACGGCGAAACTTAAAAACAAGCTAAACAGTAAGACATCTTTCACTCTTGCATTCAAAGTTAAAATATTAAAAAGAAAATAAATAGCTATGCTTATCGAACAAAAAGCACCTGAAATTGCCACTTCATAAAAAACAGACCTGACTAACAAAAATGAGGAGTTATTTGCTATACCCAGAACAATCCCTGCTAAAAGAAGCCAGCTCTCTGGTAACCAAGAAAAAAATGTATTCCTAATTTTTATCATTAATGCAAATTGAAATATAAACCCGATAGATAAAAAGAATAAAACACCTACTGTATCTGACGGATAATAATTCGTTAATAATTTAAATGGAATATAAAAAGCGATGACTGGCAGCGGACCAAAATACAGATAAAATTTATTTTTATAAAACGACAGGTCATGCAACAGATACGAACAAGTGTAATTCGTCCCATTATACAAACACCAACCTCTGGCCTTTGAATTTTGATTAGGATCATAAGGATTAGGCAATTTGAAAAAATAGCTTGGCGGATTAACCGGTACATTGACATGACCCGACAAAAAACTGTCACCGAGTAATTGATAATACCCATCAGCATACTTAGAAACCTTTGCCGGTAGAGGTGATATACTTGCCCAATAAAAATAACTTACCACAACAAATATAACAACAATCAACCTGCCTGGCTGACTAAACATAAGGCCATTCCTTTAGGTTTATTTTTGTGCCACAGCAAATAAATTTAATCCGAATTTATGATATCGCAAATTGACTTTGCTCGGCTTAAAGCCTGCTTGTATGAGCAAAGGCCAAAGGTCTTTTTTATCGTAATACATCTTGTGATCATCCATTTCAAGCTTAGGGCTGGTACCTAACTTGAAAGCCGAAAATTCCAGAAAAGCTTTACCTCTCCACGTAGGAACATTAATTAAAAGCACACCGTTTTTATGCAACAATTGATAACATTGCTGTAAAACATGCTTTGGATCACTCAAATGTTCTAAAACAGATATTATCATGATTGCATCTAAAGACACTGCTGATAACTCTTCTATAGCCTCTTCTATCGAGGACTCCATAAATGTTAATTTAGGAATAGCATATAAATTTGGATTAATTTGAAAATCGACACCAATTCCATGTGTAATTCTTTTTTGTAACCTTTGCAATAACGTTGCGTTGTATCCACAACCTAGCTCTAGAATTTTGATGCTCTCAGCACGCGGTAAAAATTTATTAATTGCCAGCAGGGATAAAAACACACCAAATCGATCAACTAACGTAATCTTGTTTTGGCCAAAGGACTCCCGGTGCAGCATCAATTATTCTCCTGGCGCTTGTCGCGCAACATGACCCAACATAATTGTGTTAAACAACAATGAGGTGGCAAAGTAAACAACACCTGTTAAAATGAGAGTGATACCCATCAATGCATGATGAGTCATAGGCCCTAGCTGATCTGGGAGGCGAAACCCATTCGTGATATACGTGTTGGCAAGAGGAACCATAAACATGATTCCCAACACACCAAGAATAAACCCTATTGGCATCGAACAGTTTAGCGAAAAAATTTTGTTCCATTTATCAGATCGCTTCATTTCAAAATCATATAATCCTTTGGCGAGTATTCCAGTCGAAAAAAACTGAAGCCCCACAAAAAAAATGAGCATAAAAAAAAGCATCCAATGTAAATTCAAACCAATCTTACCTATTATTACTGGACCATTTGCCAAAAAAACAGATCCCGTCATACCAATTAAAGTCATTATCATTCCGAGCTTATATAGGAAAAAATCTGCACCTAGTGTAAATACTGCTTTTAAATTTATCCATCCAGCTACCCACGGCGCATACCAACCAATTCGCTTATGATGGCTCTCACGTCCGTCTCGGTCTTTATGAAATACAACCGGCACCTCACTGCATTTCAAATCTAAATGAATCGCCTTAATAATCATTTCTGATGCATACTGCCAACTTTGAGATTGTAACCGCATTCGTTTTAATGCATCTAACGTCACGCCTCTCAGACCACAATGAATATCTGAGAAATGGCAACCATAGACTTTATTTAAAATCCATGTTGTTATGGGGGTACCAAAATATTGGTGCAGAAAAGGCATGGCGCCTTTTTCAATTTTTCCTTTAAAACGGGAACCCATTACAAACTCATAACCTTCTTTTAATTTTTCTAAAAAAGGTCGTAAATATCGTACATCATATGTTAAATCAGCATCACCCATAATTACAAAAGAACTTCTCACATATGGAATCGCATCAATATATGCCCTACCTAAGCCGCGCTGGGGAACTTTTAAAACTTCTGCACCATGCCTGAGTGCGATTTCTTGTGTTTTATCAGAAGAGCTATCTACGATAAGAATTTGTCCCGAGACACCAGCACTGCGCAAACCTTCTTTACACCAATCAACAAACTCCCCTATGGTGATTTCTTCATTCAGCGCAGGAATCAGAATGGTCACACTTGGATGTGGCTCAACGTCAGTACTAGGAAAATAATGTTGTATTGTCACACTCATTTTCCTCTGTTGTTTTTACTGATTTTTCTGAATCTTGCAACATTGCATTCACTGAAGCTTTAATGGCTTGTGTTGATGTTTTTTTGCAGATCCAGCCTAATGATTGAATTTTTTGAGTATTGAGACGAACAACGGGTACATCTCCTTTCCACCCCCTATCACCTCCCGTATATTCAAATAACACGGGAGATTTTAGTCTCAAGCAATCAACAACAATATCAGCAATTTCTCGCACAGTGATATAATCACCTGTCGCAACATTATAAATTTCATAAGGACTGCTTAAATTGTCATTCGCCAACATCACAGCCTCAATGATATCGTCGATATGAACGTATGACTTACTTTGCAACCCATTTCCTAAAATAACTAATCGACTAGAATCACTTTTTAACTTATTTATAAAATCGTATGCAACTCCGTGTGTTTGACGAGCCCCAACAACATTGCCAAAACGAAAAATACAAGCACTCATCCCAAACATATAGCAATAACTTGAAATAAAAGCTTCACCTGCAAGCTTACTCGCACCATAAGTAGAAATGGGATGCATAGAACCATCTGTTTCACTACTTTCTGTTTCTCCAACGTCACCATAAACACCACTCCCTGAAATATAGACAATTCGTTTAATTTTATTTAAACGCATAGCCTCTAATACAAGTTGCGTCAACAAAATACCTTCTGAAAAGTCTATCGTGGGGTCTGTAGCTGCTTTCGAAATATCAGGATTTGAAGCAAAATGCATAACAATATCATGTTGGCGCATTGCATCAGTTAATGTTTGAAAATCTTTAACATCCGCTTTAACGATGTGCAGACGAGTATCAGCAAGATGGTGTTGATAATGCCAAGTTTTACCAGATGAAAAGTTGTCATAGATTGTGACTTTTTGAATTTCTTGCTGAGAAAGTAATTTATCAACAAAATGAGAGCCAACGAAACCCGCCCCACCTACCAGAAAATATGATTTGAAAGACATCCTGTGTCCTTATAGAGTGTTAAATATAAGCCCATCCAAACAAATCATTCTATCAATGCTACTAGGACAGTGTCCAAGCAATTTTAGACCTTGTCAGCTATTGCACTACAAACAACTGGTAAGGATTTTTTTCTCAAATAAGCAAGTAGATTACGCGAAACGCTAATTAAGCTAATAGTAATCCAGGCAATTTCAATTAATACTGACGATAAATTCCAGTGGAAAAAGAGTGAAAACAAAATGAGGCATGCACCTGATAAATTAAAAAATTGGTAGATTACATGATTAGGAGTCCACTTTTCGGCATTTAACATAAAATAAGCTATTAAAATAAATAACACACCAATAATGCCTATCCCATTTGATAGCTCAAAAAATATTTTATACATAATAGCAATCACCTCTGTTTTCTATAACTGATCATGAGCATTCAGAAAAGATAATGCGCGCCAAACAACGTCCACTCCTGCTTGATCCAAACAAGCATTTTCACTTAAGTAACGACGCCATTTCCTCGCACCTTTTTCGCCTTGGAATAAACCTAAAATATGGCGAGTCATACTCGATAATTTAATATTATTGCTTAATTGAGCTTGCAAATAAGGTATAAAATTTTCAATTACCTCATGCCTAGAATACATTTTTGGTGTGTTATAAAATTGTTGCTGCAACGCTGCCAGAAAATAAGGATTTGAATAAGCTTCGCGTCCAATCATCACACCATCCACATAACTGAGCTGTTCCTGTATTTCATCAATCGTTTTCAATCCTCCATTGAGGATAATTGTTAAATGAGGAAAGTCACGCTTAATCTGTGCAACTATATCATATCGAAGCGGGGGTATTTCTCTGTTTTGTTTCGGACTTAATCCATTCAACCAGGCTTTACGAGCATGAATAATAAATATGTTACATCCAGCACTCTCGACTACACTGATAAAATGACAGAGCTCATCATATGAGTCATTCGTATCAACCCCTATTCTGGATTTGACTGTGACAGGGATATCAACCACTGACCGCATTGCAGCAACACAATCTGCCACTAGATTAGGCTCTTTCATCAGGCATGCGCCAAAACGTCCTAATCGAACTCTGTCACTAGGACAGCCAACATTCAGATTAATTTCATCATATCCATATTCTTCGCCTTGCTTGGCACAACGAGCCAATTGTTTCGGATCACTACCTCCCAACTGTAATGCAATCGGGTGTTCTTGCTGATCAAACGAAAGAAATCGAGAAGAGTCACCATGAATAATAGCCCCTGTAGTCACCATTTCGGTATATAACAAAACCGAGGGTGCAATAAGTCGCAGAAAAAAACGCTCATGGCGATCCGTACAATCCATCATGGGGGCGATTGAAATTCGGCGATTTAGCATAAAATAACAAATTATTCATTTAAAGGGAGATTATTATACTATGGAATGATAAATAGCGGGTATAAATTCAGAATGTTAGCAACAAAATTAATGCTCTAAACTATGAACTGGCTTAATAGAAGTCCATTGTTTGCAACCAGGACACTGCCAATGTAACGTCTTACCAGAAAATCCGCACGAGATACATTGATAATCCGGCTTGTCAGACAGTAGCTTACCTGTCAAACCCTGCAGAATAAGCAAATCCTCTTTCGCCCTACCTTCTGTATTAGATAAATACAAATTAATAAACAAATGTAACCCAGCAATTGAGGGATACCGACGAGTATAGTCAGCAACAAAATTCGCTGCAACCTTATCCCCTTTCCACTGACGGATACGCTCTGAAAGAATTAAGACAACCGGAATTTTTGGATATTCATTCAGCACCTTCATGAGATACGCCACTAATTTTTCTTCTTGTTTTAGTTTTTCGTAACATGATGCCAATAGATCGATAGCTTCTGATAAATAATCGGGATTTTGATCTTTAATTCGTTTCAAGCATTTCAAAGCAAACTTATAATCCTCTTTTTTCATGCTCAAATTAGCCTGTAGCAAACTACCCCGAACACACGTTGGATCTGAGTCTAATGCATTCTTCAAAAATTGGATTGCCTGTTCAACTCGACCTTTTGATTGAGCTCTCTCAGCAAGCTCACAGTAATAATGAGCTATATTAATACCCATATTTTTTTTAGTTGCAGACGCTAGCTTTGTAGCCGTTTCAATTGCATTTTCCCAGGCTTTTTCTTGCTGATAGATATCTAGTAATGCTTTTAATGCAGGAATTGAATATTGTTTTAGATTAACAACTTCTAAAAAAATGCGTTCTGCTCTATCTAAAACACCTACACTTAAATAATCTTGACCCAACTCAAATAACGATTGCTCTCTGTAGGCTTTATCTAACTGTGGCCTCGCTATTAAATTTTGGTGGATTCGTATCGCTCTATCGACTTCTCCACGACGGCGAAATAATTTACCAACAGCCAAATGTGTTTCAACCGTACTACTATCGACTTCGAGCATTTTAATAAAAACATCTACTGCTTTGTCTGCTTCTTCATTCAATAAATAATTTAAACCAACCAAATAATCTCTGGGTAAATCAAATTTTTGCAAAGCAAGACGATTGGTTTTCGTTCGAAAACCAAGATACCACGCGCAAAAAAGCGCGATAAAAATTAATATGATCCACTCAAAGTCCATTAATGCTTATCCTGCAAAGGAATTGCACGCAAATTTTCAATTTCTTTTTCGGCTAGTTCTAAACGTTGGCGTAATCGATAGTTTTTAACTTTTGCTTTTAGCAAAAGCCATGTCCCCATTAAAATTCCTAACAAACAACCGATAGCAAATGCTGAAGCTAACAATAAGGATAAAGGAAAACCGCGATGGCCTACGTAATAATTTATGCTGACCACTTCTGAATTTAACGTAGCAAAAGTAATCCCCAACAAAATAATTAATAAAAGGAATATGTAGCTAAATACTCGCACTGAAAACTCCTTTGCATTAAATCCAACGTTTGTGGGAAGTTACATAAATCGTAAATTCCCTCCACTCCACGTTTTTTGTGGAGGAGAGGGCCAGGGCTGAAGGATGGACGCAAATTTTTAATGTTTATTTTTACCTCTCCCCCTGTGGGAGAGGTCGGCGCGAAGCAACGGGTGAGGGGTGATTTTAAGCCAAAATACCCCTCATCCGCCCTTCGGGCGGCTTCTCCCACAAGGGGAGAAGCAAAAAAACCTCAATAGAAATTATGCGGCTATCCTGCAGGGGCTAGGGAGGAGAGGATAAAAATATTTCACTTCCATCGCATCGCATGGAAAATTTATTCTCTCAATGCTTCCTCTCCCCAACCCTCTCCTCCACAAAAAGCATAGAAGAGAGCGGGCCAATAATGACATACGCCCTATTCTAATCCATATCAAAAAAAAACGGTATTAGACAATTGCCTACTACCGTTTTTTAGTTTCTAAGAGGCACAAACCTCATTCATACAATTACTTTTCGTTATCTTGATTACCTATTTTTTCTTTAAATAAGTCACCCAATGTTGTCTTTAGAGGAGCATCATCAGATTTCTCTTTTTTCTTTGATGCAGGAGCTGCTGCTGCTTTTGTTTTCTTAGCAGGAGCATCTTTTGACTTCATCGATAGGGTAATAGTATGGGTCTTACGATCAGTACCCGTAATTTTAGCCTCTATCACATCACCCACATTAAGACGAGTACGTGCATCTTCAACTTTTTCTGCAGCAATTTCAGCAGCACGTAAGGAACCAAATACATTATCAGCTAATTCAACTACCGCACCTTTAGCATCAACTTCAGTGACCTTTCCTGAAACGGTACTGCCCTTTTCATTTTCATTTAAGTAGTTAGCGATTGGATCATCTGCTAATTGCTTAAGACCTAACGAAATACGCTCCCGCTCAGCATCAATCGCTAAAATTACGGTATTCAATTCATCGCCTTTTTGGAATTTACGCACGGCTTCTTCAGCAGCTGCCTCATTCCAAGATACATCCGATAAATGAATAAGACCGTCAATTCCACCATCCAATCCTATGAAGATACCGAAATCTGTAATCGATTTGATTTTTCCAGAAATTTGGTCACCTTTCTGATGATGGGTAGCAAATTCTTCCCATGGGTTAGGTGTGCACTGTTTTAGGCCTAACGAGATACGGCGTCTTTCGCTATCGATATCTAAAACAATTACTTCAACTTCTTGAGATAAGTGTATGATTTTATTTGGATTAATATTTTTATTGGTCCAGTCCATTTCTGAAACGTGCACCAAACCTTCAATACCTTCTTCAATTTCAACAAAGCAGCCATAATCAGTAATGTTTGTCACTTTACCCGTCAAACGCTTACCTATTGGATAACGATGACTAATGTCTGCCCAAGGATCTTCGCCTAATTGTTTAAGACCCAATGAAACTCTAGCATTGTTGCGGTCAAATTTTAGAATCTTAACCTTAATTTCATCGCCAATATTGAGAATTTCGCTAGGATGTTTAATGCGCTTCCAAGACATATCAGTGATATGCAACAAGCCATCAATTCCACCAAGGTCAATAAATGCGCCGTAATCAGTTAAGTTTTTAACAATACCTTTGACTTCATCGCCTTCATGTAAGTTTTCTAATAAGGCTTCACGCTCTACACTGTTTTCAGCTTCCATCACAAGTCTGCGTGAGACGACAATGTTATTACGTTTTGCGTCAATCTTAATGACTTTAAAATCAAATTCTTTGCCTTCTAAGGACTCTGGGTCACGCACTGGCTTAACATCAACCAATGATCCAGGCAAAAATGCTCTAATTTTATTAATTTCTACAGTAAAACCACCTTTAACGCGACCTTGTATAACACCGCGCACAGTTTCTTTTTTATTATATGCTTCTTCTAAAACAATCCATGACTCTAAGCGTTTTGCGCGCTCACGTGACAAGCGAGTAGTTCCAAAACCATCTTCTACTGAATCTAAAGCAACTTTTACCTCATCCCCCACCTCAACTTCAACTTCGCCTCGTTCATTATAAAACTGCTCAATTGGGATGATTGATTCTGACTTTAGACCAGCACTGACAACGATATAATCAGATTCAATACGTGTAATAGTTCCATTGATAATTGCACCGGGAACCATTGGATTGACATTCAAACTTTCTTCGAATAATTGCGCAAAGCTTTCGCCCATAGACATGTTTAATTTTCCTAGAACCTTTTGTTAGAGATGCTTTATACCCTAATTTAATAAGCTCTTTGATATAGTTAAAGTTAATAAAAAATGCAAATGCACATACATTTACATTACCGTCGCCAAATGGCGACCCTACAACAAACACGGAGGGACTGTCTGTCGTGTCCGCGTGACTGCCGTAGGGTTAATGCGATATAGAAAAAATCTTTCTATATTCAAGCATAATATGTTCAACAACTTGATCTATTGTTAGGTGGTCAGTGTTTATACAGACCGCGTCAACTGCCGGACGAAGTGGTGCAACCGATCGTTCCTGGTCACGCCTATCTCGCTCCGCCAGCTCTAGAGCAAGGCTGCCAAGATTAACATTAATACCTTTTTCCTTCAACTGAGTATAACGACGACGAGCACGTTCTTCAGGAGTTGCGGTGAGAAAAATCTTTAAATCCGCATCTGGAAACACGACCGTTCCCATATCCCGCCCATCAGTCACTAGACCAGGCGCTTCGCGGAATGCGCGCTGCCTACTTAACAAAGCGATTCTCACTGATGGCAACGCCCCTACTTTCGAGGCTGCATTCCCCATTTTTTCTGTTCGGATATCATGAGTGACATTCTGTCCTTCCAATAAAATCTCCGGAGCCGTCCCTGTTTCAGTCGCTTTAAATTGAACGTCTAGATGCTCTGCTAATACTTGTAGTGCGGGCTCATTTTCTAGAGAAACACCGTGCTTCTGTGCAGCCAATGCTAATACTCGATATAAGGCACCGCTATCTAAAAGATTCCATCCTAACTGTTTAGCAACTAACTGTCCCACAACTCCTTTACCCGTTCCACTTGCGCCATCAATGGTTATTACAGGCTTTTTACGCGTCATTCACTTCGTCCTCTTGTAAAGTTGCCACTCGCTCTAAACTCACGAGCAACTCTTCATTTGTTAAACTGATGAGACGCACTCCTTGAGTATTCCGACCAATTAACGAAATTTCGGAAACAGGCACTCGAACCAAGGTTCCTTTATTACTGATCAACATGACTTCGTCTTCTTGATTAGCTTGGATAGCGCCTATGACTCGGCCATTGCGCTCATTAACCTGAATAGCAATAACACCCTGCCCGCCTCGTCCAGTCATTCTATATTCATCAATAGGAGTACGCTTTCCAAAACCATGCTCCGTAGCAGTTAATATGTCGCCCGAAGAAGAAATCACCACTAAAGAGATAACCCGCTGCCCCTCTTGCAGCTTCACGCCACGAACACCTCTAGCTGTTCTACCCATATGGCGTACAGCACTTTCTGTAAATCGAATAACTTTTCCAGCGTCCGTAAATAGCATCACTTCATGATTACCGTCAGTCAGTGCAACACCGACTAAACGGTCATTTTCAGAGAGCTCAAGTGCAATAATCCCTGAAGAACGTGGACGAGAGAACTCCGTTAGAGCAACTTTTTTAACAGTACCCTGTGATGTCGCCATAAATACATACTGATTATCTTGATATGCTTTTACAGGCAGAATAGCGCTAATTCTTTCGCCTTCGACTAATGACAATAAATTAATAATAGGTTTGCCACGCGCATTGCGGCTAGCTTGTGGTAATTGATAAACCTTCAGCCAATACACTTTGCCTCTGTCTGAGAAACACAAAATAGTGTCGTGAGTATTTGCAACTAACAAATGCTCGATAAAATCTTCTTCTTTTATGTTGGTAGCAGACTTCCCTTTGCCGCCTCTATGTTGAGCCTGATATAAAGCGATAGGCTGGATTTTTGCATAGCCTTCATGAGATACAGTCACGACAACATCTTCTTCAGGCACTAAATCTTCTAAGCAAAAGTCACCCTCACTTTCAATAATTTCGGTTCTACGCGCATCACCGAACTGGACTTTTACGGCTTCCAGCTCGTCTCGTATAACCTTCATCAATCGTACAGAGCTAGAAATAATTTCATTTAAATCAATAATCAAATTTTTCAGCTCTTTGTGTTCCGCAGTAATTTTATCTTGCTCAAGACCGGTTAATCGATGTAAGCGCATATCTAAAATTGATTGCGCCTGCTCTGGAGAAAGACGATATCCTTCATCACTTAAACCATATTGACCATCAAGCGTTGTAATTAATGCCTCGCCATCACCAGCACGAGTTAAAATATCAATGACTTTTGCTGGTTGCCAAGCACGTTTCATTAATTGGATTTTTGCTTCATTTGAATCTTTAGCTTGCTTAATTAGCACAATCATTTCATCAATATTTGCCAAAGCAATAGCCAAGCCTTCTAAAATGTGTGCGCGTTCTTTCGCTTTACGTAAATCAAATAAGGTTCGACGCGTCACAATTTCACGACGATGTCGAATAAAAGCATCGATTAATTCTTTGATGTTAAGAATTCTGGGCTGATTATCGACTAACGCAACAATATTAATCCCATAAACAGTTTGTAATTGAGTATGAACAAATAAATTATTCAAGACGACTTCTGAATTTTCGCCTCTACGTATTTCAATCACAATACGCATACCCTGCTTATCTGACTCATCACGTAACGCTGTAATACCTTCTAACTTCTTTTCCTTAACAAGTTCAGCAATACGCTCTATTAAACGAGCTTTATTCACTTGATAAGGAAGCTCAGTTACAATAATTTTTTCTTTATTGGATTTTTCATCACTTTCAATATGTGTTTTTGAGCGAACACCAATTCGCCCTCGCCCGGTTCGATAAGCTTCGACAATACCACCTTTGCCATAAATAATTCCGGCAGTAGGAAAGTCAGGGCCAGGAATATATTGCATAATTTCTTGAATGGTAATATCAGGGTTTTCAATAGAAGCAATACAGGCATTAATCACTTCTGTCAAATTATGAGGGGGAATATTGGTAGCCATTCCCACTGCAATACCGGATGATCCATTGACTAACAAATTCGGTATTTGTGTAGGAAGCACCACAGGAACCATTTCTGATTCGTCATAATTAGGCGCATAATCGACTGTTTCTTTTTCTAAATCTGCCAATAATGCATGAGCAAATTTAGACATGCGGATTTCGGTATAACGCATGGCAGCAGCAGCATCACCGTCAACGGAACCAAAGTTTCCCTGACCATCGACTAATAAATAGCGTAATGAAAATGGCTGTGCCATTCGAACAATCGTGTCATAAACCGCTGTATCACCATGAGGATGGTATTTACCAATAACATCACCCACAACTCTCGCTGATTTTTTATGAGGTTTATTCCAATCATTCCCTAGTTCATGCATAGCAAATAACACACGCCTATGCACAGGCTTTAAACCATCCCGAACATCCGGCAAGGCACGCCCTACAATGACGCTCATCGCGTAATCTAGGTAAGATTGTTTTAATTCAGCCTCAAGGCTGATTTTTTGTATATCTCTAGCTATTGGAGTATCCATAAGTCCTTTCAGCATCAGTAATGAAAATAAAGTAAAATCGACGAATTATATCACAGATTCCCTATCAGAAAAGAACTCGAATCACCGTAAAAATGAATGAACTTTATTCTATAAATCAATGCGCTGCACTAATATAGATTAAAAAATATTCACTTTACAAAAAATGTGTGCTATCATACCAAAAATAACGATTCTGGTTACAAATTAAAACAGAGGTCCAAAAACATGTTGATGAGAAGAACCGTCAAGCCATTAAGCGCTTCATTCGTGCATAATTCATTCCAAAATAATGGATATTCGATTGGACTGACCTTTGCCGTTCCTGGTATTGCAGATAAAAGAGCTTATTCAGTCTCTTATTATGCCTCTGACGAACACTACAAAACATTACCTCGTCTATCATTTTCCGAAAGATATCCATTAATTAAACGCGGCCTTACTCCAATGCTTAAAAGTATATTGTCGCCATTAGTCACTACGATTCTCAATTTCACTTCAAATAAACGTTATTGTGAGTTTTATTCAGATCATTTTGAAGGGAATAATCTTGAGAAAGCTAAAATAGCAACAATGGTGAGAGACACTGTCACTCAAACCAACTCTGCAAAAATAGATAGAGTTAGTTTAGAGACAGCAAGACTTGATCATGGGATTGCTTATTGTTTTGGGCCCTCTTGGGATCCATGCATTGGTCTTTTCCCTGGATTCTTTTATACGAAAGAAACGTTACCCAATGAATTATCCTTGGATAAATTGCAGGACAACAGGATGACAGAAGATGAATGGGTACGTGCATATGAGATATGGCTGCTTAACAAACATGTCGATAAAATTGAGCCTTCCGATTCTTGGATAGCGAAAAAATCCCATTCTTTGACAATGAAAAAATTATATAAGAGTCAATTGACTGTTGACGCGCGGCGCCTATTTTATCGATCGATGCTTACCTACTACCAGTCACCTGAAGTTTATGATGATGTTCGTCGTTTCATCATAGGTCATGAACTAAGTCATTTATATCATAATGACACCATGAAACCTTCTTTCTTTCTTGCCGCTCAACTTCTATCGATAGCAGCATTACAATCATCAGCATTGGCATGCATTGTTCCTTTTTTTATTCTCCAACAGTATGTATCAAGGTCTCAAGAAAAAAGGTGTGATCGTTGGTCAGCGAATATGAATACTTCGACAGGCGGAATTCGACTATTTGAGGATTTGAACGAGCATAGTAAATTATTATTGAATAAATACCCTGAACTTCAGTATAGCATGTGGAAATCATCGATTTTAGAATTAGCCTCTACACATCCTGGTCATTTAGAACGAGCCCAACTTTTGAAAAAAAACTAGCCCGAATTCATAGGGGGATCACGATATCTTCCAAATATATTTTAGTTTTGATTGTCGAGTAAAATCAGGAGCAGCAACATACTGAGAAATATCTTCAATGCTGAACTCAGACAAAAGCTCTGTATTCATAGAGAATGTTTTCGTATAACTTGTTGCAATTAATATACCCTCTGGCAATAGTAATTTTAATATTTTATATAACAAACCCTCGTCTTCTTCGACAACTGAAAGATCTGCAAAAATAACGTTATACTTTGATCGCTCCCTATCCAACCATATGCCCGCGTCAGCGTGTATCAACTGATGCGCTTTGCCGATAACGTTATTCAAATTAAAATTAGCCTTTACCCAATTGAGCTCTTGCTCTGACTGGACGATTGTTTTCGTTGTCTTAGCACCACCGACCGTTGCACAAACAGACATGACACCTGCGGAATCAAAAAGACTTAAAAAATGGCTGTTTTTTGTTTTTTCCATGATACGTGAACGCAACTGGCGCTGCTCTAAACTAAAGCCCATCTCAAATTCATTATGAATTAAATTGATTAAGAAAGTTGACTGACCTTCATGTATAGACTGAAAGTCATTTAGATTTACAACTATATTAGCTTGCCCCAACGTCAACCGTTTATAGTGTCGCTGAAAAAAAATATTTTCACTTGGAACGGATAATAATTCAGGCAAAATGGCCAATACTTCTTGTTGTCTCTGGCCTGCCTTTTCTTTATCTATGGTTTTAGGTGCAGGATATTCTTTTACGTGCACCCACTTCTCATACATATCAATAGAAAATGCATATTCTGGTAGATCCGCATCATACAATCGATAGCATGAAATATTCTCCTTGTTTATCCACCGTGTTTTATTTTTTATATTTTTTCTAACGCGATTAGCAAACATTTGAACAGCTTCTGACTGCACCTCTTTCACACTTTCTTTTGCTGCTTCAACTCGTCGTGCATTTTGTGTTGTAATGCTTCTATCGATAAATTTTTCGGGAATAATATCAAATAATAATAATTGACAGGGAATGGAGCCATTAAATAGAGAATAGTATTTTATCGCACGGATACCCATTTGTTTACCCAGCTCAGGATTTCCCGTAAAAACAGCACCTTTCCATCCTACAAATTCTTTTTTAAATTTGTCGCCAATGCTTGTGTAAAGAAATTGTAATTCGCTTTCTTCTCCCAAACGCTCGCCGTAAGGAGGATTGATCACAACAAGTCCTGTTGTTGCGATGGACTCCAAACTGTCTAAACTTCGTTTTTCCACATGCACTTTTCCACGCAAACCTGCACGCTCAATATTCTCAAAAGCAATTTTAATGGCATGAGGATCCTCATCGTAACCTACCATTTTTGGTAGTGTTTTCATGCCTACTATTCGTCGTTGTTTAGCCTCATCTAGCAGTAATTGCCATATAGCTGGATCATGCTGTTTCCATCCTAAAAATCCAAAATAATCTCGTAACAGTCCAGGCGCACAATCAGCAGCAAGCATAGCCCCTTCAATTAACAGCGTGCCTGACCCACACATAGGATCTAATAACGCTCCATTTGCTTTGAGTATGTCTGGCCACTTCGCCCGTAATAAAACAGCTGCCGCTAAGTTTTCTTTTAGTGGAGCTGACCCGCCCATCAAGCGATAACCACGCTTATGCAAGCTTTCGCCCGACAAATCGATACTGACCGAGGCTTTATCTCGATAAAGATAGACATGAATTACAACATTTGCATGATCACGCGCAACATTGGGTCTTACCCCAAACTTATCCCTCAGTTGATCAACAATAGCGTCCTTAACTTTTTGTGCACCGTACAAGGTATGTGTGATTTGTGATTGAGTAGAAACGAAGTTAACGGATAAAGTTCCCGCCGGATTGACGTGCTTGTCCCAAGCAATACTTTGGATACCGGCATAAAGCTCTTCAGGTGTTGATGACTGAAATTCTTTTACTTTCAATAAGATACGATTTGCCAAACGTGACCACAAACACGCTTTATAGGCAGTAGCCAAGTCGCTGGTAAATTCTACTCCAGCTAATTTCTCAGCGGCTTTGTTAGCTCCTAAATAGCGCAATTCATCTGCCAAGAGAAGCTCTAGGCCTTTGGGGCAGCTGGCAAAGAAATTTAGTGTATAAGACATAAACTCTAATCATTTATTTTACAAGGATAGCAAGTATACCACTATAAGAGAAAATGTGAATTAAATGAACTAGTCTTTAAGCGCCCCTTAAGGATATATGGTGTAAACTAGCCATCTACAGATTAATGATGCGCATGAGAGGTTAGCAATGAAACCAGAATTACGTAACTTATTGAAAGAAACCAGCGAAACCCTCAATAACTTACATGCTAAGCAAAAAGCCATTGATTCCAAACTCGAAAACACTAGAAGAAAGGATCTTGATGCAGCTCTCGCTGAGCAATCGAATAGATTGTTCATAGATATTTTTAACAAGATCAAAGAAACAAGAGCTGCCTTAAAAAATAACCCTGAGATTGAGAATAGAGAAGATCAACGATTGGTTATTCAATTTTACCTCAACGTAGCAAAATACTCCTCAGACAGTATTACACACGATTATAAATTCGAAGGTTTCAGACGTAACGATCAGAGCTGTACGGTTTATGCTTTTGCTGAACGTATTGAAAAACGAACTGATGATTTATTAGAGTTAAGCTCAGAATCAGGAGAAGTGCTAAAGCCTTTACAAGAGAACAGGGAGTTACAGTCGCTTCAACGGTCACTACAAGAAATGTATGGCAAGCTCAGCAAATATATCGAAGAAAAAAATAAATTACGCAAGATGAGTGAAGCTCCAACTAACGCGATGATAGCACAAGGTGATTTCGTTGGTGTCAGCTCTGTGTTACAAGAAAATGAGCTCCCACAAACTATCTATCCTAATGACGCTAGTAGCTCTACAACATCCAATTCAGCAGCATCTACTGCCGCTCCTACTAAAAATTCATTTGACGAGATGGGCGAAGAAAAAATTCATTATCCAATTTCCGGAGCTTCTTTATCTCACCCGGCACACACGCAACCTAGCAAAAAATACTATCTAGATTACAAAAATATGGTGCTATCAAATCCCACCGTACCACATGATTTTTACAAACAATATAATCATTTCACTTTAGAAGAAAAAATTAACTTATTAACTGCAACAAGCACTGGCTTAGTGGAATTATTTAACTATCGAAAAGTCATAGCTGAAACTAATTTAGAAAATTTTATTCAGCACGCAAACAAAATTAATCAGCATTTGCGCCTCATTTCACGTTTAGCAGCAGAGCTGCCTTGGGAAAGCAAAGAAGACAAAACTAAAATATTTACCTTAATAAATAGTATTTTTGGCGTGCTAGATGAACATGGATGGAATTGTTCTGCTGATGGCGTCATTGGACTAGCCTATGCGAAAGGTCGTAAGTTTTCTTTCGAACATATTAAACCAGAAGAACGTCTACAAGTTGAAAAAAAGCAAAAAGAACGACTCTATGAGCAATTTAAAAATGGCGTGCTTGGACCAGACACTGGAAACGGAGGCGCTTTTTCAGACCCACAAAAATTTGCCACGGAGTTAGCAAAAATTTGTAAAAAATATGCTGCTGATAAAAACAAAGGGCTTGAATTGGATAAATCAACAGGAACAAGCACTAAAGCAGCTAATCCTCTAACGAATGCCGGGTCAAATCGAACTGTACCAACAACATATCCACCTTCAGCAAACAGCGCCGCAACTGCTCAACAGGAACAACGTCCATTTTACATCCTCATGAAACGTATTCTTAGAGTAGAACCAGATAATAACTTGCCATCGACGATCTCACACCATCTTAACCAAAATATTGACTTATTAAATGAAAGAATCAGAGAAAAATTACGCCAGCACAGAAATGATATTGATTTAACATTAATTACCGCACAAGCACTGCATGGCAAAAATTTAAATGCAATGAAAGCTCTGTTAAGCTTCATTTCTGATAATAATAAAAGCGCACTCAATGCAGCTATTAAATCCTCAGGGACACAACATGCCTATCGTGGTTGCAACGCGTTAGCAATAGCTATTCTTACAGTGAATATCCCGCTGGTAGAAATGCTTTTAGCTAAAGACGCCACACTAGCAGTTTCTAAGCTGAAATTATCACCCCTTCAAGCTTCGCTAAGAGACATCGAACTTGCTAACCCTAACTTAACCAGCCAGCTAAAAAATAAATTTCCAATTCTTCAGGATACTTCAGCTTCAGCTTCAAACGCAGCCTCACCCAGCCGAAAACGAACTGCCGCGGCAGCGGCTCTGGATACAAACGATGGGTATGAAGATGATGCGCTTGAAGCTCAAAACCTCTCAGCACAACCTGCACCTAGACAATTGCAAACAGAGAGTACGAGCTCAACAGCTGGAATGAATTCGACAACATATTCTATTCCTCATACAACAAGCGACGCAGTCCGCATGCAAACACAGAATCATGTACCAGCACCCAACTACGCGCCTCCTGTTTCACAAAATTTTCAGTTTGGTTCACAAACAGCATTACCTAACATGAGACAACCTCAGTCTGGTTCACAGTCAACATTTTCTAACATGACACAGCCTCAATTTAGCTCACAGTCAACATTTTCTAACATGACACAGCCTCAATTTGGTTCACAGACAACATTTTCTAACATGAGACAACCTCAATTTGGCTCACACACAACATTTTCTAACATGAGACAACCTCAATTTGGTTCACAGACAACATTTTCTAACATGGCACAACCTCAATTTGGTGCACCAGCAAGACATCATTATCATTACGGCCCTATTCATACCTATGAATACCCAACTACACCAATGGGCTCAAACCAGTCTTATGGAACAATGGGGCACACCCATATGGGACAGACAACTATGACAGCGCCTCCTTCGCAATCCTTAACAGCAGCTCCTCAAAGATTCTTTGGCGGCTCATCACAGCTCAATCCTTCTGGCTGGATGATGCAAGATTTCGATCGACACGCTGAACATCACAATCATCGACAAAATACGGCTGCTAGCTCTTCGCTGCCTTTCGCGGCTTCGACTTCTAGCCCTCCACGATCACCTGATTTTAATAGTTTTTTTCGACCGAGCTCGCCTATTGGCAGACTAGACCTAGACCCCTTGAATCCGCTTGAGGATTTTCTGGATAACAGCTATTTTCCTATCCGCTGAAACATTTCAAGCAGATGTTTTAGTGGGTTTATCTCGAAGAGCACGTCTTAACACTTTGCCCACATTGGTTTTTGGTAACTCATCACAAAAATCAATGTGCTTAGGAATTTTGTAGGCAGTTAACTTGGTCCGACAAAATCGAACTATTTCTTCAGCAGAAAGCTTGGGATCTTCTTTTACAATAAATGCTTTTGGTACCTCACCCGAATTTTCATCTGGCACAGCAATAACAGCAGCTTCCCTAATGCCCGGCATTCCCATCAACACATCTTCAATTTCATTAGGATACACATTGAAACCTGATACTAAAATCATATCTTTTTTTCGTTCTAAAATTCGTACATAGCCTTGATCATCAACAGAAGCAATATCACCCGTTAATAACCAACCATCTTTTGTAAATACTTTTTGAGTCTCGATAGGATTCTGCCAATAGCCACGCATCACTTGCGGGCCTTTTATAGCAAGCTCACCTGATTGACCCACAGGAACTTCTTTTCCATCTTCATCAAGAATGCAAACATTTGTTGATGAAACAGGTAACCCAACAGAACCGTTATACTCTTTCAAATCTACAGGATTAATACTCACGCAAGGTGATGTCTCCGTTAAACCATAAGCTTCCAATAAAGGACGCCCAGTAACAATATGCCACTTTTCAGCAACCGACCTGACTACTGCCATTCCACCGCCCAGCGTTATCTTCAACTTACTAAAATCTAATTTTGGAAAGTTAGGATTTTTTAACAACGCATTAAATAACGTATTGACACCTGTTATAACGGTAAATTTAAATTTAGACATATCTTTAATTAGATGATCAATATCTCGAGCATTGGTAATTAATACATTTAATCCGCCAATTTTCATGAGAAATAAACAATTCGCTGTTAACGAAAAGATATGATAGAGAGGCAGCGCTGTGATAATAATTTCATTTCCAGGATCAAAAACAGGTCTAAACCAAGCGACAGCTTGCTGGATATTCGAAACAATATTTCTATGTGTCAGGATAGCGCCTTTTGAAACACCTGTTGTTCCACCAGTATATTGTAAAAATGCAATATCTTGATTTGTTATTTTGACAGGTTTAAACGTGAGCCTTTTTCCGGTCGATAATATTTTTTTAAACGAGATATGTCCCGGTATATTCCATGCGGGAATTTTCTTTTTAACATACTTCAGAAAAAAATGAATGAAATGAGCTTTTGCGCGAGGAAATAAATCACCGACCTGAGTAACAATAATATTTTTTAATGATGTTTCTGCAATGACTTCTTGAACTGTATGCGCAAAATTACCCAATACAACTATCGTTTGTGCACCTGAGTCATTTAATTGATGCTTTAATTCCGTCGCAGTATAAAGAGGGTTAACATTTACAACGATAAGCCCTGCCCTTAAAATTCCAAACATTGCAATAGGATATTGCAATAAATTAGGCAGCATGATTGCGACTCTTTCGCCTTTTTGTAATTTTAAGATTTGTTGTAAATAGGCTGCGAAAGCTTGAGCATAAGCATCAACTTGACGAAATGTTAGTTTAACACCCATATTATAAAATGCTGGTAAATCTGCAAATTGATGGCAGCTTTCTTCAAGTACTTCAACAACCGACTGATAACTATCTTCATCAATTTCTTTTTCTGTTTTGCTAGCATAATTATTTAACCAAATCTTTTCCACAGCCTATCATTCCTTATATTTTTGACAACATAAAAACGATGTGTTCTTTCGATTCGAAGGGATGACTCGATGGATTTGAGAGCTATCCTTGCTTTAGGAACGTGCATAAAATAACTTTCGCAACTGGCATCTCATCTTCGGCTCATTTTCGAGCGTTTTTTTACGTAAGAAAAACGCTTACATAGAACAACTATGCGCACATTTTTCTTTCGTAAAAAACACTTGAATCTGAATCAAATCTAAGCGCCAGTTGCGGAAGTTATTTTATGCACGTCCCTTAAAAGTATTGGTCGGGACGGCCGGATTTGAACCGGCGACCACTTGCCCCCCAGACAAGTGCGCTACCAAACTGCGCCACGCCCCGTGTGTTTTTAGTGCCAGCGAATTGTCGACAACACCTATGACTCTATTTTATATTTTATATTGTTTCTGCAGTCTTTAGCTTTATTAAAACAGTCTCAAGGTCAGCAATAATTTTTTTAACAACCGCATCTGTTTGAACTGCTTGACTAACTTCGGCCGAGCTATTCGTTAATTGGGCTCGGGCACCCTCAATTGTAAATCCGCTTTCATATAACAGCTTTCTTATTTGGCGTATCATCAATACATCTTTATATTGGTAATAACGCCTATTGCCACGTCGTTTAGAGGGTTTTAATTGTAAAAATTCTTGTTCCCAATAACGCAAAACATGCGGCTTTACGCCGCATAGTTTAGCTGCTTCACCAATTGTGAAGTAGCGCTTATCTGGAATAACTGGCAAGACTTCACTGTCTTGCGTACTTTCATTATTCTTCAGTAAGTTGAGTGTTGTGGGCTTCATTCCCTGCATACTTTTCAACACGCGCCCTTAGTTTTTGTCCACTTCGGAAGGTAACCACACGCCTAGCTGAAACGGGAATCTCTTCGCCCGTTTTAGGATTCCGACCTGGACGTTCACTTTTATCATGCAGTTCATAATTGCCAAAGCCAGAAAGCTTAACCTGCTGTGCACTTTCTAGAGCAGCGCTTAACTGGTGAAAGAACAACTCTACAATCTCTTTGGCTTCACGCTTAGTTAATCCTATTTCTTGAAATAGACGCTCTGAAATGTCTGCTTTTGTCAGTGCCATTTTGTTAGCCTCTTAATTCAGCGTTGAATCTTCCTTTTAATGCAATTACAACCCGTTCAATTAAATCTGTAACTTCCTCATCTATTAGAGTGCGTGAAGAATGCTGTAAGGTCAAGGCTAAAGCAACACTTTTGTTACCACTTACAATGCCTTTTCCTTGATAAAGGTCAAATATATCAACCTGTTTCAGCAACTCACCCCCTACATCTCTTATTGTATCCTGAATTGCTTGAAATGGTATAGCATCAGAAACAACAATTGCGATATCACGACGAATTTCTGGAAATTTTGAAATAGTCGATGATTGAGGCAGCGCAGATTTCTCAATTTTGTCTAAGAACAGCTCAAACAAAAATACCTTTCCTTCCGTTTTAAGACGCTGAGCGAGAGAAGGATGTAATCCGCCCATCATCCCGACCTTGTCATTTTCATACCAGATTTCAACTGATTGTCCGGGATGTAACGCCGGATGCGCCCCTGGTTTGAATATAAATTTTTCTACTGCAAATGTCAGCTTCAAAAAATTGAGTATGTCATTTTTAACATCAAAAAAATCCGCTATTCGCGTTGCAGCACCCCACTGCTCTGGCCATACAGACCCACAAACCAAACCGCTCAACATGCGTTGCTGTAATATTTCAGAACCTTCCAAAACAAATCGTAATCCCATTTCAAAGATACGAACCCGCATTTGTTGTCGATTTTGGTTATAAAGAAGCGTATTCACTAACCCTGGCCAAAGACTCGCACGCATCACTCCCATTTCGGAAGTCACCGGATTCAGCAACTCTTTTGAAGAGCACCCAGGAATAAATAATTCTTGGTGATGCTTATCAATAAAACTATAGGTAACAACCTCGTGATAACCCTGATCACAGAGCGCCAACCGAATGCGGCTTAGTAAAATCTTATTTTCAGGAAACAAATTCATTTGTAAAGAAGCAAGCTGCATCGAGCTGGGAATATTGTTATAACCATATAAACGAGCAACCTCTTCAATCAGATCAACTTCCAAATGAATGTCAGAGCGCCGCGACGAGACAATCACTCGCCACCCTTCTTTGGTTTTTTCGCATGAAAAACCTAAGCGATGTAAAATTTTTTCAATCGTTTCTTCAGGAACAGAATAACCTAATATTTTACTGATACGATGGCTTCTTAATTCAATCGTTTTAGGTTGTGGTAAAAAATTTTCTTGATAATGCTCAATCAGCGGGCCCGCCTTACCACCAACAATACTCAACAGTAGTTCTGTTGCTCGCTCCAAAGCAAGACGTTGCAACGTTGGATCAATCCCTCGCTCAAAACGAAAAGATGAGTCTGAGTTTAAATGATATTTTCTTGAGGAACGTATCACGCTACTAGGCTGGAAATAAGCGCTTTCTAAAAAAATGTCCTGAGTTTCTAATATAACACCGGAGTCCATACCACCCATCACACCTGCAATTGCCAACGGCTTCTCTTGATCAGCAATAATGAGCGTCTCTGCATTTAAAGAAACTTCACTAGAGTCTAGCAGTTTTAAAGATTCTGTATTGCTCGCCTTCCTAACTTCAATACCACCTTTAATTTTATCCAGTGAAAATGCATGCATAGGTTGTCCTAACTCAAGCATTACATAATTCATCACATCAACAACAGCATTGATTGATCGAATATGGCTACGACGCAATTTTTCACTCAACCAAACGGGAGAAGCTGCCGCCGCGTTCACTTCTGAAATGATACGACCCACATAACAAGGACAACTCTCTTTTTCAGAAATAACAATAGGCAAAACAGTTGGAGTGGTCGGAATAATTTCATGAATGGGCGGTACATGTAAATCACACTCAGTTAAAGCGGCTATTTCTTTTGCCATACCCAAAATACTTAAACAATCACCTCTATTAGGCGTTATAGAAACATCCATCACAAAGTCCGCGAGATTTAAATACTCCCATAAGCTTTTGCCGATTGGCGCATCCTGCATCAACTCAAGCAAACCCTCACTATCATCTTGCAAACCTAACTCTTTAGTTGAACAAAGCATGCCTTGAGAAGCAACGCCACGGATAACACTATTTTTTATTGTAAGATTATTTGATAAGACAGCATTTTCTAGAGCGGCTGCAACTTTAAGATTGACACGAGCATTACTTGCCCCACAAACAATAGTGAGCGCCTCTGGAGATCCTATATTGACTTTGCAAACTTGTAGTCGCTCAGAGTCAGGATGCTTTTGGACATCCACAATTTGGCCGATAACAACGCCAGAAAAAGCATTCGCAGCAGGCGTAATGCTTTCAACTTCTAGACCTGCCATTGCGAGTTGATTGCTTAAGTCTTCACGTGTTAAGTCTGGATTCACCCATTCTCGCAACCATGACTCACTGAATTTCATGAAGTAACCCCTTAAAACTGTCGCAGAAACCGAAGATCATTTTCAAATAATGCACGTAAATCACTGATGCCGTAGCGCAGCATCGTTAATCGATCAATTCCCGCTCCGAATGCCCAACCAGAGTAGCGTTCAGTATCAATACCCACTGCAGTAAAAACATTGGGATGAACCATTCCACAGCCTAAGACTTCTAACCAACCGGTATTTTTACAAATTCTACAGCCTTTGCTTTTGCAGCTTAGGCAACCTATATCGACTTCTGCTGAGGGTTCGGTAAAAGGAAAATAAGAAGGTCGAAAACGAATAGGAACTTCCGTTTCAAAAAAGTTTTGTAATAAATGAATTAATATGCCTTTCAGATCAGAAAAACTCACGTTTTCATCAATCATTAACCCTTCAATTTGATGAAACATCGGCGTGTGCGTCAGATCGAACTCACGCCGATAGACTCGCCCCATAGCAATAATTCGAAAAGGAGGCGCTGCCTGCTCCATCGTGCGAATTTGAACAGGAGACATGTGTGTACGTAATAACGACCCATCCGGAAAGTAAAAAGTATCCTGCATCGTTCTGGCAGGATGCAACTCAGGAATATTGAGCGCAGCAAAATTATGATGATCATCTTCAATTTCAGGACCATCCATCATAGTAAAACCCATTTGGCCAAATAAAGCTTCTAACCGCTCTCGAGTTTTAGTAATGGGATGAATTGAGCCAGGTAATTGCCCTCTCCCAGGTAGAGTTACGTCAATTGATTCTGCAGAAAGTTGACTATTAATTTCAGTTTCTTTTAGTGCAGTTAAACGTTCCTCCAAGATAACTTGGATTTTTTGTTTAATCGCATTCACTTTTTGACCCGCGATTGGGCGCTCTTCTGCAGGTAGTTGTCCTAAATTTTTGAGATACTCAGTGAGTTGACCTTTTTTACCTAGATAAGAAACACGGTAATGATCTAAACTTTTAAGGTCATTGGCTTGTCGGATTTGGCTTTCCGCATGAAGTAATAATTCATCCAATTCATTCATGAATTACATCCAAAATAGCGTAATGGGTGAGAGGAATCAATACACAAACACTTCTCATCCGCCTATGGGCGCTCCGTACTATCTACAGAGCAAGTTTTCTCCCGCAGCATAGAAGGGAGAGTAGAGTACAAAGGAAAAGCGTTTAAGTCGTTGCCTGATGAGAGGAATCTCACCTCGTCAACGACTATAAATCAACTAATTAAGCAGCTAACTGAGTTTTAGCTTGCTCTGCTAGTGCAGCAAAAGCAGTCTTATCGTGAACTGCAATGTCCGCCAACACTTTACGATCAACTTCAATCGATAGCTTTTTCAGCGCATTCATAAAGACGCTATAAGACATACCACACTCACGGGCAGCAGCATTAATTCGCACTATCCAGAGAGCTCTAAAATCACGTTTTTTCTGTCTTCTGTCTCTATAAGCATATTGAGCTGCTTTAATAACAGCTTGATTTGCTACACGAAAAACACGACTACGCGCGCCATAATAACCTTTTGCTTTAGCAAGAACTTTTTTATGTCTTGCTCGGGCTGTTACACCTCTTTTCACTCTAGCCATTTTCTATATCCTCTTTATGCGTAAGGCAGCATTTGGGTGATTGACGGACAATCAACTTCTGCCACTCTCGTTACACCACGCAATTGACGCTTATTCTTTGTGGTTCTGTGGGTTAATATATGATTGCGGCCGGTAGCACGATGTTTAAAGCCATTTTTAGTCGCTCTAAATCGTTTTGCTGCTCCGCGATTCGTTTTTAACTTATAGCCAGCCATTTTTCTTTCACTCCACTTTATTACTATCATCAACATATGAAACTACTTTTGTTTCTTAGGACCTATGACCATAACCATTTGGCGGCCTTCGAATTTTGGTCGTTGCTCAACAACACCATAGTCTGTCAAATCACCTTGGATGCGCTCTAATAGCTGCATACCAAGCTCTGGATGCGCCATTTCACGACCTCTAAAGCGCAAGGTAATCTTGGCTTTATCCCCCTCTTCTAGGAAACGAATCAGATTACGAAGCTTAACTTGATAATCTGCCTCTTCCGTCGCGGGGCGAATTTTAATTTCTTTTATATGCACCTGCTTTTGTTTTTTCTTAGCAGCTGCTTTGCGCTTGCTTTGTTGAAAGCGAAACTTGCCAAAATCCATCACGCGACAAACAGGCGGTTTTGCATCCGGCGATAACTCCACCAAGTCCAAGGCGGAATCTTCAGCTATTTGTCGTGCTTGGCGAGTAGGAACTACTCCTAATTGATTACCATCGGCATCAATTAATCGGACCTCAGAGACGTTAATCTCTTCATTAACCCGAGGTTTCTTTTCTGCGCTAATCTGGTCTTCCTCCTAATCAGTTCGACTTCGACGTGCAATTGCTTCTTTTATCAAGCCCATACAATCCTCAATAGGCATACTACCTAAATCTTTTCCTTGCTGGGTACGTACAGAAATTGCACGCATGTCCACTTCACGATCACCAACCACCAATAAAAACGGGACATGCTGTAAAGTATGTTCGCGGATTTTAAAGCCGATCTTCTCATTTCTCAAGTCCGATTTTACTCTAATGCCCTGTTTTTTGAATAAATTTGATATTTCTTCACAAAATGAGGCCTGTTTATCCGTAATATTCATGATTATCGCTTGGACAGGGGCTAACCAGACTGGCAACTTACCCGCGTAGTGTTCTAATAAAACACCAATAAATCGCTCTAGTGAGCCAAGGATAGCACGATGCAGCATAACTGGCACCTGTTTGCTTCCATTTTCAGCAATATAATAGGCTTCTAGTCTTGCTGGCATAGAATAATCCAGTTGCAAAGTACCACATTGCCACATACGATTTAAGCAATCTTTAAGATGAAACTCAATTTTTGGTCCATAAAATGCTCCTTCGCCCTTTCGCTCTTCAAAACTCAACCCTAAATTGGTTAGCGATTGTGATAGTGCATTTTCTGCCTGATCCCAGAGCTCATCCGTTCCTAGCCTTTTTTCAGGACGTGTTGCAAGTCGGATAGTGAGGTCATTGAAGCCAAAGTCTCCATAGGCCTGCAAAAGTAACTTTATGAACCGTGATGATTCTTCTTGGACTTGATCTTCTGTGCAAAAAATATGCGCATCATCTTGGACCAGTTGACGAACCCGCATCAAGCCATGCATAGAACCCGAAGGCTCGTTGCGATGCAGTCGCCCGAATTCCGCATACCGTATCGGTAAATCACGATAACTACGCAAGCCTTGCTTAAATATTTGAATATGACAAGGACAATTCATAGGCTTAATAGCGTATTGCCGCTTCTCAGATTCTACGGTGAACATTTCATCGTTAAACAGCCCCCAATGACCTGATTTTTTCCAAAGCTCCAAATCCACGATCTGTGGGGTTGCCACTTCTTGATAATCATTTTGATCGATGAGTTCACTAATATAATTTTTAATTTGTTCGTAAACAATCCAGCCATTTGGATGCCAAAAAATCATGCCTGGTGCTTCTTCTTGAATATGAAAAAGATCTAAATTTTTAGCTATTTTTCGATGATCGCGTTTTTCAGCTTCTTCAAGATTATGCACATACTCGTCTAATGATTTTTGATCTTTCCACGCAGTCCCATAAATACGTTGCAACATTTCATTATTCGAATCACCGCGCCAATAAGCACCCGCCACTTTCATTAATTTAAATGCTTTAATTTTTCCAGTGCTTGGAACATGCGGGCCTCGACATAAATCAACAAAATCGCCTTGTTGATAGGTTGTCAGCGTTTCGCCTGCTGGGATATCTTCAATGATTTTTGCTTTATATTCTTCGCCTATCTTTCTAAAAAAAGTGATAGCGTCTTCACGAGACATCACTTGGCGCGCGACCTTCAAGTCGGCTTTAACAAGCTCCTGCATTTTTGCTTCAATTTGAGCTAAATCATCAGGAGTAAACGGACGAGAAAATGCAAAGTCGTAGTAGAAACCATTTTCAATCACTGGACCAATCGTCACTTGTGCGGTCGGAAATAGCAATTTTACTGCTTGTGCCAACAAGTGTGCCGCAGAATGTCGAATCACCTCTAAAGCCAGCGGGTCTTTATCTGTCACAATCGCAACAGTCGCATCTTCTGTCATTTCGTAAGAAGTATCGACTAATTTATCATTCACCCTGCCGGCTAATGCTGCTTTTGCTAGCCCTGCGCCGATATCTGCAGCAACCGCAGCAACTGTAACTGCTTGGTCGAATCGTCGCTGACTTCCATCTGGTAACGTAATGACTGGCATAGCCAAATCTCTTCTCAAAAAAGAAAGAGATTCTATTTCTTTGCCCGTGATAAAACAAGAAAAAAATCAGTGAGTAAGGCCCTGCGCATAAATAACCTCAGTTATGGATAAGGTTCAGATTTTAAACTATTTATAACTCAGCAATTGACTCAAATCCATATTCCCGCCGCTCACAACACCTACACGCTTATTAGTAACATCAATAACTTTATTCATTACAGCGGCAGCCGCAAGACAACCTGTAGGCTCTGCAATTATTTTCATGCGCTCAGCAAAAAATCTGATTTGTTCGCGAAGTTGATCATCACTCACTGTTACGATATCTCGAACGCATGCTTGTATAATGGGGAAAGTAAGCTCTCCAATTCGTTGAGTTTGCGCACCATCTGCAATGGTTTTGGGGACAGGTATTGTGACAATTTTTCCACTGCGTAATGATTGCTGTGCATCGTTACCCAACTCTGGTTCAACACCAATGACTTTACATTCTGGCGAAAGGTAAGCAGCAGCAATTGCGGCACCCGCAATTAATCCTCCACCACCGATTGGAACAAACAAATAATCTAACAGACCAATTTCTTCTATCAATTCGGTTACTGTCGTTCCTTGACCGGCAATTACATCACGGTGATCAAAAGGCGGGATCAGTGTCAAACCACGTTCATTTACCAACTCTGCTGCAATTGCCTCGCGGCTTTCAGTGTAGCGATTGTAAAGAATCACTTCTGCGCCATATCCTTTTGTAGCAGCAATTTTTTGTGAGGGCGCATCCTCAGGCATCACTATCGTGACAGATATACCGAGTAATTGACCGGCCAATGTCATTGCTTGCGCATGATTACCGGCAGAAAAAGCAATAGCACCGCGACGTTTTTGATTTTCATCAAAACAACTCAGTGCGTTATAAGCGCCACGAAATTTAAATGCACCCACGCGCTGGAAATTTTCACATTTAAAAAAAATGTGAGCTCCCGCTTTTTTATTTGCTTGGCTAGAAGTCAATACAGGCGTGCGATGAGCTATACCAACTAATCTGGTAGCTGCGGTGGTGATATCTGTGTAAGTGACTGAGAAATTGTGCTTAGATGAATGCATGTATAAATTACCAATAGTTAGCTTATATTCTCTTTTGCAAGTATATAACTCACGCACCGTTATCATTATGACACACAAATAGCCTTTATTTGTATATCATTTACGTAAACCCACCTCATCACGTTAACTAAATATTAAAAAAACCAATAAATGTCTATTCAAATGATGTAACATTTCAAAAGTCAACTTGAGGTACAAAGTAGGGTTTAGTTTATGCTTAGGCAAGACTCCAGCAATAGAAAAAAATGCCAGAATTTTTTTTATACCGCCTCCAAATATGTAGGGTACACAGTATGCTTTGCCTCGACTTACCCAAATATTCAATATTCTGTGGCCTTTCCTTTCATAAATCCTGCCGATGTTGGATTTGAGTGGGTAAAAACGCAATATGATAATGCTCCTGGTTACTTAGCATTATCCGTGTTAACTGGTTTAAGCACATTAACAATTAGCGGCTCTTTTACCGTTCAATATTATCAAATTGCAGGTAAAAAAATTAAAGAAGAATTTTCCCTTCTTATACAAACCGGAACAAATAAAAAACGCTTTGCTGCATCTGTCTTGATGGCACTTATTGCCGCTATTACCGGAGGCAGCGTATCTGGCGCACCCTATTCAGGCGCTACCAAAATTCTGCCTCTCTTGCTTGGATTTGCATTCACAGGTGCTACCAGTTTTGTAGGACTGACCAACTTAATTATTGAGTTTAGCGATAAAGATGTCGCTTTTCAAAAAGCGCTTCTCTCTTATTTAAAGCAATTAAAACCAACGTATAGAAACCAAGTGAACGAACTCTTACGCAACAAAGTATTGAACACTGAAACGCTTGCTGAATTCTTAAAAAACTTTTTTGATCTTCAGCTTCGCATTGAAGCAGAAAATCCAAACGACTCTATTTTTATCCCACAAACAATCACAGATCAGAGAAAACAATTAGCCGGAAAAATATTTGATGTTCTCGTTGCCGGAACCATATCGACAATCGCTAGCCTTGTTTACATTCAAGCCGGATACGCTGGCACCAATATTATTACAAATAGCGCCTTAAACAACTGGAATCAAGCCGGACAAATTGCCATCGGTACTTTCACTGGATTTTCACCTATCATGTTTATTTTTTTAGGCATGAAATGTTTGCGAGAACTCATCATTGATCTCTATCCTGACATCAAAAATAGCCATAAAAAAATGGCTTATGCTTTCGGATTATTTTTGTTGTGCACCCTCAATAGCACTTGGTTTTATAGCTTAGGAAGAATGACTGTTGTCGATGATAATATCTTTTCACTTTCTGCAAGCGCCGGATTTGGGGCCGCGTTACCTATCGCTGGGTTGTTAACGAGTTTGATTTTAGGAATTACAGGATTAGCACCTAGAGTATTTCCTCCTGAAATAAATGTAGAAACTCCGCAGATAGATGATGCTGCTAAGATGCTAGCAAGCAAACATCATCAGCCTGTTGTTGATGCATTGAAAACGCATTCGTTTTTTTCGCGGGCTAAGAATGCGAAACCGACAGTGCAATTAGAGGAAATTAAAACGCAGAGCGATCACGATATTGAGATGCAAAATCAAGCGTTAGCGCCAGTTATCTAAATCATCTTCGCACTACCAGCACCATAAGAACCCACTGATGTCATCGCGAGGCTGCGAAGCGCTTAGCCGTGGCGACCCAGGCTCACTTAACACTCCCGGATTGCCACGGCTAAGCGCTTCGCAGCCTCGCAATGACGGGCTCTTCCCTAGACTTGGCAATTATCCTAGATTCGGCAGTTAGAATCTCGTATAACAGCAAAATGCTGCGAATCTAAGGCTTTTTTTATCATTTTTTTTCTCACCGTACGGATGAGTACGCTTTCGAAAAAAAATGATAAAAAAAGCCTTACCTTCTTTGCCTTTTGTTGTTATACGAGATTCTAACTACCGAATCTAGGATTATAGTTTCAGACCAAACACAGCCAGATCATTCTCCACACTTAATTCTTGTTGGATGATATCACTTATTCGTTGAAGTGCTTTTTCAAATTTCCCGGGAGCTGATTTTATCGACGCATGCTCTAACAACTTATCCATCAATAATTTTAGCTCATCTAACGAATGATTTTTTTGATATTCAATTAGCATATTCACAATCAACGCCAACTTAAAATCAGGCGGACGCACCCAAAAAGTTGCGATCATACTATGAGAATCACGCAACCACGCATCAAAAAAATGTACCAATGGCCCGAAAATATTTGAAGAGCCCACTGGCAGACCCCACATGGAGTGGGCCCATCTGAAGACACTGTCTCTCGACAGAGAGGCTATCAGTTTATTTGTAATCACATAAGGAGCATCTAAATAATCAAAAACAACTTGAGGCTGTGCATAACAACATCGAATAATCTGACATGAACACCAAGATTGTTCACGTGCAAACTGAGTCACTAAATCAACATCCGTTCGAGAAACAAGATAGCTAAATAACTCTACATGATCATTACTCACCGCAACATGAAGAGCAGCTTTACCAAGCATTGTCGTAGCATTTACGTCAACACCTTTCTCACACAAATACTGAGCGATCTCTAAATAACCCTGCTCTGCTGCAATATGCAAAACAGTACGGTCAGACTCTTCTTCTCTGGCATCGATATTCGCGCCATGATGATACAAACATTTAATGATAGGTAAGTTGCCTTTCTCTGCTGCAACGTGAATGGGTGCACTACCTTTTGAGTTAACAACATCAACATCAGCGCCATGTCGACATGCATACCCAACAATGTCGACTAATTCTTTTTCCACAAGCCAGTGAAGAAGCGTAGTCCCATCTGCTAAGTTAACATTGAAGTTAATTCCAGGATATCGATATAACGATTTAACTATATCCCATTCATTTTTATTTGCCATACGTAATAGTGTGATACCACTTGCGATCAGCATGTTAATATCAATATCTGACTCGACAAGTAAATGTTTAATTTTATCTTCATGACCAGCAACCAATGCAAGGTGATACATGATAATATCAAAATAATCATTATCCTCTGCATCAGAGAGATCAATTGTTCGAATGTTGGGAAGATGAGCAAGATAATTAACCACATCCCAACGCCCTTCTTTCACTGCAAGAAAGAGTGCTGAGTAGCCTTCAGGAGAGACAGCATTCACATTAACGCCATGCTCGCACAAAAACATCACCATATCTAGTTGGCCATCAGCAGCAGCGATACGAAGCAAAGTGGGGTCGTCCGTGAATAAATCGACATTAACATCCGGCATCTGATAAAAATATCGTAATACATTCCATTTTTTTTCTGAGGCCAAATCTGTTAAGAAATCAGAATCATGTTGCAGTATCAAACCAATATTTATTTTTTCGATATGCTCATGCATATACTGAATAACGTCAATGCCACCTTGGTGACCAGCATACAGTGAGAGACAACGTCTTTCATTGATACTTAACTTAATTCTGCATTCTTCAAAAAAATAACGAACGACACTCAGATGATTATTTTTGATAGCATTCTTAATCGCTAACGCTGGAACAATATGATTCGTCGCTTTTAAATCTTGTTGAATCGCCTTTTCTTCTACCTCATCTAACTGATGCTCATACTGCTCAAGCAAATCCTTAAAATCATTCATTTTTCTAAGCACAGAGAAATAGTTACCTTGGCTGCGATTTGCATAACTAACTGTTTGTTCGTAGAGATACCTCACAATATCTAAGTGACCCTGTTCGGCAGCTAAATCCAGAGGGCTTTCTTCCTCGTCTTCACCAAATGAAACATCATTAATCCTATTGGATAACGCTTGCACCAATTGTAATTGATTTTTAGACGCAGCAAGGTGGCATAATTCTCTGTTATCACCACTGACTTTTTTTGGGAAAAAACCTTGCGTCCAAACATTGTAGTAGCCTTTCTCAAGGAAGATTACACTCGTCCTGACACTAATATCAATGTTAGGTCGACTTCTTAAATAATCAACAACATCCCAATGATTTTTGAGCCCAGCAATAAGAAGAGGAGTCGACATAATTTTTATTCGGAGTTCTTCTTCAACAGAAACAGTCCATTTACCGACATGATTCAAATTAATATTAGGCTGCTCACATAAATAGTTAACTATTTCTAAATGCCCTTGTTTAGCAGCGAAAAACAGCGGTGTAGCACAAGCAAGGCTAACGCTCTGCGAGGAATAATCATCAGTTATAAGGTTAACATCTTCCATATTTAATAACTTGATAATATTCAATCGCCCTCGATCTGCCGCAAGATGCAATGCGTTTATACCACTAAATAGCGGCATTCTAGCATCTCTTGCATTCAGTTTATTAAATTCAATTTTAATTTGCTCATCACTTTGCTCTAGCAATATGGCCCAGAGAAACTTCCAATTAGGTTGTTCCATATCTTCTTCTGAAATAGATTGAAACCAACGATTTAAAAAATCTTGATGCTTATTTTTTAGCGCCCAATCTATCAAACCGAGATCTTTATCATCTCGCACATCAAACAATTCTTTTATCGTCACTTCTGCATCCACTATTCCAGCCCTATCTCCTTTTTTAAACAAACTCATTAACTTTTTTTCACGATCATTAAGATTTTGATAGCTGCGGTGATGAGCTTCTTGAAATGCTATTTCATAGTCGGCTTTGGTTAACTGCTTATTTTCAAGTTGAGCTTGATTTTTTAATTGTTCAAAATCGTCTGGAAAGTGTAATTTTAATAATTGATGAACATTATGGATAGCATGATGAAAATCTTTATTCACACTTATCATAGATAATCGATCGTCCACACCGAGATATTTACTTAGCAAATTGACAATATCTGTTGGCAACGAGTCTACTAATTGAGATGAGTTATTATTACCGCTTTGCATATTGAATCCTCGTTGTCGTTTGACACTTACACTTAACAGTAAGGCATTTATTATACACAAATTCGCGTATTGTGCAAGCATAGATCTAATGGACCAGTTAATCCACATCTCTTTGATTTCGTTAACGATTTAGGATAATCCGGCCTTTTGTTTTGCGAGCTCTTTCTGAAATTCTTGTTGTTTTGACGTAATAAACTTTTGATAACCATCAGGATCAATAGATGAATAGCATCTGAAATATAAATTTACGTTGTTTCATAATCGTTTTCCGTGATGAGTGACATTACTTGGATTACATACTTTACCTGAGGACACATCTTGATCTCTTTTATCTGAATTTTCAACGACGGGTTGACCCATGTTTTTTTCCGATATGTCAGAAACATGTGCGTGCGTTGCACCCAAACTTTTATGAATATTAACCTTCTTTTGAGTAGGTGACTGACAAGATTCGCCTGAGCCAACAGATTCCGTCTTGATGATTGCACTGCAGACTGGAACGCCAGCATAAAGTGCTCCTACACCAGTGAATACACCCCCTGCATATAAAGGTAAGCTTATTCCACCTGTGCAAATCGCAATACCTATTCCGATCAAAGCAATTCCGATAACTATACAAACCTTTTTAACTATCGATAATTTTTTAAAACTACTGGCAAATCGATGCAGCCAGGATGTTTTCTTGCGAGTAACAACATTTTCATTTGAGTTTTTATCTACGGATTTTTCAGGTGCGAGATTCGCCTCTAAAACATTATCTTTAACGACCTGCTGCTCTTTAACAGTTGTCTGCGTAGCATTTGAATCATGCGGATTATTAAAAATAATTTGCTGCCAATCATCTGCTATTTTTTTTAGTTTTTCTAATTCATTAACACGAACACTCTCCGTTTCAGGATTGTTTCGTTTTTTATAAAAATTCAGCCTAGCAATGAAGTGATGATATTGTTTAAGCTCAATGATTCTTTTAATCACAGCAGCATCTTGATCTGAATTTTTGTAACTTTCACAAAAAGCTAAGAGATAATAGGCATTAAAATCCAGCTCAGAATATGTTTTACTTAATGTTACCGTTTGAAAAAAAACTTTAGCAGCTCTTAAAAACGATTTTGCATATTTTAAGATTTCTATGTACTTTCTATTCTTCTTCTTTTCTATCTCCTCTGCTTGTTTAACCATAGCATTAAAAGCAGCAAAATCAGCCTGCCTAGAGTAGCCTTTGAAATATGCTAACCAGTTATTACAGTTTGTTTCAAATTCTGAGGGCATTACCATATTCCATGAAAGCAATTAAGATAGGTAGTATAAACTACAAATATTAAGCTGAAATTAAGAATCTACGTACCTAGCCAACCCTATCATTAAATAACCTCACCCCTTAAGGTTTATTTAATTGAAAGTTTACTATTATTTACATCACGTTACGATAACCATTTGGTATCCCAAGACTACCAGATTCTGCTATTGGTGCTTTCTTAAAAAATGAATTTACACGTCTCGCCTCTGGATGCGTGAATTCAATCACTTTTGTGTTTTCAACACTAGGTGCTTTGCTGGCAAAATCAAACAATGTTTGAATAGGATATTGATCAAGCCCAGTTATTTTTTCTTTATATGTATGGTTAATCATTGCCAAAATTAATTCTACATTCCCACCCATTTCTTTAATGAGATCACAACAAGCTATTGTTGTACCGCCGCTAGCAATGCCATCATCAATAAACACGACCTGCTTACCCGCAACATCAGAGCTTGTTGACATTTCTACTTTTTCATCTTCATATGCATTGGAATAGGTTTTTGAAACAATCGGGCCAGGTATTTTACCTTGCTTACGAATAATCACTAACGGAACCTGTAATGCTTCAGCAACCACTGCAGCAGCTGGAATACCTCTGACTTCTGGCGTAGCAATCACTAACTTAGAGGGATCGATATTGAGTTTTTTAATTTTTTCAATAAAGCTTGTTGCGACATAATGGGATAAAAATGGTTTTTCATAAATTTTTAATACATCAAAAAATTCTTTTACGTTTTTGAATTCATAGTGCGGTAATATTTTTTGCAAATAATCACGTGAATAATGCCATTTTACTTCATGACGCTCAGGCGACATCGGCACATCGCGACTATGTGACATTTTTTCACGATCAGCAGGATAGGTAGTGTTAACTAATTCAAATTCAACATCTTTTAAGTGATCCCATATCGCATCTTTAATCCACTGTGTCACACCGATACCCGCGCAAGTACGTGGGCCAGCGGAATGGTACAATCCTGACTTCAATAAATTAATGTAGACAGGTGTACCTTGAGGAACCACAGCATGACTTAATTCGAGCTCTTCTTGCGGAACACGGGTACGAAATGGAAACAAGAATCCATTATGCAATCCCTCTGAGTAGACTTTCTTTCTTGCTTCAGTCGTATTTAAACCGGATTTAACGACAATATTTAACGTTTCAAGCATTGCATTTTCAATAAAATCTAATGCTAATATTAAAACAAACGCATTATCTAATAAGGCTGTATCGACCTTATCTTGTGGAAAATGAGGATTCTTTAACAGGTTCTCACGCAATCGTGAAAAAAGGCAATTGTCAGAGCTTGCCAAAAACTCCCGCAGCTCATTATCAATTTCAGAAAATTCATTTTTTTTCATATAACCATATAATCGACAAGCTTGTGTGCCGACAAATGGAATATTCTTTAAGCGGCTATCATAATAACTATACCGTAAGGCACTGAGCAATTTCGCACGAGTTTGGTGGAATTTTTCCGCATTCGCTTTGCTGCCAAACATAAATTCACACCAAAAACTTTCTATAAAGGTATCAAATGCCATATCCAAATGAAATTGTTGTTTATCTAAAAACTTATGAAAATGTTTAGCAACAAGACCCTGTACTGAAGCAGCATTTCCAACACTCTGCAACAAGCCTGCATGTATGCCCTGCCAAAGTGGATTGACCTCTCCATTCACAAAAGCAGGCAGCGCATTGATATTTAACAGATGTCCGTGTGACACGTCAAAATTATAATTTTGAAAGCCTGCATCCGCTTTTGCATTTAACACTTTTATAACATCTTCTTTGTTTTGAATCACATAAAACAACGTGGCAAATGCAATTCCCACCTTAAAATCTGTTGTGCTATGTCTTGCTTCTAACGTATCAATCGCATCATAAAAATTACCGGATTTTAAGTAACAAGATAAGAATTCAAGTATATTAACGTCTGCCATTTTAGAATCAATTTTAGCTGTACTAAACATGTTACACCTCATCGTTGAATTTATAATGCAATGATAGGTGCAAAGATGGGAGTTGTATGTCCTGACAAACCCTGTCAGGAAAAATCCGGACAAACAGTATTCAAGGAGTTTTCTGGGTCGCCTTTAAATAAGCTGCAATCAGCTCAGACTTGTTTTTAGCTTTGAATTTTTGCTTGGCACGATCGATATAGGTTTCAATTGTTTTTGGAGAAAGTCCAATGATTTTAGCAATTTCTTTCATCGTATATCCCTTGCAAAGATGAAACAAACACAAACTTTCACGTTCAGAAAGCGTCTCATTATTGGAGGATACCGCTGGAATAACTGTGCTATTCACTGCATAGTTACTCGGATTTAATAGACCTAATTGCGAAATTTGTAGAATCGCTTCAGCTAACGATTGCTTACCCAAGACAATCGAACAACCAAATAATCCGATAATTTCATTGTTTTCATTATACCAAGGTGACTTTACGGAGAGGAATTGCAGGCTAACGCCATCGTTCCGTAAGTTTTGTTCTTCAAAGATTTTAATCTTATTTTCCGCAATAACTGCTTTGCAATTTTCAATTAACTTAGTCGCACTTTCACTATTCGACACATCAAACAATGACTTTCCGAGTGAATCATCCACAGATCCAAAGCCACAGATTTCAACGCATTGTTGATTCATGTGTAAAGTTGCACCCTCTAAATTTAAAAAATAAAAATTAAATGGTAGCTGTGACAAACTGGCAACTGTATGCCCAGTATTGAATGAGGTTGCAGATTCAGCTTCGCGCGCAGTATCTGTAGGCTTCACCAATTTGACACCTTGATTCACGCGATAAATGATCGAATTTTGATCTACTGCTGCTAGGTTCGTGTGTTTTGTCATGGGGTTATCATCTAAACTATACGCAGAGATTGTAGCATAACTTTGGATTTTTTTTGTGAGCATTCATCCTATTGGTAAAATGCCTGACATAGATAAATTTTTTCTGCCATGCATGCATGGTGTTAAAGGAATCTATTCTGTATATTGAAAACTTAACTTTATTATCACAAGGAATAGGTAATGGAACCTCCTACTCTAGCTTCAGAAAGCAATTTTTCGCCTCTACTGACGGTGCAAAAAAAAATAGTTAGAGCCCAGCACCGTTTCCCAATCAGCAACTGCAGTAAAACCTTTCTGCGGCGATTCTATCCTGGAGTGACGACCTCAGAATGGAACGATTGGCGATGGCAGCTTCAAAATCGGGTTCGAAATTTAAAAAGCTTAACACGATTTTTGCAACTCTCGGAAGATGAACAGAGTGCGATAGCACGTCACGAAGGCACTTTGCCTTTAGGTGTGACGCCGTATTATCTTTCTTTATTCGACGAACATAATTCAGCACAAGGCATTAGACGCACACACATTCCCGTGAATGATGAGTATTTATATACGCCGGGCGAAGAAAAAGATCCTCTTGGTGAAGATGGTCATATGGTTGTGCCAGGATTGGTTCATCGCTACCCCGATAGAGTTTTATTTTTGACGACAGGCTTCTGTTCGACGTATTGTCGATACTGCACACGTTCACGCATGGTTGGCGGTGGCGAGTATACCTTTGCCATCAGCCAGTGGGAACAAGCGGCTTGTTATATTGAGTCGCATCCAGAGATACGCGATTGCTTGCTATCCGGTGGAGATCCGTTAACTGTGCTAGATGACAAACTCGATTGGCTGCTAACACGTTTGCGCGCTATCCCCCATTTAGAATTCATACGCATAGGGACAAAAGTGCCTGTTGTGCTGCCACAACGTATTACACCATCCTTAATTAAAGTCCTAAAAAAGCATAAACCCTGGATGAGCCTGCATTTTACGCATCCTGATGAACTAACACCCGAAGTGCAAGAGTCATGCCGTCGCCTGGCTGACGCAGGTATTCCCTTAGGAAGTCAAACAGTACTACTCAAAGGAATAAATGACGATGTCAGCATACTGAAAAAATTATTTCATAGTTTATTAAAAAATCGCGTTCGACCCTATTACTTATATCAATGTGACCCTGTTCAAGGCTCATCGCATTTTCGTACATCCGTTGAAAAGGGGTTAGAAATTATAAAAGGATTACGCGGACACACAACAGGCTATGCCGTTCCAACTTTTGTGATTGATGCACCCGGTGGTGGTGGAAAAATTCCTTTATTGCCGGATTATATTGTCGGTAGAGATGGGGATGATTTATTGCTGACAAATTATGAGGGCGGCATTTATCGTTATCCAGATCCTGACGGAAAAGTTGGCCAAGATAAGGAGTTAAAGAGCTTATGAAAGTGGGCATTACCTATGATCTGCGTGAAGACTATCTTAAACAAGGGCTGTCTTTTGAAGAAGCTGCTGAATTTGATGTGGAAGAAACAATTGTTGCCATTGCAGAAGCGCTGACAGAGCAAGGCTTTACAACACAACGTATTGGAAATGTTTATCAAGTAGTGCGCGCACTGTCATCAGGCGAGCGATTTGATTTTGTTTTTAATATTGCCGAGGGAAGATATGGGCTGGCTCGTGAAAGTCAGGTTCCTGCTTTGTTAGATGCTTATCAAATTCCGTATGTTTTTTCCGATCCGCTGACATTAGCTATTGCCTTAGACAAAGGAATGACTAAACACATTTTGCGAGATGCAGGAATCAAAACAGCGCCTTTTTGGGTAGTTAATTCTAAGCAAGATTGCGAACAAGTATCGCGCTTATTATCGTACCCTGTGTTTGCAAAACCATTAGCCGAAGGAAGCAGCAAAGGTATTCACGAAAATTCTGCGATTTTTTCAGAGGAAGAATTATGGAAAGTCTGCGCCAACCTCCTCCATCGCTTTAAACAACCGGTCTTAGTCGAAAAATTTTTATCAGGTCGAGAGTTTACGGTTGGCATAGTAGGAACTGGGGATAATGCTGAAGTACTAGGCGTCATGGAAATAAAAATTGATTCTGATAAAAAAGAAAAATTTTATTGTCACAGTTATAAAGTAGGTGAGTTATGCCATCAAGCTTCATTACATTTGGTCAACGACGAGGCGGCAAAGCAAGCGGCAACCATTGCATTAAGCGCTTGGAAGGTTTTACGTTGTCGAGATGGAGGACGTGTCGATGTTCGCTGTGATGAAAAAATGGTGCCACATATTCTCGAGCTCAATCCACTAGCAGGTCTTCGTCCCTTTTATTCCGATCTGGTTTTGATAGCAGGTGCGGCAGGATTGTCATATCAGGATTTGTTGAAGCGCATTGTGGATTCTGCGTTGATGCGATTCAAGTATCATTCGACAAACTCTGCATTTTATCTTCAAGCTTTTGACGAAGCAACGGATCATCCTTGATCATTCGCGTAAACTGCTCACGATAAAGCACAAGCAACAAACAATGTGTTTTCGCTTTGACAGTCGCTGTTCGGGGAACATCTTTAATTAATGCAATCTCACCAAAATAATCTCCATCCTCAAGTGTAGCAATCACTTCCTCTTGCCCCCCATCAGATTCTTTAATGACTTCTACTGTGCCAGATACTATCAAATAAAATTTATGTCCAGACTCACCTTGTTTGATTATGACTTGGTTTGCTTCAAAATTCTCTGAGACAAAGTGCTCAGATAAATGCAAAAGAAACTCATCACTTGTTTCTTGTAATAAGGGAATCTTACGCAGATATGAAAGTTTGATATCTATCTCGCCATCAGCTGTCATGCTAATGCCATGTTGTTTTTCCCATAAAGTGGCATATAGCCCCTGCTTAGCAAGTAATTCATCATGTGTTCCTGATTCGGCTAACTGGCCTTTATCCAATACCAAAATACGATCCGCCGCAATAACTGAGTACAACCTATGTGTAACCATAATAGTCGTCTGATTTTTCATTAAGTTGTTGAGTGTCTTATTGATTTCATGCTCGGTTTCAGGATCTAAAGCTGAAGTCACTTCATCCAGCAATATCATCGCTGGACAGCTAACTAAAGCACGAGCAAGCGCTAATCGTTGGCGCTGACCTCCTGAAAGAACTCCTCCGCGCTCACCCATCAAGGTGTCATAGCCTTTAGGCAGAGCTAAGATAAACTCGTGTATTTCAGCATGTTTTGCAGCTTGTATAACATCGTCCAGCGTGGCATCTAATTTACCTAAACGAATATTATCAAATACAGATAAATTAAAAATGAGATTATCTTGCAATACGATACGTGCTTTATCGCGAAGTGTAGAAGCATTCACGTTTCGAATGCTAAGCCCATTTATTTTTATATCGCCTTCAAAATCATAAAGCTTAAGAATTAAAGACAAGATAGTACTTTTTCCTGAGCCAGATGGCCCAACCAACGCAACAAACTGGCGAGGAGGAATACTAAAACTCATATCTTTTAAAATGGTTTTCTCTGGTGTATAACCAAACGTGACATGTTGAAATTCAATGTTGGATTTTAACTCTTGAAAAACTTCACCTAGATCTTCGTTTGGAGACTCTGGGATTTCTAAAAAAAGCCGAATACGCTCCACCCCAGCTGATGTTGTCATCAATAAGGGCAAAGTATCTGCAATACCGGCAAATGTTTCAGATAGATAGGTGTAAAATATCCAAAATCCAAACACCGTTCCTATTGTTAAGTACCCCTTCATTGCGAAATATGCGCTAGCAAATAGCACGACAATCTCAATAGCGGAACTGCTGAGAATCATCTCTCGTGCAACTAAAGAATTATAAAAATTCGCACCTATACTGGTTCGGATAAACACCCGCATTTTATTTGCAATTTTATTTCGCCAGAAATCCTGCAAATTGTATGCTCTTACCATCACTTGTGCCGGCACGATCTCACTCATCAATGCAATAATATCGGCCTCTTCCGTTTTCTTGTTGATACTCATATGCCCGGCTTTATTTGATGATAATTTGGTAATTAATATAGGCAAAGGCAATAGTACAAGAACAAGCAGCGCAAGATGCCATTCAAAGTAAAACAGGGTGACAATAGTGAAACAGAATAATAACAAATATTTGCTGAGAAAGCTGGTTGATGAGACAAGTGCATACTCAAGAGAACTTAAATCATTCGAAAAATAGGAAGTTATTTTCCCAGATTCAGTATTCTTTAAATAACCCATAGTTAATTGCTGTAACTTATCGTATAAGGTTAATCGGATATCATGAATAATCTTTGTTGATACTGTAGATACCGCATACTCAGTCATAACCTCCATTACAATCTTGATTAATAGACCGGCAATGAGTATGAAAGCAAGGGTAATAAAAAGAGAAAAATCTTTTTGCGGAATAACTTTATCAAAAACAATTCTATAAACGAGTGGAATCGCTAAAAGATAAATGACTTGTAAAACAACACCCACAGAGATAATGCACAGTATTTTTTTATAAGGGCGCGCAAAGGAATAAACAAACCCCAGCAGCTTATATATCATATAAAATCCATTTTATACTATGATGACTTTATTATATCATTAAGATTATGTATAGTCAGCAATTATTCATATTGTCACTTGGACGTTTTCAGGCAAAAAAATCAAGATGAAAATGAATTATCCTCTTACATGGCGTCACGATGTCAACATAGATGATGTCATCGTGCTGACAGAAATTGCAAAAAAAACAAATGTTTTTAACACTGAGGAAATTAGTGTAGTACAAGAACTAATAACCGATAAATTAAATCGCGGCGCAACATCAGACTATTTATTTTTAGTCGCTGAACATGCGGGCAATGCCATCGCATTTACTTGTTTTGGTATAGTGCCATTAACGGATAATCGCTATGATTTATATTGGATAGTTGTAGACCCTGGTTATCAGCGATTACAAATAGGCGCTGCAATACTTTTGAAAACAGAAAAAATTATTTCACAACAAGGCGGCATACATCTCTATGCTGAAACATCAGGCAGCGCATTGTATCATGCTACACGCCAATTTTATGATCGCAATGGCTATCAAAAAATCGCTGAACTGCCAGATTATTATCGAGACGGAGATGCTCAAGTGATTTACCGTAAAGTGTTATAGGAAGCAAAATGCATAAAGCCGTGACTGATATAAAAAAAATTTTAATTTTGCATAGCGCACTCTCAGCAAACGAAACTCGAGCTGAAGAACAAGATACATTATTACAAGTTGATGTCATTAAAAAAACATTACTTGAACTCAACTTCTCAGTCCACACACTGCCTTTCACTCTAAATTTGTTAACACTAAAGGAACAATTAGAAGCGCATGCGCCGGATGTGATTTTCAATTTGGTCGAATCGGTAGACAATGGTAGCCAGCTCACTGCTATTGCTCCGATAGCGTTAGAACAGTGGGGGTTTGCTTATACGGGTTGCTCAGGAATAGCATGGGCGATGAGCGATCAAAAGCTTCTTGCTAAGCAATTATTGCAGAGCGCTGGATTGCCTACCGCAGATTATATGGATGCGTTATATATTTTCCGCAATCCACACCAACAACTATCCTGCCCCTATTTAGTGAAATCAACGAGCGAACATTCATCTTTAGGTTTAGATAAAAGTTCATTAGCCAGTGATTGTAAAACATTGGGTAATATCATATCGGATAGACAGCAACGTTTCGGTGGAACTTGGTTTGCTGAACGTTATGTGCATGGTCGAGAATTTAATTTAAGTATGCTGGGCTCAAAAAAACAGCCAGAAATTTTTCCCATTGCAGAAATCAATTTTGACTCTGCAGATAACAATGAAGTGCGCATAGTGGATTATGCTGCTAAATGGGACAAAAATGCAGAATCGTATCGCCGTATTTTGCCATATTTTCCGAATCACACAGCAGATGCTGAATTATTTAACGAGTTGCGTCGATTAGCATTACAGTGCTGGAAGGTTTTTGACTTGTCAGGTTATGTAAGAGTAGATTTTCGCGTTGATGACAATGGACAACCATGGATACTAGAAATTAATACAGCTCCCTGCCTGGATCCAGAAGCAGGATTCTCACTCGCTGCAGCAAAGGCCGGAATACATTATCCTAATCTTATTCTGAAGCTTCTTGACATTGCACTTCGATAATGAAGAGCGAAATCATCCGGTTGGGACGAGCATTACAGGCAAATAGATCTCTCACCGAACACCGCTTCGTCAGCCGCAGATATCTCGTGTTGCAGTGCTTTTCCAATCGTACGCCCATTCGGTTTCAATTCCTTTCGAAACAACCCGTGAAAAGACATAATGCTATCGATAGCATCAGTAAAATCACCTAATTTATATTTTTCTCGCCAATCAGGTGTCGGCCTCACTTGTGTGAGACAGATGGATAGTAATATATTTTGATTAAGCGGCTCCCCATCCACCAAAAACGAAACTAGCGCATCATTGTGAAAATTTTTACGGCAATGTGTCGCTAACGGATACTTATACTTCAGTCCATGCACTAACCAAAAATTCTTTATTAAATCACGTAGCATTTGTTCATACTGCGCAATTTTTTGCGGCTCTGATCTACTATCATAGAGAGAAGAAAAAATATGCTCCATCTTATTGAAACACCGTACCCAGTCATCTTTTAATTGCTTGCAATGCTGCAAATGCAAGGTGAAAAATAATTTTTGCAGTAAATAATTTAGGATAAGATACTTACTGCTCCAAACGTGATGTATAGAATACGCCTGAGACATGGCTTCACGATGCGCATGCCAAGCCGCCGTGACTTCGTCAGTTGTTTTATTCTGTGTGTCAACATTTTTAAAATCCGTCAGAGCTACAATATATTGAAAAGATCCAGGGTTGCCCTGGCGAGCCGCTCTTCCGAAACCTTGCACCTCAACACGAGGATTACTCATTAAAAAAGTAGCGATGACATGCAGGCCGCCTTTCTTGGCGACCTGTGATGACACTATGATATCTGTTCCGCGGCCGGCTGTATTCGTCGCAATTGTCACCATGCATGCATTCCCTGCCAATGCAATTAAATTCTCAGCAACATCAGATTTTTGCAATCCATTATACAGTTGTACTGTTGGGACTTTAGCAGCGCACAGCGCATACAACTGATTAGAATCATTGATGGTTTCACATAAAATTAAAACGGGCCTCTCTTCTGCTACGACCAGCAGCATAGCGTTGACAATCGCTTGAAGCTGCGTTTCTCTATCTTGCGTGACAATCGTCTTCTCTTGTTTTTTTTGGCTTGGGTGGTAGGGCGGAGAATCATAAGTCGTTACGCCGTAAATTTTTATGAGCTCTTCTCTATCTGATATCATACCGACGGTGCCGGTTAGTCCAAATAAAATAGCATATTGATTAAAATAACTTGGATGGCTAATACAACAACTCGTCAAGAAATCTTTTTTTATTTTTAAATGATGTTTTATTTCAAGAAAGCTATGCAGTCCTTTGTTCCAGCGCCTACCTTCTTGTACTTGCCCAGTATGTTTGTAATCAACAATGCAAATGCCTGGAACAGAGCGCGTGTTACTGTCTTTTTGTTCAAGCTCAGTGTCGCCTGCCTTAATAACATAATGTTTCCCCAAAGTAAGACTGGCAGCACACTGATAACTGTTATACCAATCCTCTATTGTGTCATCATCGAATAGTTTATTTTTGAATTTCTCTTGCAAATAATGCTTAAGATCAACAGCGGTGACCTTTTGAGAAGATAAATAATCCCAAATCACTTGATACACTTTATCCGAAACATCGTCAGCAAGATTGGAAGTGATTCTTGCACTCTGCCCCTGCATGTCGATGAACATACTATCCGCCTCATCAACGATAGCGGCGCATAAGGGACGGCCATTACGCGTACACTTTGTTTGTGATAATTCATAAAGATACGCAAACTCAAAATCTGTGTTAGTTCCATAGACAATGTCTGCCGTATAAATATAGGTATTTTCAAAATGGCTCGCATTGTCGCGGACAGTCAACCCAAATTTTTTATAAAATCGCTCAAATTTAGTCGCATCTCGTTTAGCCAAGTCGGGGGAGGTTGTTATCACATCCACCGGGTAACCTTGACATGCCAAGAATGTGGCGAGCATCGCGACAATACAGGATTTACCCTCGCCTGTCTTAATCTGTGCGATACATCGATGGTTTGGTGCATTCCATAATGCCAATACATTAATTATTTGAGTATTATAAGGAAAAATTTTAAAAACATTCATTACTTCCTGTCTAATAATAGCAAGCAGCAATAAATGATTATCTTTGTTATCTGGGTGATTTTTTAATTCATTCAAGCACTCTTTTTTTGTTTTGTTAAGCTCATCTGGAAGCAATATTTTTTTACCTTTATCTAAAATAATGCGGTATTGATCAAATACACTATTCAACTCAGATTCACTTAAAGGATATTGCACATCTTGACTGTAGGTGCCAAATTCTTGCTTAACAAGATCCAGTGATTTTTCGGGATGCTTCTGAAGAAAATCATAAAATAAGAATTCGCTTGCTCGATAGGATAACGCATCCCACGATGACTCTGTTTCAATGATCCTTATCAAATGATCTATATTATCTTTACCAAACCGCTGACTTAAACTAAATAAACCTAAATAATAACGGCACAGATTATCACTCTGTGAAATAGCCAGAACAAAACGCTTTAAACTATCGTATTGTATACGGTGATCAACTGTAAATTCTGATCGAACCTCGAAGAATAAATTCATGATACTCTGATATTTCGCATTACAATCCACATGGTCCGTATTCTTTTTTATAAGCAAAAATATATCTAAATACAGCTCAAGCTCTGAAAAAAATGTAGCGGCACTACTCCATATCAAAAAATCATGCTTAGAAATTTGCTTATAAAAATTATTTGCATTTTCTTCATTTAGACATAAAGAAAAAAATCGCAAGAGTGTGTTTCGGTAAAATTCTTTAAAATTGCCATCAATCTTTTCCCTATTTTTTAATAAAAAATTTCTGAGTGATGGGATGAACTTTCTAGCAATAAAATTAATGCTCTCAGCACAGTCTACATTCTGCTCTGCAATATTCATTAAAGGCACAATACACTCAGCATCTAACACACCCCCTTCTAGCAAATAGGGTAATAACAAATTAATAACATCCACGTGAATCGGCTTCAATTGCTCGTCAAGACGCAGAATATCCTCCACAACAATGTTAGAACTATGCATGAGACCTCGAATCAGCTCAGCTTTCAGGTCATTCATCTGGCTTATTTCAAGGTTATCTTGTGGTTGTGATAATTTTTTTAATTCTTTATAAAAAAGGCATAGATTCTCTCGAGCAATTTCATTTGATGCAGCTGAAATAAATTGGTTGTATATAAGCTTTAAATTTTCATCGGGCACATGATTCTCAGCAATATTCATCAATGCTCTTAATGTATTTTCATCGAAAATCTTCGCAGCAATTAAATAAGATTTAACTGCAGTCACAAATGGAATGTGTACTGGTGCAAGACGTTCATAAAGAAATAAAATACTGCCCACATTAACACTAGATCTATCCATCAAATCATGAATCAGCTCAACAGCTAGTTCATTGACCTGATTTATCTCATGACTATCCTGTTGCGAGGACTTTTTTAATGCCATATAAAAATGGCATAGGTTTTCTTGCGCGATATTTTGAGAAGTAGCTGAGATAAATTGGTTTAATATAAATTTTAAATTTTCATCGGGCGCATGATTCTCAGCAATATTCATCAATGCTCTTAATGTATTTTCATCGAAAATCTTCGCAGCATCTAAGTAGGCTTTTACCGATGTCACCAACCTCATATGCACCGATGTCAGCCGAGCACGTAAATCTAAAATAGTATCAATTTTTATATCTGATATACGAATAAGAGATGAAATAATTGTGGCAGTAAATGTCGACAGCGTCTCTGAGTCATCGTTAAAATTGTTATACAATTTCTTTTCTATTGCTTGAAATAACCTGGATTCATTATCAGATCGTGGAGTATCTTGGCGAACCAGCAATTCATATAAAGACATTAACTCTTTTAAATTCAGCAAATCAGGAACAGCTGGACTTGGATAGTAACATTGAATCAACTGTTCTAATGCAACAACATCAGGATGCCTCTCTTTCACCTGATCATTATAACATTTAACATGTTTTGCCATATATTGCTTAGTAAAGATCATCCAGTCTAGTTGCATCAATACCTTGCGCGCCCACACTTGTGTTTCAGGCGTAATAGGTTTTTTCATCATCACAGACGCTAAATCTGCCATTTCAATAATCGTTGACATCTCCGCCGGAATTTTTTCAGAACTTTTCAAATGATACAGTTGTATCGCGTTTTCGAGGTGAGCGGCTATTTCTTGCTGAATCGCAATAACTTGACCATGCGGGCTTTTCGCCAACAGAGATAAGCCTTGCGCTAAGTAAGCTGTACCTAAGTAATAATGAGGAGATTTCGGATCATTTCGGTAAGCTACTATCGCTTCCTTAAACTGCTGCTGATAAAAATAATAGTGGCCTACCTGGGTCTTTTTACTATACACAGAACATATCACTTCATATTGATCATGAGATAAAAATTGTTATTTATAATAAAAAACGAACGCGTAAGTTAATTGGCTCAAAGCTTATTTTTTCCTAGTTGATTCGCAAGTGCTCCGACTTCGCGTTGATGTATTGCATTTACCGCTTTAGGGTATTGGATTTCAATGTGTGTACATAATGACTGTGCCAGATCCAAGGCAAGTTTGAGTTTTTTTACCATCAGATTAATACCACCCAGGTTTCCTTCAATAATATATTGAAACCCTGGCAAATGACCCTCCAGACATATCTTCTGAATTTGATATATTACATCCTTTATCGATACGTCAAATTTCGCAGCTTCTAATGCTTTATCTCGATCTCCATCATTAAAAATTCTGTAATACAAATTATCAGTATACGTAATTCGGCTAGCCTGATCGGCTCCAGCTTTAGCTAAAAGTTTTGGATTTGCAAATTCTTCAAAAAGCTCAGTAACGTATTCTTTAAATAAGCGTGCAGCAATCACTTTCTTTTCATCATCCGCTGAGGATGAGGATGAGGATGAGGATGAGAACATATATATTTCCTCCAATTACTAAGCTGCCAGATTAATTACTGTATGTGACCAGACCTATGCTTTAATTGTAAGCAAAACTCCTGCGTATGTCAATTATATAACTGCATTATATAACTGGGCTATTGGGTCGGGTTTTTGACTTATTCTATTGATTTATATAAAGATATTGGTGTCAGACACCGATATTTATTAATGACACAATTAAATTGTGATTTAGACGCCATTAACAACATGAAAATAGTAGTGTATTTTCAGTAAATCAGCCAGCATTACCCCCATCAAGATCTGTGTTTGCATTTTTTTATCCATAGATTTTATCTATTACAACAATAGAATGTAGAGAATTTATAAATATATCAGAATGAAATATAATTTCCTTCTAAATATATTACCACGAGTACGTAGATGAATAATTTAAGTCAAATAAAATGGATTGATCCACTCACAAAAATCTGGGATGGCATTACGTCACCGATACATACTATTACAATGAAATAACAATGATCATTGACAAATATAAAAATATTATTGATGGCACGCCCTTACAACTCACACCTTTAGATTGTGGTTATTATGCCCGTCGGTTTGGAACCTTATCTCCTACAACCTATGTAACCTATGAAAGCCCGCATATCAACACCGGTGACAGAAGCACTGGTACAACCTATGTTAATTATTATAAAGAATACGGATCTCGCATAACAGCTTCGTATGAGCTTGATGGCAGCATCGTTAATACAGATATTACTGTCGTACGAAATGCTATCCAAAACGATGCAGCAGCTGATTTAGCAAATAAGCTATACCAATTTTTGGGTACAGCCATTGCAGCATTTAATATGGCAGGAGCTAATTACTCACAACTTCAAGACAGTATCCGCAATTCTATTCCTGCACTTTTAAATTCGGCTGCTTCAGTCAATGAGACGTTACAGCAAGAGGGGCAAGTCTTAGCAGGCAAAGAAGCAATATTTGAGGAAGCAGACAGTGAGTTTCATCATGGTTTATCACTCTGGTTGCCGATGTTCTTTCTTATTCCTGGTGGGCTTGCTTTATTAACCTATTGCTTAATGACTCTATGCAAAGATACATGCACTGCGGAAGATGCTGTGCAAAACGACATTGAAGCTCCTGCTCCTCGTTATAAACCAGAGATTCAACCTCAACCAGAGACTCCTATGCCACCGCCCCCTGTATACCGTTCAGGATCTGATAATCCTTTTGATAAAGATGTAGAGCTAGGTGGTGGTGATACTGTTGAAGGTCAGCCTCAACCTCAACCACCTGTTTATAGTAATGCACCAGCTGAGTACTCTCCAGCATACTTCACTCAACATTCTGCTCAAAAAGATGTAGAGCAAGATGGTGATCAAAACGAAGGCCAACCAGGGTATTATCGTCCTGTGCCGATGGGTTCAGTGTAACGTCTGAAAATTGGAGCATTTGAATGGAGCGGGCGAGAGAAATTACATTTTTTAAATCCGGCACCTATTCAAGAAACTTACGGAAGATGGGTTGAAAAATTTGAACGGCACCATTTACAGATTTTAGATCAGCTCAAACAAGATCTGGAATCTAAAAATAAACATGAAGATAAAGGGAAGAAAAAATGAAATCAAAATTTGTTTACGTCAGTTACATCAAAACTACGTCGGAAAAGTTGTGGCAGGCGCTTACAACTCCCGAGCTTATTAAACAGTATTGGGCCGGCATGAATATCAACTGTGACTGGAAAACTGGTTCCTCTTGGACTCTCAGCTTTCCGGATGGGCGCGTAGCTGATGCGGGTGAAATCGTTGAATTCGATCCGCCTAAACGCATGGTAATTAAGTGGCGTAACGAATGGAAACCGGAAATGAAGGATGAAGGATTTTCCCGCTGTACATTTAATTTGGAACAGACAGATGGAGCCATAAAGCTGACAG
>JABDBD010000003.1:0-260 GCA_013288815.1 Gammaproteobacteria bacterium | reverse complement strand
CATGAAATGGATATTCTGAATTCTAAGTTTATTGAAGCTGTTTCAGGTGGCTGGCCATTTATCCTTTCTAACCTCAAATCACTACTTGAAACGGGTGGAGTTGTGTTGAAAGAGATGCATCGTTAGAGAAGGAACGATTAGAATTTCTGATGTATCTGGTACACTCGAGAAATCAGGAAATGAGGGTATAAAACTAACACTTTTATTATTCTTGATTATTTTGGTAGGCACGAGTGGGATCGAACCACTGACCACCACCA
>JABDBD010000002.1 GCA_013288815.1 Gammaproteobacteria bacterium | reverse complement strand
TCTTGATCGCTCGAGTTACTGGGATTACTAGAGTTACCTTGCTGAGAAAGTGGAGCAACGGTGTTTTCTACGGCAGGTAAATTGACGCTACTGTTGTGCTGCTGAGCAGGTGCGTTGTTATCTTCAGTTGGCGCAAGGTTTACTGCTGAAAACTTGAGTGCGTCTGCTACAGCTAATGCACTACTCCTGACCTGCGTTGATTCAAACGCTGTTTCAACTTGCACTTTCAAATCGTACATATCTTTTTTTGGATCATATATAGCTTTATCGTCATATTTTTTAAAAGATATTTTTTCCATAGCTTCAAATATTTCATTCATAGTGTTATTTATGGTGTTTGTTGGCTTAGAATCTAGCGCGTTTTTTAGCTTGTCACTCAAGGTATTTATAAAATTTAATACGGGCAACAACACAAGATCACAGTTAACTCCGTCAGTGTGACGAAGTAGATTCACAATTTTACCAGAAAAATTTGCTAAAAATGTAGATAGATTATTTGTAAAATCTGTTTTGATAAGTGGACTAAGATTAGAATTTTCGACTGCTCCATTAATCTCTAATATTTTTTCTCTTTGTTGGAATAATGCTGTGAATATTTCCGTCTTCTGTTTATCATCAATTTTATTTTCTCCAACAATAGCTACCGTACTATCAATAAGATGACCCAAGTTCAACTCTACTATTTGTCCCGAATCAGATAAAACTCTCGCTCTATCATTCTGTAATGCCATTGGGTCTCCATACGTAATCTCCAAATACTCAAAATCTTCACCACTCAAATCCGGAGAATTTTCATCCCTCAAATTCTGAAAATTTTCAGGCTTTACTAAGCGCTTGCTGTCCTTCGCAAATTTTGTAACTTCCACACCATCGCCACGGTCTTGCTGAGACTCAGTCTCCTTATACTTGCTTGCATCTGCGAGCAGCTCATCTTTCTTGAATAGGTCTTCGTAAGCCATCAGTGATCGATCAAGTATCGCGCCCTCATCAAGCTCAAGGAACTCAAAAACCCCACTAAGTAAAACACGTTCAAGGCCGTATACGCTAAAAAGATATCCTATTGCATCTTCTTTTTTATCCGGAGGAACACAATCTAACATACTGAATGGCATAAAGAATACCTCTCGATAGCAGTGATCTTTATTTTATTATAGCATATTATTTTAACACCGGCATGAAGGATGAACCCTTTGAAACGTACATCCCTCGCACTGATCATGGTAGCTACCAATTTAATTGGGAATTACCGCCCATCAAAAATCGGATGTATCATGCTGAAATAAAAGAACGCTGGGTTCAAGTCAAAGATATTTACAACAGATTCATTTGTTTTTCTTCTGTTATTGATTTATACATCAAAATCCATTGTGTTGCCAAACCCTTATCGAGCTCGAAAGAGCATGAAAAAACCTATTAAAATTATCATCTCTCAGCAAGACTACGCCGAATTTTTTTACTATCCTCAATGGCAAACATACTTGTGAATTATTAATAGCAAAAATAATTACGCTAGAACAAGCACTCAGCCTAACATCCGCCACATGGGATGCATTGGAATATTACCCTAACTGTTATGAGACCCTGCAAAACAATCGTTATAATACTGGAAAATTTGATTATGTCCCTCTTCATGTATGGAGTACCGTCATAAAAAATCGGCTAATTACTCTTTATCACGGAGCACCACAACAAATGGATGATCACACAAATGACTCCATTGAAATGATTAACAAAAAAATTGACTACATCGTCGCCGATGAACATCTAGAAAAAAAACGTTTAGTCAATTGGGTGACTGAATCGGTTCTGATTTTTATTCTCAACGCACTTGAGAAAGACACACGAAATGTTCCGAAAAAGCTTATTCCTCAGGTATATAATACTATTACTATGGAAATCAAGAAAACCCGGATACACAAAAATCCTAACTGGTTAGCTACTTTATCTATGATAGCCACTCAGGCTGAAGCAGGGCTTCACATCAATCCATCTCCCTCTTTTTCTTCTGCAAGTTCGCCAGCATTATTTCAACTCCCTAGCCAATTGACTCCTGCGGGAATTCAAGCATTTTGTCAGGGTATACTTAGCATACGATCGTTTGGAACGAACGGTGTTATACAACAAGTTTCTTCAGCAAATAAATTTAAGACTTGTTATTCCATTGCAAAAGATTAAGCGGGGGATTCATGAAATCCTTCCTAATGTTTAAATTATTGCAATAACTGGCTAATTAGTTTAATGTATATCCATTTTGTTAAAATGGAAATACCATCATGCCACTGCACAAAGCCCTACTTGAGCATAATTCACAAGTCGTCATTGATGCCATAAAAAACCATGCCGATATCCATGAAAAAGACCGGAATGGCTTAAGCTTGCTGCAAATTGCCGCTCGAGAAGGTTTACAAGAAGTCGTGCTACATCTTTTAAATGCGGGCGCAAGCATTGATGGAACGGAAGATCCAACTAAAACACCCATTCTTTTGGCCTTGGAAAACGGTCATGAAATCCTAGTAGAAATATTATTGGCCTGCGGCGCATACAAGACACAGCGAACACAATCTTATGCCATCCAGCCTAGCATCGTGACTGGATTATTGTTTTGGGCTATACGCAACACTGACGATATAGGCTTGTTATCTTTGTTACAAAAACAAATTGAAGCAAAAAATGAATATAGCGATGAAATCCGAATTGACATTGAGGAAAAAAAAGAAGACTTCACAGAGCTTCAATCTTTTTTGCAGAATGAAATAAGCAGCTTTCTCAAACTCAGCTTAACATTAAATAAAAAAATTATAACCGAAAAAATACTAGAAATTGCGACTAACATTCATGCTAATTATTTTGGTGGCTCTTTCATTGCTATTCCTATCTTAACTGAAGGTAGCCTCCCTAAGCGATTTATGAATGCGCTTGATCGCAAAGATTATACTACTCTACATACCTTGCTTGAATCACCCAACACTGATATTTATAAACTTTTACTTGAAGCAGTAGAGCTAAGAAAGAAAGACAATTTGCTATTCTTACTGACTGGAACAAATAGTAGTATTTACAGTTTTGCAAAAATTGCCGCACAAAATCCATTTATTTTTCAAGAGATGTTAGTACAGTTGAAAATAGAAAAAAGCTTATTGCATCAAGTGGTCAGCCACAATGTGAATATGGATGTAAAGATTTCTAACGAAGCATTACAATTATTTACTGCTCTTCCTCAAAATATCACCGTAAAAACAAACAAAATTCTTGCCTGTATTTATGATCGTCATGCTGATTCTATTATTGCCGAATTACTCACCCAAGATGATGGTAGCATCAATGAACGTATAAAAAAACGGAACTTGCCTTTGGCGATACATGCATTATTGTCTGAGCGATTTTTACGATTTGAAATTATTTTACAACCCAATTTGATTGCTACCTTATCTCACGACCAAGACTTACCCAATGTCCTCTGGCAATGTGTTTTTATAAATTTAAACAAAGATGAACAAAAAAATGTGAATCGCGTTTCACGTCATTTTCATCAACTCATCATTGACCCACAAGGAAAAAGACAACGCACAGCGGCTCCCTTGCAACGCAAACTGCATACGATCAATGTGTTTATCGAGCAAGCAGAGGATGAAATAGCCACCTTTCGTTGCCTTGATACTATCGATAAAAAAGATATGCTGGTACTAGCCGTCATTATTGTTTTAAGTATTACACTTGGCTTAAGTGTGAATTCATTTATCCAAAATTTACAGATACACAGTGATTTAGTCGATGAACTCAACCAAATACAGCTCACAAATAACAGCACCTGTGACACTTACTATGGTAACAATGGTTACGTGTGTGATGTGAAACGTCCCTCTCTATGTGAAGAATTATGTCATGAGATCGCTCTAAATATTAGTGCTCAGACTAGTTCATTCGTGGGTATAGATTTTTCTGGAGTCACACTACTCGGAATATTCATTATGTTAAGCTGTATAGCTTTTTATTCTAAAACAAAAAGAATCGCCGCACTAACACTCGATCAATTTTCAGAAACAATGCACGAACTTGCAACGGCCATGTTTGCTGAAAATGCGCGAGATTTTTTTGGTATGACACTGCATACGCCCATACAAGATGTACTCACAAAAGCAAAACAAATTAAAACCGCCTTAGACAAACAAATTCATGATATTTTACTAGAACAAGAAGAAAACACACCCTCACTCGATTTACAGCGTAAGCAGTCTGTTTCAAGCCTGGGATTATTTTCTCATAATCACATTAGATCACTCGACGACGAGGAGATACACGCTATAATTCATGCGGATTTCCGAGACAGGTAAGATAATAAGAGTGTTCTTAACTATCGAGGCCAGCAAACCTTCTTCGAGAAAACAGGATCATATGCCAACTCATTATGAAAAAATAGCTAAGCGTATCTTTGAGAGCAATGCGGCGAAAAGTTTCGATCCGTGGGCATTTATGTGCATGCTCATCCAGGCTTTGCCGACATGCAATCCATCATCGCAATCATCTGCTAGCGCGCAGCTGGGTTTATTCCCATCGGTAGAACCTCTAAAATTGTATACTGATATTCTCGCGCTGTGTGATATAAAACGTAAGAAGCGTCAATTAGAACTTTATAATTTCTTTAACACTGTTAATCAATACGACGGGCCCATTTCCGCAGAGAGTGATATCCTAAAAATTATAAATGCATTCCTTTCATATTATCCGGAATATCAACCATTACTTGAAAACAACGAAATAAAAAATCAAATCAAGATTGATACTGATTGGGTAAATCAATATGGGGATATTAAGCAAATCCAGGCATTAACAATTCCATATTGTCTGTGGTCGATGCACGAGCATGATCATGCACCCCAAAAAGAACAACCTTCTAAGGAAGAGTTAAAAGCAACTTATGATAAAATTTTTTCATTATTTGATAAGAAGCGGATGATATGGGAAACCGAATACGAATACGCAAAATTTTTAAATTCTTCATTAGCTTTGTTGACTTCTGTTTATAAACAACTTAATCAATTATCAACGCAAGTCGCGGTTGTTCATGAAAAAGATAAAGAAGAGAGCAAAGAAAATCAACACCAACACGATTACGCATTAGAGCTTGCCAATCAATTTTGCAAAACATGTTTGCGAGAAATTGAAGCACAAGATTTTTGGAGAATTGCATCACGAAATTATTCTTGGAGCAATGCTTGGAGTGAGACGAGTAATTTTGTTGCGGCTCTATCTCCTTCTCATCGAGATGTATTTTTAACCCAAGTTTTTGATCATGTTAAATTACATTTCTATAGCGTTAAGAGCCTAATTCCTATTTTTAAAAATCTCTCTGCCGCACTATCTGCTGAGGAGAGGCAGAGAATTCTAGAAAATCTTGCCTACCAATATAAAGATTACGAAAGCATTTCATTGTTAACAGTTTTGTTACTACCAGATAAAGTTTCTCAGGAATCTCATTTACTTGCGGAAAACACTAACCAAACCAGTGACTCTAGTAGCTCATCAAGCCGCACAGTGTTGCCATTAGTTCCGGATGATGCCGATGAAAGAAAAATGGATTCAGAAGATGATAAAGTTTTTCAACTAACAAAATTTAAAAATAAAATTGTCAATGACGTAATACAAGACGAATCACTGCGGCTGCCTAACGTCTATAAATATCCACACTATTTATATTTATTTCATAGGGTTGAAAAATCGCAACAAATCCTACTCATTGATGCTGCATTTGATAAATTAAAAGCTATTTCATATGCCGACGAGGACAATCAATTTGTAATTGAAATTTGTAAAAAACTACATGAAAGTCCGGCATTGCGATCAGAGTTTTTTTTAATGAAAGAAACATTATTCCAAAAGCTTGATATTTTATTACAAGAATTTCCTCAAGATACCCTTCTTAATCATATTAGACGCACGGCAAATCATTATATACAAGCCTTATTATTTCTTACCCAAAAAGAAATGTCTGACAAGGATAGAATTCGTTTTAATGATTTTTATATCGCATTTTTTGACAAATATGAATTTTCAAATGAAGAGATTAGCGTATTTACATCACATTTTTCACAAAGTACACCGGCGCAACGTCGGCAATTAATGACCCTTCATCTTGAATATCCAGCCTGGATCAGTGATACTTATTATGATTTATTGGTTGCGATGGCATGTTCAATTAGCGCAGAAGAATCAGAAGTTATTTCTCTATCTTTATTTCAAACACTCACGACACCTAGCAATAATAATAAACTAGTTGCAGGATCGGCACTTATCAAAATTTTACAGAATCACTATAAAGGCGATGCTTTAGTCAGTTTTATAAAGGCATTGGATGTGAATCATCAGCTGTCAGATCATTATCGCGATGTATTTCCTGCGCAAAGTTCATCTGCTTCTGCTTCTTCTTCATCTTCTTCCGTTGTTGATAATGCTAAATCACCATACTTACCTATTATCGATTTCTTGGTATCCACCACTGCAAACAAAGCAACGATAGGTGACATCTCTCGATCACCACATGGGTTTGCGTTCATATTTAAAATGGCTGATCCAACTCGCCGACAAGTTATTTTAAGACACTGCATAGAAGAAGGATGTACATCCAATAACTATTCTTCAATAAGCTTGCAAATAGGTTCTGAAGAATGTCTTGAAATCTTATATTCATTAGTAGACAGTATGTCAGACAATGAAAGAATCATGGTAATAAGAGAGACTCTTTTAGTTTGGAAAAATACTACCAATCATGAAAAAAGGCTGCAATTAGTTGCGAACGTTGTGATTCATGCTGTTGAACATCTTCAAGAAAATAAATCTAGTAAGGAATTAGAAGAAATATTAAATGAAGATATATTACCGAAGGTTCTAACAAACATCGTGTTGGGATATTTTAAAAGCAAAGGCAAATAAACTCATTAGATTCTCATTTTGCCGTTTTACGGGATTTCAACTGCCGAATCGCACTAGGATAATTGTCGCCCGTAAACGACTTTCGTATACTCTGGACTATTTACTCTACTTTGTGGCTCGCCATCAAATTTCAATATAAAATCGTTATCAAAATTCCCTTTTTTCAAGGAAGCAACAACGTCAACAACATAGTCGTTTCGATATAATTGTTTCTTTTTCTCATAAACAAAATGATCCATCAACATTCCACGCAAAGATGTTTTATCAATTCCGCTACTACGCGTCAAACTTGAAAAAATACTCCATCTATTTTTGTCTATTTCTGTTTTCCCATCACGTAAAAAATCACGCATCATTTGTGATAACTGAATTTGAGTTGTGGCACTATTTATTTTTAGTGTTAGCTCTGCTGCACGTTTGTGGCCATACGTATTTTTATGTGATTTTTGATAGGCTAATATAACATCTGTAATGGTACTTTTGTTGTCTGCTAGTAATGATGCATCAATTTCTGATTGGCTTGTCGCAGGATGCAAGTTTACAACGTCTGCTGTAGAGGGTGTTGGAATAGTAACTTCTTCCTGAGACTGAGGAGGAATCGCAAGAGCTGCTGGAACGTCTCTATCGACAGTTAACGCAGCAGGTTCAGGATGAGAAGCAACGGCATCTACTTCTGGGGGCGTTGCATCAACAGGTTCGTTATACGAAGAAGGAACAGAAATAGATGGAGGTGGATCAACAGTTAATGAAGGAGAAATATTTAAAGGTGCGTCACTCAGCGCAGCAGCAACATGTTCATCATGTAATGAAACGGTAGGAGCAATCGGTGGTTCCGAAACAGCTATTGCTATAGGTGCTGCTTCACTTAGCACAGAGGACTCAATATGCGGAGCAACAGTTTGACGTGTTCTTTTATTCAATACCACACCAAAGTCACCCAAAAATTTTTCTACACCTTCCTTAAATTCTACAAATGCTGGCGCGATGGATTTTACAGAAGCCGGATCTTTTTTTATAATAAGACTCAAGCCTAGGGCTGCAACATACTTCAGCCCTTTGTGAAATCGTGTTTGCTGTGCAGCTTTTTCTTTTTCTGTTTTTTCTGCGTGCTCTCTAGCTACTTCATCCTTCAATGTATTATGAAATTTAATAAATGCAAACTCCAAATTCGCTAACATTAAACCTAAACTAACATGATCTGCTGGATCTAGTGCATTAAGACTGGTTGCGCACAACTTTTCATAATCATCAACGGCGCTATCTAAGAACCCAGGTAATATTTGCAAATATTTTTCAGAAATAATGATAGGATCATTTTTAATGGGTTGCTCTGGGATATAGGGAGCGACCATTGGTATAAGGTTAGCCACTAATTGCTTGATCCCACCAACTCTTGCTCGCATGTAAAATACCTCACTCTAGTCTCAGTTTTGTTCAATTTGATCTCATATATATAATGAAGGCATAACATTAAAGCAGCATTAAGGACTGAGTAAATAACCTCATTTATGGATAAGAACCCAGTTAAATAATCAAAAAACTTGGTAACTGATTGAGCAAGCTGAGCACGAATTTATCAAATATAGCCCCTATAAACCAAATAATAGCTGAAATATTAAGTAAATTATTGGTATAATACGTCAAAAAACGCCTTCGCTCTTCATTCTCATTTTGGGATCACCAACAAGATTTGTGAGTTTTATCAATGCCAAAATCTGTGTACGAAATTTTAGGAGTAAGCACAACCGCCTCTCAATCTGAAATACGAAAAGCATTTTATAAAAAAGCAAAGCGTTGTCATCCTGATAAGTTTTCTGGGGATCGGGACAAAGAAGAAGAATTTAAAGAATTGAATATTGCCTATGAAAATCTTTCAGGCGCTGAGAACATACCAAAACCTGAGTCTAGAACACCACCTGAAGATATATTTTCGTTTTTTCGTGATTGGTCCTCCCAATTTAATCCTGAAAATGATTCCAATGACTATCGCACGGAAGAAGAATTACAAGAAATCGATGCAAAACAAAAATCATTTAATGATGCTTGCAGACATGGTGACTTAACACTTGTAAAAAAAATTCTGTCAGAAGATGTTAAAAATCTAATTAATATCGATAGAGCTGAATCATTACACGAAGCGGCAAAATTTGGCAATTTAGAAGTGTTTGAATTTCTCCTAACACTAAAGGCTAATATTTGGAAACGAGATAAGATATATAAATGGACTGCTTTTCATTATGCTGCCTACAACAATAAGGTAAATATTTTAGAATATATTTTTAATCATTCTAGCGCAGAAGATATTGAACAAATTATTGCGACTGTCACAGGCAAAGGATTTTTCAAAGGAAATGAAACATTGTTACACCTTGCAGTTCGTGGTAAAGCAGTCAATGCTCTAGAGTTTATCATCGAGAATAAAAGATTTATCGATATTGATCAAGCTGACCAACGCAATTTAACCGCCTTACATCATGCAGTAAGAAAAAAATATGAAATATGCGCCTTTATTTTATTGAAACATGGAGCTCAACTGACAGCAAACAATTATAATCCTATAACCTTTATAGATAATGAAAACGCATCACCTTCAACGAAAAAATTCATAAATGAATTAAACATCGCTGCAAAAAATCCAGAGGGTATAAACCTGGAGGCAGTAAAGCAGGACTACTCAAGACATTATTGCATTATAATGTAAAAGGACAAATGGGGTTACCCATTTATATTTGCAGCGCTTAACAAGGTGCAAGATTTTAGTCTTAAGCTTACTAACAAAAAAGATGGACGCTCTACGCACACCTACTCACCGTTAGCACACGACATTACAAGCTAAAACTGCTTGCTGATGCTGACATTGGTGCACGCAACACAGGTCGCTTATTTATCTTTGGTATTGTCATCATGTTTTTTCTCAGCAGAGAAAGACACTCATCTACTTCTGAAATATATTTATCTCTTTTTAACTTTTCTTGATCATGATTGAAAAAGTTAAATCTTTTTATTGATAAGCTCTTAGCATTTTCCATAAACATCTCTTTGCATTGTTGAGCATTATCAACAAGCTTTATTATCTCAGGACTATCTGTTATTCCAGTTTGCTTGGCATACGAAATAAGGTTTTCTATTGCTGCATTCAGTTGTTGACTTGCCACTTTAGTAGGCCCTTCTGGGAATAAACAATGACTGATTGTACTCAGCCAAGAAAGACAATATTCACGGTTGTGCTCCTGCTTCATTCTTGTGAACAGGTTAAATTTATCTTCTAGTATTGAAATAAATCCGGGGTTATCTAACGTTTTATTTTTTATAAAAACTTTAAATTGATAAGGAAACTCTTTTACTTTTTTTTCTTCCTCTTGCTTTTCTTCTTCAAAAACATGAGGAAGCTCATTCATCAGATCTACATTTTCCTCATCTGCTATCGAAATTTTCGGAAGCTCTCTTAGCATCTCTAAATTTTCCTCACCCGGTATCAATTCTTTTCTTGATTTTATGATGGCTGATTGAGGAAAAATTTTATTAAAATAATTAGCAAGTTGCCGTGCCAATAGTAATGGTCCATCTATGTAGAGAAAGGAATGAGAAAAACCATAGGTTCCCATATCGAATTGACTCCATACTTCTTTCATCTCAGGACTTGGGGTAAATTCCTTATTGATATTAAGATAGTCACATATCATATCTTCTAATACCGCAGGGAATTCCCTTGTTTCATTCAAGGCCTGCGAAATCACCCGAGCTTTTTGTGAATTTTCTTTAAGCATGTCCAAAAGTATATTACCCAGCGTGCCGGCTTCACTTTTAGAGCTAAGGTAAATAGATTGCTTGGATAAACATGTCGGTAGTTCTTTAAGATCCCCATAAGAGAGCAATTGATATTTCTCTAGACGAGCTTGATCTTTTTCTAAATAAGGCGCTATCAGTGGAAGATAGTCTTCACTAAATGCTTGCGCTCTCATTCGAATAATTTTAAAAATTCGCCGCATCATCGCTACATCTAATTTTTTATTGCCTAGGTTTTGTTGCTGTTGAATAAATTGCTCAGTGAAATCGGTGGCTTCTAATCTCGGAAAGCGCGCTGTTATCGCTGAAATAACCGGTAACGCACGAGCGTCCTCAGGAATGATATAAGATAAAACGACAAACTCTTCTTCTTCATCCTTATCTTCAAATTTATATCTTAGATGACTAGAATTCCAATATCCTCCATATCTACATTCATCCGGCTCATCTTCTATCCCCACACATTTTAAGAAGACTTCTTCAATCACATCGGTATTGGTGGAATCTATCTGAAGAGCCTTGAGTATATCGTCACGATTTTTTTCAAATTTTTCATAAGGCGTTACTGGGTCTCTTTCTGGGTACCTAGTTAAATACGATCTTCTTAAGAACATGATATCAATCCTAATTTGTATGAGGTCAACTCTATCAATAAGAGTGCACTATTCTATAATTTGGCGCAGTATACAGCGCAACAGTTGTGGCTGCAAATAAACAATGGGGTCAAGAGAAAGATCACAATTATCTTATCATTTGAAAATAATAATGTAACATTTACAAGAAGTTACATAAACCTGACTTGATCAAAATCATTATCCGAATATGGGCTATACTCAAAATAGAGGATGATTCATCAGAGGTGTCCGTTATGCCAATAAAACAGAATGGCAAGTGGATTACAAAGCGCTCAATATCAGATCAAGAGGAACTCGATCAATTAAATATTTTAAAAGATAATGAATCGTATCGTGATTTAGAAGACATAATTCAGTCAATATATATTCCTGGTTACATCAAAAAATTAGCTTTCAACACTATCATGGAAGGACTGAGAATTGCTTTATTGAAGAATAACAATGCGAGATTAGAAGAGATATCTAAGACAAAAGAAACGTTATTGCAATGGGTAAACAGCTATTTATCAGTAGAAGTGACTAAATTGTACGAACAAAGTAGGGCTCTTGATAATTATACAATTTATAAAGAACTTGACGATGGCATTGATTCACTCCTTGAGTTAGCCATTGATGAAACAGTACGGAGAAAAAATCCCATCCAATCACCTGTAGCTCCGCAAGACACCCTTAATAAAAATCATATAATTATGCTCCTGGAAAATATTTTTCACGGAGCAACAAGAGACAATACCACTTTTAGTAAAAATAGCCATCACGAACTTATTGTGGACATTAATGGTCATACAGAAAATATAACCTATCAATTAAATATTTTAAAATATAATGAATCGTTTCATGATTTAGAAAAAATAATTCAGTCAAGCCATATTCCTGGACGGGTTAAAGAATTAGCATTCGACTGTATCTTGGAAGGATTGAAAATTGCTTTAATGAAAATTAATAATATGGAATTAGAAGAAATATCTAAGACAAAAGATACTTTTTTGAAATGGATAAATGGCCATTTATCGACTAGATTGTTTACCTTATACAAACAAAATATGCGTCATAAAAAAAAGGGAAATAATATTGATCTTGAAGATCTCAACTATGAGGTCGATTCACTCCTTGAGATAGCAATTATTGAAAATAAACTGAGGAAAAACCCCATCCAACCACCTGCCATTTCAGAAGGTCCTCTTGATAAAAATCTTGCAACTCGATATCTGGAATTAATTTTCATCTACGCAATAGAAGGTCAAGTCACGTTTAGTGAGAATAACCGGCACGAAATTATTGTGGACGTGAATGGACACTCAGAAAATTTATCTTATTTGTTAGGCGAAGTTAACTTAACGCACTTTCAATTGGATGATGATGTACTAAAAAACTTAAATTTACTCAAGGAATTGAAAATATATATTGACGAAGCTGAGGAGAATAAATCTGATAATCAGCAAGAAAATATTTCGGATTGGAAATTGTTGCTAGATGAACGTAGGGCTATCATGGCATATAGTAATGGGTACGATGCAATTATAAATGATTTATTACGAACAGGAAAATGTTTTGTGAGCGAACCAAGAAAGCTACAAGAAGCTTTTTTGTTGGCATGTTTTTTTGCCAGTGCAGTAAATAAATATAAAAATAGCAATTTGCGCCATAAACAACTTGAATTGAAGGATCGCTTTAACATTGCAAAAACTGAATATATGGAAGACCAAAATCTTATAGAATGTAATGAAAGGGAAAACCTTGCAAGCATTCTATCTTATGCACAAACCAAAGGCTTAATAAATATTGAAGAAAGTTATAAATTAGTCGAAGAGAATTTCGTGCCAAATATTCGCAAAGCAGATTATACTCCAAAGAGTTTGGCTTTCAATGAAGGCATAATGAGCTCATCACACGGAACTGTTACACCTCTCTTTAAAGACAGACCTTTCACAATTGTATCCTCGTTCGCTGAATCCGTATCAATTAAAGATCATGCCTACTTTACAAGCGAACAAGAGGCAGTGAAAGGCTCAGGAGAATCATTGAATATGACTGATTTAGGAGATAATGTTTATTATGCCTCTGTAGTAAATACTCCGGACTTAGAAAGGCCTACGGATTATATTTATTTACACGCAGTACAAGTAGCTTATGATTCTTATCTTAAAAACCCGTATAAGGAATCCAACACATCAGCTACAGATTTAAAACACAGATCTGTTGAGAGGCCTAGGCATGGATTAGCTCATACCCTACGTACTATTTATTATGTTGATAATGTTCTTGCTTATCTCAAACAGCACGCTAAGACTGAACAAGCTCGCAATTTTTATAAAGGGATTAACAAGGATGAAATAGAAAAGATTAAAGTTGCTTTGGCTTTTTATGTTACTGGGCAAGAAAGCGAAATCAGTTGCGGTGGCAATTTGGAAAAGTTAAGCCGTTATGGCGAGCAATCTATTTCGAATTTTCGACATTATGTAACGGAAGAATTACATTGGCACCCAGAAGATGTGAATCGTTATGCAGAAATTTTTCTGCTTTCTCCTGCGGCTACTGAGCAAACTGAAAAAAATTGGCTATCCGATATAATTAATTTTGCGCACAAGTTAGATTTGCCGCGATATTATACTGCCACTCAGATGCAAGCGGCTATGGAGAAATTTATCCCGGATCGCAAGGAAGCCCAGAATGATTTTGCACTACTTAAGCAATGGGCTATAGAATGCATTAAATCAACCGGCGATAGATTAACTTGTACTGTTGATATAGCCGGCCATTATAGATCAACTGAAAAGAATTTCGAGGATAGCATTTTTATTGCTGCGAGCACGGATCCACTGGCAGCTTTAAAATTATTAAAAAGCGTTCCAGATCAGCAATTTTTATTTTCCGAGCAATCCTCAATTCCTGTAAGACAGCCAGTGCATTTTGAACAGCATGTAAAAAAGACTACGATTTTTTTAATGTTAAAAAACTCAGGTGCTTTTGCAAAAATGGAGCCAACAAAAAGAATGGAGTACTTATTGTTAGCATTAGATGATGCCAACGCGAAAGAACGCGTGGATTTATTCAGTGCATTTGATAAGAATAAAAGTGAATTAAAAAACTTTATTGCTCTTGCTCAAACAAAACAAGTGAATAAACTTTTCGATCATCTCCTAAATATGCTAAAAGAAGCGTCTCCAAGCGATCAACTTGCATTGTTAAAATTGAAAGACCTAGATGAAATATATGCTATCATTTCAAGCGATCTTATACAAAACCACGCAGAGTATTTCAATAAATTATTCAGTATCATTTCTGAAGAAAATAAATCGTATTTTGTCAATGTAATCTCAGGTGATATCATAAAAAATCCTATCACATATTTAAAATCTTTTAATAACACTGATTTATTCCACCTTGTTATGGCCATTTCGAATGGAACACGTTTTCAATTAAGTTCTGATTGCTTGGATATCATATTTGAATCATTTAGTGAGAAACAACAAGAAGCTTTCCTAACATTGCCTAATAATCTTGTATTGCAGCATATATGTCAGGATAACTCTATAAATTTTTCTAGAGTATTTAAATGGTTAAATTTTCTTAAAGGAAATAACAGTGCGTTATTGTTAAGATTGATACCCCAAGAATTAATTCAGAATATATCTTTAAGCCCTGATGACGCAATGAAATGGTTAACATATTCTAAAATAAACAACGATAGCTTATTGTCAGGATTGATACCCTCAAAATTAATCCAACTGATTAATGATTCTGAAAATTCCAGGAATACTACGATTAGGTTTTTAGTTAATGCTTCGAATGATAAGGAGATAAATAGTATTTTACAAGAGATTAATCATCCTGATTACCCTACCATCCAATCCGTACGTGACTCCTTGACAAAACCGCAAGATCTTGTAGATATTTATCGCTTTCTCCGCGATGAGGATGTTAAACATCGCATGAAAGTATTTTTTTCAATAATAGGCGATGAGAAACTTTTTAATATTATTCATAGTGACCAAGAATTGGCTAGCTTAAGAGATCAGCTGCAACTTAAAATAGGAAATGAAGATGAGGTATTTACAATATACGCTTCTATAGGATACATCTTGCATATTACCAAAGTAGAGGATTTAAAAACTGCACCTAATTCTTTTCCTTCACTACATCATTCTGAAAATATTTTAGATCTTTTTTATGATGATGAAAATATAACTATGGGAATAGAGGAAATAAAGAACGTCTATCAATTGTTATATATCGCACCCTACTATTTGACAGGTAACGAGAAAGATTCGGTAGATAAAATTCATGAACTTATTTTGAAGTGGGAAGACTTATTACAGTTTCTTTCTCTAGCGCCTATTGAAATGATTTATCATAATGAAGAAAAATTAGTATTTCTGAGTGATTCACACTGGCTGCAAAATATCGTTAAAACAAACGAACAAATTGCTACCTTATTAATTCTCATACCGCAAAAACTTCATCAAGATATTTTAGATTCATTAAATCGCAAAGAGAAACCTGATTTTTTCTTAAAAACTGTGGACAAAGAATATGTTGCAAAAAACCTAATTCAGTCTTCTTCATCCTTGTTAACTTGTTTGAATAATTTTACTGTCGAAGAAAAGAAAGATTTTATTCAGAGTGTAGACGTTAAAAAAATTGCATTAACTATGTTTTGTGAAAAACAATTATTGATGTTTAAGCCGCCTATTTTGTCGGAAGATGGATATAAAATCTTTCAAAACAAAATAATCTCTTGTAAAGTTGAAACATTGCATTCTTTAGATGAATTTGTAAAGTTAAAGGAGTTTTTCTCTGGTGTGAAAATGGAAGCTGCTAACTTTGCCGAAGTTTCTGGCACCATTAACACGCTTCAAGAATTATCGAAACTATTTGATTTGTATAAGGACTATGATAATCAAGAAGACTATATAAGTTTAATTCCTGATGCTGTACTTTTACGTATAATTTCAAAGCAATATGAGCTTAATGATTTGCTAGCCCAGCTTACCAAAAACAAATCTTTTTATAACAAATTTTTAAACCATTTTGTTGCTGTGCTTGATAACACTATTAAGAACCAAGAAGATTTTGATGCTGTTTCCAAACTCTTTCCCAGCCTCTGTAAAGAAAATCCAATCTTCATGAAATGGAGGAAACCCGCTGGTACAATTGCTATTCTCTCACCAACAATAAAACCATCTGAAATCATGCCTGCAAACCCTTTATGGGATAGATGCCTAGCAGAAATAGAGAATAAAGCTAATAAATTGCAGGAAAATTATGAAAAATATTTTTCTGACATGTGCGATAGAATAAAAGGCTTAAATGCAATTGAAGACTTTAAGCAATTCATGAATTTTAATGTCGTTCTGAATTTCCTTAATGAACCAAGAGCAACAGACCCTCTGGATATTTTGGATCAAAAGAAAAAAATAGATGCTGCATTGGACACACTAGAGGAGGATATTACGCGTGATTCAGAAAAAAACTTATTCTTAAATTATAAGTTACGTGATCTTATTAGTGTGACTCGCGAGGCTGAAAAAAGTATCGATATCTATTTTCCCAAATTTTACAATGCAAGAGAGTATGAAAGGGCAAGGTTATCAAGGAGAGACAGCTATGGCTTTATCATTGATACGGGTCCGACATTTAACTTTTTCTACGGGTATCTCTTAAAGTACGAAGAGGATTATCGATCATTATTTGTTACTCCATTAGATCTACTTAATATAAGTCAAGACAAAAATAAAGAACCCGTTGAAAGACAGAGAGCTGAAAAATTATTTGAATTACTGAAGGGTACAGCCAAAGAAAAAGAAAATATCTATAAGCTTTCTGCGGAATTAGAAATAGAAATTTCCAAAATCGAAAAAAAATTAGATGCTGCCAATAAATTGCGTAACAATTCTCAAGGAAAACCGCAATGGGAAAATTTAGATGCAGAAGATTCACCACATAAATTGCTTTTTGACGCTAACGTATTTTATGAAAAAATTAAATCTGCAGTTAAAAATAGTCTTGAACATATTTTAAAGACTGATTACCATCCGAGTAATGACATATTAACTAAGCCACTTACCTCTCCAGTGGAAAACCCGTATGATTCTGTACTACAATCAATTAACTCGGAATTAAATCGAACCGTTGAGTATGTGGATTCTATAGAGTGTACAAGAGACGATGCTATTAAACTTAACCTTACCAAGATAAAGAATAATCTAGCTAAGCTTGAAGCGCTGTTCCCGGAATTATCCTCTTCCGTTTCTAATGAATTTAACCAAGAAAGTCCACGCACAGATACTGAGCTTTCTGATGATGAGTTAGAATTAAATAATATAAATTTATCAATTTTTAACTATGACGATTTTCTCGATTTGCTTGAAAAAAGAAACTATGAAGAAATATCATTTGCTCTACAAAATCTAAAAGAAGCCCAAGACCTTCCTTTGTTAGATAAAATTGAAAAAAATATATGTTATAAAATGTCACCTAAAACAAATAGCCTGCATAAACACCCGGATACAAAAGAACTTTCAGAATTACTAACTCAAATTACTTTCGTTAAACAAAAGTTGGAACATGGAAATAATAAGCCTGGAAATCTTAGCCAAGAAATTAAATAAGCCCCTACCTTACATTCCGATTTCTGTAAATTCCAATCTAATGCATGCTAGCAAGAGCAGGTAAATCTACTGATTGAAAAAATTAATTGAATAGTCTACTTGTCAAGCCTGACCCCATTTATGCTAATATACTAATGATTAAAAGCAAATCGTTCCTGAATCGACTGAGGCTCTACATGACATAACTCTTCGCTATTAAGTTCAACTAGAGAAAGCATTTTTTCTTCATCTACATAGGGATACCACGCATTGCAAATTAAAAATCGAAAGTTCATCAACTTAGAGTCATCACTATTAATTTTGTAAACGTCAGAGAAAAATTGATGACATAACACAGGATCATTTACTTGAAGCAGTGCTTGTGTAGTAGTTTCTTGATCGTAGGATTTGAGCAACCGTGTTATCGCATAACGCATGAAATTTTCTTTCTGTTTTTCATTCATGCGGGGTAAATAAGGCTGCAAAACCCCTAAACGCGAACGCCAACAATTATCCGCTTGTTGTTGGACGGCATCGATTGCTTGTGATAATACAGAATGTTGAGATAAGCGTTCTGTTTGAATGTTACTTAATTGAAGGTATATTTTTTGTAAATTAAGATTAGGCTTCCTCTTTTTTTGCGCCTTTTGCGCCTCATCAATTAGAATAAAAACTTTATTTCTAAGTTGCTCAATTTCATCCACACTATGTTGAGAAAACCATATTCTTAAATCATCCAAGGAAGGCCAATTATAGATAGATTCTTTACCCTCAATGATACAAGCAATAAAACCTTCTATTTGTTGAGAAGAAAGAGGCTTAGCGCATTTGATGGCAACCCAAATCATTTTATCATTCCATATCCTATTTTTGCTTTGAGATGATTCTGTCAATAGGTATTCCAAAAGCTCAGTAGTGATGGCAGGATTAAAATCTGCAGACATACAATGCGGCATCCAATTATTCAAAAATTTTTTTTGCTGCGTTACATTCAGCCGATGAAAACATTCCTTTAATTCAAAAAAATCCAAACCAACACGGTAAATTTCTTGTTGCAATCTCTCATCATCGTCAAGCAACTTGATATATCTGATATATTTATCATGATTATATTTCTCAAATTGCAATTGATGTGCAGCATATTTTTCAATTAATTCGTATCTTTCTTGAGGTTCAATTCGGTTTGTAATTTGCTCAAAAAAACCAACTACCCACCCAACCAGATCTGGATGATTCGTGCAAGCAAGTTCGAATAACCAACCTTGTATTTCTCGGACATTTTCTTTTGAAATTCTCGTCGCGTGCACATCCAAAAAATATCTTATTAACAGCAAATCCGAATCAATCCCTTTTTCTTCGATCATCTTTTCCGTCAGCGGCCAGTTATCTACAATTTGAATACACATCGTTTCATATATATTTTTAATTAAACTGAAAGCATATTCTGGATCCAACAAAGAAAATAAATCTCTTGACGTGTAGTACATTCTTGTGTTTGCTAGGATTGGCACCGTTAAACGGCGAAAATGGGATACTAAATCAAGCGCCTCATGCGGTCTCAAGTGTTCATAGTTTTCATGAGTAATTTTTTTTATTAATATATCCCAATTTTCACTAGATATAAAATCAGGATAATTTTTTTTAATCGAATAAATATCTGCAAACGTAAAATCGATGATTTCTTTATCGGGTATAGTTTGCAAATGCGCTTGAAATTTTTCTTTTAACGACTCTCTTGGTAAAAACGCATAGAATTCAACATTTTTTTCGAGATCCATTGCAGAAAATATTTTTTCAGAAAAGACCGTTTCAGCATCTTTGTTATTTTCCCACTGAGCAATCAGTAATTGTGCGAGCGAGAAATATAATGATTGGTGAGTGAATAAACGCATTCTTCGTAAAACAAGCTCCCTGTCTTTCGAATGTTGATCAGATAATTTCAATTGATACAATAATAGAATTAAACGTAGTTTAAAATTGAGATTGGGTGTTTTCACAAACACTTGCAATTCATCAATAGAAATTGAAGTTTTTAAAACAGGATTTTTTAAACGCGCAATCAACCCTGGATGGAAAATTTCTTCATTCTCAGCAACAATAGTTTTAATCCACATAAATTCTGCGTTTACTGGAAAAAAATGGTAAGCCCGTTGAAACAGAGGTTTTTCATATGATGATAGAAATGATTAAATATTTTCTAATGAAGATAACTTATTTGGCATGATAATTCTCTCCAAAATTTTCATTTTGTTGTATCTTTTCAGCAGGCCTGCGTGGAATTACACTAGCCTGCTGTAAACACGCTGAAGAGGGTTGAAATAAGGATAAATTTCTTAATGTTTGTTCGGATTTCTGAGGCTCAGCTTTTACTCTTGACAGTTGTTCCTGAATATCCTCTCCTAAAAGATCCGTCTGAACGCTAGCATCTATTAGCTTGGGTTTTGTGTTGTCTGGAATAGGAGTCGGGAGGTTAACTTTTGTTGTCTCTACAGAAGAATTTGTTTCTGAATTTTTCTTTATTATGCTGTAAGGTAATAAATTTAAAAAAATAGGTCTTATTGCCTTAGCGAGGTTAATTTCACATATAGCATCTATAATGTGTATGTTTATTATATGATTGGGATAGTCATCAAACCAATGAGGTAACCAATCAAAGGTACCTAGGTTATTTATCCTATATAGTTTCATATAAAGTAATTTCATTTTTTCACCATGGGAATTGGTACCTGAAAGAGAAAGTATTAGTTGTTCGTCTATATTTATAATAAGATTTATGATCGCTTTTAGGATTTCTGTCTGCACATCATGTGATAATACTTCAAAAGATTCATACTCGAAGGTATATGCTAATGCATCTCTTATGCGCTCATGTATGCTATCAAAAAATTTAATTTTGCTTTTTAAATACTCGGTATCATGATTTTTGAGAAAGCTTATACGTGTCTGGTTATTTATTTCGATGGGTAATTTTTCTAATAGAAAATTCGTTATTTGTTGTATTATGAAATTTGTTTCGTTGACCCAGGGATTCACTTTGTTATTGGTTATGGCGTTTTGTTTTTCTATGATGTCACCCTGCAGAGCCTGAAGGGTATGTAATAGGGCGATTTTTATTCTTTCTTCGAGTACCGTAATTGCGTAATTATTGCAATAATTATTTTTGCCGAGTGGTCCTGAACCCTGTATAGTCGTGTAGCAATAATTGTAATAAGAAGCCTCGCGAATATTGTTTCTTGCTTCATAGCAAAATAAAAAAGGGTAATCAGACAATGGGAGAAGTATTCCCCCCAGCTTTCTTGGCGTTACTATCCATTTATTTTCTTCAACACGACCACCATATATATTAATTTTATCCAGGGCTTTATCGCCAATGTTTTTTACAATCTCATCTAAGAGTTTTTTTTGTTTCTCGCGAGATAAAAGTATAAAAACTTCATGGTTCACTACATTATCTAGGCACAGGATAATTTGTTTAACTATGTCGTCATAGTCAGCTAGATGTTTTTTTATATAATCTTCATCCCAATTTTGAAACAGGGTGATGGGTGGTATGTCATCCCTATTTCGCCCATTTTTCTCCCTATCCTGGGTTTCTTTAGTTATTCTATTAATTATTTTTTCTGATACGGGTTTAATTGTTTCTTTTAATATATATAGCGCTTCATCCACCCATCGTGTATTTGCCATGAGATATCCTCTGTTTGAGTAACTGCGTAATTCACGTCATTGCAGCAATTTTTGAAAAATTATACAGAGCTGTATGGCTTAGCGCAAAGGCTATATGCTTCCTTTGGAGCTTATGCATGAACATGATTTTTTAATTAGAAAAATCAATGAGCTAACCCGATGTGCTATAATTAAATCAAGCGTATCTATGAGCGATAAACAATGCACAGCCATCCTGATGAAGAACATAGCGATAAAAAATCTACATCCGATTCTCAGAAAGAATCAACTTCGACAGTTCAATCTTCGCTTTAACGAAAACACCATAACTCACTCTATAAAAAAAAGATTTTGTACGGCAGCGATTGAAACTCTTAAGTTATATGAAAATACCCGAGAAAATAGCATTGAAGATAGTATAAATGTAAAAAATCTTATAACGTCTTTAAGTAACGCACACTCTAATCAAGATATTGCCGAACTCCTGAAAAATCCCTTCTAGCGCACGCAGCGACAGAGGCTCAGTCTGTCTACTAGTCACAATATTTTCTGCACGGCCTCTCCTGCTCTTTGACTCATTAACTTATTTTGCTGTCACTGTAGTATTTAAAACTATTTCCACCATTATTTTTTACGTCATACATAGCCATGTCAGAATGTTTTGTTAACGTTTCTTCATCGAGCCCATCTTCTGGATAAAAACTAATACCGATACTCGTTGTAACAAAAATATTATTATTTTTTATTTTTACAGGTTCTGCTAGTGACTGACAAATACTTTTCGCAATACGAGAAATCGCCTCCTTATCAAGTACATTTTCAAGTAAAACCATAAATTCATCTCCACCTAACCGACATACGATACCCGCAGAGTGCACACACTGAGCAAGACGGTCAGCAACTACCACTAACAGCTGATCACCAGCAGCATGGCCTAGTGTGTCATTAATCATTTTAAATTTATCGATATCCAAAAACATCAAAGCAAAATGTTTATTTTTCTCTTTGGCATGCGAAACCACTCGAAATATTTTTTCGTTAAAAAATTGGCGATTAGGTAACTGAGTGAGAACATCATGCGTTGCAAGATTTTCTAATTTTTTATTTAACTTAACTAAATCTTCCGTTAATGCAATATTTTGAAAACGTACAGTCAAAGCAGTAGTTATAAGACTGCTTGAAACAATAGAAGTAATTAGCATCAACAACCCAAAAGCAAATACAGCTATCCCCGAAAAAATATAGAAATTAGAACCTTTTAATAAAAGGAAAATTGCGGTAAAAGCTAACGTTGGAATTAAAAAAATGGCATAAGCTTTTTTAATGGGAGAATAAAAAGGATTAGCAGTAGCAGCAACACCTACTAGCAAAAAGATAACGAGGGCTTGATATAATCCACTATTCTGTGGCAGAAGTACTGTACCAACAAAACTCCATCCTAATGCGCTGATAAAAAGCATGACCATGATGGCCATTTCCCAGCCTTTTACTTGCTGGTGCTCTAACTGCAATCGTGTATAGGCCCTAGTTAACAAATAACGAGGCAACCAACTGATAACGAGCATAAAGGCATACCATCCTAATACTAACATTCTATCGCCATTACCATACCACCATAGAACAAATAGTATTAAAGTAGCTGCAAATGCTTCAGCCCATAACATTTGTTTAATTTGTTTATATAAAATATCCACTAATTCATAATGGACTTTTCCCTTAACTTGTTCTGTCACTGAATTATTTAAATCTGTGGCATCACTCATTTGTATGACCTTTTAGCCATGAGACTAAGTTACGATACCTAAACTATAGTATATATGATTTTACCTCTGTCTGACCTTCCCTCAAATAAAATTGTCGTTAAGCTCTCGTTAACTTATTGCTCTTTATTTGATATATATCTATAATAGCGAACAATAAATACCAACAATGAAAGAATAACGTCCTTATGAGTTTGAAATAATGGATCCTTTTGACCAAAATATTCAGCTATCACCCCGATATAACGGTATACCTCACCGTTTCGATTCGTTAATCGAAAACAAGCTAGGTGTTGACGATAAACAAGCTGAGGTGATTTCATCGAGCCAAACACAAAAGCTCTCTTCTGCTTTTCTACTGGAGTTCGCAGCACTTCTCTGTAGAGCCGTCGAAGGCGGACTGAAAAGAGCCGAAGATATGATGCAATTTTCAATTGCTGTATTCACAGCTATTCAACTCACCGGTTTTCTCAACTATCAAATACATTCAAAAATACAAGGCTATCGAATGCTTTCAGCGTCTTTAGAATTTACTGAATGCACACTAGGACAAGTCTACTGGCATAACGAATCGATTGAAGCTACCGTTTTTGCTCCGGTAACTCAAAATATCACAAATCTCTCTCCTTTTTCCATGGAACTTTTACCCACCTCCATTCAGCAGCTTTTAGACGAAATTTTACTATTCAATATGAATACCCTTACGTATGCTTCATTAACCGGATGGCTATTGGTACATAGCATATCAAGACCGCTTAGACGTTATCTTTTAACAAAAGAGGATGAACTTCTTTTAAGAATGACAAAAAGAAAAAATACGTCTCGAGAAAACACTCAGATTGATTTATCTCATCGAAAAGAACAACACCCAGAAACTATTTACAGTTTTTTAAGCTTTTTATCGGAATATCTGGACCCTCTTCTACCTGGTACTCTAATAGGTCTAATTCTCACTTTGATTGAAGGCGTTGAAAAATTAGGCCCCTTTGCCGTGCAATATGATGGCGGAGCTGACTATCAAAGTCACAATCCAATTCTAAATATTACATTTGATTCTGCTGAAAATCCGTTAAGCGGCGAATTTAATTTTTCATCAAGTGAAGCACTTATCCCATTTTCCGTTTTAATGAGCTTATTTACCATCGCTCTTCTGATTTACGCCGCTCAGAAAGCTTGTCTTTTTAAACAAGATATTATTAGACACGAAGTTAACGCAATATCGAAGAAGAAAGAAAATAAGACTTCACTATTCTCTTATGCAGATCATCCATTTTTTCATTACTCACCTCCTCATCGATTTTATACACAAAATGAATATTTTTTTTCTGATGACATTCCTGCAAATCCTAGCTTTAGTCTTCTCAACATGAATGCGAAAGAATTTACATTTTGCCTAGCAGCAGTGCTTTGCCGTTCAGTGGAATCGGGGCTGAGTCAAATTGAAACTTTAATAGAATGTGTTTTATCTATTATGTCTGGCGCTTATCTTTCTGGATTTTTTGAAACAAGTTTGCAAACAAAAATGCAAGGATTCCGCAAGCTTGGCGGTATTTTGTCTTCTTGTGATTATCGCGCGGATCAAATTATTGGTGAGCAGTCCTCACCCTACACGATGGCTCTTGCGCCGCAGAACATAGGAAATATTTTTAATAGTCTGATTTCTCCCAATATGACAACTTTGACGATTGGCGCAGCAATTGGGTGGTTTCTTAGGAATACTGTGTTAAAGCAAGCACATCATACTCTTTTAAAAAAACAGGAAAAGTTTATTTTCAAAATGATTGCTGCTCAACATAAGCGGCTTAGTCATCGCATCGCACCGTTAACTGATCTAAGCCTGGAACATATGAATGACGTGACAATTTATATAAAGATAAGTGAAGCACTCGAATTTTTTAGACCCTCCTTGTCCACTGCTCAATATGCTCTTTTTCTCATAGGACTGCAGGCAGTTTCAAGCGCTCCTCCTTATCCTGCGCTTTATGATAATGGGGCGGATATGGACATTTATCAGCCTGGTCCTGGTGAAGGTACTGCTATAGTTTTTTATCTGCTGATGAATGACAATACCGCTCCTTCACTGATGGGAGAATTTATCCTGTCAGGAGGGAAGTCACTCGTTTCTCTCTCTGCGCTTTTTGGTCTCTTAGCCTTTGGGATAAGTATTCATGTACTGAATGCAATATTGCATTTTAAGCATGATGCCAAAAAAACTGAAGACCGGATTTTATCAAAAGATAAAGGTTCCCAACATTCGGAGAGAAGCTCATCTCAGAGTGGCTGCATTCAATCTATTCACTATACCTTGGGATCCACAGCATTGGCTCTTCGTAAACTCCATACTCATGATTCAAAAGAAAATAGGAATGATTCTTCTCTTGAATCAAGTTCGCATGATCTCTCTCAGATCGTAATAGAAATGAGCGAAGAACCAAAGTCATCCACTAACATTGCATCAATAAATCCTCATGCGCATCTTAGCTCACCTGAGGGTATCATACCACCTAGAGTCTAGACTGTTGTATTGAATGTCATTTGCTAATGAAAGCGATTTTATCAATACATCGAAAAAGTTCGTTCATTGTCAGATTTGAAAGAATCAATCAATGAGTTTTTCATAACTTCTGGACTTAAACTTTTATCTGCAAAATAAAACGCATTACGTCCAAAGCGGTTTGTTTGTTCTAATGATAAATCTAATTTATATAATTTATTAAGCTCAACAGCATAAGTGACAGCCGCTGGATTTCCGCTGATAGCCGCTAAGTGTAGAATATTACTTTTTTCTCTTGTGAGCACACCCGGATTAATTTTTAATTCTTCCACAGCATAATGCATAGCGGCTACATCACCATCATTTGTTGCAATGTGCAATGCATTCATTCCTTTTTCGTTAATACTGTTTGCCAATGCTTGAAATTCGGATGGCTTGTCATGGCTTGACTTCTTTAATTCACTGGCTACGCATCGAATCATATTTAAGTTTTTACTTATGAACGCAGTATGTAAAATATTTTCTTTTTCTTTGCTGACAAACGTCATTGGATTAAATGTCGGATCAGCTTTTTTAAGCTTCTTTAATGCATATTTAAATGCTGCAGTGTCACCACTTCGAATGGCATAATACAAAAAGTTTTCGCCTGAACAATCAAGTTCACGCGGATCAAATCCAAGGTCATCCATTACAAATTGCATCATAGGAACGCTGCCGCTTCTTGCAGCAAAATGTAATAACGTTTCTCCCAATTCACTTGTATCGGTTAATTTAATATTTTTAAATATCTTAATCACATGTTTTAATGCAGAGATATTACCGCTCAATGCAGCATAGTGATAAACATTTGCTTTATCTTTTGCTTTATTAGCTGGATCTAACTTCAATGCGCGATAAGCAAAATCGATTGCTTCAATATTTCCGCTAAATGCCGCATTTAATAATGCGTTGACTCCAGCATCATTTTCGCTGTGCGCATCAATTCCCACTGTTTCATAAGCAAATCGCATTTGTGCTGCACTACCCGAGAGAGCCGCCAGCAATAAAGCATTATCACCAAATTTATTTTTGGTATCTTTTGTTAATTGTTCATGCTGAACAGCATATTGAATAGCTGACACATCACCGCTTAAGCACATCAATTCCCACGATTCTTTCATTTGAATTCGGTAGCCATACCAAACTTTCATAAACGCATGATATAAATTTTTGTAATTACGAATTGCGCCTGTCACGGCGACCTGAAGCAAGACATTCTTCTGACAACCACTTGCAACTAACTTGCTGCGCCAGTGTTTTAATTGCTTAGTTTTCGTGTGAAATAAACTGTTGGTTGCGGATAACATGGAAAGTGTTTTTTCATCTAAGAAAGAAAATACAGTCTGTTGAGCGTCGTCGTATAAGCTACCTATAGAAAATTTTTTTTCTTTTTTACGAGTTGTCTTTTTGGATGATTCAACAGTGGTAGCTTCTTCGGAAATAAATTCTAAAAAAAAGGGGGCGCTTGCATCGTTACTTGCAAAATACTTGGGATTAAATAGTTTCCGCTTTTTTCTTCCTTGTAAATTAAGATAGCTTTCAAACATTTCAAAAGTAATAGAATCTTGCTTATTTAAATTCTGAATCACAGGTGTTTTTGAAAATTTATTGAGTAAATACAAGGGATGATTCACTGCCACTCGTTTATCTAAATGATCCACAATACATTTTTCTAAACTTGATTTACGCATACCGTACCCTCTGTTATTGATAATGATGCAGCCTGTACAATAATTTATCACCACTAGCTTAAAAGAACCTTAAGAAGGTGAATTATTCTCGGGTTTTATAATAAATTAATAAAATCATAGCATTACCATTGACCTATTGTTAATCGTCCCTCCCTTTAACAAAGGGAGGCCAGGAGGGATTTAAAAAATTATCCCTAAAAATCCTCCCTAACCCTCGATTTTCAAAGGAGGGGAACTATACTTAGAAATAATTGCTTCTACTTAATTAAGAGGGCATATGACGACGTATTCTCGATTAGCTAAAATGCTTCCTCAGATTACCTTGTTAAAAGGGGCTGCAGCGGCTGCTATTGATGAGATGGCGTCTGCTGAGGCATTATCACAGCCAACTGAGGCTTTTGCTGAAGAAAAAGCATTATTAGCTGATTTGAAGAATGAGGTGATTGCTTTGGAAGAGTTAAGAATAGAGATTGCTGGGGATGAGCATAACAACACGGAGAAGGAGTCAGATCTAGCTACTCTTCAAACTCATATGGATTCTCTCAATGGAATGATTCAAAAACTTGAACATGCAACTGCAATATCAGTATCTAGCGATCCTAAACATTCTTCAGCTGAGAAACCGTTGAGATGAGCTATCTTTTATTAGTAAAAACTTTTTTTGTATCCTGCTCATCAGCGCTTGTAGCTTCAAATTTATTAGTACGCGTCTTTTTAGACTCCTGTAACAAAAGTCTAGCACTTTCTAGCAACTCCTTATTAGCTTGAGGTTTTACTACGCTCCATTCTTTTATTTCACCCTGTAAGTTTTGTATTTGAATTTTCTTATCAATTATTTTTCGATCTAGCTTGGCCGCCAAGTTATGCGCTGCCTCTTGTTTTGCATTGTAATCTTTATATGTCGGGTCGTTTACCTTCAGCTGACCTTTTGGTATTATTAGATCCTGTTTTGCTGTTAAGTGACCAAGCTCTTTTTTAGTAGCGGTTACAATATCAAGCTTAAGTTGGCTTATCTCAGCATTCAAAACTCCAATCTTTGCAGTTCTAATCCGAATAGCCTCAGTTAATTCATACTGAGTCATTGTGTAGTTATCAGGAACGGGCTCCTTTGTTTTGGAATCATCTTTCTGTCTTGTTTTGCTCATAGATACCTCCTACTGTTTGATGATATTTAATCTATTTATCGATAGCGAAAACCCTTTTCGTCTGGCCTTATCGTATCTTTTTCTCCTTCAGTATTAGCTGATGCAGTTCTCGATGCGATTTCAGCAGCTTGATCAGCTTTTTTTGCTGCTTGCTGAGCTGCAGGCAGAACTATTTTTATCTTCTTGTCTACATCACTTATTGCTGTCTCTAATATTTTTACTTTAGTCGCCTCATTACCAGCTGCCTTCAATTCATCTTTTTCTTGTATTTTCGAATCTCTTATTCTTGAGAAAGTTTCAAGCGCTTGAATTAAATCCACTAGTTCAGGAGTTTTTCCTGCATCTAGATCATTAAAAACTGCGTTCGCACGATAAAGCGCCTCACGTTTGTCGTTGGCTATCTGCTCCGCTATTTTACGATCCTCTATCGCTTGAGCTTGTGCTGTATTAGGGTCTTTACGAGTATTTTTTTGAACAAACCGCGCTACTACTTTTGCAGAAGAAGATTTGATTTTTGAGGTGTTAAAATTGGTACCATCCTCTGCTGGTTCTCTCTCTCTATTACGTTCTTTATCTTTGGCACTCTCTCTACTACGGCTCATAATAAGCACCCTTATTAAGTCAAATCATACTGTCATTATAGCAAATAGATTAAATTTCGACCACATTGAACAGGCTCATCTGTCGACTCCTTACTTCTAAGGCATAATGCATATATTTAAGTATAGCACTTTATTTTGGATAAATATTTGAGCAGACACATATGGGTAACTAATTGATTTTAAAGAATAATGAAAAGCTAAATTTATTGTTTGTCAGAAAATTATAGTAATTATAATAAGTTATAATGTCATGGCGATAATGGCATTGAAAATTATATGGTTTCAGTTATTCCTGCGTAGTGTTGTTGTGTAAATCACAATTTGCATTCTTATCCTTGTGGGTTTGTAAGGGTGTCTGCCAGGCTCGGAGGGATGAGGGGTGATATTAAGCCAAAAGCACCCCTCATCCGCCCTTCGGTCGGCTTCTCCCACAAGGGGAGAAGCGAAAAAACCTCGAAAGAAGGTTATGTGGCTATCCATCAGCTCTCAGCCCCTAAGCAAGCATAATTATTCCTATGGTTTTCTGGGTCCTACGCGGATAGTGATAATCTTAGTATTTGCATCTGTCTCCGGTTTGTTAGTGGCAGGAGTCGTGTTAACTGCTTGCTTTAATGTATCGTTTCCGTTTGTGTTAGGATTAAATCGATTGGCAGCCTTAATAAAAATAAACTTGGAAGCGGTAGTTGTTGGTTGGATAGTTGGAATCTTCTTTTTTTCCAGCTTCTCAACATAAGCAATGGGCTCCACAAAACTTGGGCCGTTCGGCATAGGTGAACTCGCCTGCCCTTCCTGATTATTTTTTTGAGCGACATCACTTGCATTTTTGAAAGTGGCAGAAAATGCCTGGGTTATCATGTTCGTAGAGTTACTAACTACAGCTGGAGAAGGTGACAGATGTTGCGGCTCAAATTTTGGCAATGTATTTTTAAACTCCTCTAGTTGTTTTAAAAACTTCGGTTTATCCACGCCGAAGGACCATCGAGATGGATTTTCTAATTTTTTGACTTTCGATATGATGTCAGAGTTCGCAAAATAAGGATGATACGTAACTAACTCGTTCGCAGAACTATAGAGACCCTCCTTAATGAAAACTTGCAACGCTTGACAAAGTAAATACTTATTAAGCATGATATATTGATCATTAGTCTTAGTCTTCATAATTTTCTGAATCAAAGAATAATCTTTTTCTAGGATGTATACATCTTCTATGGAATGTTTGAATGCTACGGATAGTTGATCACTAGACAGTTGACTAGCAGATTCTTCAACTAATTCTCTTATTGCTGTTGTATACTCTGATTCTAGAATTAAATCTGCTGCTGACTTTCCATCATTATTTTTTATAGTTACATCCTTACCCTTTAATAACGAACGAAATAGCTTTTGATCGGGAAGGTGAAGATTTTTAAATGCGATTGCAATACGCAACTTACAATTCAAATCATATTCTTCATTTAAAGGATAATTAAACACTTGTTTGATCCATTCATTTTGATCCATTGGTAGGTTATTGAAAGCATCAATCACCAAGGGAACCTTTTTCTCTTCAATAGCAAAATTTAATAATGGTAATATATTCATCTCTTCAAAAAAAGAAGGATCTTCTAGTAGTTTGTTTGTCAGAGAATCAATATATGCTTTGTAAGGAATTCTTTCTTGACTTGATAATTTTGCTAACGCATCGCTTATACTTGTGATAATTCTTATTTGCGGCAAATCTATGGGAAGCCCAAATTGTTTTATAGTACTCGCTAAATTATCTACGCCAATTTCTGGCAGGTAGCCATTGTCTAAAACACTTTCAGCAAGTTTAAAGTTTTTTTCTTTTACCGCAAAATTAAATACGCTGGACACCTGTGTGTCGGTAAAAGATTCACCGTGTGCGGCCATCATTGCTTTCAAGCCAACTTGATTGTTTGTTTTGATTGCCAAAGCTACCACAGCATCAAAAAGACTAGTAATAAAAGAGGCATCACGACCTACGATCATTGGATTTGCATTCGACTTATGCTGAAGCAACAAAAAAAATATTCGAGCTTTTTGCCCTATATTTAAAGAAGTATTAAACTCTAATAAACGAGCACTTTTTAAAACCATGCCATAGTCTGGGTTATCCATTTCCAGCAGTATCTCAAATCCAGTTTTTTCTTGCCCATGTCTAGTCGTTAATGTTTTTGGATCTAAAAATTTGAAAACCTCACGTCTGCTAAAAATTCTTCTTACTAAATCTTCTTCATTATTTTTTACAAGATTATCAACATGGCTTGCTAGTTCCTGTGGATGCAGAGTATGAATCCATGCTGGATTAAAATTAATGCCTTTTTTCATCAAGGAATTGGTCGCTTTAATTTCATCTTTAACTTCTTGATTAAGATTGTCACTTTCTAAATAAGCTGACAAACATTTTGATTGGCTTATCTTAGACATAAACTCAACATACTGATCAGGAGAACCAATATATTCCCATGAAAAATCTTCTTTGCGGATATTATTTAATAAACACTCTAAAAGAGGTTGGTTATTATTTTTTAGCGCAGCAAATAACGGAGTGAAGCCAGCTTTATTTTGATCTTGCAAAAAATTTGGCATGTAGTCTGCTATTGTTTTTATAATCGATTCGTTAAAAGCGGCATTCCATGTGGAGGATATAATCTTATTAAATGCGCTATTCACAACGTTTTTCATATTAATATAAGCTTGATACTGATTATTATCTTTATTTAATACATCTATGCAATTGGTAACAAATACTTGAAAATATTTTTTATTAGAAATAATCGCTGATACCATTTCTTTTGCTGATACCATTTCTTTTGATTTTGGAAGTAGATCAATCGAATTTAAAAATTCTTTATCTTTGATCTTTTCCAAAAATAAATCTATAAAAACTGGTCCAGCAATCGTTTTACCTAATCCATCATATAGCTCAGGTCGAAGAGCCGATGCTGCCAATAGCTCTCTGTGGTTTTGTGGAAAGAGCCTCAATATTGCATCAATTTCGTGACTGTAATCTGCTTTCTTGTTTTTATCTATTAATGTCGTGACAAGATTCGTTACATCTTTTAAATTAATCTTAGTTAAATATTGGTCTGCATTTTTAACATCTTTGAACAACAGGAGAAATTTCCGCAAATCATACGAGAAAGCTAGATCTGGGCTCGATGTGACGTACGCAAGCAATTCAGTTTTCAATTCTGGAAAATTATCAGCAATAAATTTCATTTGTTCTAGCGTTGTAACAAAGCTTAAACCCTGACTGTCTAATGATTCTTTAAAGGACTTTTTTAATTCTATATTTTTTTCATTAAATTTTTTTATAACTTCACTTAACTGATGTTTTGCATCAGCCAATCCCATTCGTTTGTCATAAGGAGCACACAAGGCCTCTATTATCCCCTTAAATTCAATGTCATTATAATATTCAAATCCAAATGCACCGTCTGATAATAATATATCCTTCAATACTTCACCAACAGCAAATTGATCAGCAGCGGTTGGATACTGCTTTAAATATAGTTCTTTATTCCCTTTCCATTCATACTTATAATCTAGTTCAGGCGCCATATAACCTGGCGTACCTACATGTAATCTTGTGCTCCGTTTATTCGTATATTCCATGAATCCAAAATCAATTGCCTTCATCGTGCCATTGGATTCATCCACAATAAGATTGTCAGGCTTAATATCACAATGCACCACATTTTTACTATGCAGATATAAAATTTCATCTATGCACGCTAATGCCATATTAAATCGCTGAGATGGTGTTAAAGTGCAACTACCCGATTTAAGTAAATAATAAAGCTCTTTCCCAGGAATAAGCTGTTGCATGACACAGTAACTTTTTAAGTGTTGTGCGTGAACTTGGTCCTTGATCATTATTTTTTTAGGAATAACTCGAGCATCCCCTCTTTCGAGCACCTTCAAAAAATAACCTTCCTTCTTAAATTCTTCTAAAGCATATTTATAAAATTCAGGGCTTTGAATCTTTTCATTATCTGCCGCATTCTTTAAAATTTTTATTAGCAGAATTTCACCTGTTTTAAGATTTTGAACTATTTTTGTTTTTCCAAAAGCTCCACCACCCAAATTAATTGCTTGTTGAGAATCCGCACCAGGTTCAGCATCTTCTTTTATAATAGCAAATAATTCAAATTCGTTTGATTTTTCATTTTTAACTCGTAAAATTCCACCACGCTCAATGTCAATATCCAATTGTTCTCTTAAATATTCTTGAGCATATCGGGCGTCCTCCGCTTCACCATGCAATTTAAACTGTTGTTCCATTTCATGGATTTGTTTATCCTCCAGTACCATGCCATTTGAAAAAAAATGGACGTCCTTTAAATATGGGAAGCGATTAATATCACTATAATCAACGAATGAGTGCATTGCATTTCTCTCGAAATAATCAATACGGAAACCACTTGTATTAAGTATAGGTGTTATTGAATTAATGTGTTATTTTTAATGGTGAATTTTGATATAAGTCTAATAACTATAGGAAAAACAAGGCAAACTTTTCAAAATCAACGGATATCGTGACTTGAGCATACGGACGAAGTGTTAACGTCTATGAGAAGCCAGCTCGACATCTCTTTCTACGTCCAGAATAGAATCTAACTTAGCGATTATGCTAGATGCTGTTTTATCAGCACTTATCTTGGGACCTGCCTTTAATTTTTTAATAAGATTATTGATTTCAACATTATTGACAACGTTTATTTCTGTCTTAACGAGCTCTTCGAGTGACTTCGCACACCCCTGGACATCTGGAAATTTTTTTCTACCCCAAGACGTCTCATAGAGTCGAGATACTAACTCTGAAAGTGTTGATAGGTAAGCTGCTTCTGTTCGTAATTCACCTAATCTAGCTTTACAAACACTCTCTCTTATTTCTTTTTTATCTTCCGTATTCAATATTATATTTAAAGTAGCGGGAAGGGCTTTCAAATGAGTTAATAAAGTAAGCTCAAAGTTGTTTCTAATTTTAGCAGGCATTGTTAGCTTATTTTTAATTAAAAAATCAGCAATTTTATCTATTTCCATAGATGTAATCGTCATATCTTCTAGTAATGACAAACATGACTTCACCTTAATGTCTATGTTAAAAGAGTTATCAACCAGAATGGAAAAATGCACCCGCTTAATGTAAATCTCTAATATTATTTTAAATACATCCTGAGGTTCTAATTTTGAAGATGATATTCTCATCACATCCAATAATCTATGTTGCGCAATCAAAGGATGATCATTTGAAAAAATATTGTTTAACAAGGATATGCAATCATCCTTGTTACCTAGAAATTGTTCTTCAGGTTTTAAAAAATATTTAATCATTTTTCGAGTGGTTTTATAAGGAGAAGGAGGCATAGGCTCAGGATCATCTTTCATTTTTTTTAAGACATCTTTAGAAAGCACACCCTTGTAGAATAAGTCGAGTACGAACAATGGATTTTCTTGATAGAACTCATCTACTTCCTCTGCGCTAGCATTGGTATTAAAGCTGGCATGTTTACAGATCGCATCTCTTGTGTCACTTGGAAATTCATCTAGCACATGATCAGGATGAAAAACAAGTGCATTAAATAACGCTTTATTTTTTTTAGTTGCATTTTTAAAAAACTCAGGACCGTGTTCTTTTGACATGACAACTAATGTTTCTGGTTTGCGTAACAGCCTGGCGAATCCATCAAGATGCTCATTCAGCAATACAAGTAATTTTTCATTATCTGTGTATTTAATAATGTGTAATGCTGTGAGTTTATCTGAAATAGAGTCGCTCTTTAACAATTTAATAACGTCTTCTGCTTGCGCCTCTATCGTGTAATAAATCGGTTCTTTAAGTTTAGGGTCAATGATAATCAAAGGAATGTCGCCAAGAATGCTTTGATTATTCGTTTTTACCACAAGAGCTTCGACACGATTCCAGAGTTTATCTCTTGTGGCAAATAAAGCAGAGAGTGACTCCTTGCTGACACCGATCACGGCTTCATTGTGTTCTGGAATCTCTCCTCTACCTCGACAATCAGCGTTATGTTGACGTAATCCAGCTAAATCAGTTTTTGTTATTAATATTGGCGCTCGTATCTCGCCTACTGTTTTTTCTTTCTTTACTCCATCGTGGTCTTCAAGTAGCACTGTCTCGTCGTCTTCGCCATGATGCCAACCAATATCAAAATCAGCATCTTTTGTAAAAAAATATTTTTCGTCCTTGAGATTGCAATAGTTACCATCAAATAAAAAACCGACTTTGTTTTTCGAATTATACAATTTCATCCTGCCATCGACAGGCAATAATGAAGTAGAGACTTTTTTTGTATGTTTTTTATTTGGCGCACCCTGAGCGCGCTTGGAAATGTTGTCTTCCATCTTGTGAGTATTAGGATTATATCGCCTTGGAGGTTTCTTAGGGTATTTGACAGGGCGATTTCTTGCAGGATCTTCAAGCTGAGGCAACAATTCTCGAACACGCCCTTCTACAAGCACACGTACAAATGCAGAGCCATCTTTAATGATTTTTAACGGGTCTCGTTTTTTTGAGTAATCTACCGCAAACGAAGAGCGCATAACCACCGCCTGCTTTTGTGTACTGTATATTAAGTATAGATAACAATTTAGAAATTACCCCTGTCGATATTGAGATTTGTCAATTAGTCTTAAATTCAAATAGTTATCTGCTTACCAATGATCTCGGTAACTATTCAGCGGTTACCACTGGCCCAAATCGTGCGCGGGCACGATTGGGCCAGTGGCAACCGCCGAATAGTTACTGATCTCGTAACTTCTCTTGAAGACTTAATGTCCTGAGATTTCTGCCTGCGCCTCTGTATAAATCTTCTCGTATAATTCAACGCCTAATTTTTCTAGAAAAAATGCTGCTTGTTGGTCGGTCCATGTTTTGGGAGTCTGTTGTTGCAAGACTTGCGAATCAATTATTTTTCCATCTGGAATATTTTGCCAAATTTGATTTGAAGCAGCGTTTTCAATTAAAAACCCTGCACATAAAAAATTATGTACGGCTATCAGGCTAAAATACTGGGCTTTTTCCAAGATAACTTCCGCATCAGTGTCAATCATGGTTAAGTGCAAATCATAAAAATGATTTGAAATATCTCTAAAAAAATAAGCAGATTGCAGATAACCTAAACGCCAATATAAATTTGATAGGCGCTTAGTATCGATCATTAATTTTTTTAATGCTTCTTCACCTTTCGGTTGTGTTCCTTGATTTTTGATAATGCTGATATGCGTTTTAATACGCACAATGAGTGCGCTATATAAACCCAAATCACAAGCTTTATTCAATACTTCAATACGTTTTGGATCACGCGCATTCATAGACAAAAACGTTTGATAAAAAGCAAGAGCGATTATCAAGTCATAGAGTTTAATATGTTCTTTTTGATCCATGCTTTGAATAGGGAGTGAAGGACATTGATTGTTCGCTAAAATGGTTTGCCACGTTGCGTCAAAGACACTGCTTGTTGAGCAATAGGTATGAATAGCTGGCAAGATAAGCGTTAGTCGATAAAATTGAATAGGACTTATTTTTTCGAGAATAGTTTGTAGTTCTTGTGTATCACCGTGAGTGATACAGTAATTTACATATTCTGATGCATCTTTTTCAGCAGATGAATATTCTGCATAAAGTTGGACGGTAGGAGCTGTCATGCTGCACTAGCTCGATAATCTTTGATGTTTTCTTGGGAGTTTCCTAGCGCTGATATATTCAAATTGCTAGGATCCTTTGGTAGAGTTGGCAAAAGTTGGACTTTATTTTCATTACTGTTGGTTCGAAGTTCGTATAAGCGTGCTCGCAACCGTTCATGCCGATCTTGAGTTTCTGGATTCGATGTATTTTTTACTTTTGGAAATTCTTCATTTGCATATGGATCTGGGGTTGTTATATCACTCTGAGAGGATTCGGCTAATTCCTCTTTATCTTCGTAAGTTTCATTTTCAATAGTGCTTGGCTCAGAAGGCTCACCATAATCTAGGGTTGTTGTATCACTGTGAAAAAGTTCGTCTTCTTCGTCTTCTTCGTCTTCTTCGTCTTCTTCATCTTCACCAGATTCTTCTAGAATAGTGTTTGTCCCAGAACTTAAGCTTGACCTTAACTCAGAAGGCTCACCATAATCTAGGGTTGTATCACTGTGAGAAAGTTCGTCTCCTTCATCTTCACCAGATTCTTCTGCAATAGTGTTTATCCCAGAACTTAAGCTTGACCTTGACTCAGAAGGCTCGCCAGGTATATCAGACCATGATGATGATGACCTGCGATCTATTTCTAGAGTATCAGCTGCCGCTACACACTTCTTCGCATTTATAAGAAACTCATTGAGAATATATTTTGTTAACTCCTTCTTATTTGTTACCTCCTTATTATTTGTTACCTCCTTATTATCTAAATGTGTACTTTCATACTTTTCAAGAATTTTTTTATGATGATCCATGTAGGAATCAGCATGATAGTTTCTAATAGTCGATTTAGTCTCCGCTCGTTCTTTTAAGTTTTTATAGAAAGTATTCTTTTCATCAATTAATTTTTGCTTCATCTCCTCAAGGTTTTTTATTTTTTCCTTGAGCTCTTCTTTGTCAACAGGATATGAGTTCAAATCCTTGATAATAGAAGCCATTAGGTTTTTGGCTTCTGTAACTGGATGCGGTGCTTTTTCTATTTTTTTTAATGCTTTTTGTCTATCTCCTTCCTGCATGATTGCTGCGTATTGGTTTGAGTAAGGCTGTTTTTTCAATGCACCTATATTGTAATAGTCTCCCAGCTCCGCTTCAAAACAATAATTCAGATTAAGAATTACATTTTTTTGTGAAGTTTCAAGCTTGCTAAACAAGCCCTTGGCATCCAAATAACACTCAACGTTTTTATTTTCATCGGCTGACCGATTTGGAATTGGAAATCGCGTATCAATATGAGAACGTATGTTCGTATTAATACTTTCAAAGTCATAAGTTAGTTGCTTGCAGACTCCTTCACCGATAGTTTCTTCCGCCGTGCCATGTAAATACTTCACCACTTTTTCTATGTGGCTCTGAAATTTTTTAATGTTACTTAATAGTTCAATGGAAATAGTGCTAGATTGATTTATTGCACTCAACAGAGCGTCGGATTCAGCTTTGATTTTTGTGACCATTGTCAGTAACTTATCTTTAACAGTTTGAATTTCTACTTGATTATTTATGTCAATTTGTATGTCTTCGATTGATGTACGCGCTTCCCGCACGTAATAGTCAACTAATTTTTTTTCACCCGGCTCATACGCTACCGCTCCATGTCTTGTTGACACAATAACGCTCGCTCTAGCCCCAGATCGTTTTGGACTGTTATCACTATGACTGCTTGACATACTCTTGCCTCATCGCGATCGACATTTACGTACTCACACCATAAGTATAACAAGATAATGGTGTTTATTAACGAGACGGCAAAAAATATTTTTATTTAATATTCAATAGATTATAAATCTTTAAGTTGATTTTGACCCTTAGCAGGTCCTGATGGATCGACGCAAATTTTTAATGTCTATTTTTACCTCTCCCCTTGTGGGAGAGGTCGGCGCAAAGCAACGGGTGAGGGGTGATTTTAAGCCAAAAACACCCCTCATCCGCCCTTCGGGCGGCTTCTCCCACAAGGGGAGAAGCAAAAAATCTCAATAGAAATTATGCGTCTATCCTTTAGTAGCAGGCCTCATTATGATGCAATGTTTTTTTTATAAAAAGATTAAGAAAATCATTTAAGATCAAACAAAATGTACTGACTGCAGATAGAGCTGTTGCTGCTATCTATAGCTTCACGCATATATAGAGCAACTTCTATTACTCATTCTCACTTCCTCCGATTGCACATGCTGAGGCAGAAGACTAGGTCGCACCAAGTCAGTAAATATCGCTCCGTCGGGACAAGCTCCACCGCTTCCTCCATATTGAACGTCAGCAGAAATTTTTGCATTCAAGGCACATTGAAATGAATGATCCTGTTTTGTTGGAACATACATTGAAATATCTCTCGCCCCTATTGATGAGAGATCCAATCCTAACGTTGGATTTTCAGTAGCGTTTTTATTGTAATAATCAAACGCAGCTCTCGATTTTTCACTTGTATAAGATAACCATCCAGAATAGTCGATAGTCGTGAATCCCCCAATCTTGTAATGGCTGAAACCTGCTTCTATTACATACTGACCATTTTTAAGTTTAATTTTATCTGCTTCTACAATAGCAATACCAAAGCTATCATCGCCTGGGTTTAGAGCTTCCTTCATCTCTGCGATCGTTTTGCTCCCCAGATGCGCATGAATATAAGTTAGCGTAAGTCGTTCTGCATCACGCCATTCGTTAGAACGCTGCATGGTATAGACGGTTTTGACTGAATGCACCTCTCGTGCCATATCCGCTACTGCTTTTCCTGCTTCCTCTGTCAGCTCGCGGTAACCCGCATCTTCGATTGTCTCACCTTCATCTCTATAACCGCCAATGAACTTAATGCGGTCCAATGGCAATGAATTAGCTAAGCCATCCTTATCGAGCGCAGGTATTCCCTCGTAAGTGCCATCCGATCTTAACCTAGGTCGCGGATCACCAATTGAAAGCAGCACATAATCATGATGAGTTTCCGAATCGGTAAAAGTAACAATGGTTGTCGTAGCGAGTTTATTTGTATTTGAAGATTTGCTTTGTTTTGGTAAAACTGGCATAAAATCACACCTCTAACTTAGGGTCTGTTTGAAAATATTCTTGGCGATGGGCGTTGTTGCAACACAAATCGGTACCAAATTATATCGCATGTATCAATGCATGGCGCATTGAATATAAAAGCAAAGCGCTTATTAGTTGACCAATACATAGAGTATGGTATGATACATGCCCTACTGGTTAATCAGGTAACATTATGTTCGCATCGGCTCAAATTCCACAAGATAATGGTCTATTACACATTAATCATAGGAATGTTAATGAAGTTAATGAAAGAAATTTATCATTGCTTCAAATAGCCGCTCGTGATGGACAATTGGACGCGGTGTTAGAACTCCTAACAAAGGGTGCGTTGGTTGATCAAACGATGATAACGAATGACTCCACGGATTATATCAACCAAAACTCTCATAAATCCGCCTTATATTTTGCTGTTGAGCGCAGGCATTTTTTAATAGCGAAAATCCTACTGGTTGCTGGCGCCAACATTGATAAAGCTAACGATGTTGCAACTCATTTTAATGACGACCAGGTAAAACAAAATTTGCAGGGATTAAGCATAGATGACGTCTTACTAGCTAACATCGTTATCTGGGCTATTGACCACGACGTTAAATCATTTGAGCTTGGATATAACACACTATTTGAAAATTTATTGATAACAATCAAAAAGCAATTAATAAAAAATAATGATAGAAAAAATGATGAGGAGCATAAATCTGAAGACGATTTTTCAGAAAGTCATTTTGCTGTTTATCTTGAGAGTCTAATCGAATATGCAGCTTATAAAAAATCATTCACGCTCCTAAAGACGTTATTACAGTTAGGAAATCCATGCCGATATGATATTCATATACGCAATACTTATTATTGGCTAGCATTAGCCAATTCACATTCGATAAATGAATTACAAGATCGCGATATTGCTTTAGGTTTATATCAACTAGAGATTGGAGGACATTTTTCTGAATTAGCAATAGGCTTAAAGCATGCTAGTCCAGAACAGCGTAGGCAATACAAACAATTAGAAGCTCAGCCCAGTTATACAGAAATATCAGATAAATCCATTGACGATGTTAATAAAGCGGTTACTAATCGTGATTACGTGTTTTTAGATGAACTTAACTTATCGTCATTAGATAAATTAAATGGCGTTTCACTATTTTTAAAAAATTATAAAATTTTCCGCAACAAAGGCCAGTTATATTCTCAATTACTCATAGCGAGTGAGCAGTCATACATAGGGATGAATACCGATTTTCCTGGATTATTCACTTATATTTTAAGTAAGAATATTAAACCAGAGAAACCTTTTGAGTTATCTACAAATGAAAAAAAATCTTTGCAAGCTTCACCATTATCTACCGAACATAAAAAATATTTGATTCAGCAGATACTGCAGGATCAATACAAAAAATTTGATATAAAAGAGATATGTTATAATTTATTAATGGCTTCTATTTGTCATCATTTGACTATTCCATATAATGTGACATCGCCACCAAATATGTTTTCAAAGTTAATGGATCCTACACATATTATTATCGATTTTTTGAATGCCTTTGAACAACAAGAATTAGCACGTGTTGACAGAACGTTTCGAAAATTAGTGCATGATTCGGCATATCGAAAAACACGCTTGATTTTGCGTGAAAAGGGAAAGCTCAATGCAGAATACTCAAATCTATGCCAGCAAATTTTATTGATGAAATCATTTCTCGAAGATCAAAAAAATGAAGCTCAGGATTTTGGTTATTTTCAATTTAGAATTTTTTATCATAAAAAACGTGATACATTTTTAATTTCCATGGTGTTACTCTGGGTAATGGCAATCGGGGTTTTTAGTTATTTCTTTCATGATTATGAAGCACAACAAGATATTCTTTTCAGTGAGCTGTCTAAGATTACTGTTTCCGATGGTTGGGATTGCAACCAACTATATCTAAGAGATGGCTCTCAAGTCTGTTTTTATTATTCTTATCCTGGCGTGCCAGAATCCTGCAAATCTTTATGTGATACACTTGATTCAATCTATCCTGGATGGGCTGGTACATTAGCCGGTGTAATTATATCATCTCTTACAACATTCTCTTTCTTCATTTGGGCAAGTTGTACAGATGCTTTTAGTATAAAAGACGAATCTAGATTTGATGAACTACCACTCGATGTTTATTCTCCTCATTTAAAAAATACGATGCGTGAGTTAAAACAAATTTCTACCGAGGATATACAATTAACTGATCTCACAAACAATAATCGCATTAAAGATTTCAAATCTATATTCATTAAAAAGCTAGGTATTTTTTCAAAACGTCAGGATGAGTTAGAGAAAAAACTCAATATTCAAAACCAAAAATTAGCACCTCATGTCCAGATTGAAATATTGGAAAATGATAAACAAGATCCTGATGAAGAGCAGGTTGCTGGCTTAGATAATGATGATTTAACTTCTTCTCTCCTGCAGGCAAAGTTTACCTAGAAACCATGCAACCCAACACTTTGGTATTATTAGCTATAAAATCCTGAAACCATTGGCGCCGCTCAGGCGCAAGGTGACAACGAAGCAGCGATGGGTACTCACCCTTGGCGCAGTATTCTGGCCCTATCGCCATGAGTAGCTCAACATGATATTCTTTCGGAATCTTTGGAAATATCCAAATTAGTTCACGATCTTTATTATGTCGAACGACTAAATCTATCCATCCCGGACCAACACAGTCAATAACGTCCTCAACTTTAAATTGAGAACTTGCAAATAATTCAAATATCGGCACTCCTTTAACGGGTGTACCATAAAAAGGGTTTATTCGCATGGTTATTTCGGTTACCTTAAATTTAGGATGTTTGGCAAATATTTTGTGTATGGTATCGAGATTCCCAGCCTTGAGCGCAGCAGTAAATTGCTTTGCCAAATCAGGCGGGGAAAAAGATAAATCATTTTGTGCATATGCGAATGTCAATCCCCACTTGATAGGCATACGTGGATTTAAAAATGATAAAATAGACGATTGGTTTAGCATTTGATAGGCAATGCGTTTAGTAATTCTCTCTAACTGTACTCGATATGCTTGGTGATCATGCTTTTCCAAAGGCTGCCATTCCATACGTCTCGCCTGCATTTGCAAATGCGGATGCAATAATAAGCGAGCCTGTAAACTACTTATATAACTATAATTAGATTCCGCAATATTTGGATCACTCAATAGCGGTAGTATTTGTGACAAATCGTAAGTGACTTGTGAGTCCGGTAAGCGAAACTCTTCAACAGGGCCACATGAAATTGAAGCGTAAGAATATCGACTCGCTTCTTCGTAAGAAAGAGCGATTTGATACAAGACACCGCGCGTTTTTTCCTGATACATCTTGCCTAGAGCAATCAGTAACTTAAATATGCAGCGGATGAACTGACAAAAACGCGGATAATCCTAAATTCGGCAGTTGAAATCTGCATCATGCGGTTACGAAAAAATTTGACCCGGCTTCATTTGTCATCTATATTACGATTATGACTATCGTTAAGTAAAAGGTAAGATTATGAATATAGCGACTATTTCATCAAAGTTTCAGATTTGTGTGCCCAAACAGATTCGTGAGAGCTTGCATATTGAATCTGGGCAGCAATTTATTTTTATTACCAAGGGAAATTGTATCGAGCTTGTTCCTAAGCGTGACATTAAAAATTTCCGTGGTATGTTAGCAGGCGCCAATACTAAAAATGTACGGGACAGAAGTGATCGTTCATGAAAAAATTAGTTGATACGTGCGGGTGGATTGAATGGCTTACGAATGGGAAATTAGTTAAATCATTTGAATCTTATTTTAAAAATCCTTCAGAATTAATTATTCCTACGTTGCTGCAATATGAATTATATAAATGGGTTGTCCGCGAAAAAGATATGCCAACTGCACTAGAAATTATGGGAATAACAGAAAATGGTATCATTGCTCCGCTTGACACAAGACTCGCGTTGCATGCAGCTGATATTTCACAACAACACAATTTGGCGATGGCTGACGCAATCATCTATGCGACTAGCCAGCTATATGATGCTATGCTTATTACCTCAGACAAACATTTTAAGGATTTGCCAAATGTAAAATTCTTTGGAAAGTAACGACGAGCAAATACACCTAGTACAGCGTCAACTTGATTTTGTTCCCTGGCGCTCAGATTGCGTTTAGATGCCAGGGGACAAAATCACGTTGACGCTGTACTAGTTTAACGATAAGAGGTCTAATTAAATGCGCAGTCACTATGATGTGTTAGAAATTTCAAAAAATGCTTCACCTGAAACCGTACACGATGCCTATCGGAGCTTAGCTTTCAAAAACCATCCCGATAGAAATCAAAACTCACCCGAAGCAACACGCAACTTCCAGGAAATTTTAGCTGCTTATAAAGTTTTAAGTGATGACATTGAGCGCAGAAAATATGATAAGTCATTAGCAAAAACAGTAAATGGTATGTCTTTCAGTGTCGCCGATGATGCTGAGGAAATAATTGATAAGACAGCTATCGCCCTCAGACCAAATTATAATTTAGCGCAAATGCTTACAACGGCAAAAATGTCTGGCGGAGAGATAGTTTCTTTCTGTATCAACAATGAAGCAGCTTGTTTAGACTTATTGGATAACAAAAATTTAATCGCTAAACTTTGTTCTTATTATCTTATCAATCTGGGCTCTCGCTATGAAAGTGTTGCACTTAAAATTATTCATTCAAAACTTGTTGTCGAAGAAATGGATGAAGCAGACCAAACAATTATTGATCTTGCGAACACGCACTGGTCTGTTTGCAAATCTTTATTTGAATCAAATTCACTCGTGAAGAATATAACGGGAGAACAAATTAAAAAATTAATTTCAAAATATGGCGCTGAAGCTGAAAACTTATGCAAAGCAAATCCAGAGACCCATCGAATTTGGTCTGCTTATCAAGAGATTCAACTTTACAAAAATGATGGCAGTCGTATTGTCGATGATACAACCGCTTTATCACAGCAACTTGTGTCTGCAGGTATATCCAGCTCACAACAACATGAAATAGCTCGTGCGAACGCTTCTTTTAGCGCTGCTTTAGAATGCAAGGAAATACAAGAAATCCACGAGAACGTTTATGATTATAAACATGAAGCATTTCAGAACGAGAATAGAGCAATAGTCGAATTAAATAATCCAAAATTTATAGCCTTTTTAAAAGTACAGACTTATCACATATCAACTCTTCTTAATTTATCAGTCACTGTTTGCTTAGCTGTTTTAAAAACGTCAACTCTTTTAACACACATAGACCCACATGAAATTCGTAATGCCATATTGAAATATGGGGATCCCATACTAAACCATGTTACCTCTGACCATTTTTTACAAGAAAAATATCAAGCTTATTGTGAGCTATTAAATCTACCTGAAAATTATCATGTTGAAGAGGTTAAACAAAACATTAAAATAATTAATTCTAGCCATACTATTCGTGCTCTCATCACCAATAAAAACCTTGCAAAAGCCATCATTCAGATCCAACTATTATTTCCAGACTCAAATGACTACTGCATTTACATATTATACGCTACACTTACTTATCCTGATATTGCTGAGCAGGTTTTAAATAACCCCATTCTTTGTAAGAAATTTATTATTTTTAAGGATGCTAACACAGTTTGTCATCATAATTTAAAAAATTGTTCTCTCGTGCTTGAAAACAAAAAGCTTAGCTCTTTCTTGCTGGGTTCAGAGCTATATACACTGACTAAATTATATGGCAAACCAATTTCAGACATTATACTCGCCAATGAGATCTTATCACAAAGATTATGGGCTTACTGTATTTTAGACAAAGCAAAAAGTGCTGGACTGCAATTAGAAGAAAAAAAAGCCTTAGATTTGAGTGACAACAATCGCGAAGAAACATATTTTCGTATGGGAATGAATTATCTAAAAGACAAGGAAAAAAATGCATTATTGATAGCAGCAGAATATTTTTATAAAGCGGCCAGTTTAAGGCATGAAACGGCTTATTTACAATTAATCAAAATTGCTGATCAAGTAGGCGATCCCTATTTTTATGAATTAGGATGTATGTATTTTGATAAATACAATGCCTATTACGATATCAAAGAATCCGAATCTTGGTTTATTAAATCCGCCGCACTAGGTAACATAGAAGCCATCCAAAAAGTATGCGTCATTCTAAACGAAATCACTAGCTATCAACTGAATATACCATTTTCTTCCCTCGCTTGCTTTATTGCAATCGATGATTTCCTTAAAACGCATGAGCTACAAGCCCACTTGAAAGATAAAATATCACGATCTCTCATTAGTAGCGCTAGCAGATTTACGCAAGATGACATTGTGCTGAAGTATTTGCTACTCTTGTCCAATCCAGATGCGAACGAATCTTTTCAGATTGCCTCATTATACCTAAACGTAATAGCAGATCAGCAAACACAAGAATTAATACAGACCAACAACCAAATAGCCTTATCACCACAACAAATCCAACTGCATTTAGCTAAAAAAACTCACGTCGCTAAACGCTTAAATCTTGCTATTCCCTTTTTTATCAAAGCAGCTAATTTAGATCCTGATAATGATTTAAAGGAAACTTTTTTGTTAAAATTTCTCAGTGAACTTGCCAGAACAGGTTTATGTGATAAAGTGGTCGCGACTTTATTCCTGTCTGAATATAATATTGCACTAAAACTATCTCAAGAAGATGTCTACGCAATTATCGCTTCGCAAGCTGAACTCCTCACGCAAGAAAACATGGCGTTAGTTGCGATCAAAAAAATACAACAAGCCGAATATTTATTTCAATTAGGTTTTAAGTGCAACACGACTGACACAAATAAATTACATCCGATTACCTATTTATTTTGGTTTAAGGCGGCTGAACTTGGGCACGATAATGCGTTGCGATTGCTACAATATTTGCAACGACCTGTTATGTTAAATTTGAATAGCACTGCTTTTGAAGTGTTTACTATTCCGAAATCAGCTCCTGTTGTCAGGTCACTGGATGAAAATGATGGATTAAATGGGTTAACCGAATCAGAGTATTCTAAAATAGTCGCCACTTTAATTTATTATATGGATAACAATGCTAATACACATATCCCAACGTCTTTTGCGCATTGTTATACAGCGTTAGGTGATCTTGAAGCCATCATGAATATGGGTGCATTGTCAGACAATAAAATCATTACAGATAGTATCATACAAGCTATTTTTGCAAAAAATTATGACTTCGCAATTAATCTATTGCCTTACCTAGATCCCGCATTATTTATTCGAAGTGCAGATGAAATAATAAAAAGAACGAATATAGGCTATTCCAATAATAGTTTTTTCAAGCAACAAGCGAGTCAAGAGTTTTTAAGCGCCCTTTCGAAGCAACTCGATGCTTACTATGATCGGTGGCATTTATTTGTAGAAAACTTTATTAAACATTTATCGACTTATCCCCGAACTTACTTATGCTATAAACATTCAGAAGTTTCATATTTACGGCAAGAGCTTGTTAATTTAATGCCTTTATTTTTGCGAAAACATAAATTAACAATATGTGATTTCGATACTATTTTAGTTTGCAGCATCAATGAATTTGCTAGAAATTTACTGAATCACCAAAAGCCATATTTGTTAAAAAAATTATGTGTTTTTTTAACAACGAATACTGTTTTTGAATCAGTGGCCGACTTAGACTTTCGTGATGCCATTTTAAACAAGGTGTATTTAACAGAGGTAGGTAGGAACGCATTAAGAGTATAATACGAAAAAATTTATGCCTTTAGCTATACAAAATATGTACAGATCCTATCTTGTGTGTTATAATTCTACGTAATTATTATAAGTTCATAATAAATATATAAAAACACATCAACGAGGATGGTAAATGCTTGCCCAGCAAGAATTAGTTACTTTATTAAAGACACTAGCTTTCTCAAAGAACTTGTCGTTTGACGATACTCTTTTTGAGAAGATGGCTTCTATTTTTTTAAAAAATCAGGATAAACGTCCGCTACCTAACGTTGAACGATTACAAGAGTCTACAAAGTTTGCGGATTTATTGACAGCAATACTGCAGAAAGTCTCGGATAAAAGGACCCAACTAAAACTGGCCTCTCTAAACTTTAATCTTGAGGAATTACTAGAAAATTATTACACCTCACCAAAAGATACTCGAGACAACTCCATTGTCCAGAGGATAGCTGTTTTGTCAGATGTTTTTTCCTCTAGCATTAAAGCTCAATTATGCTCATTTGAGACTGATAACACTATATTAGCGGAGCGTGTCAAAAAGATAGATGAAAGAATTCAACCAGTTGACGCTATATTAGAAAAAACATTCCGATCAGCTATCGAAAGTCATCAGAAAGAATTAATGCGGATTGCACTTACATTGCATTCAGAGCAATATAGAATTGATGATAAGAATAAAGAAGGCCCTGTTCATATCATTCATTTTTACCCAGATTTTCCACGTGCTAGTGAGTATCTCCATGCATATAACTCAGATGATGAAGACGATGATGCCATTGAATTTGATCAAACTTCTCATGGCTTAGGGGCTGCTGTTTATGGTCGTGGTAATCTTACCGAAAAAGAAATTGAGGTTCAGGTAAATGATTTGCAATATTATGAAATAGTGACACTTGAAAAACCGTTACATCTTGACGATGATTCTGAAAATGAATCAAATGAACTAACAGCTTTATCTAAACATTTACAACTTATTACTGACACTGCAAAAACACTACAAGTACAATCTCGCAAAAATAAAATCGAGCGTTCAGAAGCATTACAACAAGCTCTTCTGACTGTAGATACATCAGAAAATTTATCCGAAAATACAAAGACATTCGCTGAAATTTTAAAGAAAAAAGCAATACAATTGCAGCAATTTCACGCTCTAAAAAATTCTTCTTTAACATCTGAAACCCTGTACGATCTTCTATTAAAATCATTAACAAATTTTTTAGAAGATAGCCGTAAGTCACATAAAATGGGCAAAGGAAGATATTTAAAAACAACCGATCTTGTACCTATGCCTATTAACTATGTGATCGAGGAATTAGGTTTCGACGGCATTGTCAGCAAATTTAATGATAGCTTTCAAAGAGGCTTGGTGGCGATGGATCATAATTTTCTTTCAAAACCCGTTATAAACCCGGGAAAAGAAACAGCTCTTAAGTTAAATCATAATCAGCTAATTCGACTCATAGTCAAAAAAATATCTCAAGCTAAAAAGAAATCGGAAGAGTTAATTGAAGATGTCTTTTTAACAACAACTCCCCTCCCTCTCATTCCAAAAGGTGGGGTCGGAAGTTTATTGATAAAGCCAAGCTCTTTATTTTCACTCACTTTCTTTCAGCAGCCTCTTGCAATTCATGAAGGTAAATCGAGTGAGGCTGATGAGACAAGAAAATTATTTAAAAATTTACCTTTTACATCAAAAGAAGGTAGGCCTTAATATGGTTAAATCTGCTATAGCATATCAATATATTGAGCGAACACCTCCACAAACACACAGAGGGTTCCCACTCTTATCACTCGAAGTAAAAAGTGCAGATTGTTTGTTAATGGCGAGAAGTATTGCAGAAAATTTGAAAACACCTGTTTGTCTTTTAAATAATGCAAATCAATTTGAGGTGGGCGGTGATTATCTAAGTGGACGAGGTCAAGAAGAATATTTAATTGCAAATACAGACCTACTCACTTCACTTTGCCAATTGCCAGGGGTCAAAAAAGGTAACGTCAGCAACCCATTTAAATATCAACTAGAGAATTGCCTGGGATTCAGTAATAAAAGACAACGCTCTGGTTTTGGAGAATTTACCTGTTTATATTCTGAAGATGTAAAGATTCATTCGTTGAATAAAAAAATGAGTGTTAATAAAGATGATACGAGTATTAATATCATTTCTTCTGCGGCTTACAACTTAACGGAGATGGATCAATCTCCTGATTTAGGACTTTATCTAATCGGAACTATTTTTAAAATTCTTAATCAACTGCGCACAGCTAAGACCCATAACCAACGCGTTCTTTTATTAAGTGCATTTGGATGTGGAGCATTTCGAAACGATCCTTATGTCATTGCTGAGATTTATCAATCCGCTATCTATTCCTATGAATTTCAAGGTTGTTTCGATCATATTTACTTTCCTATCAAGGACGCGCCTGAAGATACCAATTTTGAAGTATTTAAAAACCAATTTACTAAATGTATACCTCGCCCATTGTCAGATTTAATGAATCATGCCATCACATTGCTGAAGCCGGAGAGCAAACTACCTCAGCTTGAAAAAATGCTTGATTCATTTTTTAAAATAGAATCAACACGAGAGCTTTTCTTTATAACAACACAATTCATTATATATGAGAAGGATAGATTATCTCTTCTATCAAAAACATCAGCTAGCAAAATACTTTTTTTGGATAATTTATTGAATCTACTCAACGATAGCCCTGCAAATACTCGTGAAATAATTGAGACCGCTCTCAAGAAAAGCGATCTGTTTACACCTAGTGTAGGTTTATTTCATGGAGTAAAATACAAGTTATTTGGGGTGTTTGAAAATTTATTAAAGCACATGCCAATAAAAAATAGTTCCACATTAAATCCCACTCAGATTGATTTAGCAAATGAATATGTTCAAAATTACATTATAGCTAAAGCAGATGAGTTTATTAACTCTTGTTATGATAAGGAAATCGCTTGCTTTTTGGTGTATTTAGCGTCGCAAAAGGATACTGCTGTTTTAAATGCTGAACTTTCTTTTCGATTTAATAATCATGACTACAAGAAGCACGAAGAATTGCTTAGAGAACTTCATGCGCTTTGCGTAGGCAAAAGTAATCATAAAATATTTACAACCATAGCTGACATAAGATTTTGTTCTGAGTCTAATTCCGAAAGTTGGAAAAAAGCTGTCGCTAATCATTTGGCTGAATATATTTCTGACTGCATACTCATACATTTGCAGAATTATATGTCTTTTGATATCCAAGAATTTGAACAGGTCATAGCGAATAATTCTAAGTTCTTGTTGGACACATCTTTTTCTTTTTTCCCGACAACAAAGGAGCAGGATAGCAATAGCAAAATGGATGATGATTCTATCTTTTCTACCCCTTCTTCTGCGTCTTCATCACCTGCCGCATCTTCTACATCTACTGCATCTTCGTCTACGTCATTTTCTAAGTCAGAGGAGTTGCCTCTACCTAAGAAATATAAGCCTAATGAATAAGTAAAAACGGCTATTATGTTAAAAATAGAAGATAGCATACTGGAAGAAATCACTCATTACATCGATTCCACTCCGGAAGTTGATTTCGGATATGAACCTGATGGTGAGTTTGATGTCGATAGTTTTGTGAATGATAAACCCTATTGGCGAACCTCTAAGCCAGGACACACTAAGCGATTAAAAAAATTTATCATTACCGATTGGTCCTATCGATATAAAATCGGTAATGGAGATCGTAAATTCCCAATCTATTTTTGGGAATTAATGTTACAGCAAGGTGTAGAGCTCTACGTATGGACTGGCAAGCCCACTCGTGTCAAAACACTTTTAGAACTGAAATCTGCACTTAAGAATGTAGAACTGGTGACGCATCAACATCTCACTACCGTCTTACCCCAATACAATATCTCACGCGATGAAATGGAAATTGTAGACTACCTTCGTCGGCAAGAAATGTGTTATCAGCTAAAACACTTGTTTGAAAACAAATATATTGGTTTACCAGAGCTCAATTTTAGATTCTTTAAAAAACTTGATACGAATAAATTAAATGATTTGTTCGAAACAATGGATAGAACAATTGAGTTTGAAGCATTTGTGGTCGGCGAGGCAGACTTAAAGTTCTTGTCAGATCTTCCTTCATGCTATAGAGATAACGTTTATGAAATCCATCTTGGGACAATTAATTTAGACCTCATACGTAATTTAGCTGCAAGACCCTTTAATCATGTTAAGAAACTGGGGATTACTCAATCAACAATTACTCGTAACATTCTATATGAACTATTAAATCTCTTTCCAAGCTTGAATGATATTTTTTTATCTTACTGTGGATTTATGGTAGATACATTTTCAGAGCTTCCTGAGCTAACGAATCTCAAGTCTATCGAGATATCAGGCCCCCACATTAGCGATGAGCAACTAAACAAATTATTATTACGCTGCCCAAATCTGGCCTACCTATGTTTAGTTAACTGCGATAAAATTCTAGGTACATTTACCGATAAGGTAGATTTAAAAAAATTACAAAAAGTTTACCTAGGTACACTTGAGATAAATGACCAAGGAATACATGCATTATTGCGAGGCAGTCAAGAGTTGACCTCACTCTATTTTCGAGACTTATGCAGTGTAGACGGCTCTTTTGTTGACGGTCTTGACTTCAGCAAACTAAATAATCTTGACATTTCCTCTTGCGCTATAACAGACGATCAATTAGGTAAATTATTACAATATTCGCCTCAGCTGACTAAGCTTAGCTTATCGCGTTGCATGAATATTACAGGAGCATTTTCAAAAAAAATATCACAAAGCAAAATTGACGAAATTAAACTTGAAAGTATAGAAATGAAAGAGGAAGGATTAAGAACATTATTACAATCCTGCCCTCTACTTTCTAAATTTACCGACAGTAACGAAGAAAATAATTTGCAGATTCAAGAAATACTTGATCACTGCCATGAACTTTCTTACTTGAGCTTATCGCATAAAAAAAATCTTCATGACCTTTTTTCTAAGCCGCTGATTCCTAACAAACTGAAAGAAATATACTTCTGTTCTTCTAATGTGAAATTACATCAAGTTTATCAAATTTTAAAAAACAGTCCACAATTGACATCACTTAGTCTGTCGAGCTGTGAAAATCTTCATGAATCACTAGATCATATACAGGAAACGTTTGTCCTAGCTAATCTCGTCAGCCTTGATCTTTCTTATACTATGATTACAGATGACCAGCTTCATTGGTTATTGCAGCATTGTCCTAATCTCACATCACTTGACTTATCAGGTTGTAAAAACATTACAGGTTCATTTGCTTTGTCTCTTCGATTTGATAAATTGTCAGCGCTGAACATGGGTAGTGCAAAACAATTGACGAATACGAATCTGTCGACTATTTTGCAAAATTGCCCTCATCTTAAAAAACTTAAAATACAACAATGCGAACAGCTGACTGACGATTTTTTTTCATCTAGTAAAAAACACGAATCACTTGAACAATTAGACATAAAATTTAATAAATTTAGCAACATTAACACTGACCAGATTAAAAAATGCTTTCCCAATCTTGTAAAGCTAGAAGATGGACCCTATTTCTCTGTTTACAGAAAACCTACACTAATCGATTTTTGGATTCGCATTAAACAATCAGCCAACCTAGATACAGAAACTTCCAATCCAAAAGAAGCGCTGCATGCACGGCAACTCTTTACATATAAAAAAAATGGGTATCCTAAACCTAGTCAATATCGTTTAAAAATCCACACGGATATTGAAGTAGGAGAAACAGTAAAGTATAAAACAGTCGTACCAATCATAGTCTCACAAACTAACATACTAGCCTCTGACAAAAACATAAAATCTATTTATGATAGTACATACGCTGATAGTGAAGATATCTTTCACGGCAAGTTTATGTTACCTCAACCGCTAGAAGCAAATGAATGGATTCCTCTGCCCTCGCTTTCATCCCAAGATATCATCGTGGATTTTGCCTGCTCTATTGACTTAGAGCTCGGATATTGCGAAGAAGAAAAATTACTTTATGTCAGCTCACGAAAAAAAATCACGGAACCGATAAGTATTTCATTCCTAATACAATCCACCCCTCAAACTGTTTATGATCAGAAACTAATGTACGATTATGTGAAAGGCTTACGATTTTCATTAGACGGTCATTTAGAAAATAATTTCGCTTATCGCAACATCATGAATTTATCAATACCAGAAAGAACTGCTACACTTGTTCAATTTTGCCAACAGATGACACCTGGTGTAACACATATTGAGACAAACACTAGCGAAATACAGAAATTAAATGCATTGGTCATGCAAAATAAAGGGTTATGCCGCCACAAATCTTTACTGTTTATGGCACTTGCAAAAGAATTAGGGATAAATGCACATGCTATTTCCAATGACTGTCATGAATTTGTGGAAATAAGTAGAGACGATAACACTTGGCAAACCATAGACTTAGGCGGGGGCGTAGGTGATTTAAAAATTTTACCGCTTGATGAGTCGCCGCATGAAGAGAAAAAACCAGAAACTCTCACTTTATCACCTAACAACCCGTTTATAACGTGGGATACAGCCAAATCCAATGCGAAAAACGTTGATGAATATTTCCATCATCTTATCACAGAAGCCATGACACTTCCTGAACATGAACGTAATATTTTAGTGGCCTTAGATAAAGATCAAATTGAAGACTTTCACTCTAATCTCACCCGCTATTTTCATAAAATAAAAAAGCAAACTTTTTATTTGAATACATTAGGTGATGTTTCAGAAAAGACAGCGACAGTTACCGATCAAGATGAACTACAAGAACAAGACAGTCATCTCATACAATTTGTGAAACAAGCAAAAGCAGGTGATGCGCTCATCACAAATTGGTCTGACTATAAGTCTGCTTTTGTTGGCTATAACACCATCATGGATGAAGAACGAAAATTGAAAACTACTGACATTCCACCCGGTGTTATGACGATAGCATTGCTTGATAAAGCTAAAGCAAACAAATTAAGCGAGGATTTTTATTCACGCTGCCGTCTAACAAGTGACTACCCAGGTTTTCCGCGAGCGGCACGTGAAGAATTAGAAGCAGATGCCCCTTTCCACAAAATTGAATTTTATGATAATGATTGGAAGGCTGTTCTTTTAGGACAAATTCAAATAAAAGGAAAACAGTATAAATTTGCCGAGGCTGAGTTGGCGCAAGCTATCGCTAAAAAATCACCTGGCTTATTACTTCAAAATGCACCTTGGCATCTCGTTGAATTTAGATTATTCATGGAAGAATTATTACAAAAAAAATCGGTTATCATTAATGGTAAATCATACGCACTCGGTGAGAATTTCCAAATACGATCAATCAACGAACCTTATGTTTTAAATAACGATCAGTTACAAGTGCTATCTAAAGAAGAAAATCATCTATTTGATTATGCGCTCAATTCAGAAACCTACCCGTATTTTTTTAAATACTATACCTGCCAAGATAAACAGCTCTATTTAAAATCAGGATGGATAGCAGAGCGTGATAAAGTCGAACATACTAACCTATCACTTCTTGTCACTGAAACACTAACACCATCACAATGGGCACGTTTATTGAAAACAGCCAAAGAGAATGGATGCATACTCAAACTGACTCTAGCGCCTGGCGTTACATTACCTGAAGCTATCATGCATAAGCCGCCTAAGTTTGATGAAGAGCCACTCAATCAGCAAGTTAAAGTGATTGTGACCAATAATCTCGATCTGTGTGAAGAAGAAAATTTTGAAAAAAATGCACTTGTCATCAGTATCAATCATAAAACACGTTTTGGTGATTTGTTTGAATCTATTAAACAACTACCGTCTTCAACCAAAAAAGACCTCTTATTTGAATCACATATCAGTGATGTATGGAAAAAATTAGAGTCAGGCAAGACAGTCATATTGAAAGGTAGCTTATCTCCCCTGCTGGCTAAACGTATGGAAACATTATTTTTATCTCCGCCATTTATTTGGATGAATGGTGAGAAAAAAATTGTAAAAGGAAAACTGCTTATCATCACTGATACAAAAAACATATTATCTTTTAGTCACCCCATCCAGAAAAATTACAGTGAAGCCGATTTCTGGTTAGCATTAGAAAAAAAATATCAAGACCATCCACTCTATGAAGATTTTAAAAAATCTGCTCTTTCACTGCAAGAAAAAGCGCAAATCAAATTTGATTACAGTCAGCTAGACACTATGCTTGCAAAAATTAAAGCAGGCAACTTATCCAATCCATTCAAACCTTTTTTCCGCTTGCGTCCTGATCTCAAACTTGCTTTAGGAAAATCGCATTGGACTAAAAAACGTATCAAACCTTTGCTGCATGATGTTGAAGAAAAAAGACATAATAAAATCACTGCTGAGCTTGAGCACTCACCTTATATTTTCATCACCGGCCCATCGGGTGTAGGGAAAAGTACGTATATTCTCGATAAATTACGCAATGAATCCAAAACACATGTCACAATAGGTATTAATAACATTGAAAATTGGTTTAACACACCCAAAGATGAACGCTCAATTCTATTTATTGATGAAGCTAACATAGAAAAAGCAGGCAGCTGGGATATGTTAGAAGGATTATTTAATAAAACGCCGGGCATATTACGTGATGGTCAGTATCATCCATTAACTTCTCATCATAAAGTCATTTTTGCTGGTAATTTTAGCCATTTTGCTGGCAGACATGAACACGCATTTTTTGATAAACATGGTCAGGTATTTAATTTCAAAGAGTTTCCAGATCATTTTTTAGAGAAAAAATTTATTTCGCCAGGACTTAATAGTATTTCTTATTTGAAAGATGAAGATAAGAAAATGATTACGGATATTTTCTTAAAAATATATCACAAACTTAATACTGACCTGCCTAATCATCCGCTGACATCTCGCAATTTAAAAACAATGTGTATGCGTTTACAGTTATTATTTAATGTTTTTGCTAAGGCTGATAATACAATTCAATCACTGGTTTATATGGCAGTGATGGATGAGGTAGGCGGCTTGTTAAATCAAGAGCAGAAAATCGCATTTAAATCCTGGCTGAAAGGTAATGCTTTACTTTTTGAAGATGACAGAAGAAAAATGAGAAAACAGCTTGAACAGTCAATGCCTGATCAATTCAATAAATTTATTGTCACACCAAGCAGAAAGAATACCCTGCGCTTGCTGCGTGATCATATTCTATTGCGCGATATGAAGCTATCTACCCCATCACTAGCATCATTTGATGTGCCTGGCATATTAATTGAGGGAGCGCCTGGCGAAGGAAAAAGCAGCATGGTTCTCAGTTATCTCAGAGAACAACATTTTAAAAATGGCTTCATAACTCCTTTCACTCCTGATTCCCCTTCATCTAAACGTTATTATCATTTAACACCAACTGACCCTGCAAAAATGGAATCAATTCTTATAAAAGCTTTTCATGAGGGAGCAGTTGTCATGATAGATGAACTCAATAGTTTGCCCTTAGAAAGAATCATTAACCAACTCTTATCGGGTACAGACCCTGCTGGTAACAAACCGCAGCACAAAGGATTCATGATCATAGCAACCCAAAATCCCGTTAATTTAAGCGGGAGACAAGTTCTTTCTGATGCGCTTCAAAATCGATTTCGAAAGATTAATTTAGCAGAATATCCACCGCATGAATTAGCTGATCTCGCTCAGAAAATATGTCCAGACAAACAACTCAGAGAAAAAACCTTAGCGGATTATTTAGACGCAAGACAATTTGCTATACGCAACAAAAAAATACCTCTACCCACACCCAGAAATTTATTTATTCGTTTAAATCATCTTGCAGGTAAATTGAAAAATACTGTGCATACGTCTTCACCGCTCTCCGCGCAAAAATTCTATTCTGATCAAAACAAGGAAAGCCTAGTACAGCGTCAACTTGATTTCGTCATCTAAATGAAGATTTAATCCACAGACCAATTACATTGAAAACTCATGTAAACTGGCAAATTCATGTCATTCCCACCTACGCAGGAATGACAGAGACTGTATTATTATGCAATAACAATCACACTTGTGATAAACGATTTTGGCTAGTCTCAGCAGACTCATGTTGCTGTAAACTTGTCAGAGCTACATTTGATCTCGAAAAAAGCCCTATTTTTCCAACAGCATTTTGTACGTAGTCCGTATTATAGACTTTGTTAACCAATATGCCGGATGCCAATATTAAAGCTGTACCTAAGGCTTTAACGGCAACTTCCCAAGAATCATAATCACCATCCCCTATTTTTTGTAACTCAGTGCATAAACCGCCAACAAGTAACACTGTCGCGCCGACGCCTAAAGCAACGGGTTTTTTCCAATTAGGATTGTTATTATCTTGAGGCTCTGCTTTTGGTGCAACCATCAAGGATGAATCTGTTTGTCTGAACATAAAAAATTCCTTATCAACTTAATATTTTGGTTTATGAGAATTACAATATTCTTCAAGTGAGGAATAATAATGAGAATGAGTCTTATTCGCAATAAAAAAAAATAAAAATTAAATCATTGCTGGCCAGCAGCATTTAATATCGACGCAGGGACTTGGCTTGCGCTAGACACCTGAATATTATTAATCAAAGATAAATTTACAGGATGAGTTGGATTAACTAAAACACAAGGATTATAAAACGTCACCTGATCTCTGAAATAGTTATTTGTAAAAGTAAGATCACCATATGGCGTACATCCACCCATATCAGCACCATAAGGAATGCCGGTAAGAAGACAATAATAAGCAGGAGAACCAAATGCGTCTGATACCAAACAAGAACCATAATTAGCAGAGCCTGGTGGACTGTTTAAAGATACGTTTTGACTGACTGTGTCAAACCTGCTACCACCATCCGTGTAAAATATATTTCCGCCCGCTTCGGTTCTTTTATTTTCTGCTACATTCATCGTAATAAACTGGCCATCTGACATGGATGTACCTTGAAATCCTGTACTGTAGATAGCACCGCCATCCCATAATTGCTGCAAAAAATTCGTGATGAGATTATTGGTGATCTGATTTCCATGAGCGGCTGAAGGAGTATTATATACACCCCACATATATTGCGTGGCATTAGGTATGCCTGGATAGCCACCCGGGTCAATTAAACCCCAGCCCCAGCCAATAGCAATGCCCGACCAGGGTACATTATTGATAGTATTATGTGACACTGTGGTACGCGTAGTCACTCCAACAAAAATTCCAGCAGCATCGAAAAACTCTTGGCCTACATTTTCCACCAGATTATTTGAAATCAAATTATCCTGTGTAAACTGCGAAAGCAATGAAGGATGATGATCTACAGGAAGAACACCTCCCATTTGAATAGCCGTCGATGAAATATCATTAAAGGTATTATTGACTATTTGAGTATTTTGACTGCCCGTTCCAAAATCAAGCCCCGCAGCTCCCAAATGTTGGAATGTGTTATTGGTGAAGATAATATTTTGCGCGTATATAAAACTGACATTACCTGGTGTGCGTGTAACGTTTGGGTCATGGCCCGTAATATTTAAAGTGGAATGATGATCTGTTCCAAGCAAATGGAAGCCACTTTGGTCGGTAACATAGCCATTCGAGCTACTGGGAGAACTATTTGTTGTACTATCGATGTCTACCCATGTTGCATATTCGAAAGTTAAACCTTGAAAACTAATATAACTCACCGGTGAAGATTGATCTCCTTTACCCTGCACTAATGTTTGAAGTATTGGTAACTCAACATCCGCTGTAGTCATGTCTTCTCCAGGCTTGGGCATGTAGTAGACAATTTTTGTGACGGGGTCGAGATACCAATACCCAGGTACAGTCAGAAATTCAAGCGCGTTTTCAAACCAACTGATATATTGAAAATTCCATGGAACGGGATAAGTATTAGCATTAGTCCAACAAGGTGTTTGCATCGTAACATCATTACCACTTACCGAAGCAACTGGACATCGACTCATCTTCCACTGTGTAGCAGTCACCACTTCAACGGCCGTAGGATTATTCCAGGTAGGAGGAATCTGAGGATCTGAACCCGAGGTATAACCATAAGTGTATCCTGTTCCTGCTAAGTTTGGCTTATAGTAGTTTGTATAGTAGAACGGAGGAGTATTGTAAGGCGGAGTTGACGGTGGCTGTGAGCGAGCTCTTGTAGCGCGCACACCATTGACATACAACTGCCTTGGCATTGTAAATGTGTTAACTGTAGCTTGAGCTTGCCATATGCTAGAACCGGGTGGTAATGTCCACCCTGTTATTTTTTCTGCGCCTGAAATTTCAGGTGTCTCACCAGGTGCCGCGCGATAAATTACCCGGCCATTGATTGTGCCAGAATCACTCTGATTAAACGTCAACGTGTTGTTCAATCGATAGATGCCACCCTTGATATTGACATAAATTGTATCTGTTCCTCGAGCTGGATTCGCGCGTATTACATCTTGCGCGTGACCGATGGTCAGAAAAGGATGATTCACATCACCATTTGCTGAGTCATTTCCATTGGTAGCAACCCAATAATTGAGGACTAAACTGGGTTGAATGGAAATGCCGGCTGATGAAGTATTACTAACAGAAAATAAGCAATATCCATTGGGAGCAGGCGTACAACCAGAGAGTACATAATTAGGCGTAAGAATCTTTATACCTGCAGCTGGGTAGGTATGATTAAGAATAGTGGTTGTAACACTCAGACTTAAAGCAGAAACGTTATATTGTTGACAACTCAGGGCTCCCGCTCCATTTAGACAAACAGAAACACTCAAATTCGCTGGAGTTCCACTGGCGGCGATATTAAAAAATAATCCATTTTTCGAAGCCTCGGCTTGCGTAATAAACAAGATGAATGGCGTTATAAAAAGAAATAAAATCCGCTTCATTAATAATTCCTAGATGATAGACGCGGAACATTACTTAACAGAACAATGGGGGTCAAGCATTTTATGTGGACTACTGTAGAAAATAATAAGTTTAGCTTTGGTTAATTGCTTGCTTTTGAATGACTGCCCCGTATTTAATACGGGATGTTTAAAAGCAGCCGTTTTACTACAATTAAATGACACTAAATCCATTGAGGCGAAAAAAATGAAGTACTTACTACAACAAATTATCGACCAAGTTATTATCAAAGAAGCATTGATAAATAATTACCCTAAATCTGGCGTTATCTTTCTTGCGCTAGATCGATTATTTAATGACCCCATTTCAAGAAAATTAATTTCTCAAGCAGCACTATCCTCCGTAGACCCTAAAGCATTTGATGCGGTTGCAGGTATTGCCTCAAGAGGATTTATTTTCTCAGGCATTATTGCAAATCATTTTTCAGAAAAAGATGAAAATTATATTCAAAAAGTAAAAGTAAAAGGAGACCCTCGCTTTGTTCAGATAGACACAAAAACAGAGTATTCATCTGATGAACTACAAGTACTGAAAAAAACGATAAAAAAAGGAAAAAAATATCTTCTCACTGATGACTTAATTGCTTCCGGTGGATCCGTCTTATCAGCAATTAAACTCATCAGAGACTGCGGAGGAGTAGTCGATACTGTTTTTGTCATGACTGAATTACTGGATATGAAAGCAAGAGAACAATTAGAAAAAGAAGGAGTTAACCTAATTAGTTTATTGCAATTTACAAAAAATGATTTACAAAAATTACTTACCCTTCAACAATGCTATGATCAAAACCCAGCGAATCTTATCACCTATCAACTTGAGCGACATACTAAAAATAACAAAAAATTAATTAAAGCGAATCAATCCTCAGATGAATTGACTGTTCATCTCGCTTCAAAATCAGCACTAAAAATTGAGGCAACTCAGCTAGCCTGTCAGGGAATGTTTGATCCCCTAAACATTAAAATGAATTCCACGAATTCTGAATCAGGCGTTAATAGTCAGCCATTTGGTTATGATGAAACTATTCAAGGTGCGACCAACAGACTTAACTCCCTGGAAAAAAGCATGTCACCTAATGATAATGCCATGTTGGTTTCCATCGAAAATGGGCTTCGCTATTCTGAAAAAGAAAATTGCTATTACGATTTTGTTCACGTGATCGTAAAAAAAGGTCAGAGCACTTTCAGTCATACACAAGACTGCTGCAAAGTACCTACAGACATTGTCAATGCTATTCCTAAAGATAACAACCAAGCTTTTCTAAAAACATGGGGTGAGATAGCTAAGGAAAAAGGACTCGCTAAAGATTCAAATAATCCTCACCAAGAAGAAATCTTCGGCGGCATTTCGAGAACTGAGCATTTATCGAAAGCACTCTGTCAAGCACTAGGACAGTTAAAAAAACAAATGATGCCAGACAGTTGGCCTGAGATAGAAGCAGAGCAAGTTAACATCAAAAGACTGCTTGATCTTAATAGCAAAAAATCAATGAATGACTTTGCTCATAGTGGTGTTTTGTTTTCTGCCCCAACCAACTCAATAAAAAGCAGACCGATTAATTTTTATAATCAAGGTATTCCTCAATCCTGGAATATTGATCCTGTCAAAAAAGCACGAAATAGTTTTAAAGTCTTTTTAACAGGAGATGCATTTTCTCTTATGTCTCCTACAGTTGAAATAGGTGGCGCTCACATCAATATTCATGTAGGTTTAAAGCATGATATTTATTCGCCCCTAGCATTGCTTCAGGAGGCACTTCAACTCTGTCGCTGCGCTTATGAGCACGGTGCAAAGTCTATCACGATTGCACTGCCTGAAGAATTTCATCCTGTACTTCATTATAGTGACTTTAATAGCTTGCTCATTGAATTGTTTGAGGCAAGCGGCGCTAACAGAATTTATTTTTATGATAAAAACTATACTGGAAAATTAGACGATAGCACTATTAACAGCAACTCTGTCATACCACTAACGATAACGAATCAAGCAAACGCGGATCTTCATCAGATAGATAGAAATGATTTATTAAACTATCTTCATGTTTCCAATAATCCACAGAAGCATCAGGACAAATTGAGCTTAGATAACCAGGTGATGCAGCACACACGCCAATATAATTTGAATCGTGACTGGTCTAAATTAAGCATTGATCAGACGGATAGTTTTTCATATGTTGGGACAAGTGAATCATTATCAACACTTAACGTTCCTGAAATGAAAGCACAACCTCACATACTACTCTGCTGCACTGCTAATAAACCGTTAGCGGAAGAAATAGCTGCGAGTCTTCGTAGCCAAGGGGAAATGGTAAAGATTTATCATATTCAAGGAGAAGGTGCGAAAGCTCATATTCCAAATGATGTAGCCATTTGTGGTGCAGTCGTCACAATTGTGCAATCTACCAGACCCAATCCCGATAATATTGCGGACACAGGGGAGTATCAAAAAAATGGTGCTTCTTCTTATTTCTTTGAAGCAGCAATGATTGCAAGACAGGCACAACTGAGAGGTGCTGAGACCGTTAACTTAATTAATCCTTATCAATTTAGCGCTCGCTCAGACAAAGCGGAAGATAGTGTCGATGGGAAAACTGGCGCTTATGTACAACAAAACGGAATGCTATTAGAGGCAGCAGGTGTCAATCATGATGTCACAGCAGAATGTCATGATAATCATACGATGTCAGGATCTTATACTGGGATGAATATAAAAGGTTCGGCTGTTTCTGCGCTCTCTGTTATCGCAATCAAGATAGCCAAGCAATGGATAGAGGATACTGATCATCCAATGCAAGGTGAAATTCGATTGGTAACACCCGATGCGGGAGCTGCGAAGAGAACCAAAGGGCTCACTAAGCAATTAGAAGTGATCTTGCATGAAAAGTTATCCAAATCACGTGTCTTGGGAGAAAAGGACAGAGACTCACATAAAGACGATAGTGCACTCATTAAATGTCTGAATGCAGGAGACAAAGGCATCAATCCTAAAGATAAATACTTGATTACGGATGATGAAACAGCAACAGGAGGCACGTTATGCCAAGTGGTTATAGACATTAAGAAAAAAGGCGCTCAAGATATTGCAGTGATACTTGTGCATAATAATATGCCGTTAGAATGGATGTTACGTCAGTTATGTTTAGCACGATTTTTATATCTCGGAGTGACGGATTTGCATTTCAGTAATACGCAAGAAATGGGAACGTTAACCACGAGTTATGAAGATCTCATTCAAAAGCAAGCCCAACTCGCCAACGTACCTGTTAGCGTGGTAGAAAAAGAAGTGTTTAACTGGTTTAAAGATCCAAAAAATCTCTGTATTGATTCAGCGGATAAAACAGAAGCGCAGCTTAGCGAACAATTTACTCTGTATAAATCCCAGTTTCAGCAATTTGAATCAAAGATAAAAATTCATTCGTTAGCCAATGAGTTTGCACATCAAGTTGCGACTAAGCCTTACATGGGAAATCCGCATGCATTTGATTATAAGGTAACTGAATACATCAACAAAATTAAAGACAGCCAAGCGAAGTCTATTGTTGTATTCGAAGGTGTAAGCGTCGCCGCAGCTTCAGCAGCAGCCCTTGCCTTGAACTTACCTCTTCAAGTCATACCGAATGTCATGCCATTACCTAACGAAACCTTTGCGCTTATTGGTACACCTAGTGAATTGACGTTAACAACACTAAAGAAAGATGCAAAGTATAATGGATTAGACATGCTGCATACTTCTTCTGATCCGGATGCTGATCTTGTTATACATAAGGGATCAACACCTATTTCCAATATAGTCTCTCATGATGGAAATTTAAATAAGTTAAATTCACACATGGAAAAATTATTATTAGAAATTGAAAAAATCGCTCAACTGAAAGAAGCGCCTGTCAAATTGCTAGGAATAGGTATTGAGGGTCAAATACTAGCGGGTCAGCTAAGCTATCTATTAAATAAGAAGGGAATCTATGTAGGTATTGCTGCTGTCGATAACAAACAAACACAGCATACTCATTCGGTTGTCTACTCAGGCAAATCAGGCGATCAGATTCTCAGCGTCGATAGAAACAGTTTAGACATGGGAGACATATGCATTGCCGTCGCTAATGATATGACAAACGATACTGAAACTGCGCTAAACAAACTTGCAACCGCTGCGCAAGTGCATTGTTCGCATTGCTATACCGTTTCGAATCAAACGGATTGCAAAGTGGAAGTGTTAGATTCAGCACTGACTAAGACTCATAGCATTGCTGCAGCAGCTAAAGGGGGGTTACTGTTCTTTCCGAATCGCTCCTCACAAACTGCTACTGAAAAAAAATCATTGGATACTCAGAATGCGGTAAGTGCGTTGGCTATGTAAGTTAGATCGTCCTTGCAAAATTCCGCGATGCTGTCGCGGAATTTTGTGTATGCACTAAAATAGACTCAGCAGCATCATCCTGTGGTCAAAAAGCTACTTTCTGTCCATCTATTAATCACAAGAAACGCCCAGATCTGGTATTGTTTTTATCTAAACTACCAATTTGTGACAATTTTATGCTATTATGCATGACTATTTTTTTGCAGGATAAAACCCATGACCCAAAACAGAAACCACCGCATTATAACTTACGCTTTAAGCACTAAAGAAGATGTCGCAAATCAATTTGTGAGTTTTCTTGTTCATAACAAAACTCTTATAGTGGATACACATGGAGACAAAAGTGTAGATGATTTAATTCATGCGCTAGATCCTTACATAGAAAGAAGCAAAGAAGAATATTCAATGGAGCCTGCGAAAACAAAATTAAGCATGGACGAGATCATTTCACATATCAATCACTACTTTGATGACAAAGCCATTCGAAATCGATTAGATGTAGCGGGGAAATTAGCAGCCGTTCTTTCGAGATTTTTTTCAATCTACCGAACTTATTTTTTTAAATTGCATTATGGCTTACAAGTTAAGCTCACACTGGAAGATGAGTATTCTTTAAAAGAAAAGCAAATTTGCACTCACATAAAAAAATATCTTTCTTCAATTTCAATGCACGGCTTGAAACCTATTTATCTTGGAGAAAACAAAGAGATAATAGCCTCAAATCTGAAAGATATTGATCTCATCAATATTCATCAACTGATAGCACATTGTTTAGATGTACTTAAAACACAAGAAATTTTTCATCATCAGTTTCTATTTGAACGATCCGAAATATTCAAAGCTCATCGAGTATTGTCAACTTTGCAAGAATTGATTCCAATGAACCGGCGCTCTGAATATGTGGAAGGATTATTCGCACATTTTGTGGAAAATAATTTTTACTCAAATGATAACCTTAATGATCTTCAATACAAAGCGATAGTGACTTTTAAAAATTTTATTCCCGAAGATAAACGAGCATTTGTCATTGATCAACTGATCGCTCATTTGCAAGATGAAAGAAAAGTGTTTGCCACAGGCCCTGTTATTGCATTGTGTGAGATGAATGAGTTTATTTCTCCCGAACAGAGTCGAAAAATTATTGCTGTCACATTGGAATATATTGAAAAAACAAACTCCAATTCGGCTAGCAAATTTCTACATCAATTTAAAAATCATTTTACTGAAGAAGACTTTGCTAAAATCAAGTTGCGCATTGAACAAATGGTAGGTGAAAAACCAGAAAATACTATTTTTTATGCTACCTGCGCTTATCTCGCCATGCTGTTACCTGATACGGAAGCGTATGAAAATATTAAACAGAAAATTCCCGAGTTCAGTCAAAAAATCTATAACATAATGCGTTTACAATTAGTGAAGTCTAATGAGTATCCCAATCATGGAGATGAAGTCATAGGCATAGGAAGCTGCGAAACTTTTTCTATTTCGGAAACTTTAATTTCTATTCAAGACCTGTTTTCAAAAGAACAAAAATTACGTATGTTAAATTTGGTTATATCACGTGTAAAAAACATAAATACCGGTTACCGATCCAATCACAATATTGATGAGTTGAAATTAATTCTACAGTTTTTAATGCTCAAAGACTTATTTCCAAAAGAAAAGTATCTCGCTGAAAACTACATGCCTTATGCACAAGATGAAGAAGAATTACGAAAAGCTGAAACAACAGGAAGCGAAGCATCTATCGTATGGAGATCTGGAGCTTGGGGTAATGAAACCATATCTTACGACAGCGACCGTTATTATAAAATAGAAGCAGGTGAAATAGATGCTTTAGCGCTTCAGTCAACACTCACGCAATATTTATCATCGGTTATAACCAATTCTTCGATAATACAATTTAAGATATTCCATAAGGCTGCATTAAAACAATTATTATGTGATTCAAGCTTCGTATCGAATAAACTAATCCGTCATATTTTTTATGACCTACACGCCTCTTCTATTGAATCGGATTATGATTCTAACAAAATTGTCGTTGACGCTTCAAAAACATGGGTTGATTCTCTCTTGTTTGATGAGCGATCAAGATTGATTAGCCATCTCATGGCAGAAAATTCCTATGTGCCCATTGAAAACGCTGCTATAGCTCTCTATGTCATGCATTTACAACAGCAAGAGATTGCAGCCTTACATCAATCTGCACTAGCAACGTGGTCAAAAATGCCTGCAGATGCTGCACCTGCAAACAATGAACATCAGAAAAAAGCTTGCATGATACAAACAATGTTTAGAGCACACAAAGCAAGAAATGTATTGCGAGAATTAAAAGAAGAAAAAAAACAAGGTTTACAAAGGTGGCAAACGTATCAAGACTTTAAATGTAATCTCAACAATGTGTTAAAACAAATGTCTGAGAGCATTGGAAAAGATGATATGGCTTCCGTATCCCAATCGCTCAATACCTTCTTTAGCAGCCACTATTCTAATTATGGTACATCTCCAGCTGTGACACTTTCCACAGCGGCTAACTATGCAAAAAATCCAGCGTTATCGGAGGTTGATCAGAAACGGTTTGGGGTGACGGGGTATGCGCATTTGAAGAAGTAGTTTGGTGTTGGGTAATATCTAAGAAAGTTAACTGCTTACCGTCTTTGCGAGGCTGCGAAGCGCTTAGCCGTGGCAATCAAGCGCTTCACTAAATTAAATCATCATATAAATATAGAAAATGCTAGATTGCCACGGCTAAACGCTTCGCAGCCTCGCAAAGACGGGTAAGTGGTTACGGAAAATAATATAGGGTATAATTTTGATGTGACAGAGCTGTGCGACTTAAACTAACTAATAATAACGACCAGGTCAAGGCTAAAGAGATACCAAGTTAACACGCGATCTGCAAGAACTTCTTTATTATCTCAACGAATTTGCTATAGCTCTCTGATAATCTTCCTGCCTCTTCGCCTCTTGCGCCTTATATATATTTACAGTATCTAAAACACTTTCCTCAATTTGATCTATTTCCACTTCTCGCTCTGAAAATTCGGTTCTCGCTATTTTAAGCAATCGATTGAATTCATCAATAGCACTCCCTGCTTCTTCTAAATATCCAGCTTCTGGAAAGTCTTCATTTTTTTTTGCTGTGTTGCACTTTGATATTAATTCGCTTACTTGACTCTTCAACATTTCAAAATGATTCGGTGTGTCTGCTTCGATTTGCACAGAACCCTGATTGAAGATGGTTGGCGCTGTTGTTCGTTGAGTGCCAAACGTAATAGATTTTATAGGCGCTTTTGAGTTAGCTCCCATTATGGTTAACATGGCTACCGTGGTTTTTTTATCGTGTGAAGAAAGCATATCAATCACCTATACATATTATCCTAGATTCGGCAGTTAGAATCTCGTAAAACAGCAAAATGCTGCGAATCTAGGATTATTAAACATAATGATAATGAAGTCGCAGTGTATCACAAATACTGAATAAATTAAACACGCATGATCATATATAATCAGTTTTTTGAGCAATGCCTGATCTTTTGTGTTTTCTATTGTATTAATTTAATAATTTCTTAAGGTTTTCAATGTTAGGATTTTATTATAAGTGATTGATCTTTTCTCAAATGAAGACTGGCTATAGCTTAGTTTTATTAGAAATCAATAAACGGGTTATCACTGAATACACGACTTTGTTTGTCGCTTTGAGTGTGTTTAGTGAGAGGATACCGCCCCCCGATCTACACATCATGCAACTCACACAGCGCTTTCAAGTAGTAGCTCGCTACAACGATAATCACTTACAAAAAACAGCAAGGATATTTACCCATGCTTACACGATTAAACATCGGCCCCGCTTTTCGTAAATCGAGACAAATTGCAGGTGGAATGACAGGATTATTTTTTGCTTTAGGAAACGTGTTGAAGATTCCACTGAAAGCATTCTTGTCTGGATATGGGCCAGCACTCACAACCTTATCTGTTTCACTCATGGATTTCGGCTCTCAATTAATTGAAAACCATCAATCATCCGCACCTGACAACAATGCTATTGCAATCAAGGCCAATGAAACTCTTTTTACGACACGCATAATCATCGACAAACTTAATCAAAACAGTGTAAAAACGCGTGATTTTCTTATCTCGCACAACATCACTTCTGCAGAAATCGAGCGGCTTGAAAAGTGGAATAACGACGAAGATGTCTGGGATACTTTTGTAAAAGTTTACAATAGTGTTGAGTTCGACATTGAAAAATATCCTGCGAGTTTTATATTTTCTATCACAGAAATGTCCGCGCATTTTATGGAGGTCATGCTGATTCAGGCATATATCGATTCAGAGGCATTTGAGTATGGCGACCATGCAACAGTAGGAAACATCATACTTTCCCTGCTCTTTCTACTTGCGTTATACAATGGGATAAAAACATTTTTTGAAACCAAACACTGCTATGAACATCCCTCCGCATCCAAGCTATCTAACACATTATTTAAATACTACGAGAAACATAGTGTGAAAACTAATGAAGAACACCAGCCAGAAATTGCCTTGAAAGAAATACAGGTGAAAATTTAAAACAATATAGTCTCGCCCCTCAGGGCAGAATAAGGTTTAGTTTTGGAAGGTGTCTGCACCCATAAGCGCTATGGAAAAAAAGATTATTTCCTCCCTCCCCTTATAGGTTTATATATCCTTATTTTAATGGTCTATAATTGATATAAGTTAGGGTATTCAAAAGGAGGATACCATGTCTGGCTCAGGTAACCTGTTGAATAATAATGGCTCTGAAATCTCAGCCAATACGTTATATACAACACCAACTGTCAATAAGTTACCCGACAAATGGGAGCTAGAACCTAAATCTCGAGAATTATTCGAACGAGGAAGGCCAGGGCAAGGCTATTGCGGTATCGCTGTTATACATAAAGATAACATCAAAATATATCTAAGACCTGCATTTAACCATAACGATGGTTTAGCGCGTATAGACACAAATAATTGTCGTTACCAACCCGATGAGACGGTGCAAGGAACCCATCAATTTGGATCAACCGGCGTAGGGGTCATCCATACTGTCATGCGGCAATCCTTAGAAAAGTTTTTATATCCAAATGATAAGCTTAAAGATATTTCCTTAGGATTTGGCCTCTTGAAAGGTGGAGACAATACACCACCAGATCAGTTTAATATTATTTATCTCAAATCGAATAGTTGTGGCTTAGCTAACAATATAAATTCATTATATGCAAAAAATTCTAATGCACTTCCTGAACTTCAACCCTTTCAAAATAAATCAATCATTTTGTTAGACACTCAAGTACAAAACAAAAAAACAATTTTTATTATTCAGCATGGTGAATTTATCAGATGCCCAGGCTTAAAAAACGAAAATTCTATCGCCTTATCTGAGCAGGAAATAGAAGATCTAAATCAAGGCAACACAAATAATCTTACCACTCGTCTTTCTATTGTTGAAAAGTCATTAAAAGTTTTTGGGCTAGACTCTCCTATTCGAGAATTAAGAAATAAATCTGCTAGCTTGAACAGTAACTCTATCATCTACGACGCAAATTTTTTAAATTTCGTGCAATTCATCAATAAAAAAGACGCCACTCCAGACGGTATCGACAAAGGCGATAAGTTCAATCTCTGGAGAAGTATACCCATTGGTATCATGCGAAATTTAACAACTGCACTATTTAAAGGATTAAATCTGAGTGAAGATCTACTCTCTGTCCATCTTGAAAAATCTTGGGATAATGAACAGTACGAAAAATGTTGGGAAAAATATTCCAGGCTAAGTGCGCAAGAGATGATAGATGCACACATTAAAAATATTCAATTAGAAATAAGCATTATTTTAAAAACACTGAAAATACACACTGATATACTCTGCAACAATGGCCTATTCGGCAATATTTTTGATAATAAAGCTCAAGCAACTGTGTACATTGAAAAAAAAGCCCTACCAGAATTACGTGCCATGATCGATCATTTAAACATACTAATAAAAGATCTTAATTCACAAGAAAAAGAAGAAATTAAAAATCGCATTTTAGATAAAACATTATCTGATGAATTAACGCAAGCAAGTAATTATAATGATGATAGAAACCCTTATATTACAGGACTGGACTATCTCTTTCCAAATCCCAAAAAAAATCTTCATGATTTTTTTTCAAACTTACTTGAATCCAAGCCCGCTCAACCTTCAGAAGTTAATAAACCTGGCTGCTAAACTGAACGTCGTTTCGATAATATAGCAAAATCTAACAAACTGATTTATATCGCCAAAATCTAGGCATCATCAAAGCACAAACCCCTACACCCACAATGCAAAGAAAACCTCCGGAAACAACAGAAGCTGTCACACCAAACAGAGCAGCGACTAAACCAGCTTCTGTATCACCTAGCTTAGGCCCACTGAGATAGCTAATCATTTCTATACCCGCTAGGCGACCACGATATTCATTATCGACTACTTCATTCCACAAGGTACTTCGAAAAATTCCACTCACAGCATCTGCAGCGCCTGCACAGGCTAAAAAGAATAATCCCGCCTAACGCAGGGCCCGCTATGCTTCCAAAACTGTATTTAAACGTAGAAAGCACGCCGACTGCCGGGAAATCTTTTTTTTCTACCAACTGTTGAGTAATACTTTCTAATGCGGGTCGGTGAAATCCATTGATGGCTGACATCACTGTCGCAACACCAAAGATGAGCCACAAATGTGGCTGCACTAAAAAAGCATTCCAAGCTAAACATAAAGGACAAACAATTAATATTTTCTTAAGAATAATAATATAGAATCGCCAGATTACATAATATGAAATGAGGAAATCTGATGCCATCTTATCTAAAAAACATCACTAAATATGCAAGTATTGGCGCTTTTTCAGGCACACTTGTTGGTGGCTGCGTGGGAACTATTGTTTATGAAGGCAGCGAAGCGTTTAGCTCTTCACCTGACGAGAATAATCAGTACCACCCCTCTGATTTTGGGGGAATTAAAGCCGGCATCATTGGCATATTCGCAGGCGGATTTTTTGTTATTGGTGGAGTGATTGGAGCCCTATATGGAGCCCGCCAGCCTTACACTTTTAACGTATCTTACAACGTTAAGCTTCTACCCGCCCCACAGGTTGTCATTGATAACGCGCATAGTCAGCCCGCTCCTTTATCAAGTCCTGGGAGATTAAGCCTGTATGGTGGATCCACATCTTCGCAAACTAACCAAAAAACAGCTACGCATCAAAGTACACCCACGGCCTCAATGCTTTAACGCCACGGGGATAACAGGAATTTCAAGCTTCCTGAGAACTTCAATGCAATGAACTATCTTTTTGAGACTTTGTTCTTGTGTTGATCATCGCACAAGACTTCTGACTTTTTATCATAACAACTTTTTCTTTTATTGCTTTTTCCTTTTTGCTCCGGCATATCTGAATCAACATCGACACGCAAATAAATTTCTAAATTATTTTTTATGTCTTCTATTGAAGAGAGGCATTCCGCTAAGTGTGCGCGATCTGAATCCAGCGACTCTTGAAATATTCAGCATAGATAAATTCTGTGTTAGGCGGAAATAACACTTCATTCTCATTTGGATAGGTCGATATTTTTGAAATATCTTTTCCAATAGGATTAAGCGATGAAGTATGAAATAGGCATTGTAGATTATCTTGATGACGAGTCAATCACTTCAATCACAAAATGTGTAATTATTTGACACAAGAAGTACGGATTGCGAGGAACCTTATTCCTCACTACAATAAGCAATTTTTCCATGGATGAGACGACTTAATATGGCAATATCTAGACCCGCTTCACAAACTAAGCCTGACACCTCTTCGGATTCAGTATGGCAGCGATTTCAAAACATGCCACGAGAACTCCGACTAGATGAAAGCATTAAATACTTTGCTAAAAATCCCAGCTTATCTGACAAAGATTTTTATAGCTCCTTTTATTCATACCAGGCTTTCTATTCAGACTATACTGGTATAGACGACAATACACTCAGAACAGCTGTCAGCTCTGGAAACTTACGTGCGCTAGAATGGTTATTTACACCACCATGGTATTCATTTCGATCAGAGCCCAAGGACAAAATAACAGAACTATTAATGTTTGCTGTTAGATTCGAAGATCTCGATACAAAAACTGATTCAGACATTACAAATCAACGAACCTGCTTTCTTTACTTGTTATTAAAATACAAGCACTACAATCCATCGGGATCAGACTTTATAGATGAATTATCAATGAGAGCTGCTAACAAACGCAATCTGCATGCTTTGAAATCTATTTATCAAACTGTCATTGAAAATGATCTGAGCGCATCTCGTTTTCTTCATCATGTATTTGAGAGCAACTCTAAGAAAGCTATTGACTTTGCCATCAACCTGGCTAAAAAAACATTTCTGAGCAATGATAATATTGTTATTAAATTACTTCAAAACACTGTCATCCATTTAATTAAACAAAATAAAAAGCTAGGACTAAGTGTCTATGAAGCAATACTCAACATCAATGAAAAATTCAAATTTACCAGCCATCAAGTGAATGAATTCATCCCTGATTGGAACCTGATTCATTTGATGATCACCCAGTACAAAACTGGGTTTACATGGAAAGTCGTTTCAAGCATTGTCAAGACTCCTAATAAAGAAATCATGGTGGACGACATCATCAAAGAAAACATCCAATTTCATCCTTCAAATCTCACAGAAAAAAATCTATTTGAAATTTTACCCCACCCAACATTATTAAAATATTTAGTCGAAATACAACAAGCGATAGTAACCAACGGTCTTATCTGTCAGGCTATCAAAACCCAAGCACCTCTTGAAACCCTGGCTTTCTTATTGGAGAATTTTGATTTAACCGCTGAATTCAACAAGAGTCATTTACTCTTGCAAGCCGCTGCTGCTAATAATGATTATGAATTAGTAAGACTGCTTTTATCTCGCGGTGCTTCTTACGCAAAAAGAGAATGTGAAACAATCATGCCTAAAAATATACGTAACTTTTTATTGGCGCATGAAGGTATTTTAAAAGGGCCAGAAAACAGTCCTTTGCTTATTCGTCACATAAAAGAATTATCCGATGCTGAACGGAATGATTTAATCACGTTATTTCAATTCAACGTAGAGAAAGCTTGCATAGCAAGAAACATGGTAACTCAGGCAGCTTCTACTCCTGATCCCAGCAATCACGTACTCTTAAATTTCTTTTCTACGTCGACTATCTCGGCTATGCCTGAGGAAAAAGAAAAAGAGAGGTTAGATCACTGCTTGCCATAAGATGGCTTTTTTTCATTTGTAAAAGGCGTCGTCATCGCGAGGCAGCGGAGCGTTTTGCCGTGGCGATCCACAGACAGGTCATGGATCGCTTCGGCAAAACGCTCCGCTGCCTCGCGATGACGACTCATGTGACATTCATGCCCCGCAGGAGAATACGATGACCACTTCACGCCCTCAGCAGCCTACCGCTGAAACACCTGCTCTACATCGAGTGATAAATGTTCGTCCACAAGCGGGAGATGTTCTAACTGAATTTAATGTGATTCCCTTAAACGCAGATGACAGAGAAGTCAGAACCATCATCGCATCGAATAAAACAAGATGGAGTTTTATTGCAAGCGTGAGCCTGACAACCCTTGTCAGCACAGCGGTTAGAGAAGGTTCCGTTTATTTTAATTCCTTACAAGATTACAACAATAGTTATAATACGTATCTTAATAATTTCAGTGGACAACATACTAACCCGCCACCCTCCATGAGTATTTATCAACGTGCAGGCGTTTCTCTCACATCGGCCGTAACACAAGGCGCTAGCACGATATTACTTAGCTACGGCTTATCTCGATTTGCAAAAGCAACTCATTGGCAAGAGAAAGCAAAAGGCGCCGCATGGGCTATCGTTGGAGTCGGAGCGATTATCGGCAGTGCATTTGCCGACGCTTATTTGTATGACTGCGCAGCGCAAACCGAAAATTATCAGGCTTTTATGGACGTAAATAACGATTTATTGCCAGTAGCAAAAGATCAATCTTCTCAAAATAAGGCGATAGCTCTTGCATTACGAATTGCAGATTCGATGACAACCATTGGAACAACGCTTGTCATGGGAGGATTTTCATTTTTTGCGGGACGAAGATTTAGGGACATGCGTGTTGAAGCGGATGTGAATTATCCTAGATTCGGCAGTTAGAATCTAGGATTATAACAATCAACTAAACACAACTTGTCGAACAACATCTGCTTTAGGCTTCTCTACTACAACCACACTAGACTGCTGTGACAACACAGGAGCAGGAGCCGATAACTTATTAAAGCGATCTAGAAATGCCTGATCGAACAAAGGATCCAATTCTCCGCTAGGTGCAGCATAGCCTTGTGCAAGAAACTCTGAAAATAAACCGTCATCTTGAATCACGACAGAATTATTTAGCAGATCCACTTGCTGTGCAGATGGGCTAGACACTGCTGATTGAACAGATTGCGTTGGTGCGGTATTCACAGCAATGGGCGCGCTCGGTTGAAATTGCAAAGATGTTAACGCTGTTGCTGTACTACTCAGCTGTGTCGGTATAGACACTGCGTTAGGTTGTGGTAGTAAAACACTGACGGCTTCCTGCGGCGCAAATAAATTTGGATAAACAGATGAGGCAACGACAGCAGATGAGACGTTATTTTGAGGAACACCAAGCTGCGGATATGCATACTGTTGCGCAGGCAAATCAATCGCTGGGGCACTCGATTGTATCACTACATTCTGTTCATGCTCTACAGAGTAAGGATTTACTGCTGCTGGATAAGCAGAAGCACTCGCTACCACAGAACTTTGAGAAGCAAAAGCCGGTGGCAATACAAAACTAGGCACCGCCTCAAGGGGTGATAACACGTTAGAAACCACTTCATCTTCTGCTTCTATGCCTTCGTATAGCCAACTCATTTCCGAAAGATTTCTTTCTATACGTCTTACTAACGTTTCCATCGAATCTTCCTTATGAATCTCGAGAGTGCCATATAAAACACCGTTATAAATACTTGCACTCTCAGCTATGAGTTGTTGATACAACACATAGGATGAACACCCAACGAATCGTCCAGACTCGACTACCTGATCTATAATTTTTTTATACCAATCCGCAAGTTGATGATATTTACCGCTTGAGACAGTTTGTTCTACAATATATTGATTAGCTCTTTCACGCAGAGAAATAATCGCATCTTTATCCATATAAAAACGTTTAGCCGCTTTTTCTGTGTTAGAACCTAACAAAATAGCATTAGCACAGAGATATAAATTACGTCTCACATTGTTTTCTCTAAACCATCTTGCATAGTGACTATCTAAATAAGTATTCAATAAATCTGCTATGGCAGGTAAATAATAAGCTCTCCTAATCCATTTAGAAACAGTGTAGACAGAGCCTTCGGAATTTTTCTTATAAAATGTATGTGCGCATGTCATCGTATATAAATCCGCTTTTTTTGCAGCGAGATGTTTGACGCTTCTAAATTTAGACTTGCCGCCTAAATCAAGCAATCGTAATATTTCTGTATTGAAGTCTATTATTTCTTTAAGTCTTTCAACATCCACAGAATTAATCATCTCTAGTTCTTTGCGCTCAGCTTCGACTGGCGCATTTACTTCTGCAATTTTCTCTTCCAGAAATTTCTGATGAGCTGCATCTTCTGCTAATTTTGCTGCAGCTTTCTGTGCCGCTAATTCTTTGGCTTTTTGTTCTTCATTATATTTTTCAATAACACCTAAAATTCTTTCAATTTCTGATTTAATATCCGATGGTATATATCGAGTATTTTTTATGTTTTTAATCATGACTTCAATTTCGAGTATTTTGGCTGTATTTTTCGAACCAATTAACATATGCAAAACCGAATCACATACGCTTGATATTGCACCTAACAATGCTTCTTCTTTTTCAGCAACACGAATCGCTGCAATGTAAGAATCCACATCCCCTAAAAATCCCGCTTTTTTATATGCATCAACAGCTTCCATTCCCCGACTACTTTCACCCAGACGCTTGTATAACTGAATCAGCGTTGCTTCATCTTGTGTTTTGCTAATCTCTAGTTTTAATTCTTCTACGCTAAGGCCAGTGCGCAGACAACACTTCACATAAGCTTGCTGGATTTGATTAGAGAATTCAGAACCTGGCACTGTTTTTTGAATAATAGTGTGGAGAGTTTCTTTAAAATAGATTAATAGACTGTTATCGTTTTCTTTATCATATAATGCAACTAGCCGTACCATCAGCTCAGCACTCGTCGGCACACCAATACGTTCAACAGAAGAAAACAGTTGCACCATGATATTCTTGCGCTCTTCTAGACTGAGTTTTTCATAATGCGTTAACACAAGATCCAGAATCTCTTTCATATCCTGAACAATAATATGCAATGGATGTGGTAGATTGAATCTCGTCACAAAGGATTCATAATATCCAAAATGGGCAATCTCGGGATGTTCTTTCGCAGCAACCTCAAACGATTTAATCGCTAAATAAGCATTTTTTTCAACGCCGTTTAAACCATCCCGTTGGTTTAATCCCGCTCTTAAATAATTTGATGTCAACCCTTCACGATAGCGAATCGCTTCTTCGGGTTCATTTAATTTCTCATAGAGCTCTGCAATTTTTTGACAAACGCCATCTTTATTTTCTTTGAGTTCATTATACTGAATAAGATTTTCGATTAACTGAATGATGTTGTCGTTTTTGCAGTTATAACAATAAGATGCTATGGTTCTTTTTACGCTGGGATCTAGTACATTCGCATTATTTTTCAGTAACACTAAAATGGCTTTTTGAACACTATCACGCTCAGTATCATCAGAACCATAATAAAAGAGAATAAATCCTAACGCTCTATACTCAGTACGACTACTACTAACAAATTTCTCCTCTGTATCACTCAATTTCGTTTTGAGAATTTCACTAATAACATCTACCTGCCCAACTATCAACGCATAAAATAAGGGAGTTAATGCATGATTTAACGAATCCTTTAACATGTTTGTGTGTATATTTTGCTGATTCAGATTGGCCTTAATAAACGCCATATTACCTGTTTCAATAGCATCTGCTAATGCTTCAGATTCTGGCCTTAAGTAATGTTTACTGCGGTAGGTTGCTGGCATAATGGGGACTCTCATTTAGTATTGGGCATATATTAACCTATAATGAGGGAAAAATCTATAATTTTGTCATATTAACTACCAAAAATTGGCTAATTCCTTCTCTCCATGTGGGTTTCTAAGCGTGTTTTCGTGCCTGCCTGGAGGGCGGATGAGGGGTGGTTTTGGCATAAAAACACCCCTCACCCGCCGCTTACAGAATCGAGAGCTTAACCATCGTTCCAGCCTGACATTACAAATGTCAGGCGTTACGTCGGCGCGAAGCATGCTTCGCGAAAGCCCCGACTGCACCCTCCCACAAGGGGAGAGGTAAATAATGCTTTAGACTACAGCCTCAAGCACCTTATACTTTTCCCGCAATACCCCCGCTGCCACAATCATATTTTTCAACGCCAACTCTGTCTCCTTCCAATCCCTTGTCTTCAAACCACAATCTGGATTAATCCACAATTGCTGAATAGGAATATGCTGCGCAGCTTTATTAATTAAGTTAACAATCTCATCCACAGTAGGAATACACGGAGAATGAATATCATAAACACCCGGACCAATTTCATTAGGATAATTAAACTTTTCAAACGCATTTAATAATTCCCTATCAGAGCGTGATGTCTCTATCGTAATGACGTCGGCATCTAAATCTGCAATTGCCTCAATCGTGTCATTGAATTCTGAATAACACATGTGCGTATGAATTTGAACGTGATCAGGCACACAACATGATGCTAATCGAAAACTATAAACAGCTTGATCTAAGTATTCTTGCCAATCACTTTGACGCAATGGTAAACCTTCACGAAAGGCAGGTTCATCAATTTGAATGATTTGGGTTCCTGCGTTTACCAAATCTGTCACTTCATCACGCAATGCTAATGCAATTTGTTTTGCCGTCTCAAAGCGTGATTGGTCATCACGCACGAACGACCAACACAAAATTGTTATTGGGCCTGTTAACATACCTTTGACGGGTTTTTGAGTCAGTGATTGTGCGTATGAAATCCACTCGATAGTCATCGCAGAAGAACGACTCACATCACCAAAAATAATCGGCGGCCTTACACATCGCGACCCATAGCTTTGCACCCAACCATGATTGGTAAACGCAAATCCTTCTAATAATTCACCGAAATATTCCACCATATCGTTACGCTCTGCTTCGCCATGAACGAGCACGTCGATTCCTAAATCCAGTTGTTTATGAATCACATTTGCGATTTCATTGCGAATATTATGACGATAGCCTTCATTATTAAGCTTACCTGATTTGAAGTCACGTCTGATTTCACGAATCGTTGATGTCTGAGGAAATGAGCCTATTGTGGTAGTTGGAAATAACGGTAATTTCAAATGCGATTGCTGAACGCCACGCCGCACAGAGTAAGGATTTTGACGTGCTATCATGCTATCGGTTACTTCGCTACTGCGATTTTTAACAATGTGATTATGTATACGAGAGGAATTTTGTCTCGACTTCACTGATAAATCACTTTCACACAACTCTCGCTCCATCGATAATTCACCTTCATTTAGTGCGCGCACTAAAAGATTTATCTCTACCAATTTTTGTTTTGCAAAAGCAAGCCAACTTTTAAATTCTCCATCAAGTGCTATTTCAAGATCTAAATCAACCGGGCAATGCAACAAAGAACAAGAGCTGGATATCCAAAGTCTCTGGCCTAGCTGCTCATGCAGAGGCTTTAACGTATTCAGCGCTTTTCGTAAATCAGTGCGCCAAATATTACGCCCATCAACTATGCCAACTGATAGTATTTTTTCAGCAGGCAAGTATGTTAATACCGCTGAAAGTTGTTCAGGCGCTCTCACAACATCAATATGCAAGCCTGCAGTTGGTAAGCGGCAAGCAAGTTCAGTATTATTTTGCAAACCTCCAAAGTATGTAGTTAAAAGCAATTTGACAGGGATTTTTTTAAAGAGTTGATAGGTTTCATGAAATGCTTTCTGCCAAGCTAACGGTAAATCTAGCACCAAAATAGGTTCATCGATTTGCACCCAGCTAATTCCCATCGTTTGCAGTTTTTCTAAAATTTTCACATAAGCGCACTGAAGTTTTTCCAACAACTTTAATTTATTAAAATCGGCCTGTTTTGCTTTACCTAACCAAAGATAACTGAGCGGCCCTAACAAAATGGGTTTGATCTGCTTTCCTAATGCCTGCGCTTCTCGCACTTCAGAAAATAATTTATCACTACTGATTTGAAAATCTTGGTCTTGATTAAATTCAGGAACAATATAGTGATAATTCGTATCAAACCATTTTGTCATTTCACATGCATGAACATCACTCCCGACAGGAGCACGACCACGCGCCATTCGAAAATAAGTATTGATATCAAGCTTATCTGTTGAAGTTGTGAAACGTTCTGGAACAACACCTAACAGTACAGACATATCCAACACATGGTCATACCAGGAAAAATCACCTACAGAAATATAATCGTGATTCGCATCGATTTGTTTCTGCCAGTTATCAGCACGAATGAATTTTCCCTCAGACTCCAAAGTTGCTTGATCAATTTCCCCTTTCCAATAACGTTCTAGCGCCCATTTTAATTCTCTCTTCGCGCCAATACGGGGGAATCCTAAATGATGTGATACGGCCATAAGACTATCCTTATTTAATTGTTAATAAAGGTTATGGCTGATGATATGTTGTTTCAGATGCAGGGACACAGACCCAAAGACAGAATAAAAAATTCTATCTCTAGAAGCGAAAAAACCATCTCGATGGTGGCTGGATGGTTTCCCATCGCTTTAGCTGTTATTTATTATGCGCCCAGCAAGCTGATATCAAATCAGCGCATGGTCATACGGTATCATGTGACCTGTATTGATTTCAATAGGTTATATACAAACTTTTCAAGCAACATATATATTTGATCAACTATGCGAAATATATGCTAATATTCACCTCCATTTTTATAGGCATAGGCTAAGTGAGCATGAGTCAAACGCGAGAATTACCCAGAGGGCAGCAGTGGATTATTCAAACCATAAAGAAGTTCAATTTGCCACTGACTGATGAACGAGGCATTTGCTTTGGCATCGCGCATATGGGTATGCAAGCTGTATTGTCTGGCGATCTTGAAACGTTTAACCGTAGACTTCTCACTATTTATGATCTCTATGTGCAAGATGACGCCCCCTGGGCCGACCAGCCTGACAAGTTGGCTAAAATCGATGTGGAAACGTTTTTTAAAGGCGCCCTGCATTATCAACAAGCAAACTCATGCACTGAACTCTTGGGTGAAGAATACAAAACATATAAATTAGAAAATGCCGATGCTGCAGTGACGAGAATAGGTGAATTCTCTGGCTGTTATTCTGCTGCAGAATTAACGCATTTTATTCAAGGATTGAAGAATAACTTTATCGGAAAAACAGGACCTGTCTCGCTCATTTTTAATAGCTCTAATCATAGCATTTGTGTGAGCTATGACCCCAATAAAAATCATTGGATTTTTATCAATGCGAATCAATTACCCGGTAAAATAATTCATGATACCGCAGAATTGGCAGAATATACGGTATCAGCATTTTCGTCTAATGAAACCGCTATCTTTACCACACATGTTTATACCGCTCATAGCGACAAGGCGAAAGCAGAACATTGCTTGGCTGAATGGCAAAAAGAAAAATCATGGCAAGATATACATTCCGTTACGCACGAGAAAGCAAAACTAGTCGATTCATATGGTGCAACATGGCTTTATCACGCTGCTAACGAAAACCATCTCGATACAGCCGAAAGCTTGTTACAACATCAAGCAGATCTTAATTATCTAGATGAAGACGGCTATTATGATGTAAGCCCTACCGTCATCACTGCTCACAATAACAATACGAATATGATGAAGTTGATGATAGAAAACGGTGCCAATCTCAATGCAATATCTCTGTCAATGCTCGCGTTTCTAGAAAAATATAGCATCATGGTTTTATTAATTAAATATGGTGTTACTTTTACCCCAGATCTCAGTGAAAACCTTAAGGAAACGGTAAAATCTTCTATTATCACACTACTTGAAGATGCTGCTAAAATATATGAGATATCCACTCGATTAGATCACATTGCCGCTGAACCTAACTCGCTTCGCTATCAAGCTATACAACAAATTAAGCAGAAAGCAAGAGATGCAACCCTCTCTAAAGATGCAAATGACCTTGTTGACAGCTTTATCAAGCTGGATACCATGGCAGAAACATTTGTAAGCATTTCAAATCAACATTCGCATAATAGCCTTAAGACATTGAAAAAAACCATCCAAGACAATATTCATTCTGCCTACCAAATATGTTCAGATAATATAGTCACAGCTGGTTCGATTCAGGAATTAACAAAGAATCTGGCGAATAAAATTAAGCAAGTGATACTACCTCATACTACACAGTGTTGCGGGTTTTTTCGGTCTGCTGATGAGAAACAGAAATTTGCTATGGCACTTGAGGAAGTGATGACAGCAGAAATAGACGTTTCAAGCATTTATATTCAATCAAACACTCCATAATTTCTATTAAGATTTTTTGCTTCTCCCCTTGCGGGAGAAGCCGCCCGTAGGGCGGATGAGGGGTGTTTTTGGCTTAAAATCACACTTCACCCGTCACTGCTGTAGGCTAAATCCTGTGAACACAACCCTTTTGCTTGCCTTTAATAACAGAACCCCCATCCCGTGACTTCTTAAAAATACTACTTTTTAAGTGTATCTTAATTCCTGATGTAGGTAATGGTGTCATAGCCGAAGTATCATCAGTTACCGGTGTTGACGAAGCAGCTGCACTTGCAGTCGATTTTAGAATCGCTTTTTCAGACAAGTGATTATTTAACTCAAACATGAACTGCAAAGTATCTTTATCACATAATTTTTTGTTAAGCCAATCCTCACCAGGATGCTCACTGAGTTTATGCACTCCCTTACAAACAGAATGAAATACATCTTTATACTTAGCTTGATCAGGATTTGAAGAATCACGCTGCGCATATTTCACTAAAAACGCATCCACATCAGTAACCGGATGATCATACTTTTGTAGGGTATTAATAACTGAAATATACCACTTTGCCAACGTGTTAAATGGCGCATTGCCTGATTTTGATTGAGCATTTAGAAACAACTTTGCTTTGTTAACGCTGTCCATCTTATCTTTCACACGCGGCTCCCAAAGCGATAAAATCACCAATTTCGCACTCGCGTATAAAGAATGATACTCATAAGAAGTATGAGTAAAATAATCCATACCTGACCAAGGTTTCAAAGCCAAATCAATTCCATCAGCTACTGCAGGGAAGAAATTATTTTTTTCTAGCTCTAATGAATCATCAAAAGAAAAATATTGCGCGATGCACATTAGTTTCAATGGCAACTTATATACCACAGCAAACTCAAAAAACTGGTGCGCGATTTTTTTATCAGCTGCGCTATTCTTCGTTAATCGATATAAATTCTCATAGGCTTCATTGAGAATATCACTGACTTTCGCAGCATATTCATTGAGATCTTGACTCGCCACTAAGCGCATCACCGACTCTAAAATTTCTAGCACTTTATCGTAATCACTCGCAAGCAAATATGCTTGCAAACCAGTTTGATAATAATCTAACGCAAGCCCAACTGTTTTATCATCTTTCTCGGCTTTATGTGCAGCTAGCAAAATAGAATGCTTATCACCTAAATTAAATGCCTTTATAAAATATTGACAACCCTTATCACCTGAACACAACGCACCTAATACACTATAAACTTGAATCAGATCAGATTGAGGAACTTGATGCTTGATTTTGTCGTGCAGGCTCAACGCTAGCTCTAACATTTCTTCGGCTTGTGACATGCTAGCTTGCTCTTTAAAGCAAATCCCTAGTGCTTTGTATATTTCAAACTTCGCTTGATCATCAGTCGCTTCTCTCAGCATTTCTTGCATATGCATAATGATTTTTGATTTTACGACATCCGTTGCAGTGACATAACTCGCATTTAAACCCATAGCAACGAGCTTAGTTGCATCTGTTTTTTGAATGAGTGAGGCCCTATTCGATAGAACAGAAAAAGCAATGATTATGCTAACATCATCTTCTAACTTCTTCTTAGTTTGCATCACCATGTAATTCATTAAAATGGACAGCAATGTGTTTTGATCAGCCTCGTTTTTAACAACATCGACTAACTGATTCAATGTCATCATCACATCACGCATAGAGAGAGGATTTAAATCAACCGCTACTGTCAGTAATTTTTTGAAGGAATTAACTGCTTTTTGTAATGCATTATCTGACTCAGAATTCTCGACTAACCAAGCTGCTGTTGCCAGCATGTGGTAAAAATGTAAATCCTGATTTGATGGTAATTTGGCGATAACATTTTCAAATGACTTGATTGCTTCACGTAAATTTCGTTGCCTGTTCATTCCATATAATGCATTAAATCCCTGTAGAAACTCAACCTGTAGATCGCCAGCTAGCTGATCTGGGTCTAGCAAATTCGCAGAAAGTGCAGCTAATGAAAGACACTTGTCTATAGGCAAGGATGAAATGCACTTCATCAATTCTTTGGCTATACTGCTGTCGCCTTGAGATTTTGATTTATTGAGCAAATTTAAAAAATGGTATTCGTTAGAAAAACTTAATTTTTCTGGCAACGCATTTTTGGATAACTGTAGATCATAAAAATCGACTGCATTATAAAATAAAACAAAACCCCTATTCATACGTATATTTATCTGATGCAGAATTCGATTAGCTTGAGCAAAATAATTCATTTTAAGCTGTAGACGACTAAAATCATTAGGTAAATCGTCATATTGCGACATTCCTAATATTTCTAAAAATTCACATTTGTAATTCAGTGGAGAATCCTCAGCATAACTTTTCAACTTTTTTCTGAACTCATCTTTTTGGAATTGAGTTATCGCATTTTGACCTGCACCAACAAAATTCCGCCTTACTTTAAAGGGGTGACTGCCATTTTTGTATGAAAGGTCAGCAGCAATCATGAATGCATAAAATGATTCAGAATTATTATTGAAGTATCTTTCGAGTGATGACGAATTATTTCTTAAAAATTTATCTAGCAATTTTTCAGCAAAATTCTGATGACCTAACTTATTTAATAATTCCAAAATATCATATAAGGTTTGATCTATATTTTTTGAGGTGTCTTGCTCTAAAAATAGTTTTAGCAGTGTTGCAAAATCTCCTTTATCTGATAGTGCATAGATTTCATTTTTTGCATCATCTTTCAGCGAGAACTTGTTTAATAAAATCAAGATGATTTCCTGGCATTTCTTATTAGATAGGTAATTTTTATATGTTGCAACAGTAAACCACATGAGTGAAAAACTAGCTGTCTTATCATCCTCCACCGCGAGTAAGTCAACTTTCAAGTTATCGAAGGTAAAAAGAAATTCGATAATGTCTTTTTGCACGTACTTGATTGCTTTCCATAGCGGCGTCAAGTGATACTGCATACTATTGTGACTCGTTTCAGCTTTAGATAAATAATGGTTTATGTTTTCTCTATCCATTATTCCACGCAAAACATCCAGCTGACCTGCTTGAATAGCAGAAGAAATGCGAGATTCTATTGAAACAACTTCGTTTGATCCAGATTGCATGATAGGCACCTAAGTATTTTTATTTACATCGCGGTCGGTCATTATGTGCGCGTATGATGCTGATTTCAACTTTATTTAGTTAATTTATGCATTTTTTCTGGACAATCGTAGAGCATTCTGGCATAATGACGGCAAATCTTAGCCAGGTAATCCACATGTTTCATCAAGATATTCGCCAACAAATACTGCTTGAATTATGCTCAAGAAAAGAGCTTGACCTAGCGAGTTTCAAGAAATCAGTCATTTCTCTGTCTGATAACTTAGACACACACGCTGCCTGGTGTTATGAACACATCTATTCAAAACCATACCCGAATAAAGGCTATTCCCGTTATCGATATGTATCACCCCGTCTTCATCACGGCATTCAACACACAGCACGCACTGCGATACTTGTTCCTGTATTTGCAAATTTATATAGACGATACAATGATTCGCGTGCGATTGCATTAACCAGTGACTATCTCAAGCTGACGGCCATTGCTGCATTATTTCATGATGCAGGTCGAGAAGGTGAGGATGTGGATTACTGGAATAATGACAGCGCACTATTGCTTTATTTCTATTTGACAAAGAATCTTCAGCTTTCTCATGAAACTGCCGCCTGTTTTGCTGAAGCCATCGCTAATAAAGATTCTACCAATAAGTTTTTTCAGTTGAATGAAAAACTGAAATGGATTCAATGTCCATCGCGGCAAAAAAATATTATCGAAATCTTACTTCATGACGCAGATTGTTTAGACATCATTCGCGCAAGATACGCATTCGAAGCAGAGTATTTAGATTTTTATCAACTCATTGCAAAGAACAATCTGACAGCACAGAAAGACTTAGTCACATTGATTTGTGAGCAACGCAGCATTATCGATGTGCAAGGTGATAGCTATCAACATCAATACGCTAAAACCAAACAAAAATATAACTCTACCTCTGCTTATTCAGAGTGTGTATTGAGCTTTGCAGATGTTGAGAAGTACCAGCTCATCCCCTTTCTTTATGGAAATGGAAATTTACTGTCAATTGATTCTCTTCAACACGAAACAGTTGAGTTAGTGAAACAGGGCTGCGATTCTCCTAACGACTTATTGTTAAAAGGAAAAGTATTTGGTCGTGCGCTTTGGGCGCCGACAGCTATTCCAAAATCTCAACACGACAAAACACTGGCTGCTGTAGAAATTGAAAGAGCACTAGCAGAAGATGGTAATTCACATCGCTCCATTTCTATGTATGGATATGGTTGCTCACCCTGTGCTTATGCTGGATTTTTATTATTTGGCGAACTCAAAAATCCTGTCTATGCTATTTCGATTTCTGATTTAGACTCTGGATGGCAAGGAAAATATAATGCCATATACCGATATGAAACACCGCTAGCTATTGATATAGTACAGAATGAACTAGCAGAGCTTCATCAACAAATTATGCTGGGCGGAAAAATCAAAAAATATGGCTATGAAGCAGTGTCAGGCCACAATGAAATTTTGTATCATCTCACTCAATTTGATGCGATTTTCTTTTCTAAAGAACGCGGCGTAGAAAGATCACCTTATCATGCGTTTTCTCCATTATGTGAAGCCATATTCATTCAGCAGGAATATTTTTTAAAAACAAATACGTTGCTGCCCATTTACGAATATTCTAGCAAACACAATACATTAGTGTTTGTTCCGCCACCCACAGAAAATGAGATCATTGAACAATGGAAAGCAATGTGTCATGCACATTTGCAAAAGAGATACAAAATGCATGAGATTTTTTCCTTATCATCTCATGAATTAAAAATAAATAGTTTGCGTGGTGAATATCCTGTTCCAATGCAGATAGCAGAGATTACACGTGGCTTGATTGCTGCAGATTGTCATTATCCAAAACCATTACAAGACACCTTGTCTGCAGCACTTTATGACGTTAAATTGCAGTATATTGATGAGAAACGTCAACTGTTAAAAAAATTAATTATTGAAGGCAATATACAAAACATTAGCATTGATCTTCTGCTCAACTTTCCTGATCTGTATGAGAATACTGACCTAAAGTTATTATTGAAAAATGCGATTAACAAATATATCTCCACCAATCGTGTAATCAATGAGTATCCATCTAAAATTAGAAATATTTTTGATGGTTATTCATTTGTAGAGGACGATTTAATAAAATTAAAAAACAAACCACTACTTAAATTAATCAGAACATCGTACATGCCTATCTTTGATTATAAAATCACTCTAGTCTACTTATTAGCAAAAACATGTCACTTTGCTGAGGAGACCAAAAAAATTCAGCAAGATGCAGTCAGCTACCTGAATCGATTAATCATGAATGACCTGAACGACTCGTATTATACTAAGTCACTCATTGCCGTAGCCTATTTATTTAATGTTTACCCGAAAATACGTGAAATTTTATTACGTTTTTATTTAGATAAAGGTCTATACCTTTCTCATAATGAATTAACTTTATTGTTATCTCATCCTCTCGATAACTTGACGCTTAAAGAAGCCTATTACTTACATAGGGTATTAAATTATTTACAGGCTGACCCATCAACCAAACAGAAAACATTAGGTCAGTGGTGTTATTCAAATGAATTATCAGCCTATATTGAATACCAACAGAATCCAGAAAAAAATAAATTATTTACGAATAAAACAAACTATCAGCTTCATTGCTTTATGAAATCAAATGGGTATTTGAACGATGAAAATTTGCGAAAAATATCTTTTTTTAAGGCGAAGACAGAAGGTCGGAAAAAATATCATGTTTTTGCAGCGGAGTATGTTCCGTTGAGGGTAAAGTAAGATTAATAATTTTCTTTAGATCCTATCCTACTTCACTCACTCATGGACGAGGTAGAACCAAGACCAACACCAGACAAATTAGGCGGTGGATTAACCATTTTCTCTTTAGAAAAAGAAAATCATTTCGTCTATTCTTCAGCTGAAAACAGTCAAGTGCATTTTAACAATTTGGATACATTATATTTAGATACGTCTTTCACTCAGAATGCCCAAACATATTATTCTGAATGTATGAAAGATAGTGAGCAGAAGGAAGAAATATTACTTGCTGAGACGGAGCATTACGGTCCGCCGTCATTCTGCGTAAATTAATTAAATTTTTACTTTGATTACAGAATCGAGAGCTTAAGCATCGTTCCAGCCTGACATTACAAATGTCAGGCGTTACGTCGGCGCGAAGCATGCTTCGCGAAAGCCCCGACTGCACCCTCTCCCACAAGGGGAGAGGTGAAAATCAATTTGGGCAACAACACCTGAAAATCCACGGAAAGACGATTTGTTTTAGAGAAAATGCAGACTTTGTTTAATTGCTCTTTAGATACTTGATGACTACCTCTAGTCAGCCTTATCACTCTTCAGATACAACACGCCAATATTCCCAACCAATTGAATCAATTCAGCCTTATGGATTTTGCCAATCTCAGCGAAAATGTCTTTTTTTGCTTGTCTATCCGCAGCCATTATACGTATCTTAATAAGCTCATGATCATATAGCGCACGGGCAATTTCCATGTTTACATTTTCTGTAAGGCCTTGGTTTCCTACAATTACTACTGGTTTTAAAGCATGCGCTTTTGCTTTAAAAACTTGGCGCTCTTTAGATGTCATCGACATGTTAACTACTCTAAATAAATGATGGCGGATTGTACTTGGCTTTTTACTGGCAGGTCAAGATACTGATACTGAATTGACAGTAGGTTCGGGTTTCAGTTTCTTGCAAGAAGATCTACTTTCAAGGACCTTTATTCGTGTTACTAATTTCAATGTTGTATTTATTTTCAGCCTGTTGTGACTGCCCCTGAGGCATACGAACTCCCCCAGGTGGATGATGACCTTCAGAAGAAGATGATGCACTAGATACTGAACTACTTGAATGGTCGGTTGATATTTTCATGCTACCTAATTGAGACATATGCACAGTTGATGATGAAACACTACTTGATACGCCTTCTGGAGAAGAATCTTGAATTGCCCCAGGTAGAGGTAGCTGATTAGGTGCTCCAGCATATACTATAGCACGATTGGCTATACCCTCGACTTGCTGCAGTAGATTATTAGGTAGAGGCTGATTAGCTTCTTCAGCATATTGCTCCCTCATCTCATTGACTACATTTGCGACTTGTCTAAACTCCTCTGGGTGTTGCTGCAGATATTCGATCATAACACCTTCAAGACGTTGTATTCCTTCTCGATCGCGCTGATCTAACTCATCAAGATCTGGTCCATCCTGTCCTCCTACTTGCTCCAACTCTACCTGATTTTCTTCATTTGCATTGCGCCGAGGATCAGGACTAGAACAACAAGCCATCACACAACAACAAACACAGCAAAGCACCATTAAACCTGCACACGCCGCTAAAATATAGCCAGTATAATCATCGGCAGTAGAAGAAGAGGAAGATTGTGATTCTTGTGGGCATTGCGGAAGTGGTGCGCCACTGGGATCGTCGTGTTTACCGCACTCCTGAGCGTATGCACGCTGAGCTAACTTAAGCGTATTCCCTAGTAACAGTGCAGCAACTATCGCCCGATTACGAATGTTCATACTCCACTCCTGAAATATTGTTCTACTCTAAATACATTATAGCACAATATATAATCAACAGCTTGAGCTAGAAACTAACGGTAGCAAGGTAAATAGTATTTTAAATTCAAATAGTTAAGCGTAATCATTATTACTGAGTAACTATTCAGAGGTTGCCACTGGCCCAATCGTGCCCGCGCCCGTGTGCGTGCCCGTTTTTGTTTGATCCATTACTAACAGATGCAAAACTATATCAAACGAAGACGGGCACGGGCACGCACACGGGCGCGGGCACGATTGGGCCTGTGGCAACCGCTGTTACATTACTGCCGCAACAACCGATGGTTTTGTACATGAACTACTTTTTTTGTTGAGCGATAAGGATTGATATCTAACCCACCCCTTCTTGTATATCTACCATAGATTGTTAACTCTTCCGGTTGGCAATAACGCATAATGTCCATAAAAATTCGCTCAATACATTGCTCATGAAACTCATTATGATTTCGAAATGAGACGATGTAACGCAGCAAGCCTTCATGATTTATTTTTTTTCCACGATACGCAATCCGCACGCTGCCCCAATCTGGTTGATTGGTGACAAGACAATTTGATTTGAGAAGGTTTGAATAAAGTGATTCTTCTATTTTATGATTTTCTGTTTTCAATAACGAAGGATCAACTAAATAAGTTGAACATTCGACATCTAAATCATCTATGCAGACAGCACCGTCGAATCCAGAAAACATTTTTTCATCTTTACATTCATTGAGAGGAATAATGCTAACAGTCACCGGCGCACCCACAGCATCAGCAAGATCTTTTGCGATAACAGCTCTGACACTTTCTCTATCTTCAAACTGCGTATTGTTCAAGGAATTAAAATATAATTTCATGGATTTTGATTCGATAATATTCGGCGAATCACAGCCATACATTATTTCAGAGATCGCAACAACAGGCTTGCCTTTTTCATTCAGCCAAGACACTTCATAATGATTCCATAAATCAAAACCCGTAAACGGCAACTGAGCTGGCACATTGATTTCATCTCGTTTAACCTTACGTGCAATTGAAAATAATTTGCTGGGATCATAGTGTGAACTATATTCTGTTTTTTTGCCTAGCTGAGATTCATTGGGAAAATTCATAAATGTGACTACTTGATTACGAAACTGTTAGGAATCTTAATCGTTAGCCGGCGAAACATCAACATATTACCGCCTTACTGCTAATGCATAACATAGCAATCTGATCAATAGTAATTCATTATTTTTGATTATTTGGTTAAATACAATTGCTATCACTTAATACACTCATTAAAATGAGCGACATTTTGGATGAAGGTATTATCAGCATGGCAGCAGCTAGAACACCGGTAGATAAAAAACAACAATTAGTCGAACACATTAAACACTTTGCTCAACACCCAGATTCGGGTGAAGCAGAAATTGCATTTGAAGCAGCATTTAAAGCTCATCCATTTGTCGATGCAGAAGCAGCTGATAACGATGGCTTAACACCGCTTATGGTAGCAGCTAAATTAGGTTACTTAAAAGCTATCAAATGGTTATTCAATACTTCTTTCTTTTCGAAACGCAGATCACCCAACATTTCATACACTGGCAAAAACAATAAAACAGCACTGTGCTACGCTGTTCAATACAAAGATCTACAAGACGCCTCTGCAGATCAATCCATCATGACAAAAAGAAACTGCATAGACTTTTTAATAAAAAAAGGTGCATCCTTAGCAACAAGTAACTATAAGTGCGTCGCGAAAGCTGCACAAAAAGGAAATCTATATTTTATTAAAAAATATTTTAAGGATTTGATAGTCAGCAAACAATTAGGACAGCATGTATCAATTATCACTAACCAAGATGGTTACACAATTATATCTGCTGCGATACATAGCAAATACGTCGATATACTTGATTATTTATCGAATATGGAAAGTCATGCTGTCTTAAGTAACATCAATGAACCAACCATAGAAAAAATCAAATCTGAATTACTCCGCGTCATTAGTAAAAATGATAAAACCGGAAAAAAGATCTATAAAATTCTTTCAAAAGCTGATTCAGATTACCGAATAAATGATTATTTTTTGGCAAATAAAATATCTGATTTAAATTTAGTAATAACACTTGTCAATCTTGGTATTGCTAAGCTAAACGAAATCACTCGTCCAAAAATTTTTGCTGCAGCATTAAAATCAAAAACAGATGCAGAGACCTTATTTTTTCTTGAATCAGTTCTATTTAAAGATTTTAAATTTACAACAGCGTACGCTATCGACGCAATCAGTTACCCAGCTGTGTTAGAATATTTAATTGAAAAACATCACGTCATCATTAATTACGAAGTCATATGTGCTGCTATTCAGACAAAAATTCCTCACGAACAAATTGTGTTTCTACTAAAACACATTGACTTAACACTTCCCTCGAATCTTAGTTATTATATTTTGCAAATGGTCGCAGCGCACAATAACTACGAATTAATCAAATTACTGTTATTACACGGCGCCTCCTATGCAGGACGAAGAAGAGAAATGACGATGCCTCACAACATTAGAAGTTTTTTGCTTGCACATACAGCACTACAAAGCGACACGCCAAATGATCTATTGATCAGGCAACATCTACAAGCACTTTCCATGTCAGAAAAATTGGATTTATTGGCACTATTTCAAAAGAATGAAGGGAAAACACAGTACATCTCCTATCTTATATCAAATGAAAAATCATGCACTATTGAAAATCAAAGCCCTGAAGGCGAACCCAGCTCAGAACATAAATCAAGTAGTCAATCATCTACGCCTAGCTCGCATGTCATCATAAAAAAATTGATGCCTGTAGCTGTTGCGAATGTTGCAGAAAATAAAGAAGATGAAGAAATTTTATCGGATGATGATATACATTTTGAATTCGAACCCTCAGCCATACAAAAATCACCTGAGCCTGAAACTGAAGCACTACCGAAATCTTATGCTGAAACATCACACTCACGGTTGACCCCCACCAAATGAGCGTGGTGTCATGCTTACATCTATTTGATCACCACCAGATGAGCGTGGCGTCATCTTTAAATCCATTTGATCACCACCAGATGGGCGCGGTGTTATCTTTAAATCCATTTGATCACCACCCAATGATCGTGGCGTCATGCTGACATCATCTATTGGTTTTGATCTTGAAAAAAACCGCTGTCTAGCGCTAGGAATTTCTTGAATAACTTTATGATAAGGATGATCTGCTGGTGGCCGTAGATGATGTTTTTTAAGCTCAGCTTCAAAAAGACTGTCATATATCGTTTGGTACTCCTTACATAATTGATCACCAATTACCACGTTGTTACGCTCATTGATGGCATACGTGCCAAATATTCCATCCAGTTTCGAGAGATCTGCAATTTCATCTTCAAAATTTTTCAGAATTAAGTCTTTTTCATTTTGTGTTTTTTCATAATGACTCGCATCAATCATCTGTCTCAACATCGCTTCAGCTATTTTTTTTAGTCCTTCTTGTACATTTTCATGTGAACTAAAACATATTTGCGCCCATGGATCGATAAAGATCTTCTCGTCACGATATTCAATCATCAGTAATACATGAGGATCTTTTTTACAAGGCCATTTAAAGACAATGAGAAAAATCTTCAAGCCTTCAATTTTTAGCTGCACTAAAAAATGAATGGCCATCGCTGCCTTTTCGCCACAATTTCCTGCTAATGATAAATAAGACCCTACATTAATAGCAGCAATATTTCGTATCGTTTTTACTAGATCTTCTCCATCATTTTGTTTTAAAAAATCAGAATATCCACTTTCGAATTGTAACGTATACTTTACTCGCTCGTTTTGCACTTCTTTAACCCATGACATGGGGTGTCGCGCATAAGACAATGACACACTATTAAATTCACCTGTCGCGACAAGATCATCCATAATGTTTACCGATCCCAACACAAAGAATTCTTTTACTTTTACTATAATTTTTCTCGCTAGAAGCAGCATGTCAGACGGTGGATTATTTTTTTCAACATAAGGTTGTAGCTGCGAATTACCTTTCAGCGCAACCTGCTGTAAAATCTTTTTTGCAATGGAAATTCGTTGCCCCATAATTGAAAAAGAAAGCGCACACTGAGCAAGCTGATTAATAGCATGAACATCTGCACCATGCGCTATTAGAAAATCAAAAATAGCTTCATGCCCTTCTTGTGCAGCAAACGCTAACACTCTTGAGCCATTCGTTGCCTCAGTATGAACACTGTCTGGGTTAGCCGACACTATCGCTTGAACAGCGGCTAAATCACCTCTTTGTGCGGCTTGAATAATGTCAGGTTGTTTTGTGATATCAAAATCTGGCATAAAAACATAAATCTCCAGCAATTTCATTATAGCTGGATATTATATACACAAATTACCCATTTTGCACGTTATTTTTACTATTTTTGTGTCTGTTTTGAGATTGTGGTCATATATTGATCAACATTTGCGCTCGCCGCATTGGCAATACTCCTGACATCCCACCCTCCCCCCAATGCCTGGACTAGACCTGCAGCAGACGTCATTTGCTGGCCATGCACATCCGAGGCGGTTTTATCCGCAGCAAATGTCGTCGTTTGCGCAGTTAACACAGTCGTATAATCAACCGTTCCCGCTTTATATTCATTTAAGACGATTCTTAAGGCGGCATGCGCATCTCTTGCGGCTTGATCACTCACTGCTGCCTGCGTGTTGAGTATGCGCAGCGAGACAAGATTATCTTCAACATTTTGAAACGCAGTTAACACGGTTTGTTTATAGGTTGCTGCCACCGCTGTTAAATTAGCACGCGCTGCGCGTATGGTTGCACTCCGTAAGCCGCCATCAAAAATAGTTTCGGCGGCTTGCAATCCCAACGCCCAACTTAATGCAGGAATGGAAAACCAATTAGCAAATCCTGGGTTCGTGACATTCCCGGTCGCTGACAAGGTTATCACCGGGAAATACGCGGAAATGGCAATACCAATTTGCGCATTTGCTTGCGCGACTAAGCGTTCTTGTTGTGCGACATCGGGTCTACGTTCTAACAACACAGAAGGAATTTCGATGGGTATAGCTGGCGGACTTAGTTTATAAGGAGCCTGAGCCACAATAATAAAGTTAGCAGGTGGTACTCCAACCAACACTGCGATCGCATGTTCATACTGCCCTCTTAAAATTCCATTATTCAGTGCAGAAGCTTCTGCTGTTTCAAGTTGTGTTTTTGCTTGCAAATAATCTGCTTCACCTGCAATACCTGCTCGATAACGATTTCCTATATATTTTAAGATAGCTTTGTCAGCTTTCACTGTGTCATTTAAAATTTTCTGATCATTGTCTAACGCACGCAATTGAAAATAAAATTGTGCAAGCGATCCTTCTGAGGCTAACCGAATAGCTGCCAGAGCAGCAGCACTGGATTGCGCACCAGCAGCACTTGCCTCTACTGTTCTACGCACACTTCCCCAAATATCTGGTGTCCATAATGCAGCTCCCATTAATTCATGGCTATTCGCTGGACTATTTGCACTCGTCGCTGCAGTGCCTGGTGTAATGCCAGTTCTTTGCCGCGTAACCGATGCAGTCGCTGAGAATGTTGGAAAAAAAGCTGCACGTGATTCATCAACAATCGCACGTGCTTGCAAATATGCACCAGCCGCACTCACAACACTTTGATTCCAAGCATCCACTCTTTTTTCTAATCGGTTGAGTTCTGCATCGTGAAAGATTACCCACCAAGGCCCTCTGTTCGTTAGCTCTTGTGGTTGCGCCAATTTCCAGTTTTTAGGAATTTCTTTATATTGCACAGGGACCGGCGCAATAGGTTTGACATAATCGGGGCCTACTGCACAGCCTGATAAAAATATAACAACTACAGTCACAAGTTGATGAAATATTTTTTTGTAATACATATTTACTTCCTTTTAATACATAACTTCCCCCTTTGCAAAAGGAGGATTAAGGGCTGAAGAATCGACGCATAATTTCTATTGAGATTTTTTGCTTCTCCCCTTGTGGGAGAAGCCGCCCGTAGGGCGGATGAGGGGTGTTTTTGGCTTAAAATCACCCCTCACCCGTCGTTTACGGAAATGACACCGTAGCCATTCTTGCTTGCAGCCAGTGACCCAACCGTTCAAACCAAAGATAAATCACTGGCGTCGTGTACAACGTCATCATTTGGCTTACTAGCAAACCACCAATAATCGCAATACCTAAAGGTTGTCTCAATTCTGCACCTACACCTGAAAACAATGTCAATGGCAAAGCACCTAACATCGCTGCCATGGTTGTCATCATGATGGGTCTAAATCGTAATACTGCAGCTTCGTAAATTGCATCACGAGACGATTTTTTCTCAACACGTTCAGCTTCTAAAGCAAAGTCAATCATCATGATTGCGTTTTTCTTCACAATACCAATTAACAATATCAATCCAATAAGCGCAATAATACTTAAATCTGTGCGTGTGATGATGAGTGCAAGCAACGCACCCACACCTGCAGAAGGTAACGTCGATAAGATTGTGATGGGATGAATAGTACTTTCATACAGTATTCCCAGCACAATATAAACAGCAAGTAACGCGACAACAATTAAATAAGGTTCTGATGCGAGTGAGGATTGAAATGCTTCTGCACTTCCCCGAAATTGTCCGCGTATACTGGGTGGTAAATGCATTTTATTAACCGCCGCATCAACGCTATCTACTGCATCACCTAATGGATAGTTTGGAAGTAAATTAAATGAAAGTGTCGCTGAAGGCGCTAAACTTTGATGATTGACAGAAAGCAATGTTGATGAAGGTGCAAATTTTGCAAAAGCAGACAACGGCACCATAGAACCTGACGGTGATTTTACATAAATTTGCTTAAGTGTATCCGGATACTGCCAATATTTAGGTGCCACTTCCATAACAACATGATATTGATTTAGTCCACTGTAAATAGTCGAAACCTGACTTTGACCAAACGCAGCATACAATGTACTATCGATTAATTGTGATGAAATACCAAATCGCAGGGCGGTATCTTTATCCACCGTGACATATTCTTGAAGACCATGATCACGCTGATCACTATTGATATCCGCAATACCCTTGAGCGTTGACAATTGATTCATCACGATAGGCGCCCACTTATTCAATTCATTCAAGTCATCTGACAATAATGTATATTGAAATTGCGCATTGCCCTGTCTACCACCTATCAATAAATCTTGTGCCGATTGTAAATACAATACCGATCCTGTCACTTTGTTTAATGGCGCACGCAACCGATTAATAATCACATCTGCCGACACTCCACGTTCATTGAGCGGCTTAAGTGTAATAAAAATAGAGCCAGCATTCGTAGCCCCGCCTCCTAAAAATCCCACGACATTGGAAACACCCGGATCTTTTTGAATAATGCTGACATAAGCTTTTAATTTTTTCTGCATAGCTTGAAATGAAATATCTTGCTGCGCTTGAATATTACCTGTTATCCGTCCAGTATCTTGTTGTGGAAAAAATCCCTTTGGTACGACCATAAATAAAAATATATTTAAGCAAATAGCAGCAAGCGTTGCAAACAACATCAGCGTAGGCCGTGCCAATGACCACGTCAAACTTTTTTCATAAAGCTGCTTTAATTTAACTGTGAAATGTTGATAACGCGATGACTTTTCATCTGCAATATTCGCAGGTCCATTTTTTAAAAACCATGCACACAGCATTGGCGTGACTGTCAAAGAAATAATGAGTGATACGAAGATTGCAGCAGCCAGAGTTACCGAGAATTCACGAAACAAACGACCGACAATTCCACCCATCATTAAAATCGGTATGAAAACAACAATCAATGAGATACTCATAGACAACACGGTAAAACCCACTTCTTTTGCACCATCTAATGCTGCCTGCATCGAAGACTTGCCCATCTCTAAATGACGCATAATATTTTCAACAACGACAACGGCATCATCAACAACAAAACCTGTCGAAATAGTCAAGGCAATCAGTGATAAATTATTTAAACTGAAACCGATTAATTTCATGATCGCAAATGTACCCAACAGAGACAGCGGCACTGCTATACCTGGAATAATCATTGCCCGAAAACTACCAAGAAAAACATAGACAACAAAAATAACCAACAGCATGGCGATCAATAATGTTATTTCAATATCTAATAATGACGCTCGAATTGTTGTGGTTCTATCCATTGCAATCGATAAATCAATGCCAGAAGGAATGGATGCTCTCAAATTGGGAATCATTTTAATAATATTATCAACCGTCTTAATGACATTTGACCCAGGCTGTTTGAATACGATAATTGCAACAGACGGTTTACTATTAGATAATCCCGCATTTCGTACATCTTCGACAGAGTCAGTGACGTCAGCAACATCTTCTAAACGCACAGGATTTCCATTTTGGTAAGTCACTATCAGTGACTTGTATTGAAAAGCTCGGGAGATTTGATCGTTTATCGCTATTGAAGAAGTCGTATTACCATGAAGCAAATGACCTAATGCTAAATTCGCATTCGCAGCAGATATCACATTCTTAACATCTACCAAACCAATTCCATATTTATTTAACACAGTAGGATTTAAGTCTACACGCACGGCAGGCAATGAACTACCACCGACAGTCACTTGCCCAACTCCATCTACCTGCGATAACTTCTGTGCCAAAATAGAAGAAGCTGCATCATACATTTGGCCTTTATTGTAATGATCCGATGTCAGCGAAAAAATAATAACAGGCGCATCAGCAGGATTCACTTTTCGATAAGTTGGATTGCTAGGTAAGTTTGTTGGTAAATTACTGCGTGCAGCATTTATCGCTGCTTGCACATCACGAGCCGCACCATCAATATCACGGTTCATGTCAAATTGAATCGTGATACTTGTTTTTCCTAAACCACTTCCCGACGTCATTTCAGTAATGCCTGCAATACGTCCTAATTGTCTTTCGAGTGGTGAGGCAACCGACGTTGCCATATCAACTGGGTTGGCACCCGGCAAAGAAGCTTGAATACTGATTGTCGGAAATTCAATTTGCGGTAACGACGAAACAGGTAATAAATTAAAAGCAACAACACCCGCAATCACAAGTCCTAACGCTAACAGCGATGTTGCTTTGGGTCGTTTAATAAAGGGAGACGACAAGCTCATGATACACCTTCGCCGCCGGATGGATTTTGATTTGTTATACTAAATTTTTTGGCGTGCCATTGATAAAGATTCTGAGCCCATCGATCGAATGTTAAATAGATAACCGGTGTCGTATAGAGTGTCAGTAACTGACTTACCATCAATCCTGCAATAATAACAATTCCCAATGGTTGGCGTAACTCGGATCCCATGCCTGTCCCAAATGCGAGAGGAACAGCTCCCAAAAGCGACGCCATGGTTGTCATCAGAATTGGACGGAAACGCAATATGCACGCTTCATAAATCGCATCTATCGGTTTTTTTCCATATTGACGCTCTTGTTCTAATGCAAAATCTATCATTAAAATGGCGTTTTTCATGACGATACCAATTAATAAAATGATACCAATCAATGCGGTAATCGTGAGAGATTGCCCAAACAGCATTAATGCAAGCAGCGCTCCCATACACGCTGAAGGCAATGTAGATAAAATCGTGATGGGATGAATATAACTTTCATATAAAATTCCCAGCATAATGTATACAACAAAAATCGCAGCCAGCACTAACCATCCCTCATTGCTGAGCGAACTCTCAAAAATCTTCGCGGCACCTTCAAAACCCGTTGTAACACTGTCAGGTATATTCAATTCGTTCTTTGCTTTTTGAATAGCAGAAACTGCCTCACCCAGCGCAACAGATGGTGCTAAGTTAAAAGAAATAGTTGCTGCAGGAAATTGACTTTGTCGATTCACGACTAATGGCTGAATGCCAGGCGATATAGTTGAAAATGACATTAAGGGAATTGAATTGTTTGTTGTCGCCGAGTTGAAATACACATTATTCAGCGCATCCATACCTTTTCGCAGCGATGGCATAGCTTCCAGAATCACATGATACTGATTGCGCTGTGTGAACATCGTTGAAATCTGTCGCTGACCAAATGCATCATACAAAATATTATCGATGGTCGCCATGGTGATACCTAAACGAGATGCGGTATCTCTATCCACAGTCAACAATGTTCGCAATCCTTGGTTTTGTTGATCGCTGGTAACATCTCTTATTTGCGGTAAATCCTGCATTTTTGTAACTAATTGCCCAGTCCACTTTGATACTTCATCTGCATTGATTGAACCTAAACTATATTGATATTGCGTACGGCTGACACGACTATCGATTGTTAAATCTTGCACGGCTTGCATGTATAATGACGCATCGGGTATTTGATCAAGCTTAGGTTGTAATCGACGCATGACCTCACTAGCAGACGCATCACGCTCATTTAAGGGCTTTAAATTAATTAATATACGACCGCTATTCAATGTCATATTGACGCCATCAGCACCAATAAATGATGACAAACTCTCTACCGCAGGATCCGTTAATACAACATCTGCTAATTTTTGTTGTAGTTTACTCATTTGATCAAATGACACGGTTTGCGGCATTTGTGAAATCCCTTGAATCACCCCCGTATCTTGAACTGGAAAAAAACCTTTTGGAATAAAATACACTAACGTAACTGTTATCAAGAAGGTAATAATTGCGATAGCCAAAATGAGAGGTTGACGATCAAGCACCCAACGCAGCGATTCTCCATATTTTTCTAGCACTTTTTTTTGAAATGCTTCAGCACGTTTTTGATATTTATTTTCTTCCTCTTTTTTTCGTTCACGCAAAATACGTGAACACAGCATAGGTGTTAATGTCAGCGATACAACAGCAGAAATTAAAATAGTCACAGACACAGTAATTGCAAACTCACGAAATAATCGCCCAACCAAATCCTGCATAAACAATAATGGGATTAAGACAGCGATTAAGGACACTGTCAACGACATGATCGTAAAACCAATCTGTTTAGAACCTTTTAACGCGGCTTCAAGCGGTGCATCACCCTCTTCTATAAATCGTGAAATATTTTCAATCATGACGATCGCATCATCGACAACAAAGCCTGTTGCAATAGTCAACGCCATCAACGTGAGGTTATTCAAGCTAAATCCAAACAAATACATGGCACCAAACGTACCTACCAATGATACGGGAACAGCAACGCTAGGAATAAACGTTGCTGCTGCATTTCGCAAAAATAAAAATATCACCATGACGACTAATGCAATCGAAAGCATTAATGCAAATTGAACATCTTTAATGGAAGCACGAATGGTTATGGTTCTATCTGTTAAAATCGACACATCAATACCATGCGGAATATTCACGCGAATTTGCTGTAATAATGTCTTGATTCTATCAGCCACTTGAATGACATTCGCACCCGGCTGACGTTGAATATTCATAATGATAGCTGGCGTTTTATTCATCCAAGCAGCGAGTCTTGTATCTTCAGCACCATCAATCACATTCGCCACGTTTTCAAGACGAATAGGCGCTCCATTTTTATATGCAATAATCAGCGGACGATAATCTGCGCTCGATAGCAACTGATCATTGGAATTGATTGTGTATGACAATTGGGGGCCGTCTAAGCTTCCCTTTGCCGCATTCACGTTGGCTGCTAACACGGCTGAGCGCACTTGTTCTAAGGTCAGACCATATGCAGATAGCGCATTTGGATTTGCTTGTATCCGCACAGCCGGGCGCTCACCACCACTGAGACTAACAAGACCAACACCAGCTAATTCTGCAATTTTTGCGGATAACCGTGTATCAGCATAATCCTCGACTTGAGGTAAGGATATCGTTGTGGAGGTTAGTGCCAATGTAGTAATCGGTGTATCCGCAGGATTGACTTTGCTGTATATCGGCGGGCTAGGCAATCCCGCGGGTAAATAGGTTGTTGCTGCATTGATAGCTGCTTGCACTTCTTGTTCAGCGACATCTAAACTCACATCCAAACTAAATTGCAACGTAATGACTGATGAAGCTGTCGCACTCACTGATGTCATCTGATCAAGCCCTTGCATTTGACCAAATTGTTTTTCCAATGGCGCTGTGACAGACGTTGTCATGACATCTGGACTAGCGCCCGGATAAAAAGTTGTGACTTGAATAATGGGATAATCAACTTCTGGCAACGAAGACACTGGCAAGAGCTGATAGGCTACAATTCCGGATAAAAGGATAGCTATCATGAACAATGATGTTGCGATAGGCCGCAGAATAAATATGCGGGATGGATTCATGCTAAATCCAGTGAATGAGTTCGATTAAACGCATGCAGCTTAGGTGGTTTTGATCCAGCAACATAAACAGCCATTCCATCCGTTAATTTATCTGCACCTTCAACAACAACTTTATCACCCGGATGAATTCCCTTCGTAATCGCTGTTTCATTTTCCATGGAAACACCCGAAATAACTGGCACACTTTTCACTGTCATATCGTCAGTTCCACTCGCTTTTTTCGTATCCGGCTTGTCATTGATTACATAAATATAATCACCTTGTGTGCCGTGTTGGATAGCTGCAGTTGGAACGACTGTCGCATTTTTTAATGTCTTTATCAGTACACTGACATTCACAAACTGATTTGGATATAAGTTATTTTTGTCATTGGAAAAATCAGATCGCAACTTAACAGTACCCGTTGTTGGATCCACTTGATTATCCAGCACTGACAGCGTGCCCGTTGCTATTAATTTCGTTTGACTACGATCGTAAGCGAGTACCTTTAATTTTTTTCCTGCATTTAGTTGTTCTAAGATATCTGGAATATTGTCTTCTGGGATCGTTGAAAGAACTGTTGTTGGAGTCAATGTATTAATAACAACTATACCTCCAACATCGGACGGTTGCACATAATTACCCTCATCAACCACTTGAATCCCGATTTTACCATCGACAGGTGACGTAATACGGGTATATGTTATATTTAATTTTGTCGCAGCGATTAAACCCATATCGGTTTTCACAGTTCCCTCTGTTTGTTTTACAAGAGAAGCTTGCGTATCATAGACTTGTTTGGCTATAGAATTTTGTGCCCAGAGTTTTTTGTATCGCTTCAAGTCTAACAACGCATTTTGGAGCAATGCAGTATCGTGTTCTAGCTGACCTTCATATTGAAGAAGCAACGCTTGATAGGGTCGTGGATCAATTTCAGCAATTAATTGTCCTTTCTTCACCATTTGGCCTTCGTCAAACAATACACGCATTAACTCGCCATTCACCTGGGTACGCACAGTAATAGACTGTTCTGGTGAGACCGATCCTAATCCTGACAAATAGACAGGCACATCTTTGGATTGAGCCGTTGCGAGCACGACAGGTTGCCCTTTAGGGGCTTGGTTTTTCGAAGTCGAAGTGCAATATCGAAATATAAGAATAACAACCAAGGAAAGAGTTAAAATTTTCCAGAAACGTCTCTTCTGGTAAAAACGACGGCCACGATGTTCATCGTCATGCGATGAATCAATTACATGAGGAGATTTAAAGAAGTCCATTTAGTTATCCGCATGAAACAGCATAAACCAAATAGTAACGAAAATATGTTTGAAAGGAAATGTCTAAATTTAGGATTAACACTTGCAGCTAGCTGTAATGCGAGGAATTTGTTACACTTTACCAGAAATAGAAGGCAGTCCTACAGTGGGAAAGCACATGAAAATTCTAGTCGCTGATGATTCCAAAACCAATCTCGCACTCATCACCGCAGCACTCACCAAACTAGGCCATCAAGTCATTCCTGCTGCCAGCGGACGAATTGCCATTGAACATTTTCGTGATCACCGACCTGATTTAATTATATTAGACGTAGTAATGGCTGATATCGATGGATTTGAATGTGCCAAACAAATCCGCGCTATCAATTGCAAAGACTGGATACCCATTATTTTTTTGAGTTCGTCTGTCGATGATGAAAGCATTGCCAAAGGCATTAATGCTGGTGGAGATGATTATCTCTCCAAGCCATTTAGTAATGTGACACTCGCTGCAAAAATAAAAGCGATGCAACGTATTTCCGACATGCGCAAAGAACTTTACAACATGACACAGAAGCTGATCTTGCTTTCTTCTACCGACACATTGACAGGATTATACAATCGCTTGCAATTTGACAAAATTATGAATGAAAAAATAGCACATGCAAATCGTCATCTATGTATATTTGCTTTGTTATTTCTAGACCTCGATTTTTTTAAAAAGGTAAATGACACCTTAGGTCATCATGCAGGTGACTCCCTCTTAAAAAAAGTCGCATTACGTTTAAAATCGAGCGTTAGAATGAATGATTTTATTGCTCGCATGGGTGGAGATGAGTTTGCCATCATACTTGAAGAATTACTTGATATTTCTGAAGCAAAAGCCATTGCAGAAAAAATTATTAAATCACTTAGCTCACCTTATCGAATTGGCAAAGAGCTAGTTCAGATTGGCTGCAGCATCGGAATAGCCTATTACCCCAATGATGGTCATAATAAAATTATTTTAGCTCAAAATGCTGATATCGCAATGTATCGCAGTAAAGATCTCGGTAGAAATACATATCAATGTTTTGGAGAGTTAGAAACCTAAGGCTCTGCGAATAAATTCGCAGAGCTTAATCTTTTTTCGTAGTCATTTTAATAAGATAATCTGCTATTTGATTTAACTCGACAACTTTATCAACTGCACCCAATGATTGAGCAACAGCCGCCATTCCAAACACTACTGCACTCTTTGGATCTTGAATCAGTGTATGGCCTTTCCTTTTTTTAAGTGCAAGCAAGCCCTCCGCACCGTCACTCCCCATCCCTGTCAGTATCAAGCCAATGGCTTTTTTACCACAAACTTTTGCAACTGACTCTAGCAATACTGTAGCAGAAGGACAAAAACCAGAAACAGGTGGGCCATTTGTAAGCTTACATATTAGTTTTCCATCAGCTCTACCCACTTGAAGATGATGATGATCCGGCGCAAAATACATAGTACCAGGCATTAATACTTCGTTATTTTGAGCATATTTTACTGTTAAATCACTGTGATCATTTAGCCATTCTGTAAAACCTTCTATAAATCCCGCAGTCATGTGTTGTACGACCATAATAGGTGAAGGAAAATCTATCGGTAATTTTGCAAGTATTAATTTTAAAACTTGTGGGCCACCAATAGATGAAGCAATTGCAACAAGCTCATACTCACCGGGTGATAGCACTGACGTATCCACTACGAGTGAAGATGATTTTTCTCTCTTGCTAATAAAAAAACGTCGTTTGAAAACTTTAATTTCAGACATACTTCTCAGTGTATCAATCATATGCTGACGTTTCCGTGAACTGGAAGAATCCATGATATTTGCAGGCTTCTCAAGCACTGTCACAGCACCTGCTTCTAATGATTGGAACGTCGCATCCATTAACTTATCATTAATCCGCGAACTAATAATCACAATAGGAGTGGGCGTATGCGACATAATTAAACGTGTTGCTTCTAACCCATCCATAACAGGCATGGCAATATCCATCGTGATAACATCTGGCTTCAACTTTCTAGCAAGGTTAACAGCTTCTTCTCCATTATGAGCACAACCAACTACTTTCAAATCAGACTCCGCCTCAAACAAGCTCTTTAAGACAGCTGTTTCTGTAGGAGAATCATCTGCGATTAAAATTTTAATCATTCAAATTCCTTCATTTGTACTCAATCTAAATAAGCTGAGATACAATTTCGAGTAACGCATCAGACTCAAATTCATTTTTCACTATATAAGCATTAGCACCCACTTCAATCCCACGTTTCTTTTCTGCATCACTACCCAAAGACGTAACAATAACCACAGGTAAATCACGCAATTTTTCGTTTTGCTTCACACGTTCCGTCAATGAAAACCCATCCATGATTGGCATGTTAATATCGGTAATTAATAATGCAAACGCTTGACGTTGCAGCAACTCCCAAGCGTCCTTACCATTAACAGCAACAGTCACTTTATAACCTTTATTTTCAAGAATATTCTGCTCTAATGCCCTTGTTGTTATAGAGTCATCAACAACAAGAACATGAGGTTTCGATTCAATGCGCACGGTACTATTTTCATCTAATGCAACACGTGCCGATCGCCCAGCATCTAAGGCGGTTTTGATAATATCACTTGTATTTAAGACAATAATTACACTCCCACTACTAGAAAGTGTACCACCCGCAATACAATTCATATTCGTAAGCGGAGATTGCAACGGCTTAATAACAATTTCGAATTCACCCATAATTTCATCGACCAACAATGCCAAGGTATGCCAGCCTTTTTTAATGACAACAATAGAAACTTGTTGGGACCTAACAACATCTGCTTTTTTCAAGTCAAGTAGCGTTGCTAACGTACGCAATGGTATCGGTATACCATCTAGCATGACAGCTTGGCTTGCCTCAACCTCTACAACCTCCTGTGGATTTAGTGTCAATACACGCTCAATCGAGCTAGTTGGAATGACAAACGATTGGCCGTAAGCTCTCACCATTAAGCCACGCTCACTTGAGAGAGTAAGAGGTACACGCAAATAAAAAGTAGTGCCTTTGCCAAGCTCAGTTTCGACACTCACAGAACCTTTGATATCTGTAATATTCGATTTAACCACATCCAACCCTATCCCACGACCCGAAACACTTGTAATGATATCTTTAGTCGAAAATCCTGGGCGAAAAATCAAATCTAAAATATCACGCTCTTGCATTAAATTCATTTCTGTAGTTGATAATATATTTTTAGATTCCGCTGTTTTTTTCACTTTAGAGATGTCAATCCCAGCTCCATTATCATGTATTGTAATGAGAATTTCATTGCCCTCATCGACCACGTTCATACTAATCATAGGAGTGTTGGTTTTACCATTTTTATTACGCACCTCAAGACTTTCAATACCGTGATCAATAGCGTTCCGCAAAAGATGAATCAGAGGATCGTATAAACTTTCAAGCACCATCTTATCCATTTTTACATCATCACCTTTTATCTCTAACTCAACTTTTTTATGAAGATCATGAGCAAGAGAACGAACTAATCGCGGAAAATTTCGGAATAAGGTGTTTGCAGGAACTAACCGTAACATACGAATTTCATCTTGTAATGAATTCGATAACAGCGTCAATTCATTTAAACGTGTCTGCATAATTTTATTCAATTGTTCAGTTGACGTTTGAATTTCTATAACTTCATCATTACCCATGCCCAGCATTTTTTTCTGACTATCACTACTCGCATAATCCAAACAAGCAGAATCGACTTGTGACTCTTTCCAAATTTTATCTAATTTTTTAATTTTCAGAGCAATATTAGAAAATTTTTTATAATTCTCACCAATAGCAATTTTATTGACTTGGATTTCTTCCATCAGCGCTGAAACGCGATCTAAATTATCGATGGAGACACGAATCGATTCACGCGAACCAACACTTGACTCAAGCTGCCTATCTTCTGGTGCTATTTTTTTAGGTTTGGCGACTTTAGATGCCACTGTACTAGGTTTAGATACAGTCGTGGATGCTACAGCTTGCCCAACACTGCCTTGCGCCAGACCATTTAATATAGTTTGGAGATCAAATGGTAGCGGCGTTTTTTCAATGTAGGCTTGCATAGCCAATTCCAACTTATCAACAGCATCAAGACAAATGTCAATAATATCTGGTGTTACAGTTTTTGTTTTATCTCGAAATGATGAAAACAACGTTTCAAGATGATGCGATATGTCACCGACATCTGTTACACCAATTCCTTTCGAAGCACCTTTGATATTATGTGCAGAACGAAATATTGCATCTATCGTTTTATGATACTCATCATCACTCAAGTTATTTTTTTCAAGCTTGAGCAAACCTTCAGTCATCACCTGGGATTGCTCTGAAAGTTCAGACTTGAATATACTAATTAATTCTTTTAATAAATCAGGGTCTAGGTCCATATCAACATCCTAAATTTTATAAATTTCGATGTACTCTTGAAGATTTTTTGCGATTTTATCGATATGTCCGATTGCCTCTGTTGTTTGCTTCACACTCTCAACAAAAGCGGCCGTTACTTGATTAATTTCATTCATTCCCGCAGTAATCTGTTCTATGCCCACACCCTCTTGACGAATAGATGCTTCAATTTGCTGACTCGCAATAGTCGTCTCATGAATCACATCACTTAAATTTCGAACAATTTCACCGGTTTGTTCAACTAAGCCAGTACCATGATCTACACCTTTGGTTCCTTCTTCCGTTGCCATGACTGCTTTTTCAGTTGCATGGCGAATATCTTCTAGAATTTTTTGCACTTGTGTGGTAGATTGCTCTGACTGCTCAGCTAGGTTTTTCACTTCTGCTGCTACCACAGCAAATCCTTTGCCAGCTTCGCCTGCTTTTGCAGCTTCAATTGACGCATTCAATGCAAGCATCTTAGATTGTTGTGCCAAACTATTCACTACAGCAGTAATCTCTCCTACTTGCTGTGTTTGATGACTTAGCTCAAGAATTGTTTGTGCAATAGTTTGAACTTTATCACGGACTGTTTTCATCCCTACAATACTTTGCTCCACAGCTTCCAATCCAAGCTGCCCTTTTTCACGTGTTTTTTCAGCAGCATCTCCTAACGATTTTGCTTTTTCAATCGTTTGTATCGAACTTTTTTCAATTTCTTCTAATGACGCAGTAATCTCGTTAATAGAAGAAGCTTGTTCGGAAGAGCCGGTTGATTGCATATCAATCGCATGTTTAACTTCTTCAATCGTCGTAACCATGTCATGACTAGCTTGAGTAATTTTTTTAGTGATCGTTAATAACCCTTCTGTCATGGTATTTAAATCATTACCTAACCTTGCCATAACATCATCGTTATCAACTTCTAGACGCTGCGTCAAATCACCCGCAGCAACTTTTCCGCTATGTCTACTAAATTTTTTTGCTGTTGTCACAACATTATCAAAGAGTTGTCGAGTTTTCTTTTCACTCTCTTGAATAGATTTTTCATTTTCACGAATAGCAGATTGCATAGTATCAAGCGCGATTAATAATTCACGAGTTTCATCATTAGTCTTTGCCTCAATATGAATATTACGCTCTCCTGAAGCAATACTTTTCGCAACAGAAATTGCTGATTTTAACGGTTGTAAAATTTTATTTGAAGTGACAATAGCGATAGTAATTGACATGATAACAGTTATTACTAACAAGACCACTTGAATTAAACTGATCTCATTAAGGTCTTGCATGATTTGTAATGTTCCGTGGCCGACTTGATCCAGCTGTTTGTCAAACAATCCGCCGTTACGCTCACCGTCTGCATTTATAGGTCCATCTAAAAGATCTAACAATCCGTTTGTTATTGGTATCAGTTTGTTTTTTTGCATCTCAGTTATTTGTGCGGCATCCGTTGTATGTAGAATATTTTCTTCCTCAGTTCTTAATTGAGCAAATTTAAATTTGATATCGCCCCATATCTTGATATCATCTTTATTGACCCACGCATCTGATAATTTATCTAGCATGTTGATAAGCGTTGTTATATGCATATTAGCATTGTCATAATCTGCTTTATATTGAGGTATTTTTGTTAACATATAACCATTCACTGCAGCGCGAGACGTATTGAGCTGAACCAATAAATCATATTCAGAATCAAAGGAAGGCATACTGTTATTAACAATTTGTTTTGCCATCACTTCAGTTTTATTAATTTTTAGAAATGCAATACTAATTGCCAATGCAAAAATGACCGTAATTAAAGTAAATCCAATAAACAATCGTGCTCTAATCCCAAACCCAATGCCTTTAGGTTTGACATGAACAGACTTATAGCCAGAAGACTGCCGCAAGTGATCATACGATTTGTAACGACTATTTTCATTTATCACTTTCATATGTCTATCCTTAATAAAAGTACCCGTTAATTATATCTTGTAAACATCCACATATTTCTTTAAATTTTTTGCTATGTTTGATAAATTTTCAATAGCCTCACTCGTCTCCTTAACACTTGAAACAAACGATGATGTCACATGATTAATTTCATTCATTCCTGCCGTTATCTGCTCTATACCTACACCCTCCTGACGGATTGCAGCTTCAATTTGCTGACTAGCAATTGTTGCATCATGAATAACATCACTCAGGTCACGCACAATTTCACCCGTCTGTTCTACTAATACAGTCCCATGATCCACACCCTTTGTTCCTTCTTCAGTTGCCATCACAGCTTTTTCTGTCGCATGGCGTATATCTTCAAGAATTTTTTGTACTTGCGTAGTCGATTGCTCTGATTGTTCAGCCAAATTTTTCACCTCTGCTGCAACCACAGCAAACCCTTTGCCGGCTTCTCCTGCTTTTGCAGCTTCAATCGACGCATTCAATGCAAGCATCTTAGATTGCTGCGCCAACGTATTCACTACAGCAGTAATTTCACCCACTTGCTGTGTTTGATGACTTAACTCAAGAATAGTTTGTGCAATGGTTTGTACTTTTTCGCGAACTGTTTTCATCCCAGCTATGCTTTGCTCCACTGCCTCTAATCCGAGTTGACCTCTTTCACGCGTACGCTCTGCAACTTCACCTAATGATTTTGCTTTATCCATTGTTTGAGTCGAGCTTTTTTCAATCTCTTCTAATGAAGCAGTAATTTCATTAATAGAAGATGCTTGTTCTGATGCACCAGTTGATTGCATACTGACGGCACGCTTTACTTCTTCCAACGTCGTTACCATATTGTGACAAGATTCGGTAATTTGAAGTGTGATATTTGACAAACTATCGGTCATTGTATTTAAGTCATTACCCAGCTGTCCTATTTCATCTCCGTCTTTGACTCTAATGCGCTGAGTCAAATCACCTGTAGCAATTCGTTTGCTGTAACTTCTAAATATATTAACGTGAGCAATAATGGCACGTGACGTGTATAACGCAATGAAAATAGAAAGTAAAATTCCCAATATTAAAAGAAAATATACACTATTCGAAATAGCAGATAAGCTCATTACAATCTTATTTGTACCTTGATTAAGTTGATCAGACTGCACATCAATAAGCCCACCTGTACGTTCACCCGTTGAGCTTACAGGCCCATCTAACACATCTAGGATTTTATTTAACAATGGATACGATTCAGTTAACATCAAACGCACTGCCTCAGCCTTATCATTCGTATTCATTACCTTCATTTGCAGCGCTTTTAATTGAATAATATAAGGCTTCATATTCAACCATGTTTGAATATTTTTCAGCGACCATTTTGAAGAAATATCATCTAGAAGTTTTGATATTTTTTCTACATTCTTCCAACCATCACTAAACTCAACTTTAAATGAAGGGTTCTGTGATATAACCCAACTATTTAAATCCATTTGCGAAGAGACTAACTGCGCTTCTAAATCATATGAATTTTCATGCGAAGGAAAATCATTGACTATAAATTTATTTGTAGATTGTTGCGCATCCATCACTTTCAAGATGATCACAATGCTTGTTAATAAAAAAACAAGTGAAATTAATGCAAAACCAATATAAAGGCGACCACGAATACCCAGTGTTTTTCTTGAATTTTTTTTCTGATCATACATTTCAGCATCTAGGTCATTATCCATTATCTTCTGCTCCTCTTAAAAATTTTTAACCCCGAGTTTAGACTTTAAATGTATTTGACAATCAACTAAAATAGGCTCGATATTAATAATTGCGGTTAAACCTCTATCTAATCCAATGATGTATTCGGGCTTAATGATATTTTCAAATTGTAGCGGACTCTCTAAACTGTCAGGAGTATATTCATTACTACCTACAATATTGTCAGCAAGAATCCCAACCGTCATATTTTTTGCCGCAAGAATGATTATGTATGGATCTTTTTCGTAACTTAGCGATGCCACATGAAATATTTTCTTTAAATCTATTACCGTCACCAATGCTCCACGATAATTAATAACACCTGCAATAAATTCTGGTGCCTTAGGAACTCGCGTAGGGTCAATATTATTCATCACCTCTTTCGCATATTGATATGAAATTCCATAATCTTCATGATCACCTAATCGAAAATGCACGTATTCCACTGAATTAATCTTCTCTGCATTCTGAATTTCATGATTAGCTAACACAGCAGCTCGCTGGTGTAAGATATCAACATCTAATTTTTCATCAGGCATGAAATCAGCAGCTGAAAATAAATGATGATCATGATCAGTTGGCATGGTTAACACTCTCCATCGTAAAAATATCTATCTCTTTTTTAAGAATTTCACTTAATGTGCCATAATCTAGCCCTACCGATCCAACGACCAAGCTCGAAGGATCATTTCTTGTTGCTATCACCAATGCATTTTTCAAACTTTTTAAACCCAACTCATACTGATTTTTTCTGAATAGCAATAACCCCAACTGAAAATGAGCAATGACAAAATTTCTATCTAAAAAAATGACCTTACGTAATTCATTTTCTGCTTTATCAAAATGATTAAGCTCTAATAAAACCATCGCATAGATAAGATAGGTTTGTTTATTCATCTTATTTATCTTTAAACTTTCTTCACAAGATTTTACAGCCTCATCTAAAGTACCTAAGTTAGCTAATGCAGTTGCTCTGGCTATTAGTGCAAACTCTAATTTTTTTTCATTTTCTGTATACCTATCGATAGTATCCAACGTTTCCTGCCATCGTGACTCAGCAAGTAATTTATTAATCGTGTCTTCATCATTTTGGCAAATCGTTTTTTCTGAAATTTTCTTTGCTGGGATAACATGCAATTTTTGGATTGGATGTTTTTTGAGTATTTTCTTATCTTGAGAAACAATCTCTCGTCGAGGAGTCACAGGCTTTTTTATATCAACTTGATTTTCTATATTAATTAACTCATTCATTACTGGTCGACTATGAGGACGTGAAAAAAGCAATCCATCTTTATGATGAAAATCTAAATGAATACCTGTTAATGAAATTGGATCTGACGCACCTAGCAAAAGATACCCGCCGTCTACTAAGCTAATACTGAGTTTTTTCATCAAATGTTCCGTTGACTCACTGTCAAAATAAATTAAAACATTTCGGCATAAAATCAAATCAAATGCGTTTATTCCATTTAAAATTGAAGGATAATAATCGTCATTTAGATTCAGATACATAAATTCAGGTATTGATCGAATTTCCTCGGAAATTGTGTATTTACGATTAATTTCGCTAAAATACCGCTGTTTTAGCCTGCTTGAAATTGCTCTCATCGACCATGATGTATAACAACCCGTCATCGCTTTTTTTAATGAAGCAGTATTAATATCTGTTGCTAACAAGTTTAGTGACCAAGCTTTTATATCAGGAAGTAGCTCTGCTAACATGATTGCGATTGTGTAAATCTCCTCACCTGTCGCACAACCTGCACTCCATATTCGCAGTGATAGATTTCTCTGCTCTCTTTTTAATTTAATTAGCCGAGGTAGCAGCACATTCTGCAATAGCTCCATTTGACTCCTATCGCGAAAAAAATACGTTTCTCCAACTGTCACCCCTAAGACTAAATGCTCTATTAGCGGTGAATCGTCAGTGCAAACCATTAAATTTTGTAAATACTCCTCAGGCTGACATTTAAATTTTCGACAAGCCTCTAGTATTGTTTTATGCAGCTCACGTGTTTGATGCTTATGTATGACAATACCAAGTCGATTACGGATTACCCGTATAAAAACGGATTCGCACTCCTTGATACTGTCTAGCAATTGAGTTGTCATATCACCACTTATTCTAAATTATTCATTTCAATTTCTATTTTGTCGTTGATTTTAGATGTTGAACCAAACTAACATCCAAAACGCGACTGATATTAATTAATAACGATAATTCGTTTTCTAATGACACTGACGCTGAAAAAAAAGAAGTTGGCTTATCAAATTCGTCTTGCATTTGCAATGAGTTAGGATAGACATCGACTATTTCAAGAATTTGATCCACAACAAATCCTGCTTCATGCTTATCATCACCGCACAACAAAACAGGCACATCTAGAGAATATTTGTTGTGACGTTTCATTCCTAAACGAGTAGCTAAGTCAATAATAGGAGTGCTTTTCCCCGAAATATTCATTAATCCAACTATATAATTCGGGCTACTAGGAATCGTTTCAAGAAAAACAAGAGGAAGAACTTTGCTGACATTTTGTAAATCTATACAAAGTCGCATGTCTTGTAGGACAAAATGCAAAAGCTGTAATTTGCTATTTTTTAAAAGACTAGTCATGGTAAAGTCCTTTTCTTACCTAGACAGTATATCATTTTTTGGTTGCATAGGGTCTGTTTACATTAATCATTACGCGCTTAACTTTACCAAAGGAGCCATTTCTTGAGCAAATTGATCTTGAATTTGCTTTTTACGCTCATCAACTATTACCTGCTGCTCGACAGTAAATGTCTTAATGCACGAACACTGAAAGAACCCTAAGTTATTTTGAAAATTACTCAACCGAGTATTCAGATCTTCACCTTTATTTGATCCTATATGTGCAATCACTTTTTTGAAGACGTCCAAATCTTTCAGTAACGGCGAAAGTTCATACGCCGTATTCTCATCTCCATCAACAAAATGATGCTCAGGATGCAGATCCAACCCGCGCATTAAAATAGACTTGCGTTTTTCAAATTCAATTGGAAGATGCTTTGATAATTTTATGTAAGTTATCACATGCGAAAAATCCTTTTGAATAAAGTGATCTGCAATGTGATTCATTATTTTTAAGATAGCAGTCAAATGATCCGCGTGAATTTCAAGGTCAAGAATTATTTCTAGGAATCGATAGCTATCATATACTTCATATAACTGTGACCGGATGTCCCAACGATTTTCATGCGTAATCAGAGCATCATAATCCTCACACAACTTTATTATTTTTTCTAAATAACTCACAATGTAATTATCCATTTTTGATTTTAAAACACCTTCATACATACCAAACTGCATCAAAAATATAACCATGTTGTTTAGATCTTTGGTACGCTCAAGCTCTTGAAGTGAAAT
>JABDBD010000001.1:206770-208000 GCA_013288815.1 Gammaproteobacteria bacterium | reverse complement strand
TAAAAATCCAGAGCTTGTCATCAAAATATTCAAATATTGTTGTCTCACAAGCGCTTTATAAAGAGAGAAATAGAAAGCAAATAAAAGACATATATAATCAAGTTAAGTTTATATACATAATATCAGATGGTTCAATAGTGGCTGATCGTATAGTGTCGCGAAATAATTTAGTGGACAGTGAATATGCAAAAATAATGCAGTCAAAATTTGATCCTCCAGATATAGAGCATATGATAATTATAAATAATGGTGATGAAGACGAGCTTATCACGCAGCTAAAGAGCATTTTAAAGCAGTGTCAGGAGGAAAGTAACTTATAGATAATTAAAAGACTTTTTTATTGCTAAAGCGTCATGAATTGCATAGAATTACCCACCTGTTTTAGGTAAGGCGATAAGCTGGCGTAGCTCAGTCGGTAGAGCAACTGATTTGTAATCAGTAGGTCGTCGGTTCGATTCCGACCGCCAGCTCCAAAAAATTACAAAACAGCTTGCCTGAGTTTTATTTTATAATAATCCTCTATGTTAGTGAAGGATTCTATTGACATATAAGCTTTACTGAAGGAGAATTCAGGGCTCAAATTTTCTCGGAGGGGTTCCCGAGTGGCTAAAGGGATCAGACTGTAAATCTGACGGCTCTGCCTTCGTAGGTTCGAATCCTACCCCCTCCATATCAGGACATATATATAAGCATATACATGTAAAAGAAAGGATGGTAAATAGGAAGTAGCTGAGAAACCAACCTAACTAGCTGGAATATTTGTACTTTTTAATACTAATAAATGCCTTTTCAATTGTTGATTGAATGCGGGCGTAGTTCAATGGTAGAACTTCAGCCTTCCAAGCTGATAGCGTGGGTTCGATTCCCATCGCCCGCTCCAGCTTTGAGATGAAAATGGAGAAAATGGTGTTTATGATATTAGTAGACAGATTTTCTTTCTATTTTCTAGGCCCACATAGCTCAGTCGGTAGAGCACTTCCTTGGTAAGGAAGAGGTCACCGGTTCAAATCCGGTTGTGGGCTCCAGTTAAATATAGAGCGTTATTAACTAGTTAAGATTTCTTGTAATGCAGTAGTCAAGATTATGTGATAGGAGTATGTCAATGGCCAAACAAATATTCGAGCGAAACAAGCCACATTTAAACGTAGGGACGATAGGCCATGTAGACCATGGTAAGACGACGTTGACAGCGGCATTGACGAAATGTATGGCGGAGAAATTTGGTGGAGA
>JABDBD010000001.1:0-206670 GCA_013288815.1 Gammaproteobacteria bacterium | reverse complement strand
CATTTAAACGTAGGGACGATAGGCCATGTAGACCATGGTAAGACGACGTTGACAGCGGCATTGACGAAATGTATGGCGGAGAAATTTGGTGGAGAAGTATTAGGATATGACCAAATTGACAAAGCGCCGGAAGAAAGAGCCCGAGGTATCACGATCGCGACGGCGCATGTTGAGTATCAGTCAGATAAGAGGCATTATGCGCATGTAGATTGTCCAGGTCACGCAGATTACGTGAAGAATATGATAACTGGGGCAGCGCAAATGGACGGTGCAATATTGGTATGCTCGGCAGCAGATGGTCCTATGCCACAAACGCGAGAACATATACTATTGGCGCGTCAAGTGGGTGTGCCATATGTAGTTGTGTATTTAAACAAAGCGGACATGGTAGACGACAAAGAGTTGTTAGAGTTAGTAGAGATGGAAGTCAGAGATTTATTAAGTAGTTATGATTTTCCTGGAGATAAGACTCCTATTGTGACGGGATCAGCATTAAAGGCGTTGGAAGGAGATCAAAGCGAGATAGGCGTGCCATCGATAGTCAAGTTAGTCGAAGCTATGGATGAGTATTTTCCGCAACCAGAACGTAAGATAGACCAACCATTTTTATTACCAATAGAAGATGTATTTTCGATATCGGGTCGAGGTACAGTGGTTACAGGCCGAGTAGAGAGAGGGATAGTAAAGGTTGGAGAAGATGTAGAAATAGTGGGATTAAAACCGACGGTTAAAACGACATGTACGGGAGTGGAAATGTTTCGTAAGTTGTTAGACGAAGGGCGAGCAGGAGATAATGTAGGGGTGTTGTTAAGAGGTACAAAGCGAGAAGATGTAGAACGCGGTCAGGTTTTAGCGAAGCCAGGTTCGATAACGCCTCATACTAAATTCGAATCGGAAGTGTATGTATTATCGAAAGAAGAAGGAGGCCGGCATACACCGTTTTTCAAAGGATATCGTCCACAGTTTTACTTTCGCACTACAGATGTAACTGGAGAAGTGCAATTACCGGAAGGAGTAGAGATGGTAATGCCAGGCGATAATATACAGATGGTTGTAACATTAATAGCCCCGATTGCGATGGAAGAGGGATTACGATTTGCTATACGCGAAGGTGGCCGTACTGTAGGCGCTGGTGTTGTAGCTAAGGTTCTTGAGTAATATGAGTTTAGGCCAGTAGCTCAATTGGCAGAGCGGCGGTCTCCAAAACCGCAGGTTGGGGGTTCGAGACCCTCCTGGCCTGCCAAAGGCTGAGCAGAAAGATTGATTTGATACAAAATTAGGGCATGACATGATGGTGTCAAGAATGGAAAACCAGAGTGATAACAAGCTTGACTGGCTAAAATGGTTTGTTGTAGCTCTTTTAATAATTGCAGGAATTGTAGCGAATTATTATTACATTCAGCAGCCATGGCCTCTACGCTTTCTGGCGTGGTTATTTTTAATTGGTATTGTTATGTTTATGGCTTGCCAGACCTATAAAGGCAAACAATTGATTGCTTTTGCGCGTGATTCGCGTATCGAGCTTAGAAAAGTAGTTTGGCCAACACGACAGGAGACCGTGCAAACGACACTAGTTATTGCTGCTATGGTTGTTATTCTTGCATTAATGTTGTGGGGAATTGATGGATTATTAGTATGGCTTGTAGGCTGGCTTACTGGGCAAAGAGGATAGATCATGACTGATGAGACAATTCCAAAAAAACGTTGGTATGTTGTTCATGCATACTCTGGATTCGAGAATTTTGTCAAACAGGCATTATGCGAGCGATTAGTATTAGAAAAATTAGAAGACAAATTTGGCCAGATACTAGTACCTACAGAAGAGGTTGTCGAGTTAAGAGCAGGACAAAAGCGCAAAAGTGAACGAAAATTTTTTCCAGGTTATGTTCTAGTTGAAATGGAGATGAATGATCAAACCTGGCATATGGTTCGATCTATACCTAAAGTCTTAGGTTTTATTGGGGGCACGAGCGATAAGCCAGCTCCAATTAGTCCTAAGGAAGCAGATGTGATTTTACAGCGAATGCAGGATAGTACCGATAAGCCTAAGCCTAAAGTTCTGTTTGAAATGGGCGAAGTAGTAAGGGTAATTGATGGCCCATTTGCCGATTTTAATGGAGTTGTTGAAGAAGTTAATTATGAAAAAAATAGATTACGTGTAGCTGTTCTAATATTTGGTCGTTCAACACCAGTTGAGTTACAATTCGACCAAGTTGAGAAAGGTTAATATCATAGTGAAATAGGGAGCTGTTGAATACAGCGTTTGTACCTAATGGGGAGTATGAAATGGCTAAAAAAATTAAGGCCCTTATTAAATTACAAGTCAAGGGTGGCGCAGCAAATCCAAGTCCTCCTGTAGGCCCTGCTTTAGGCCAACATGGGGTAAATATTATGGAGTTTTGTAAAGCATTTAATGCGCAAACTCAATCACCAGATAAGCAAGGAAAACCTCTGCCTGTTGAGATTACTGTATTTGAGGACAGGAGTTTTACATTTATAATTAAAATGCCACCTGCCTCACATTTAGTGAAAGAAGCGGCAGGCATTAGTAAAGGCAGTAGTGTTCCTAATGTCAATAAAGTTGGGAAAATAAATCGTAAGCAGTTGGCAGAGATTGCAAAAGCTAAAATGCCAGATTTAAATGCGGCTAGCTTGGAATCAGCCATGCGTTCTATTGCTGGTAGTGCCCGAAGTATGGGCGTTGAAGTAGAAGGAGAATAATAATGCCAGCATTATCTAAGCGTAATCGTTTAATCCAAGAAAAAATTAAACCGGGGAAAATTTATACCGCGCAGGAAGCATTTAAATTATTAAAGGAAATGCCTTTGGCAAAGTTTCGTGAGAGCGTTGATCTTAGCATTAATTTAGGCGTTGATCCGCGTAAATCTGATCAAGCAGTTAGAGGTGCTGTTGTTTTGCCTAAGGGTACTGGGCGTGAAATTAGAGTTGCTGTATTTACGAGTGTGGCAAATACAGAAGCAGCTATAAAGGCTGGTGCTGATATTGCAGGTTTAGAAGATTTAGCTGAGAAAGTCAAAGCCGGTGAGTTAAATTTTGATATTGTCATAGCAACACCTGATGCTATGCGTGTTGTCGGCCAATTAGGGCAACTATTGGGTCCTCGTGGACTAATGCCTAATCCTAAAGATGGGACAGTAACCACTGATATAGTAAATGCTGTAAAAAATGCTAAGGCGGGTCAGGTTCGTTATCGTACGGATAAGGGTGGCGTTATACACTGCACAATTGGAAAGATTGATTTTGAAGTTGCAGATTTAACCCAAAACCTAGAGGCAATTTTAGTAGCTTTAAAGAAAGCAAAGCCTACAAGTGCAAAAGGGTTATATTTTAAAAAAATTACTCTTTCAAGCACGATGGGCCCAGGATTAGCAATTGATGTTTCAAGTTTAGCTATATGATTTAGGCTTGATTTCAATTGAAAGATTGAAATGTGAGCCAGTGACTTTGTGGGGTTATGAGATTTAGTTTAGCTGTAGCAAATAAATCTCTAATTGCCTGTCAAAGACCGTAGGTGTGTAAGTAGCTTAATTTAGTTTTTTTCCTCAGATTTATGAGAAGAAACTTTGCCTACGCAGATGGTAGTACCACTGAAGGTATTGCTGTAATTTAGTAAGATGTCGATTTATTTCGATATCAATCTATAACTTACAAAGGTTGTAAGAGTAGAAAAAGGCTTTAGGAGGGAGGTAGTAAGTGACTCTGAGATTAGAAGATAAAAAAGCCATTGTTGCTGAGGTAGCACAAGTTGCGAAACATGCCACTTCTGTCGTTGCGGCAGATTATTGTGGTTTAACGGTTGCACAACTTACAAATTTACGTAAGTCAGCGCGTGAAGTTGGAGTATACATGCGTGTTGTGCGTAATACTTTGGCAAGTCGAGCATTTGAAGGGACAAATTTTGCTTGTATGCAACCTGCATTAATTGGACCTTTAGTATTAGCCTTTTCAAGTGAAGAACCTAGTGCTGCGGCTCGATTGATTCGTGATTTTGCTAAAACATGTGAAAAGCTTAAAGTTAAAGCATTATCAATTGATGGTAAATTATTACCAGCAACTGATTTGGCTGCATTAGCGAGCTTGCCAACACGTAATGAAGCAATTTCCCAGCTTATGTCAGTTATGCTTGCGCCAATAACTAAACTGGTGCGTACGCTTTCTGAGCCTCATGCAAAACTAGTACGTACAATAGCTGCTGTTAAAGATACTAAGCAATAGTTATTGTGTAAAATTAATTTAAATTGATATTTGGAGTGATGAAAATCATGGCCGTTAGTAAAGAAGATATATTACAAGCTATTTCTGATATGAGTGTTATGGATGTGGTTGAGCTCATTAAGTCAATGGAAGATAAATTTGGCGTTTCAGCTGCAGCAGCAGTTGCTGTTGCAGGCCCTGCTGCAGGCCCTGCAGCTGCTGTAGAAGAGAAAACCGAATTTAATGTTATGATGACAAAAGTTGGCGATAATAAGATCAATGTCATCAAAGCTATTCGTACGATTACAGGTCTTGGTTTGAAAGAGGCTAAGGATTTAGTTGAATCTGCCCCAGCAGCAGTAAAAGAAGGTGTTAATAAAGCTCAAGCAGATGAAATTAAAAAACAGCTTGAAGAAGCAGGAGCTACTGTTGAAGTTAAATAGAAGCTCTTTCGTAAATAAACTACGATACTTAGCTGACTTAGTTTCGGCCGGGCGATACTTATCTCCGGCCTTTTCTATTTGATTAGTATTTATGTGGTTGAAATGTGCTCAGGCACGCTTTATACGCTTTATCGATAAATCACGCAGAGGTACCTACATATGGGGTCAATGTACTCTTACACTGAGAAAAAGCGAATTCGTAAAGACTTTGGTAAACATCCAAGTACCATTGAAACGCCCCCCTTACTTGAACTTCAGTTAGAGTCTTATTACAAGTTTCTTCAAGCAGATGTTGATCCAAAGAAAATGGGAGCTTATGGGTTACATGGTGCTTTTAAGTCTGTTTTTCCTATAGTTAGTTTTTCAGGCAATGCAGAGCTAGAGTATGTAAGTTATCGATTGGGTGAATCAGTATTTGATGTCAAAGAATGCAAGATGCGCGGTTTGACTTATGGCGCTTCATTAAGAGTAAAAGTTCGTTTGGTTCATTATGATAAAGAGTCAAATGATGATAGTAAAGCTATTAAAGACGTAAAAGAACAAGAAGTATACATGGGTGAAATTCCACTAATGACCAATCATGGTACTTTTGTTATTAATGGTACTGAGCGTGTTATTGTTTCTCAATTGCATCGCTCCCCAGGGGTGTTTTTTGAGCATGATAGGGGGAAAACACATTCGTCAGGAAAGTTATTATTTTCTGCACGTATAATTCCCTATCGTGGTTCTTGGCTTGATTTTGAGTTTGATCCAAAAGATTGTATTTATGTGCGCATCGACAGACGGAGGAAGCTACCTGCTACAATTTTGTTGCGTGCGTTAGATTACACTGTTGAACAAATATTGGGTATGTTTTTTGAGAATAATGTTTTTCATATTAATAGTGGTGAATTTAGCTTAGATCTTATCCCAGAGCGCTTACGTGGTGAGATTGCTCCTTTTGAAATTAAAAAGGCGGGGAAAGTTATTGTAGAAAAAGGTCGACGTATAACAGTAAGGCATATTGCTCAGTTAGAAAAAGCTAAGATAAAAACTTTAGACGTGCCTGCTGATTACTTATTAGGCAAGGTATTGGCTAAATCTATTGTTAATAATGAAACAGGAGAAGTACTTGCAAATGCAAATGATTTAATAACAAGTGATATGTTTAAAGCATTTGTGGATGCAGGAATCAAAACATTTGAAACACTTTACATTAATGATATTGATCATGGATCTTATATGTCAGATACCCTTAGGGTTGATCCGACTACTAGTCCTCTTGAAGCGCTGGTGGAAATTTATCGAATGATGCGGCCAGGCGAACCACCTACCAAGGATGCGGCTGAAGCTTTGTTTAAAAATTTATTTTTCAGTTCAGATAGGTATGATTTGTCAGACGTTGGTCGAATGAAGTTTAATAGACGTGTTGGTCGCAAAGAAGAAACTGGCCAAGGTGTTTTAACAAACGAAGATATTATCGCTGTAATGAGAACACTAATCAGTATTCGAAACGGTGATGGCGTAGTTGATGATATTGATCACCTAGGAAATAGGCGAGTTCGCAGTGTAGGCGAAATGACGGAGAATCAATTTCGTGTTGGTTTGGTAAGGGTAGAGCGAGCTGTTAAAGAAAGGCTTTCCTTATCTGAATCTGAAAATTTAATGCCACAGGATTTAATTAATGCTAAACCTATTACTGCAGCAATTCGCGAATTTTTCGGTTCTAGTCAGTTATCCCAGTTTATGGATCAAAATAATCCTCTATCTGAGATTACTCATAAAAGAAGGGTGTCAGCATTAGGGCCTGGCGGTTTGACAAGAGAGCGTGCGAGCTTTGAGGTCCGCGACGTTCATCCCACTCACTATGGCCGAGTTTGTCCGATTGAAACGCCAGAAGGACCAAACATTGGGTTGATCAACTCTCTGGCAGTTTATGCAAGAACAAATTCTTATGGTTTTTTAGAGAGTCCTTATCGCAAAGTAGTAAATAGTCGGTTAACAGATGAAGTTATTTTTTTATCTGCAATTGAGGAGGGCGATTATGTTATTGCCCAAGCCAGTGCAACTACAGATATTAAAGGTAAATTAACGGATGCTTTGGTTCCTGTCAGGCACAAAGATGAATTTACATTAACAACGCCTGATCGTGTGCAGTTCATGGATGTTTCCCCTAAACAAATTGTATCAGTAGCAGCAGCTTTAATTCCATTTTTAGAGCATGACGATGCTAATCGTGCATTAATGGGATCTAATATGCAGCGCCAAGCTGTGCCTACATTGAAAACGGAAAAGCCGTTAGTTGGTACAGGCATGGAACGCATTGTTGCTAAGGATTCTGGTGTAACAGAAGTTGCGAAAAGAGGAGGATCTGTAGATTATGTGGATGCTTCACGTATTGTTATTCGAGTAAATGATTCAGAGGCTGAATCCGGAACGACAGGTGTTGACATCTATAATCTAACTAAATATACACGGACTAATCAAGATACGTGTATAAATCAAAAGCCTTTAGTACAAATTGGAGATTCTATTGCTAAGGGAGATGTATTAGCTGATGGCCAATCTACTGACTTAGGTGAGTTAGCATTGGGTCAGAATCTTCTAGTCGCATTTATGCCTTGGAATGGTTATAACTTTGAAGATTCAATTCTAATATCTGAACGTGTTGTGCAAGAAGATCGGTTTACTAGTATCCATATAGAAGAACTTACTTGTGTAGCCCGTGATACTAAATTAGGTGTAGAGGAAATAACTGCAGATATTCCAAACGTAGGTGAAAGCGCGCTGTCAAAGCTAGATGATTGCGGAATTGTGTATATTGGAGCTGAAGTTAAGTCGGGCGATATTTTAGTAGGTAAAGTAACTCCTAAAGGCGAAACACAACTCACTCCTGAAGAAAAGCTGCTTCGTGCCATTTTTGGTGAAAAAGCTTCTGATGTAAAAGATACATCATTGCGTGTGCCTACAGGCATGGAAGGAACTGTTATTGATGTTCAGGTTTTTATACGTGAAGGTGTGGAAAAGGACGTACGTGTATTAGATATAGAAAAAGAAGAACTAGATAAAGCAAAACAAGACTTAACGGATGAATTAAGAATAAGAGAAAACGATATATTTCAGCGCGTTGAAAGATTGCTGTTGAATAAAATAGCGGATGGTGGTCCAGCAAAAATTAAGAAAGGAACCAAGATCAGTCCTGAGTATTTAACGGAAATTGCTCGCGAGAAATGGTTTGAAATTAATCTACGTGATGAAGATCACAATAAACAGCTAGAAGCTGCTGATAAACAACTTAAGCATGAACGGATAGAGTTTGAAAAGGCCTATGAAGCTAAGCGTAATAAAATTACTCAAGGTGATGATTTAGCTCCTGGAGTATTGAAAATTGTTAAAGTTTATATGGCAGTTAAGAGGAGAGTTCAGCCAGGTGACAAGATGGCAGGAAGGCATGGTAACAAAGGTGTCATTTCTACAATTGTTCCAGTGGAAGATATGCCGTATATGGCAGACGGTACACCTGTTGATATTGTTTTAAATCCATTGGGCGTACCCTCACGTATGAATATAGGCCAAGTTTTGGAGACCCACCTAGGATGGGCGGCTAAAGGCTTAGGCCTTAAAATTGGTCAAATGATGTCCGCTCAACAGTCAGTGAAAAATATACGCCAGTTTTTAGGATCTATTTACAATACTGATAAGCATAAAGAAAATTTATCTAGCTTATCTGATGATGAAGTAAAGGGATTAGCTAAAAACTTATGTGGTGGTGTACCTATGGCCACACCTGTATTTGATGGTGCAACCGAAGAAGAAATCAAGGCTATGTTGAAGTTAGCTGATCTTCCTGAAAGTGGGCAAACAACATTATATAATGGTCGCACAGGTGATATGTTCGAACGTCCAGTGACTGTTGGCTATATGTATATGATGAAACTAAATCATTTAGTTGATGATAAAATGCATGCTCGCTCTACTGGATCTTATAGCTTAGTTACTCAGCAACCTTTAGGCGGTAAGGCTCAGTTTGGTGGTCAACGCTTTGGTGAAATGGAAGTGTGGGCATTGGAAGCTTATGGGGCTGCATATACCTTGCAAGAAATGCTAACAGTGAAATCAGATGATGTGGGTGGTCGTACTAAGATGTATAAAAATATTGTCAACAGTGATCATTATATGGAATCGAGCATGCCTGAAGCTTTTAATGTACTAATCAAAGAAATACGTTCTTTGGCTATTAATATTGAGCTTGAGTAAAATTTAGTCATTTATGTTGGCCATTTACAAAGAATGATGAGAACCAACTGTGTGAAAGCACTGGCATTTTAAGTGTATTCATTAAACTGCTGGTGTATTAATTGATTTCAATGAGGGGGAATAGTCTTGAGAGATTTACTGAATCTGGTAAAGCAGCAAACACAGTTAGAAGAGTTTGATGCGATTCATATTGGTCTCGCGTCTCCGGATATGATTCGTTCATGGTCGTATGGTGAAGTAAAGAAGCCTGAAACTATTAATTATCGGACGTTTAAACCAGAACGAGACGGACTTTTTTGTGCAAAAATATTTGGTCCTGTCAAAGATTACGAATGCTTGTGTGGAAAATATAAACGTCTAAAACACCGTGGTGTTGTTTGCGAAAAATGTGGCGTAGAAGTTACTTTATCGAAGGTAAGACGAGATAGAATGGGCCATATTGAACTGGCTAGTCCTATTGCTCATATTTGGTTTTTACGCTCACTTCCATCACGCATTGGTCTATTGCTAGACATCACGTTACGCGACATTGAGCGAGTGCTATATTTTGAAGCATACGTAGTTATAGATCCTGGAATGACTCAGCTTGAACGGGGACAACTTCTTTCTGAAGAAGCTTATTACGATGCTATTGAGGAGTATGGTGATGAGTTCGATGCTAGGATGGGAGCTGATGCGGTTCAAGAATTGCTAAGGGCTCTTGATCTTGATCAGGAAATTGCTAAATTAAAAGAGGATATAGGAAGCACTACATCAGAAGCCAAATTAAAGAAATTTTCTAAACGTCTTAAGCTTATGGAAGCGTTTTTAGCCTCTGGAAATAAACCAGAGTGGATGGTGTTGACTGTATTGCCAGTATTGCCACCTGATTTGCGACCATTAGTACCTCTTGACGGCGGCAGATTTGCTACATCTGATCTTAATGATTTATATCGACGTGTAATTAATCGAAATAATCGACTTAAGCGTTTGCTCGATCTTAATGCTCCTGATATTATTGTTCGAAATGAAAAACGTATGCTCCAAGAGTCAGTAGACGCTTTATTGGATAATGGTCGTAGAGGTAGAGCAATTACTGGCTCGAATAAACGTCCGTTAAAATCTTTAGCAGATATGATTAAAGGTAAACAAGGGCGATTTCGACAAAATCTCTTGGGTAAACGTGTTGATTACTCAGGACGATCAGTGATCGTTGTGGGTCCTACATTACGGTTACACCAATGTGGTCTACCCAAAAAAATGGCTCTTGAGTTGTTTAAGCCCTTTATTTTTAGTCGTCTTCAGTTCCAAGGTTTAGCATCTACAATTAAAGCTGCAAAAAAGATGGTTGATCGTGAAGATCCGGCAGTGTGGGATATTTTGGAGCAAGTAATTCGTGAACATCCCGTTTTGCTTAATCGTGCTCCGACTCTTCACCGTTTAGGTATTCAAGCATTTGAACCTACTTTAATTGAGGGTAAAGCTATTCAGTTACATCCTCTGGTTTGTACGGCATATAACGCAGACTTTGACGGAGATCAGATGGCAGTGCATATTCCACTGTCTTTAGAGGCTCAGCTTGAAGCTCGATCATTAATGATGTCTACTAACAATATCTTATCTCCAGCGAATGGTGAGCCAATAATAGTTCCTTCTCAAGATGTGGTTTTAGGTCTTTATTATTTAACAAGGTCGAGTATTAATGCGCGCGGTGAAGGGATGATCTTTACCGATGTAAACGAAGTTCATAGAGCATACGAAAATAAGCTTGTTGAATTGCATGCAAAAGTTCGAGTAAGAATAAAAGAGTTTCTTATAGATGAGCATTCAAACGGATTCAAAGAAAACATTCGGCTTGTTGAAACTACAGTAGGTCGTGCCCTAATGTCAGAGTTGTTACCAAAAGGATTATCTTTTGACCTGGTTAACTGTGCAATGACCAAAAAATCTATTTCAAGTCTTATTAATGTTTGTTATAGAAATGTTGGATTAAAAGCGACAGTTATCTTTGCTGATCAACTAATGTACATGGGGTTTCATTACGCCACAAAATCCGGTGTTTCAATTGGTATTGATGACTTAGTCATTCCAAAAGATAAAGTAGAAATAGTTGCTCAAGCTGAAGATGAAGTCAGTAAAATACAAGCTCAATACTCTTCTGGTTTAGTAACGCAAGGTGAACGCTATAATAAGGTCGTAGATATTTGGTCACGAACAAACGATTTAGTAGCTAAAGCCATGATGACTCAACTTTCAACTGAAATGACTAAAGACTCTAAAGGTCAGAAAGTTAGGCAGGAGTCTTTTAACTCAATTTATATGATGGCTGATTCTGGAGCCCGTGGCTCTGCTGCACAGATTCGTCAGTTAGCAGGAATGAGAGGCTTGATGGCTAAGCCAGATGGGTCAATTATCGAAACACCTATTACAGCAAATTTCCGCGAAGGTTTGAACGTATTGCAATATTTTATATCAACTCACGGTGCTCGTAAGGGGTTGGCCGACACTGCATTGAAAACTGCTAACTCAGGCTACTTAACACGAAGACTTGTAGATGTTGCTCAAGATCTAGTTATTACTGAAGAAGATTGTGGTACTAGCCAAGGCGTTACAATGACGCCACTTATTGAGGGTGGTGATGTCGTTGAACCATTGCATGAGCGAGTTCTAGGAAGAGTGGTTGCTCAAGATGTAGTAAATCCAGCCACGGGTGATGTAATTACAAATACGGGAGTATTGCTAGACGAGACTTGGGTGGCCAAGCTTGAAGAGGCAACTGTTGATCAGGTATTTGTTCGTTCACCAATTACATGTGAATCTCGTTACGGAATCTGCTCTGCTTGTTATGGGCGAGATCTTGCAAGAGGGCATAGGGTTAATATTGGCGAGGCGGTTGGTGTAATTGCTGCTCAGTCTATCGGAGAGCCTGGAACCCAGCTAACTATGAGAACATTCCATATTGGTGGCGCTGCATCAAGAGCGACAGCTGCTAATAATGTCCAGGTCAAAATGACTGGTAAAGTGAAATTGCATAACGTTAAGATTGTTCAGCACCATAGCGGTCGATATGTGGCTGTTTCTCGTTCGGGTGAATTTGCTGTAGTAGATGAGCATGGTCGCGAACGTGAGAGATATAAGATACCTTATGGTGCAGAGCTAAGTGTGGCCGATGGGTCCAGAGTAGATGCTGGTCAGATTGTGGCCAATTGGGATCCGCACAGTCATCCTGTCATTACTGAAGTGGCTGGTAAAATTAAGTTTGCTGACATGGTTGAAGGCGTTACCATGAATAGGCAAACTGATGAGATGACAGGGCTTTCTAATATTGTCATTTCTGATCCAAAGCAACGTGGCGTAAGTGGAAAAGAGCTTAAGCCTATGATTAAATTAGTTGATGAGAATGGAGAAGACCTTTATTTAGCCGGTACAAGTTTAACTGCACAATACTTTTTACCTCCTGATGCAATCGTAAACTTTGAGGATGGCGCGAGAGTTAAAGTAGGTGATGTGCTTGCTAGGATTCCACAAGAAACATCGAAAACAAGAGATATAACAGGTGGATTGCCTCGGGTTGCCGATTTATTTGAGGCAAGACGTCCAAAAGATCCCGCGATTTTAGCAGAAACTTCTGGTATAATTAGCTTCGGAAAAGAAACGAAGGGTAAGCGGCGGTTAATAATTACTAATACAAATGGGGATATACACGAAGAATTAATTCCGAAATGGAGACATGTTAGTGTTTTTGAAGGCGAACATGTTGAGAAAGGTGAGGTTATCGCTGAAGGGTCACTAAATCCCCATGACATACTGCGATTACTTGGAACGAATGCGTTAGCTAATTTTATAGTGAACGAAGTACAAGATGTTTATCGTCTGCAAGGTGTTAAAATTAACGACAAGCACATTGAAGTTATTATTCGCCAAATGTTACGAAAGGTACTAGTGATGCATGCGGGAGATTCAAGCTTCTTGAAAGGCGAGCAAGTTGAATATACCCAATTAAGAGAGGAAAATTTTCGTCTCAATAATGATACTAGTAAGATTACAGCACGCTATGAGCCAGTATTGTTGGGTATTACTAAAGCATCATTAGCTACAGAATCTTTTATTTCCGCTGCATCGTTTCAAGAAACGACACGAGTATTAACTGAAGCTGCTGTTAATGGAAAAGCAGATGAATTACGGGGATTGAAAGAAAATGTTATAGTGGGAAGACTTGTTCCTGCGGGGACTGGATTAGCGTATCATTCAGGTCGCAAAGTTAAGAAGAAGCATTATCCTGATAATGAGAGGATAGTTGAAGACTAGACAATGCGGTAAAAATACAGACGATTAGTTTCGTAAAGATAAATAGAAGCAATGTAACATTAATAAGGTTGTGAGGAAGAAGAATTCTAGACTAATTTTTTAAGAAATCATTAAGGTGCGTCAAATATACAAACGTATATTTGATGAGCAATGATGATTTTATAAAAAAAATCACAGAAGTTATCAATATAACTACTAACTAGACTTGACATCCCGCGTAGTCCTTTTTAGAATCGCGCCTCCTCCTAAGAAGTTGGAGGTGATACTGCTACATTGTTTCCTTAGATATAAACTATGCTTATTAGGCTGGAGCTTTAGGAATGCCAACGATAAATCAACTTGTGCGGAAGCCACGGGTACCAAAAACAGTTAAGTCTACTGTGCCTGCGTTAAATGGTTGTCCACAAAAACGCGGCGTATGTACGCGTGTATATACGACAACACCAAAAAAGCCAAACTCAGCGTTACGTAAAGTTGCGCGTGTGAGACTGACCAATGGAGCTGAAGTAACTACGTATATTGGAGGAGAAGGTCATAATCTACAAGAGCACTCTGTGGTCTTAATTCGGGGAGGTCGTGTAAAGGACTTACCAGGTGTGAGATATCATGTTGTCAGAGGTAGTTTAGATACTGCGGGTGTATCGGCTCGGCGACGAGGACGCTCCAAGTACGGTGCTAAGAAACCTAAAGAATAAGATTATTTATCTTAATGATATGATGTATTGATAGGAAAGCGAAGCAATGCCAAGAAGAAAAGCTGCAATTAAAAGAGAAGTTCTGCCAGATCCATTGTACGGTAGTGATAGGCTGGCAAAGTTTATCAATGTGATAATGCGAAGAGGGAAAAAATCTCTTGCTGAAAATATTGTTTATGATGCTTTAAATGAAGTAAATAAGCGTCTGAAAAAGGATAGAAGTCACTCGAAGAAGGACGAAGGTAGTGATTCAGAGAATGGTGGACGACATGTCACGTCGTCAGTGAAGACTAAAAATGTTTCAAACAAAGAAGGCCTAGAGGTGCTTGATAAGGCGTTGAATAATGTTCGCCCGACGGTTGAAGTCAAATCTAGACGTGTCGGTGGCGCCACATATCAAGTCCCTATTGAAGTAGCTATGGATAGAGGTATTGCATTAGCAATGCGATGGGTTATAAAAGCAGCAAAAGATAGATCAGAAAAAACAATGGTGTTGCGACTTGCTGCCGAAATTCTTGATGCTCATGAGGGGCGTGGTACAGCAGTAAAGATTCGTGATGATATGCATAGAATGGCAAAAGCAAATCAAGCATTTGCACACTATCGTTGGTAAACAAGGGGTATATAACAGTGACACCAAGAGCCACTCCAATTGATCGTTATAGAAATATCGGCATCATGGCACATATTGATGCAGGTAAAACAACTACAACAGAACGCGTACTATATTACACCGGTGTTTCTCACAAGATTGGAGAGGTTCACGAAGGTGCAGCTGTTATGGATTGGATGGAACAAGAGCAAGAACGAGGAATTACAATAACCTCAGCTGCAACAACTTGCTTCTGGTATGGGATGGATAAACAATTTCCGCAGCATAGAATAAATATTATTGATACACCTGGACACGTAGATTTTACTATTGAAGTTGAAAGATCACTCCGAGTACTGGATGGTGCATGTGCAGTACTTTGTGCGGTTAGTGGTGTCGAGCCACAAACCGAAACGGTATGGCGTCAAGCAAACCGTTATGGTGTTCCACGTATAGGATTTGTTAACAAAATGGATAGGGCCGGGGCAGACTTCTTACGAGTAGTAAAACAAGTTCGGACACGTTTAGGTGCGAATCCTGTTCCCATTCAATTACCCATCGGAGCTGAGGAGCATTTTGAAGGTGTGGTTGATCTTCTTAGAATGAAGAGTATTTATTGGAATGAAGAAAACAAAGGAATGACATATGAGGCTCGAGATATTTCACCTGATATGTTAGACGAGTGCAGAAAATGGCGTGAGAGTATGGTTGAAGCGGCTGCTGAGGCTTCTGAAGAGCTAATGAATAAATATCTTGAGCAAGGAGAGCTTTCTGAGCAAGAAATCAAGTCTGGATTAAGAATTCGTACGATTAAAAACGAAATTATTCCTATGGTATGTGGTTCAGCATTTAAAAACAAAGGGGTTCAAGCATTACTTGATGGAGTAGTAGAATATCTACCATCTCCTGCTGATGTACCTGCCGTGACGGGCAATAAAGATGATGCTAATAACACGCCAATAGAAAGGCACCCTGATGATAATGAGCCTTTTTCAGCGCTAGCATTTAAAATCGCGACAGATCCTTACGTTGGCACCTTGACGTATTTTCGTGTTTATTCAGGCGTACTAAAGTCGGGAGATACTGTCTATAACCCTATTAAAGACAAAGATGAGCGTATTGGCAGACTGCTTCAAATGCATGCGAATAATCGACAGGAAATTAAGGAAGTTAGAGCGGGAGACATAGCAGCTGCGGTTGGACTGAAAAAGGTTACGACCGGAGACACATTATGTTCTCTAGATGATGTGATTATTCTAGAAAGAATGGTCTTTCCTGAGCCTGTAATAGCAGTTGCAGTTGAACCTAAGACAAAAGCTGACCAGGAAAAAATGGGTGTTGCGTTAGGTAAACTAGCTCAGGAGGATCCATCTTTCCGCGTGCATACAGATGAGGAGTCTGGACAAACAATAATTCAAGGTATGGGTGAATTACACCTTGAAATTATTGTAGACCGAATGAAAAGAGAGTTTGGAGTAGATGCAAACGTTGGTAAGCCACAAGTAGCATATCGAGAAACAATCCGGACGACTGTTGAACAAGAAGGAAAATATGTTAAACAATCTGGAGGTAAAGGACAATATGGTCACGTTTGGATTCGTATTGAACCAAAAGAGCCAGGCACTGGGTATGAATTTATAAATGCTATTGTTGGTGGCGTAATTCCAAGAGAGTTTATAGCGCCTATTGACAAAGGTATTAAAGAACAAATGGAAAATGGTGTAATTGCTGGGTTTCCTGTTGTAGATGTTAAAGTCACTGTCTTCGATGGCTCTTACCACGATGTGGATTCGAATGAAATGTCATTTAAAATTGCAGGTTCAATGGCATTCAAAGAAGGTGCAAAGAAAGCAAGGCCAGTTCTGTTAGAACCTATTATGAAAGTAGAGGTTGTGACCCCGGAAGAATACATGGGCGACGTGATGGGTGATTTAAATCGACGTAGAGGTATCCTACAAGGGATGGATGATTCACCTTCTGGTAGAGTTATCAAAGCCGAAGTCCCCTTGGGAGAAATGTTTGGCTATGCTACAGATGTGCGCTCTATGTCACAAGGAAGAGCTACATATACGATGGAATTTTCAAAGTATAGTGAAGCGCCTGCAAGTATAACAGAGCAAATAATGAGTAAAACTACCGCATAATAATGAGTTAGATAAAAGATTAATTTGAGAGGATAAAAACATGGCAAAAGCTGTATTTGAGCGAAACAAGCCGCATTTAAACGTAGGGACGATAGGCCATGTAGACCATGGTAAGACGACGTTGACAGCGGCATTGACGAAATGTATGGCGGAGAAATTTGGTGGAGAAGTATTAGGATATGACCAAATTGACAAAGCGCCGGAAGAAAGAGCCCGAGGTATCACGATCGCGACGGCGCATGTTGAGTATCAGTCAGATAAGAGGCATTATGCGCATGTAGATTGTCCAGGTCACGCAGATTACGTGAAGAATATGATAACTGGGGCAGCGCAAATGGACGGTGCAATATTGGTATGCTCGGCAGCAGATGGTCCTATGCCACAAACGCGAGAACATATACTATTGGCGCGTCAAGTGGGTGTGCCATATGTAGTTGTGTATTTAAACAAAGCGGACATGGTAGACGACAAAGAGTTGTTAGAGTTAGTAGAGATGGAAGTCAGAGATTTATTAAGTAGTTATGATTTTCCTGGAGATAAGACTCCTATTGTGACGGGATCAGCATTAAAGGCGTTGGAAGGAGATCAAAGCGAGATAGGCGTGCCATCGATAGTCAAGTTAGTCGAAGCTATGGATGAGTATTTTCCGCAACCAGAACGTAAGATAGACCAACCATTTTTATTACCAATAGAAGATGTATTTTCGATATCGGGTCGAGGTACAGTGGTTACAGGCCGAGTAGAGAGAGGGATAGTAAAGGTTGGAGAAGATGTAGAAATAGTGGGATTAAAACCGACGGTTAAAACGACATGTACGGGAGTGGAAATGTTTCGTAAGTTGTTAGACGAAGGGCGAGCAGGAGATAATGTAGGGGTGTTGTTAAGAGGTACAAAGCGAGAAGATGTAGAACGCGGTCAGGTTTTAGCGAAGCCAGGTTCGATAACGCCTCATACTAAATTCGAATCGGAAGTGTATGTATTATCGAAAGAAGAAGGAGGCCGGCATACACCGTTTTTCAAAGGATATCGTCCACAGTTTTACTTTCGCACTACAGATGTAACTGGAGAAGTGCAATTACCGGAAGGAGTAGAGATGGTAATGCCAGGCGATAATATACAGATGGTTGTAACATTAATAGCCCCGATTGCGATGGAAGAGGGATTACGATTTGCTATACGCGAAGGTGGCCGTACTGTAGGCGCTGGTGTTGTAGCTAAGGTTCTTGAGTAATTAATTATGACAACTGGAAGAAAAAGCCAAAGAATACGAATTCGTCTAAAAGCGTTTGACCATCGCTTAATCGATCGTTCAACACGTGAAATTGTTGAAACAGCTAAACGTACAGGTGCTCAAGTTCACGGTCCGATACCTTTGCCAACGCAAATTGAGCGATATACCGTGTTGGTATCACCTCATGGTGATAAGGATGCGCGCGACCAGTACGAGCTTCGTACACATAAACGTGTTGTAGATATTAATCAACCAACTGACAAGACTATTGACGCGTTAATGAAGCTAGATTTAGCTGCTGGAGTTGATGTTCAAATTAGTGTGGATGTTGAGAATTAAGACTTAGGCACTCTGTGCCTGAGCTTTTTTAAGAGGCGGCAAAAATGACTATAAGCTTAGTCGGACGAAAATGTGGAATGACACGAGTATTCACTGAAGATGGTGTCTCTATACCTGTGACTGTGCTAGAGGTGTTACCAAATCGAGTAACGCAAATAAAGACAGAAGAAAGTGATGGTTATCATGCTTTGCAAGTTACGACGGGGAATCGCAAGCGATCACGTGTAACAAAGCCATCTGCAGGACATTATGCTAAGGCAGGTATGGAACCTGGAAAAGGATTATGGGAGTTTAGATTAGACAAGAATGATAATTTAGATGGAATAGCAGTAGGGTCAGAAATCAAGGTTGATCTTTTTACAAATGGACAATGGGTCGATGTTACAGCAACCAGCAAAGGAAAAGGCTTTGCAGGGACAATAAAACGACACCACTTTTCAGCCCAAGATGCTACACATGGTAACTCACGCTCACATCGAGTACCTGGATCAATTGGGCAACGACAATCACCGGGAAAGGTGTTTAAAGGCAAGAAAATGTGCGGACAGTTAGGTAATGTTAAACGTACTATTCAGTCTCAACAAATTGTACGTATCGATGTAGATAGGAATTTACTTCTAATAAAGGGTGTAGTGCCAGGTGCTCCTGGTGGTGATGTAATTATTCGCCCCGCGGTTAAAATGAGCATGAAGGGGGTTCACTAATGGAATTAAATTTAATTGGTTCTAAAAATAAAAAAGTTGAAGTTGCAGATAATATTTTTGCTTGTGAGTTTAATGAGCCTCTAATTCACCAGGTTGTAACAGCATTTCTTGCAGGAGGGAGAGCTGGAACACAGGCACAGAAAACACGATCCGAAGTTCGTGGCGGAGGTATTAAGCCGTGGAGACAAAAAGGAACAGGTCGGGCTAGGGCAGGTACAATTAGAAGTCCTATATGGAGAAAAGGTGGTGTTGTTTTTGCTGCTAAACCACGAAGTTATGCTCAGAAAGTAAATAAGAAAATGTTTCGAGCAGCATTGCGCTCAATAATGTCTGAGTTAATTAGAGTAGAAAGACTTTGTGTGGTTGACACGTTTAAGGTGGATTCACATAAAACCTCAAACTTATTAAATATGTTAAGTAAATTAAATATTAATGATAATGCATTAATTATTACAGAATCTGTGGACGAAAACTTATATTTATCATCACGCAATCTAAACAAGGTAAGTGTTTGTGATGTAATGAGTATAGACCCAGTTTCGCTGGTTAAAGCTGATAACGTATTAATTACTATAGACGCGATGAAACAATTTGAGGAGTTTCTAAAATGAGCAATGAACGCCTTTTGAAGGTGATTTTATCGCCTCATATCTCTGAAAAAGCATCTATTGCGACTGAAAAGAGGCGCGAGTATGTATTTAAAGTAGTACCTGATGCTGCCAAAGATGAAATTAAATCAGCAATAGAGTTTCTATTCAAAACCGAAGTTAGTTCAGTTCGTGTTTTAAATGTAAAAACAAAACCCAAGCGCTTTGGTAAGATTGAAGGACGTAGTAAGGCTTGGAAGAAAGCATATGTCAAGCTTTGTGAAGGATGTGAGATAAGTTTTGCAAGTAGCTAATAAATATTACAACAATGAATCAGAAGCTGGGTAAATTTAGATAAGTATCTAGATTAGTATAAAGGTTATCAAAAAATTATAACTATAAGACAGATTCAGATATAAGCAGATAAGCTTTTTTAAATAAATATACAGCTTAAAGTAAAAAGGTCTTTAGTTTTGCTGGCATGCCTATATAATAGCGCAGCTCTATGCCAACTGATTTATTTAATTAATAACGGTAAAGAAGAGATATTGAGGAAAATATGGCAATTGTTAAATCTAAACCAACCTCTCCAGGGAGGCGCTTTGTTGTAAGGATTTCTAGCTCTGAACTTCACAAAGGCCAACCACATGCACCATTGCTCGTAAAAAAAAATAAGACTGGTGGGCGTAATAATTCAGGCAGAATTACATGTAGGCATATTGGTGGTGGTCATAAGCAACGATATCGTATGATCGATTTTAAGAGAAATAAAGATGGTATTATAGCTAAAGTTGAGCGTTTAGAGTATGACCCCAATAGAAGTGCGCATATTGCATTAGTTCTTTATTCAGATGGCGAAAGACGGTATATTGTTGCGCCGAAAGGCATAAAATCTGGTGATGAAATAGTGTCTGGAGTTGATGCGCCTATAAAGCCAGGAAATTGTCTCCCAATAAACAATATGCCCATTGGGTCAACCTTACACTGTGTTGAATTAAAACCAGGAAAGGGTGCACAGCTAGCTCGTAGTGCTGGGACATCTGTCCAATTAGTTGCCCGTGAAGGGGCTTACGCTACGCTAAGACTTCGTTCTGGAGAAATGCGTAAAGTATTATCTGAGTGTAGAGCTATAGTAGGTGAAGTTAGTAATTCAGAACATAATCTAATTTCATTAGGTAATGCTGGCGCAAGAAGAAGAAAAGGAATTAGACCCACTGTTAGAGGCGTTGCAATGAACCCGATAGACCATCCTCACGGCGGTGGTGAAGGTAAGACATCAGGTGGTCGCCATCCAGTGTCTCCTTGGGGAGTACCAACAAAGGGTTACAAAACTCGTAAAAATAAGCGTACTAGCAAATATATTGTACGTGACAGACGCGGTTAATATTGTTTTGGTAGTAATTTAGATTAGAGGGGTTAAACGTGCCACGTTCAGTAAAAAAAGGACCGTTTGTAGATACGCATTTAATTAAAAAAGTTGAAGAGGCTGTATCATCAAACAATAAGCGACCGATTAAAACCTGGTCTAGAAGATCAATGATACTGCCCGAGATGGTAGGATTAACAATTGCAGTGCATAACGGAAGATTACATGTGCCAGTTTTTGTCACTGAAAATATGGTAGGGCATAAGCTAGGTGAGTTTGCAGCTACACGAACGTTTAAAGGGCATTCTGGTGATAGAAAGGCAAAAGGCAAAGAAGATCAAAAGCAATGAAATTTGCAAGGGGAATAAAATAATGGAAGTCGAGGCAAAGTTGAAATATGCCAGACTGTCAGCGCAGAAGTGCCGACTGGTGTGTAATCAAGTACGAGGGCTACCTGTTGATCGTGCTTTAGATTTATTACGGTTTAGCACAAAAAAGGCGGCAGCTGTTGTAATAAAAGTATTAGAATCTGCAATAGCAAATGCAGAACATAATCAGGGCGCAGATATTGATGAATTAAGAATTGCAAGAGTATTTGCGGATCAAGGTTCAACATATAAGCGTATGCATGCTAGAGCTAAAGGTCGAGGTTGTCGAATTTTAAAACCTACCTGCCATATAACCGTTATTGTGTCTGATGAGGAGTAATTAGTCATGGGACAAAAAGTTCATCCCATAGGCATACGCTTAGGTATTGTAAAAGACTGGTCATCAAGATGGTATGCACCATCAAAAGATTTTGCGGACACCTTGTGTGCAGACATTAAAGTGCGCGAGTATTTGTATAAAAAATTATCACAGGCTGGCATTAGCCGTATTCAAATTGATAGGCCTGCACGAAATGCAAAGATTACTGTGTATACAGCCCGTCCAGGAGTGATTATCGGCCGCAGTGGAAAGGAAATCGACACATTAAGAGACGAAATTAATAAAATACTTGGCGTGCCTGTTCATATTAGCATTGAAGAAGTAAGAAAACCTGAGTTAGATGCAAAATTAGTAGCAGAGTCTATTGCACAACAATTAGAAAAACGAGTTATGTTTAGGCGTGCTATGAAACGTGCTGTGACAACAGCGATTCGTCTAGGTGCTAAGGGAATAAAAATCTGTGTAAGTGGTCGTTTAGGCGGAGCAGAAATTGCAAGAAGTGAGTGGTATAGGGAGGGTCGTGTACCACTACATACATTGCGTGCAGATATAGACTATGGACTTGGTGAAGCATTCACTACTTATGGTGTTATAGGTGTGAAGGTATGGATTTTTAAAGGTGAAGTTATTGGTGATAAAGAGCAAGCTGAGAGTGGACTACCAGCTGATAAAACTCTAGCTAAACAGGAGAAGTAACAATGTTGCAACCAAAGCGGACAAAATACCGCAAACAATTTAAAGGTCGCAACCGTGGGGTTGCTACTCGAGGGAATAAAGTTAGCTTTGGTGAGTTTGGATTAAAAGCTACTGAACATGGACGTATTACCTCTCGTCAAATAGAGGCAGCACGAAGAGCCTTATCTAGACATGTAAAGAGAGGTGGTAAAGTTTGGATAAGAATTTTTCCAGACAAGCCTATATCTAAAAAGCCACTTGAGGTGCGCCAAGGAAAGGGAAAGGGAAATGTCGAATACTGGGTTGCTTTAGTACAACCAGGGCGTATGATGTTTGAAATAGAAGGTGTTCCTGAAGATTTAGCAAAAGAAGCCTTACGGTTAGCTGCAGCTAAGCTGCCCGTTAAATCAACATTTGAAAGTCGGACGATAATGTAATGAATCTAACTGAATTGAGAAAAAAATCTGTCGAAGAGTTAAACAGCGAAATCCTAGCATTGCTGAGAGAACAGTTTAATTTGCGTGTTCAAAAAGGAATAGGACAAACACCCTCCCCACATTTATTTGGAAATGTTAGGAAGCAAATAGCACGAGTTAAAACTATCTTGAGCGAAAAAGAAGGTTCTTCAATATGATAGATCAAAAAATATTAAGCCGGACGACTGTAGTTGGAAAGGTAATTAGCGATAAAATGGACAAAACTATTGTTGTTCAGGTTGAACGGAAAATTAAACATCCGTTATATGGTAAGTACATTAAGCGTTCAACTAAAATGTATGCGCATGACAATGAAAATGTCGGAAAAGTAGGTGATTTAGTTGTTATAGCGCATAGCCGTCCGCTTTCTAAGACTAAGCACTGGGTATTGATGGAAGTTCTAGGGCGGATAGAAAACGGACAAGGTGAATAGTCTAAAATAAAATTTATATATTTTTGTATTTTTCCTTTTTCAAACATGAATGATAGTGATAGTATTGGCGGTCTTTATTTCCGTCATAATTTGGAGTTGAGTCATGATTCAAACACAGTCGATTCTGGATGTGGCAGACAATAGTGGTGCGCGTCGCGTGATGTGTATAAAGGTATTGGGGGGCTCACATCGTCGCTATGCCAGTATAGGTGACGTTATTAAAGTTAGTGTGAAAGAAGCAATTCCTCGGGGAAAAGTAAAGAAAGGGGAAGTACTCAATGCAGTAATAGTAAGAACATGCAAAGGTATTAGACGGCCTGATGGATCGCTGATTAGATTTGATGAAAATGCTGTTGTAATATTAAATGCTCAAATGCAACCAATAGGCACTAGGATCTTCGGACCTATTACACGTGAGTTGCGTGGGGATAACTTTATGAAAATCATTTCACTAGCACCAGAAGTGCTATAAATATCGACCAGAGACTAACCACATGAATAGACTAAAAAAAGGTGATGAAGTAGTTGTTATCACTGGAAGAGATAAGGGAAAAAGAGGAACTATAATAAATATTCTCGCAAAAGAAAATAAATTAGTTATAGAAGGTATTAATACAGTAAAAAAACATGTTAAAGCTAACCCAAATGCAGGTGATCGTGGTGGGATTATAATAAAATCTATTCCAATACAAGCCGCTAACGTGATGCTTTATAATCCATCGACTCAAAAAGGTAGCCGTATAGGGATTCGTGTTTTAGAGGACGGGCGTAAAGTACGCTATTTTAAATCCACTAATGAAGTGGTTGACATACAAGTATAAATAACGGGTGAGTTATGGCTAGATTGCTTGATCATTATCGTACAGAAATAATTAACATCTTGAAAGATAGATTTAAATATACATCAGTGATGCAGGTGCCACATATTACTAAAATCACACTTAATATGGGTTTGGGTAAGGCAATGGAAGATAAAAAGATTATTTCATCTGGTATGTCTGAACTTGAAAGGATTGCAGGTCAAAAACCAATTCCAACTGTATCGCGCAAATCTATAGCAGGGTTCAAGCTAAGAGAGGGGTGGCCAATAGGATGTAAGGTTACATTGCGAGGTGTGCGAATGTACGAATTTTTGGATCGCTTAATAACTATAGCATTACCAAGAGTAAGGGACTTTCGTGGGTTGAGTAGCAAATCTTTTGATGGCCGAGGCAATTATAGTCTTGGTTTTAAAGAGCAGATAGTATTTCCTGAGATAGAATATGATAAGGTTGACTCTCTGAGAGGGCTTGATATTACGATTACAACTTCTGCTAACAGTGACAAGGAAGCTCATGCGCTTTTAGAAGCTTTTAATTTCCCATTTAAAGAAAAAGAAGTGAGTTTATAGCTATGGCTAAAGTTTCAATGGTAGAGCGAGAAAAGAAACGTGTCCTGTTAAACACGAAATTTCGTGAAAAGCGGGAAATATTAAAAGAGACGATTAGTAATATGAATATTAGTGAAGAAGATCGATGGGATGCGCAGCAAAAGCTACTGTCGCTTCCTCGTGATTCAAGTGTGACGCGTCAACGTAGTCGTTGCCGATTATGTGGCAGATCACGCGCATATAACCGTTTAACAGGATTATGCAGGATACATATGCGTCATGCTGTTATGAACGGATTGGTTCCTGGTATGCATAAAGCTAGTTGGTAAATTTTAAAAAGTTAGAGGTGGTCCTAAATGTCAATGCAAGACCCAGTTGCGGATATGTTAACACGCTTGAGAAATGCACAAGCTGTGAACGAAATGAGAGTAAGTTTACCCTGCTCAAAACTTAAGAAAGCTATCCTTACAGTATTGCAGGATGAAGGGTACATTGAATCATTTAAAGAAGTAAATGAAGCTGGCAAGAATGATTTGAATGTGACATTAAAATATTATCAAGGTAAATCAGTTATTGAGAAGATCAAACGAGTTAGCCGTCCTGGGCTACGGGTATACAAAAGAACAAACGAACTGCCAACCGTACTTGCGGGAATGGGAATAGCAATTATTTCTACATCAAAAGGTGTTATGACTGAACGCTCAGCTCGAGCTAAAAAGCTGGGTGGTGAAGTATTATGTACGGTTGAGTAATGGAGAGTAAGTATGTCAGTTGTTTCAACATCAAGAGTAGGCCGAAAGCCAGTTATGATACCTGCTGGGGTACATATTAATGTTAACGGACAGGACTTAGATATTAAGGGACCAAAAGGTCACTTTTCTGTATCTATCCATCCATTTGTTAATGTGACTATAGATGATGGCTATATTACAGTTAAGTCTGACCCAAAATCCGGATACTGTCGTACTGGTTCAGGTGAAAAGCTTCTAAAGTCAATAACAGGAACTACAAGAGCTAAAATATCAAATATGATTTATGGAGTTACACATCTATTCGAACGTAAATTATTATTGGTTGGTGTAGGTTATAAGGCACAAGCAAAAGGTAAAGTTCTTGGGCTAACTTTAGGTTATTCACATCCAATTGATTTTGAAATACCCGAAGGGGTGGTTATAGAAACACCTACACCAACTGAGATTTTGGTCAAAGGTGTGAATAAAGATTTAGTTGGCCTTGTTTCATCTAAAATTCGTAATTATAGAGGTCCAGAGCCCTACAAAGGAAAGGGGATTCGATATTCAGATGAGAATATAGTACGAAAAGAAACGAAAAAGAAGTAAAGGGCAGTGTGATGAATAAAAAAATATCTAGGTTACGAAGAGCTAAAAGAGGAAGAATGAAGATTCGAGAACATGAATCTCATCGGTTATGCGTGCATAGAACACCCAGACATATTTATGCACAAGTAATAGCACCATCTGGATCAACTGTACTAGTGTGTGCTTCTACCGTTGACAAGTTAGTTAGGACGCAATCAATGCAAACCGGTAATGTCGAAGCAGCTAGGTTGGTTGGTAAAGTTGTTGCTGAGCGTGCCATAAAAGCAGGTATACGAAAAGTAGCGTTTGATAGGTCTGGATTTAATTATCATGGAAGAGTCAAAGCGTTAGCGGAAGCTGCTAGAGAAGGTGGATTAGAATTTTAAGGGCTATATATGGCAAGTTATGACCAAACAACAAAGAGTGATGGGCTTCAAGAAAAACTAGTTGCTGTATCGCGAAATGCTAAGGTAGTAAAAGGTGGCAGGATATTTAGTTTTGCTGCAATAACCGTAGTGGGCGATGGTAAGGGGCGTATTGGTGTAGGCAGAGGGAAAGCACGGGAGGTTCCTGTCGCTATTCAAAAGGCATTAGAGAGTGCTAGAAAAAATATGCACCAAGTCGTACTAAAAGAAGGGACACTTCATTGCCAAGTAATTGGGAAACATGGTGCGACTAAAGTGTTTATGAAACCCGCATCAGACGGTACTGGTATTATTGCAGGTGGTGCAATGAGAGCAGTCTTCGAAGTATTAGGGGTAAAGAACGTACTGGCAAAGATTGTTGGATCAGCTAATCCAATTAACGTCGTGAGAGCTACTTTGTCAGCGCTGGGACACTTATGCACTCCTGAATTTATCGCTGCTAAACGTGGTAAAACGGTTGAAGAGATTACTGGAAATTAGATATGACTATGAAAAAAAAACTAAAAGTTACTCTTATACGAAGTTTAAATGGAGCGCAACCTAAACATAAGCTGTGTATAAAAGGTTTAGGCTTACGACGCATGCAACAATCTGTACTTGTTAATAATGAACCGTGTATTCGCGGTATGATTAATAAAGCACATTATTTAGTATCAGTAGAGGAAGTTTAATAATGTACCTCAACACTTTAAAACCTGCGCCTGGTTCGAAGACACCAGCTAAAAGACTTGGAAGAGGGTGTGGCTCTGGAAAAGGGAAAACATGCGGCAAAGGTCATAAAGGCCAAAAAGCGCGGGCTGGCGGATACCACAAAGTTGGATTTGAGGGGGGGCAAATGCCTTTACAAAGACGAATACCGAAGTCAGGATTTCGTTCAAGAAAATCGCTTGCTAGACAAGAAATTAGACTCTCAGACTTAAATAAGTCTAATATTGTAATGGTTGATTTAATCTCACTACAAGCCGCTGGTATTGTGAAATTTTCAACTAAAATTGTTAAGATAATTTCATTCGGCAAGATAGACCGTGCATTGATTGTTAAAGGAATATCAATAACAGCAAGTGCGAGGAATGCAATTGAAACAGCTGGTGGCTCAGTAGAGTAGAGGAATAAATGACAATAAATAGGCTGGGCACGAGCGCCTCAACTGGGATTACAGACTTAAAACACCGTTTACTTTTTGTATTACTTGCTATTATTGTATTTAGAGTGGGGTCATATATTCCCGTACCAGGACTAAATCCAGAGCGATTACAGGAGCTATTTACATCTCAGCAAAATAATATAGTCGGATTGTTTAATATGTTTTCTGGCGGTGCACTAATGCGTTTTAGTGTATTTGCATTGGGAATAATGCCATATATATCAGCTTCGATTATTATTCAATTGTTGACTGTCTTATCGCCACAACTTTCTGAGCTGAGAAAAGAAGGCGAATCTGGTCAGCGGAAAATAAACAAATATACAAGATATGGGACATTATTACTATCTGCATTTCAAGCTATAGGAATTTCTAAAATGCTTGCTGCTCATGGCATAGCATTAGATCCAGGCTATGGATTCTATTTTACTTCGACTCTAACGTTAGTTACAGGTACGTTATTTTTAATGTGGTTAGGAGAGCAAGTAACTGAAAGGGGAATAGGTAATGGTATTTCGCTAATAATTTTTACTGGAATTATTGCAGGTTTTCCCGCAGCAATTGGACGAACCCTTGAAGAAGTGCGTGAAGGTCAGCTGCAGATCATTGCACTGCTTCTAGTAGTAGTTGCAGTAGTTGCGGTTGTTGCTTTTGTTGTATTTGTTGAGAGAGGGCAACGACGTATAACTATAAATTATGCGCGAAGGATGCAGGGTGGAAAAATGTATTCTGCTAAGAGCAGCCATTTGCCACTTAAAATTAATATGCCGGGTGTGATTCCACCAATATTTGCTTCAAGTATAATACTGTTTCCTGCAAGCTTGGCGCAGTGGTTTGGACATGGTAAGGGATTGGAGTGGCTAGGATCTTTTGGCATAGCCTTACAGCAACAGGGGCAACCAATTCATATGTTTTTATTTAGCGCAGCTATAATTTTCTTTTGTTTTTTTTATACTGCTCTAGTGTTTAATCCGAGAGAAACAGCAGATAATTTAAAAAAATCTGGGGCTTTTATAACAGGAATTAGACCTGGAGATCAAACAGCAAAGTATATAGATACTGTTATGACTAGGTTGACATTAGCTGGATCAATATATGTGACTTTAGTATGCTTACTACCAGAATTTATGATTTTAGCGTGGAATGTGCCTTTTTATTTTGGTGGGACATCATTACTTATCATTGTTGTAGTTGTTATGGATTTTATGGCTCAAGTACAAGCGCATGTTATGTCTTTTCAGTATGAATCTTTATTGAAAAAGGCAAACTTACGAAGTGGTGGAGCAGGTCTGATACGTTAATAATATAATATTTATATTAGCTGGAGTTATTTTATGAAAGTGGGAGCCTCTGTCAAAAAAATATGCCGGAATTGCAAAATTGTGCGTAGAAATCGTATAGTTCGTGTTATTTGTAAGGAAAAAAGACATAAACAAAAGCAAGGTTAATGGTTGATTTTTTTATATTTCAATATTAGACTTATCCGCTTTTGTAGCATAAAAAAATAAATATATCGTTTTAGGAGTTGATGAATGGCAGCACGTATTGCAGGTGTTAATATCCCTGTACAAAAACATATAGTAATAGGGCTCACGTCAATTTATGGAATTGGTCGTAGCAGAGCATCAGAGATATGTGCTTTGGCAAAAATTAGTCCCGAAAAAAAAGCTAAAGATCTTACTGAAGCTGAACTTGAAAATCTACGAATAGAAGTCGCAAGAATTCGTGTAGAAGGCGACTTGAGACGCGAGGTTTCAATGAATATAAAAAGGCTTATTGAATTAGGTACTTATCGTGGATTGCGTCATCGACGTGGCTTGCCTGTCAGAGGTCAGCGTACAAAGACTAATGCGCGTACTCGTAAGGGAAAGCGTAAGGGAAAGAATTAATTTAGAATATTTAATCGTATATACAGGAAATTAAATAGCAATGTCAGCAAATCAAACTAAAGTACATGAAGCACAGCCTGTGCCAAAATCTAAAGCTGAAGTGCACGATGAAGAAAGTGCAGGCGGGCAGTCAGGGTCAGCTGGTAGTTCATCTACTAAGACAATTAAGGCTCGAAAAAAAGCTAAGAAACTAGTTGTAGATGGTGTTGCTCATATTAGAGCATCTTTTAATAACACTATTGTTACTATTAGTGATATACAAGGAAATTCATTGGCCTGGTCAAGTGCGGCAAGCTGTGGTTATCGTGGGTCAAGAAAATCTACTCCATATGCTGCAGGTGAGGCTGCAACTAAAGTTGCGCAGATTGTTATTGATAACTATGGTATGAAAAACGTACAGGTTAGGGTGAATGGGCCTGGTCCTGGAAGAGAATCAGCAATTAGATCTCTTCATACCACTGGGCTGAAGATTTTGTCAATTACGGATGCTACAGGTATACCATTTAATGGTTGCCGTGATCCTAAGAAACGACGTGTATAGTCTCGGAGAAAGTAATGGCTAGATATTTAGGACCAAGATGTAAGCTTGCTCGAAGAGAGAAAGTAGATTTATCGCTAATGAGCGGCGTTCGCTCACTAGATACAAAATGTAAACTGGACACCCCACCTGGTGTTCATGGCGCGAGACGTGGTCGTGAAACAGAGTACGGTGTTCAGCTACGTGAAAAGCAAAAAGTGCGTCGTATATATGGTGTTATGGAAAGGCAGTTTAGGAATTATTTTAAAAAAGCTGCTCGTTTGAAAGGATCTACAGGTGAAAACCTACTTAAGTTATTAGAATGTAGGTTAGATAATATTGTTTATCGGATGGGATTTGGGTCAACTAGGGCGGAAGCAAGACAATTAGTAAATCATCGCGCGATACTTGTTAACGGAAAGATTGTTAATATACCATCATACGAGCTAATGCCTGGGGATGTTATCAGCGTAAAAGAAGGTAAAAAGAAACAACTACGTATTCAAGGTGCACTTGCGTTATCGCAAGTAAAACCTGTTTGTACGTGGGTTGATGTGGATCAGGGTGAGTTAAAAGGTGTTTTCAAACAACAGCCAGACCGTTCAGATCTTCCTTCAGATATAGCTGAGAAACTTATTGTTGAGCTTTATTCCAAATAATTTTTTGGAGTTTATGAGGTTATTTCATGCAAAATAATCCATATGATTTTTTAACACCACGTGAAATAGATGTTGAGACGATTTCTCCCTTTCATGCAAGGGTTACGCTCGAACCGTTGGAACGTGGGTTTGGTCATACATTAGGTACCACATTACGTAGAATTTTATTATCATCTATGCCGGGTGCTGCAATCACAGAAGTCAAAATTGATGGAGTGTTGCATGAATATAGTACGATTCCTGGTGTCCAAGAAGATGTAATTGAAATTCTATTAAATTTAAAAAACGTTTCGATAAAGCTGCACGGTCGTGAAGAAGTAATATTAAAATTAAGTAAAAAAGGCCCTGGCCTTGTTACTGCCTCAGATATTGAGCTTGAGCATGATGTAGAAATTGTAAATCCTGATCATGTGATTGCTCATCTAAATGAAGCAGGTATGCTGAACATGACTTTAAGAGTTGCTTTAGGTCGTGGCTATCAGACTGCCTCTTCTAGAGAGATGCTATCTGTTGGAGATGAAAAAACTACAATTGGTGTATTACATCTGGATGCAAGCTTTAGTCCAGTCAGGCGTGTTGCATATAGTGTTGAAAGTGCGCGTGTAGAACAACGTACTGATTTGGACAAGCTGGTAATAGATATAGAAACTAATGGCACGTTAGATCCTGAAGAGGCTATACGAAGATCAGCAACGATTCTTCAGCAACAATTAGCACCATTTGTTGATTTAAAATCGTCATTTATCGCTAAAGAGACAAATGAGCAGCAATTAATAAATCCAATCTACTTGCGACCTGTAGATGATTTGGAGTTGACAGTACGCTCCGCTAATTGCTTAAAAGCTGAAAGTATATTCTACATTGGTGATTTAGTTCAACGTACTGAAAATGACTTACTTAAAACGCCAAATCTAGGTAAAAAATCTCTAACTGAGATTAAAAATGTATTGGCTTCACATGGACTTTCATTAGGTACGCGTCTAGAAAACTGGCCGCCTTCTTTATTAAGAGAAAAAGAACGTGAATAGGATATTAGTTTGTGTTGGAGAGTATTAAATGAGACATCGTAAGGCAGGAAGGTATTTTGGGCGTAACAGTAGTCATCGTAAAGCAATGTTTAAAAATATGATGGTATCATTGCTAAAACATGAATTAATAACAACTACTGTAGCTAAGGCTAAAGAGTTACGTGGTTATGTAGAGCCTATGATAACACTATCTAAAATTGATAGCGTACATAATCGTCGTCTTGCTTTTTCAAGATTGCGTGATCGTGATATGGTTCAGAAGCTTTTTAATGAGCTAGGTCCGCACTACAAATTGAGAACAGGTGGCTATCTACGTGTTCTTAAGTGTGGTAACCGCAAGGGAGATTGTGCTCCAATGGCTATTGTAGAATTGGTTGATAGGTTAGAATCAGTAGTAAATTAATATAAATCTTAAAAAAAACCGATGAAAATCGGTTTTTTTTGAATTTTTTGAATATTTCATATATACCTAATAAATTAGGTGCTGTCACAGTGGCATTCTGCCAAATCTATGATCAATATTGACATTATCCTTTTGTGATCTGTAAATAGATTAAAAAATTGTTTCATTTAGAATCTTTTTTTTATATTCTTCTAGTAGAAATTTATTGTTGATAAAATTAGTGAATTTATATTGATAGTTAAATGATATGCTATTGTTGAATTTATAGAGATGAATATGCCCTCATTTGATATTGTTTCTAAGGTTGATAATCATGAAGTCACAAATGCTGTTGACCAGGCTAATCGAGAATTAAATTCTCGTTTTGATTTTAGGGGTTCTAATTCTCGTCTTGAGCAGACAAAAAACTCTATAATGCTCATTGCACCTAGTGATTTTCAGCTAAAGCAACTAGATGAAATTTTTTGTTCCAAGCTAGCTAAAAGAAATATAGATGTCCGCTCTCTGATATATAAAGATGTTGATATAAAATTAAATGAAGCAAGACAGGAAATAGAGCTACGACAAGGCATCGCTACTGATATTGCGAAAAAAATTATAAAAATTATCAAGGATGCTAATATTAAAGTCCAGGCTAGCATTCAGGGTGAGCAAGTTAGGGTAACTGGTAAAAAGCGTGATGACTTGCAATCAGTAATTGCTATATTAAGAGATGCTAAGGTAGAGGCACCACTACAGTTTGAAAATTTTCGGGATTAATATGGCGGATAGTATTTTGGTTACGGATCACCAAGCTTGTTTTCGTTTTAAGACAAGTTTTGCAGCTTGCACAATAATGCAATTGACACGTTATGACCTAGATGACCTTAGTAAACAAACAACAGCTGCCGTAAATAGAGCTCCTAATTTCTTTATTGGCTCTCCAGTGGTTTTAGATTTGGAAGTAGTGAAGGGTATTGGTGTCCTAGATTTTAAGCAAATAAAACAAATTCTTATTTCTAATAACTTAGTGCCTGTTGGTGTGCGTGGCGGAAGCCAAGAACAGTTAGAGGAAGCTGCAACAGCTGGTTTTCCAGTTATTACAATTGGTAAACCAAAACTAATAGACGAACCACCTAAAAAAACTCCTCAAGCTCCCATTACCAAATTGGTTACAAGCCCAATACGATCTGGGATGCAGGTTTATGCAAGAGCAACTGATTTAATAGTGATGGCACCAGTGAGTCCCGGAGCAGAATTGTTAGCTGATGGGAATATTCATGTTTACGGACCTTTGCGAGGAAGAGCATTAGCTGGTGTACAGGGTAATACTCAAGCACGCATTTTTTGTCGTACACTAGAAGCCGAATTGGTAGCAATAGCCGGGTATTACTTAGTTAAGGAAGATATGCATAATTTACCATCAGATGGATCTACGATGCAAATCTATCTAGCGGGTGAAGAAGTAAAAATAGCAGCAGTGTAAAACCAATATATCTACAAAGGAGATCAATGTGGTAAAGATCATTGTAGTAACCTCAGGTAAGGGTGGCGTTGGCAAAACAACAACAAGTGCTTCGTTCGCGGTTGGGCTAGCTTCACGTGGCTATAAAACAGCAGTAATTGATTTTGATATTGGTTTGCGGAACCTTGATTTAATAATGGGCTGTGAGCGTAGGGTAGTATATGATTTTGTAAATGTGATTAGAGGTGAAGCCACATTAAATCAAGCGCTAATTCGCGATAAGCATACTAAGGAATTATTTATTCTGCCAGCCTCGCAGACACGCGATAAAGATGCCTTAACGCTGGAGGGTGTGGCTGCGGTCTTAGATGAGCTCGGCAAAACATTTGATTATATAGTGTGTGATTCTCCAGCAGGAATAGAGCGTGGAGCACAATTGGCTATGTATTTTGCTGATAGCGCGATTGTAGTAACGAATCCAGAAGTTTCTTCGGTAAGAGATTCTGATCGAATGTTAGGATTGCTGTCTAGTAAGACTAAGCGTGCAGAAGAAGGAAAGGGTCAGATTAGTGAGCACCTGCTTTTAACTCGGTATTCACCTAAGCGTGTGGCAAATGGCGATATGTTAAGTTTGGCGGATGTAAATGAAATATTAGCGATCCCATTGCTTGGTGTTATTCCTGAATCCCAGGCCGTATTAAGAGCTTCAAACTCAGGGGTGCCTGTGATAGTTGATAGTGAAAGCGATGCAGGACAAGCTTATACAGATGCTGTAGCTCGGTATTTAGGAGAAGAAGTGCCTTTTCGTTTTCTTCAAGAGAAGTCCCATTGGTTGAAACGGTTATTTAGCTTTAAGGAGAAAGAAGCAGTATGAATATTGTCAGCGCACTTTCTAAGATAACAAATCGTTTTCGTCGCCCTCAAGAATCAGCAAAGTTTGCTAAGGAACGTTTGCAGATAATTATATCTCATGAACGTACTGAGCGTGATCAACCTGATTATTTGGCTGCTTTACAAAGAGATTTACTAGATGTTATCGCAAAGTATGTTGCTATCAACAAGGAAGATGTTCACGTTGAATTGGAGCGGCAGGAGGGGTGTTCCATTCTAGAATTGAATGTGGTTCTTCCAAAGTTGCAAGCTGAGTAATGCTTGTAACACTGACTTTTTGGATGTTCTGCGATTCGGAATGTAGGATGTGTCTCAATATGTTGTAAGATATCAGCCATTCGTAACGTGGCTGATATATTGTGTAATCTCCAACAGCCTGTTTTTTTTAGTGTTTTTTTTGCTTAATATTAAAGAGCAATAAAATCTAATAACCAAGAGCAAATATTTTAATAGAATAATGTTAGAATTGCTTCATGTCATGGATGACATACGGTTACTGAAAGGATTCTTGCAACCACTCCTCGTTTTGTATGCCCAAGGATGGATTTTTAAGCATGGATTGCTATATCTGAGTTGAGCATCTTAGGGCGGTCTTATAAACCGCCCATTTTTTTATCCCAGTTTATTTCTTTTTTAATTTTAGTAGGGTAATCCCGAATTTATTTTTTTACATGCCGCATTAATCTAGCTTTTTTGAGACGTTGGCGTGGCGTCAAAATATTTTTTTTATCCCGGAATGGATTTTCACTATTTTTGAAGTCGATGCGAACTGGAGTGCCGACTAGTTTAAGTCGTTTTTGATAAGTATTTGCAAGGTAGGCTCTGTAGGTTTCTGGTAAAGCCTCTACTTGGTTTCCATGAATAATAATTAAAGGAGGATGATGCCCACCCATATGAGCATAACGCAGCTTTACTCTTCTACCCTGAATCAAGGGAGGATTGTGGGCTAGGACGGCTTCACGGAGAATGTCATTTAATCTAGCCGTTGAGATTTTTATATTAGCTGATGTAAAAGCTTCTTCTACAGATGCAAATAAATTACCAACACCGCTACCATGTAACGCAGAGATATAATGTATGCGAGCGAAATCAACAAAATGCAAACGCCTATCAATTGCGCTTTTTGTTTTCTCACGGTTATACTCTGTCATTCCATCCCATTTGTTAATAGCTAAAACCAATGATTTGCCACTTTCAATAATAAATCCAAGTAATCGGAGATCTTGATCAGAAACCTCTTCTCGTGCATCAATTACGAATAAAACAACGTTGGTTGTTTCAATTGCTTGAAGTGTTTTAACGACAGAAAATTTTTCGGTTGCCTCAAAAATTTTTCCACGTCTTCGAATGCCTGCGGTATCAATGAGTATGTAATCTTTTCCTTGGCGCGAAAGTGGAATAAAAATGCTATCTCTCGTAGTGCCGGGCTGATCAAACACAATAACTCTTTCCTCGCCTAACATCCGGTTTGTGAGTGTTGATTTTCCTACGTTGGGTCTGCCGATGATAGCGAGCTTGATTTTATCTGATAAATCATCTTCTTTGTTTTCTGGTTGATCAGAGTTTTCAAAAAGAACTTGAATGAGATTAACAATCCCGCTGCCATGTGCAGCTGAGATAGAGTAAGGAGTTCCAAAGCCTACCTGAAAAAAATCAGCGATGATGACATCGTGATCTAATCCCTCGGTTTTATTGACGACTAAGGTGATAGGCTTATTTAATTCCCTTAACTTTTTAGTAATAGCGAAGTCAACAGAAGTAAGCCCAGCTCTTCCATCTACTAAAAATAATACTTTATCTGATTCTTCTATAGCTTGAATAGATTGCTTAATTGAAAGCATATCTATTCCTTCAGCATCATCCGTAATGCCGGCAGTATCAATGACAATAAAACGATGATCTGCAATGTTTGCCTGTCCATATTGACGATCGCGAGTCATGCCAGGAAGATCAGACACCAACGCATTTCGTGACTTTGTCAGACAATTAAAAAGAGTCGATTTTCCTACATTAGGACGTCCAACTATTGCAATGACTGGTAACATTTTTTTCTCTCAGGCTAGCTTATACGCTGCCAAATGACCATCCTTGGTGAGTATATAAACGATATTGTTTTCTACTACCGGAGTTGCAAGAATTCCTGAGCGATTTACCCTGGCTCTTGCAACCAGATGACCATCTTCTTTGTTAAGCCAGTGCAGATAGCCTTCTGAGTCTCCTACGACAATGTAATGCCCCATTGTTGCCGGGGCTGTAATATTGCGCGCAACTAATTGAGATTGTTTCCAATCTACAGTGCCAGTATTTCTTTCGAATGCCCAAAGATGACTGCTAGCATCCGAAATGTAAACCTTGCTGCTATCAGCTGTCATGCCTGTGAATGAAGAAATATCTTGAGACCATAATATCTTTCCAGACTCTAATTCCAAGGCTGCAATTTTACCCTGATACGTTGCTGCAAACACTTCATCATTGTTGATAAGAGGGTCTGCATCAATGTCGACCATGCGTTCAATAGCAAAACCACCTTCAGGTGTTGCAATAATTTGTTGCCATAGCAAGCTTCCTTTTTGCAAGCTCAGTTTGGCTAAGTTGCCATTAGCAAAGCCAACGATCACTGAGTGAGTTTGAATTTGTGGAGCACTGCCTCCTCTTAATATCAGTACGGGCTCAGTTTGCTGATAGTTCCATAGCTTATGGCCGTCTATTTCTGAGAGTGCCGTGAGCTGACCATCGATACTTTTGATGACGATGATACCGTTTGCTATTGCAGGAGGTGCTAAGATTTCACTGAAAACAGAGGTCTTCCAGCGAGTGGCGCCAGTGTTTTGATCTAACGCAAATACGAGTCCGTTGCGGCCTCCAACAATAACTATGCCATCGTTGGACGCTGGACCTGCGGTAATGGATGAATTCGTATAACTGCGCCACAAGTTGCGCCCATTTAGCTTGTCTGTCGCTGTGACAACGCCATTCTCACTGACGCTAATGATAGATCTATCTGTTAATGCGGGAACAAGCTTCAAATAATCGCTCCCCAAACCTGCATTTGCAGTCGTATACCAAAGTAATTGAGCGTTGGTTTCGGGGGTGAATGAGGTTAATGGTGTAGGAGTGGGTGTATTATCTTTATCAAAAAAACCACTACAGGCACACAAAAGTGTTGCTAATGTTGTAATGGATATAATGGGAATGAGTTTTTTAAAGGTCATTTTCATGCAATGCTGTCGCTCACAGTTGTTAAGTTGTCAAGTTTCATTTGAAGCAAAGGACGACGAGTTGCTTCATCCTGAGGTAGCTCTTTCAGAGCTAACTGATATGTTTCTTTGGCTTTAGTGGGATTTTTCATGCTCATATAAATGTCACCTTTGAGTTCATCTGCTAAGCCGCTAAAGCTATTATCTGTTATTTGTTTCAAGGTAGCTAAAGCCTCATCATTCTTTTTTTCTAAAACTTGGATTCTGGCAATGCGGATTTTTGCAATGGCAGCGATTTGGGTGCTATCAGTATGCTTAGCAACCCAATTGAGTTGATTGATTGCCTCTGGATAGTTTTTGTTTGTGACGGCCTCTTTTGCCAGCATAAAAGCTGCCATTTGAGCATAAGGAGTGTTTGGATAGTGCCCAAGTAACTTGTGTGCCTGCACGTTGACTCCGCTGCTATTGTTTTGAGCTTTTAGAGTGAGCATTTCATCGTAGACACCTGAGGCATGCAGAGCTAATCTATTGTGATATCGTTGCCAAGAGTGCCAGGTAAAGATCATGAGGCAGGCCATTGCAATACCAGCAATGACGGTAAATGCATATTGTTTTATCCAGCTTTTTAACTGCTCAATTTGTTCTTGCTCAGTCATGTACTCTGTCACAGGTAACTCCTTAATCTAGTTCCTTAAAGGTTTTGAAGCCTTGGGGAGGGTTAGCCGTCTAGCGTTTGTTTGATCACGCATTTTAGCCGATTATCAGAAAAATGCACTCGTTTGTTGGTTATATTATCCTGAATTCTCCTGAAAGAGCTCTAGCTCCTCGTAGGATTTAGGTCAGTCGTTAAACCTAGATTCGGCAGTTAGAACCTCGTAAAACAGCAAAATGCTGCGAATCTAATGCTTTTTTTATCATTTTTTTTCCGTACGGGTGAGTACGCTTTCGAAAAAAAATGATAAAAAAAGCCTTACCTTCTTTGCCTTTTGCTGTTTTACGAGGTTCTAACTGCCGAAGCTAGGCTAAAGCCCTTTCAGGGTGATGGCTTAAATTTTTCTTTAAAATAACTAGTTAGTTGTGACCATGAAATAATTTCCTGAGGAGTAGTTTCACGTAACGATTTCACTGCCACTGATTGTGTTGAAAATTCTTGTTCGCCAATGATAAGGGCAAATCGAGCGCCACTTTTATCGGCTTTTTTAAATTGATTTTTTAAGCTGCCACCACCACAATTTTGTAATATTTGTAGGTGAGGAATGTTCTGACGTAATTCTTCAGCAAATTTTAAACCTGTTTGAAAAGTTGTTTCGCTATCTGTCATAAAATAAATATCTGCTTCTTTAACAGGAATATTCGTTAGAAATTGTTGTGTTAACAAAATGAGTCTTTCTATCCCAATTGCAAAGCCTAATGCGGGTGTTTGTTTTCCACCGAGTTGCTCAACTAAACCATCGTAACGCCCACCTGCGCACACAGTTCCTTGTGCACCTAAGTCAGTCGTTACCCATTCAAAAACAGTTTTTGTGTAATAATCCAGTCCTCGTACTAAGCGCGAATTAATGGTAAATGTGAGTCCTGCGTTTTTTAAATAAGTTTGTAATTTTAAAAAGTGGTCGTTTGATTCTGAGTCGAGATGATCTAATAATTTGGGCGCCGCAGAGATTAATGTTTGCATGCTGGGATTTTTGCTATCTAAAATGCGCAACGGATTTGTTGTTAAACGACGTTGGCTGTCTTCATCTAGTTGATTTTGATGATCTGAAAAATAAGCAACTAATTGTTTTCGATAGCTCTGCCGACTTTCGATGGAGCCCAGTGAATTTAGCTGTAATTCCACATGGGATTTTAATCCCAACGTTTCTAAAATTCGTGCCGACATTAAAATAAGTTCTGCATCAATATCAGGAGTTGCTATACCAAATACTTCTGCGCCGCATTGGTAAAACTGACGGTAACGTCCTTTTTGCGGACGCTCATACCGAAAATAAGGTCCCATGTACCAAAGTTTCTGAATTTGGTTATACAGTAAACCATGCTCGATACCAGCACGTACACAACCTGCAGTTCCTTCGGGTCTTAAGGTTAAACTTTCTTGATTGCGATCTAAGAAAGTATACATTTCCTTTTCGACGATGTCGGTCGCTTCGCCTATCGTTCGTTTGAAGAGTTCAGTTTTTTCGAGTATAGGTAATCGAATTTCTTGGTAACCATAGCTATGTAAAATATTTTTTATTGTATTTTCCACAAAAAGCCAAAGATAACTTTCATTCGGTAGAATATCATTCATCCCCCGAATAGCCTGGATGGAATTTGCCACGATGATGACCCCTATTATAAATTTTTGGATTATCCTAAATTCGGCAGTTAGAATCTCGTAAAACGGCAAAAGGCAATGAAGGTAAGGCTTTTTTTCTCATTTTTTTTCGATAACGTACTCACCCGTACGATGAGAAAAAAAATGAGAAAAAAAGCCTTAGATTCGCAGCATTTTGCTGTTTTACGAGATTCTAACTGCCGAATTTAGGATTATACACTATTTGTTGGTAGGTTTGGCGGGAAGAAAGCGGGGATGGTGAAGTAAATAGTTAAAATAATAATAGTCATCCTTGTGATTCTTGCGCAAATATTCTACGCATATAAGGGCGGCTCGATATGCGATGGGTGAATGCGTGTACCCTGGCGTCTCAATGGCTTGCACCAAATACGTCATGCCTTGGCTGGGACGATTTGTTCTGCACAAAAAAGTTCCATAATGATAAAGCAGAGTCGGTGAGTTGGGTGCCATCAACAGAGCTTGAACATAATATTCATTGTATTTATTAGCGAGATGCAACATGAGGATGAATGAATTCTCAAGAATTCTGATATAATCAATAATCCTAGATTCTAACTGCCGAACCTAGGATTATTACTAACTTTCAAGGAGTTCATGCGATGAGATCTAATATTCTCGCGATAGTTCTTATCACGATGTTGACTGGCTGTGTGAGCACTTCTAATCAAGAAAGCACAGGACAATTTGTTGATAGCAGTGCCATTACTGTTAAAATTAAGTCGCTATTTCTTGCTGATCGAGAGATGAAAAGTTTGTCGATCACAGTTAAGACTTTTAAAGGTAAAGTTGAGCTCAGTGGTTTTGTAGACAATCTTGCTCAAAAACGACGAGCAGATGATATCGCACGCAAAGTGGATGGTGTTGTTTCCGTTACGGATGCAATGGTAGTGAAGAGTTAATTTATCGTTGCTGGCTTATTATTTGACATATCTTGCCAGGTTCTTTACAATCTGACCGCTGTTCGATCAATTGGCGGTCAGGTATGTTCAGAAGAAATCCAGATTCACAAAGTAACAATCAAGATATTCGCACTCACGTGCTCACTATTCAAAGACGATATCGGGATAAATTTGCGCTTAAAAAAATGAAAGAAAGAGCGGGTATTGACCTCAAACGACAATCCCAAATCAATATATTGGAACTTTACCATCGTTTACGTCATGCGGAAGGCTTGCCTGAAGAGATCAGGCAATCCATTCAAAAAGAAAAAAAATCTCCTCATCATGTAATGACAAAGCTGGAAAGAAAGTTTTTTAAAAAAATAATTCATAAACCTATTTTTATTAATCATGCGACACCCTCAGCACAAGCGATTTTGGATTCAGGTTATTTTTATTCTACGCAAACATTACGGCGTATATCTTCTACTAGCCGCACTCATACTTCGAATGCTTATGGAGGAGATTACTTTGTTTACTTTTCCTATGGGTTTCAAGAAAAAACCAACACGGTTAATTTTTTAGGATCGAATAATTTTTTTCTGATTAATTTAGATGAGCTAGCAAGAAATGAGCCTGTCCATTTTGCCTCGATCTGTGCAGTTGGACATTTTCATGCGTACGATCAAGAACAAATTAGCAGTCCGGTAGTGGTGCAAACCAAAAATGATAAAATTCAAATTAACGTGAATTACCAAGTGACTTGCAATCCACTTCCCAAAGCGCAGCGTCATTTTCATTTTAATACGGGGTATCACATGGTTACGCAATCATTAGAGCGTAAGCAAGAAGTGAGTTGTGGTCGTCACATTAAGCCTTTTCATGCTTTACGATTAATCGAGTATTTGCGGTTTTTTCCAACCAATATTCGAAATGAATTTTTACGTTCGCACAATGACAAACAAATTGCAGAATTGTTTGATAGTCTATTCACACCGGGAAAAGCAGAAATTCATATTCCCAATATGCAAGCTTCAAATAATAATTATACTAAGCTTGTGATGCGGAATAATCAGATTTTATTTACTGAGCTGCACAAGGTAATCAGTCATCATAATGATTATCTTTTTAAAATATATTTACAACAGGCAACAAACGCTTATTTTTATCGATATAGTCTTCAGTCTAAAAGTAACCTTTCATTATTAAATATCGCTGTTTTAGAAAAACAATATGAAATTGTTAACACGTTGTTGGAATTTGGTTTTGATCCAAGCATTGAATATTTCAATGAAAAGCAGAATCTGTATGTCAGTTATGCTTTACGAACGGCACTGCAAGATGCGATTGAACAAAAAGATTTTGTGCTGATTAAATTGTTGTGTGAACCTAGGCACCCGGTAGATATGCCAATGTCATTTATGATGGCCGCCATCGTTGATAAAATTCATTTATACGCAGCGATAGCGGAGAATATCAGTGAAGAAATATTTCATTATCTATTAAAAAAATATTTGTGTAACGGAAGATCTTTATCTGAGGCGCTTGCTGTGGCTTGTTTTTACGATAACACGATGGCAATGCAGCAGTTGATTTGCGCGCATGCGGATCTCCATAAAACAAATAAATTAACGTGTCTTGATGATGTGGGGCACATTATTCCATGGGATTTTGAAGGATGTAATCCGCTTTATATTGCAGTTATATACGGTCGAGTCAAAGCAGTAAAATGCTTGTTGCAATATAAAGTGGACGTGAATATTCCTTGTCAAGGCAATGGATATTATGAATTGTTTGGGAAAGGAAAATCGGCGCTAATAGGTTTGCTTGAGAAAATGCAGTCTGCACGAATGATTGATTTGCTTGGTGATCATCATGATAATTATTCTTATGGTATGCGTATCGATAATCCTCGCTATAAAAAATTACCGATACCAACGTGTGCAGACTATCAAGAAATTTTAGAGTTGTTGTTAAAAGCAGGTGCAGATATTCATTATGGAAATGGTCGGCATCGTAGTCCATTTCAAATGTATCTGAAGAATAAGGATAGTATTCCCCCTAGGTTGTCGGCTTTTTTCATCCCAAACGAACATGCTCAAGTGGAATTAGAGGAAGAGGAGTGTCCGTTTAGAATATATAATCATGAAAGCTATGCAATCATAACGACTTTAAATAAACATCAAAAAACGATGGTGTTATCTGCATGTGGTGCGCAATATCTATCCTCAGAAAGTCATTGGACTTTATCGGGTGGTCTCATTAATTATAAAGAGCAAAAGACTCTGAAAGAAGCTTCCGAGTTTTATGCTGCATTTCAAATGGGAGTGGATCTAACAACACTTGCTGATTCATGTGACATTATTCGGCATGATTACAACGAAAATGTTATTGAAATACAGTTATATAAGTTGAACAAAAAAACTCATGAAATAGTTGTTTATTCGAATACGTGTGATGATCTTAAGTTAGAGCATGAGTACACGATGCTGAGAGCTATTCTTAAGTTGAAAAATATTCAGTGGATACCGTTGTCTGAGGTTGTAGTAACTTACGTAGATTATTCTGGTATTCAATTTCCTGTATTTTGTTATCAAGATAAACCTTTTCCGCTGACTGCAACCATGCATCTCATTTCGTTGATGGGTTTGCAAGTTGAGAATAAAAATAAAATAAAGGATATTTCATTTGATCTTCATTTCAATGGCACGACTTTAGTAGAGAACGTCATTAAAGAAAAGGATTTAAATCAACTTATCCAGCTCATCAAATTGCGATTAAATCATTTTTTTGATTTCAGTCAATATATAACAACAAGTTTCAAATCTGAAAGCTATTTTATTACCGATTATCTGTTAGGGTTTGGATTGAGATTGAGTGATGTTGATGTGATGAATGGCATTTTTTATCAAGAATATAACAAGCCTGAAATAAATCATCCGGAATGGATTATGCTGAAATTGTTTGATGCGCATTCGGCGATTCTTTCACAATATAACTTTGAAAGATTTTCGCATTATGCGGGTCGCCATAACATGTTTGCTTTAGCGAAAAAATTGCTCGCAGTAAAATCTAGTTATGTGTCAGAGGTAGTTAAAGGAGCAATTAGTAATTTTAACATTTCTAGTATTAGTGCAATATTGCAATATGCTTTGGAAAATAATTTACAAAATGAAGTTGAAAAAGCTCTTCATGGGAATTTGTATAAACGACCTGGGCAGGGCTTGCAAGAGCTTTATCTGCGCTTTCTTCAAAAAATTACGCAGATTATCTCTTCGAGAGAGCTTGGGAAGCATTTATTATGTTTGCTATGCAGCTTTTACGAAGATTTAATCAAAAATAATGATCCGCTGCAGAGTAGCTGTTTAAGCAGCATAAAAATGCTTGCTAAGCCTGAACATTGTGATTTCAAAACAGCAGATGAAGTCCGTGGGGTTTTAATACGGCTTAATCTTCGTGGTACTGTTTCATTATCTAAAGAGTTTACTGAAACCTTGTGCTCCATTCCTTTAATGGCTTTTATTTTTCATGCTCATAACCGAAGCTATGAAAAAATGGATGAGATACTCGCGATACATTACGCTCTTCCTGACATAATAAAATATTTGTTGTTTTATGATGTGTATGAGATACATTATAAAAACAACGAAAAAGAGGTTTATTTGCAGCATGTTGTCAAATTGGGTGCATTGCATATCGTTAATTTATTGCTGGGAACGTGTTTTAATTACGATTATTTTTATATAAATGTAGAAGATGCACAAGGCAATACACCACTGGATAATGCAATACTCAATGGGTTTCATGAAATAGCGGATTTATTGTTTGTTCATCAAGCCAAGACAAAAAAAGCAAATTATGTCTCTCACATCATTTCTCCTGATGTCTCACCGCCTACGATTGATAAAAAACTTATTACGACTGCCAAAAAATCGAGTCATATCATGTGTTATGGTTTGATAAGGTCAGGTAATGGTTTTGCGCATGTTTTGCGGTTGGCAGAGCTAATGAAAAAGTCAGAAGATAAAAACATCAAAAATAAAAAAATATATATTGTCGGTAATGTTGAAAAGAATGCGCGTAGCCAAAAAGGTTATGATGCGACACTTTACAAAATTCTTTGTAGCATGTACCCACACAAAAAGCAGGATTTTTTCAACAAAAGCCCAGATGAATTAATTGTTCTTACAAAGCAATTACAAGATAATGAATCGAATTTGCCGATTAAGCTATTTCTGGATGTTCCCGATAAAAAACTGCCTGAGATTTTTGAAGAATGTGAATATGCGTTTCATCCTGCCTATCGAGGCGCAACACTATTGAATAGCAGTATGAATACGAGTTTAGCATTTGGCTGTGTTGTGTATTCACATATCACAAATACAACACCTAATGTTTTGCAAGGAACAGGCGCGTATGCTCAAGGGATAGTGCTAGTTCCGAATAGTGAATATCAAACCTATGCCGCAAATGTTTTAACTGATCTTCAAGAGAGAGAGGCCAATAAAGAGTGCTATCATCTCAAGTATTCTAAGAAAAATATATCGTATAACCAGCATACTCGTGATGTGGCTCATAGTTTATATGTAAATGAATTGATGGGTGTGCGAAAGGGGAGCTTATTATTGGCTGTTGAGGAACAGGCGCAGGGTTTGTCTCGTCGCTGATGAGTGTCATCCTGAGCGTCAGAGAAGGATCTGACCTTGCGCAAAACTCAAAAGCGGGGTCCTTCGCTGACGCTCAGGACAGTGGTTGCTGCGTAACGACGCATCTAGGTTTAAAAATGATTTTTCTGTAATATATTATCTACAAACTATAGTATTTAAACGAGGCTCCTATGAATTCTGTCCATCAAATCATATATGCAAAATGGTTAATGACTTGCGAACCAAATAATAAAGTTTTAGAAAACCATGCATTGATCATTCATGATGGTGTGATAAAAGATATTTTGCCAAGCAAAGAAGTGTCTTTACATTATCAATCCAATGAGGTGCATGAGTACAGTACGCATGCTGTGATGCCTGGTTTTGTCAATACTCATACTCACCTGGCGATGAGTTTTTTCAGGGGATTAGCAGATGATTTATCGTTAATGGATTGGTTGAATAATCATATTTGGCCCGCTGAAAACGCATGGGTGAGAGAAGAGTTTGTTTATGATGCTTCATTATTCGCAATGGCGGAAATGATTCGTAGTGGGACAACTTGTTTTAATGATATGTATTTCTTTTTGCAGGCAACGGCAAGAGCTGCTGATGTAGCAGGGATACGTGGCCGTATTGGTATCACAGTTATTGGATTTCCAACAGCGTGGGCGAAAACATCCGATGAATATATTGCAAAAGGTCTAGAATTTTATGCTGAGTATAAACAGCATCCACGGATTGGCGCGACGTTTGCTCCCCATGCTATTTATACAGAAACGGAAGCGACACTGATTAAAATTCGTGATTTGGCAGAGAAGCATAATTTAAAAATTAACATGCATATTCAAGAAACGGCTGATGAAGTCAATCAATCAATGAGTCAAACAAAACTGCGGCCGTTACGACGCTTAAATGATATTGGATTTGTTTCACCACGATTAATCGCAGTGCATATGACGCAGATTGATGAGGAAGATTTAGAAATTATCAGTGCGCAAAAACCGCAAATTGTTCATTGTCCAGAGTCGAATATGAAATTAGCAAGTGGTTCTTGTCCAGTGACCACTTTGCAAAAATTAGGAATTAATGTCGCGCTAGGAACAGATAGCGTGGCAAGTAATAATGATTTAAATATGTTAGCTGAAATGCGTTCTGCGGCATATCACTCAAAGCTGATAACTTCTAATCCTGAAGCATTAAATGCTTATGAAGTGCTGACGATGGCGACGTTGAATGGTGCTAAAGCATTAGGTATTGATCATGTCACGGGGTCTTTATCAAAAAATAAATCTGCTGATTTTATTGCGATTAATTTAGATGAAATTGAAACACTACCTGTTTACCATCCCGCTTCACAAATTGTTTATGCAGCATCGCGAAGCCAAGTGACAGATGTTTGGGTCGCTGGAAAACAACTGATGAAAAATCGTGTTTTATTAACATTAGATGAAGGCGAGCTGAAGAAAAAAGCGCATTATTGGTTTAATAAAATCAATCAATCTTAAGCATACAAAAATATTGCTTACACCCAAAGCCCTGATAGGATCAGGGCTTTGCAGCACGAGATGTTATTCGGGTAACTGAACCCAAATATCGCCCGATTCTACTTTTGTTGGGAAAACAGTAAGAGCTTTTTCTTTGCTCAGGCAGCCCAATAGTTTTCCAACAACAGGAGGCCATGGGCTCCATGATTTAACATCGCCAGTGTCTAAATCAAAAGCACTGCGGTGCCAAGGACAGACAATAGCGTTATCATCAGTCACAGTCCCTTTGGCTAAAGGAAGCTTTAAATGCGGACATTTGTTGGTAATTGCTCGGATTTGGTTGTTATTTTTCAATAATAAGATTGTTTCGTTTCCCACCTTAACAACGTGGCGGGTTCCTTCTTGAAGATCTGTTTCTGCAAACACTTTGATCCAATTCATATGATTTCGAATCCTATAAAAAATATTAATTAACTTCAGCACAATACCACATTTAAGCGTGCTTTTTTAGCACAAATCGTTATAATACTTCTTTTTTGAAGAAAAAAACACTTACTGGAGCGAATATGAACATTGAAAGAACTTTATCAATTATTAAACCCGATGCGGTTGCTAAACATGTTATTGGACAAATCAACAGCCGTTTTGAAAAAGCTGGGTTAAGCATTGTTGCTTGCAAAATGATTCATTTAAGCAAAGAACAGGCCCAAGAATTTTATGCTATCCACAAAGAACGTCCATTTTTTAATGGCTTGGTTAGTTTTATGAGTTCAGGGCCCGTGCTAGCGCAGGTGTTAGAAGGTAAAAATGCTGTTTTACGTAATCGCGAAATTATGGGTGCAACGAATCCTAAAGAAGCAGCAGCAGGAACGATTCGTGCAGACTTCGCTGATTCGATTGACCACAATGCGGTTCATGGGTCCGACAGTTTAGATAATGCTAAACAAGAAATTTCTTTTTTCTTCGCACCAGAAGAAATCATTTCTTATGTTGCTGAAGCAGAGCTTGCCTAATATGTCTATCACCCAAACAACAAAAATAAATTTACTTGGCTTGAATAGTAAAGGGCTCGAAGATTTTTTTCTGAGTTTGGGTGAAAAACCATATCGCGCACAACAAGTATTAAAGTGGATACACTTTCAAGGTGTGCGTGATATTCAGCTGATGACGAATTTGAGTAAATCGCTTCGTCAAAAAATTCAAGAAATTGCTGACATTACTATTCCCGAAATTGCGTATGAAAATACGGCGGAAGATGGTACCCAAAAATGGTTGTTGCGGTTGGCGGATGGAAACTGTATCGAAACAGTTTATATTCCTGAAGCAGGGCGTGGGACGCTATGTGTGTCTTCTCAAGTGGGTTGTACGTTGAATTGTGATTTTTGTTCCACAGGAAAGCAGGGTTTTAGTCGCAATCTTTCAACTGCTGAGATTATCAGTCAAGTGTGGGTAGCAGCACGACGCCTTTCATCGGACCAAGCAACGCATGACAGGGCGGTCACCAATGTTGTGATGATGGGGATGGGCGAGCCTTTATTGAATTTTGAAAATGTTGTCGATGCAATGAATATTATGTTAGATGATTTTGCTTACGGACTTTCAAAGCGTCGTGTGACGTTGAGTACAGCGGGGGTGATTCCTGCAATGTATCGATTGCGAGAAGTCAGTGATGTGGCATTAGCGGTTTCACTGCATGCTCCAAATGATGAATTACGAAATGTGTTGGTTCCGCTTAATAAAAAATATCCGCTCAAAGAATTAATGCAAGCATGTGAAGATTATTTTAAAGAGGATAAGCGTCGCTACGTGACGATGGAATACGTCATGCTTGCGGGTGTTAATGATTCGTTGGTACATGCAAAACAACTTATTGCACTGTTAAAAAATATGCGCGCAAAAGTCAATCTCATTCCGTTTAATCCTTTTCCGAATACAAGTTATCAACGTTCAGATAAAAAAACGATAGACCAGTTCCGCGAAACACTCATGAATGCCGGTATTAATGCTATTACGCGTAAAACACGTGGAGATGATATTGATGCTGCGTGTGGTCAGCTGGTAGGACAAGTCAAGGACCGTACTCGTCGAAGTGAACGTTACCGTAAAAAAATTGAAACAAATAGCTTGTCATAAATACAGAAATCTTCTTTTGTAATTGCATGTTTTCATTTGTATTTTTCCCAAAGTTTTCACGTATTCCACAATATGGTATACTATACTAGTTGAAAAAAATAATTGCTTAAATAAAGGGAGATTAAACATGCACTCTAAAGACATTCATAAGAACGATAACTCCAAAAATGATCTCTATGCCGATTTGCAAAAAATCAAAGAAAAAGCGTCTGAAACTCGTGATGCTATCTCGCAAGCTGCATCGGATGCAAAAGGAAGAGCGCACGATATTCTTGAGCAATCGTTATCAGACATGAAAGAAAAATTTGCGGGTGTAAAAGAAAAGTCTGCAGATTTTCAAGAAAACATTGTCACTTACGTTCAAGAAAATCCTGTAAAAACGATTGGTTTTGCTGTTCTCGCAGGTGTGTTGTTGTCTCAGCTATTGCGTAAATAATTTTTTATTCACAGCTTAAAAAATGTTGGAATATTTTTCATGGAAGAGAAAAGTCATTTAAGTATTTTTGCAATTATTAAAAATGTTGCCCAATCATTTTTTAAGCTGGTGATTGATCTTAAAAACTTAGCAGCTGCTGAAGCAAAACTGGCAATGCAAAGTTTGGTGAATCTGATTATTCTTGCTGTTGTTGGTTTGTTGCTGGCTATCACGACTTGGATTTGTATATTAGCAATGGTAGTAGCTTCTCTTGTTTCAATTCATGTGAGCTGGTTATCTTCTTTTTTTGTGGTGGCTCTATTGAATGTATTAGCCTTGTGTATTGTGGGGCTTTATATTGTACGCATGAAAAATAATCTGACGTTTCAAGCAACTCGTCGGCAATTGCGTAGCTTGAGTAACAGTGAGGAGACTGCCCGTGAAAAGTCTATCGCTAAAAATTAAAGAGCTAGAATGTGAAGTTGCAAGAGATAAAGATTTTTTAAAATGTCAGCAAGATATTCTGCATGAGCAGATTAAACAGCCTACATTGTTAATCCCAGCCACGATAGCAGGTGTTTGTGTTGGGTTTGCATATGGTTATATATTCATGAATACTCGCGCCACACCTACTTCTGATAAATCTGAAAAGCCTGTAGGTATCATTAAAAACATTTATAATCATTGCAGGTCTCTCATCCCTCTATTAACGTTGTTACGCTAACACTTTTTAACAAATTTCGTCATTGTTTCAGCCCCTCATAACGTATATAATCCCCGCTCCTTGGGAGAGGTACCGAAGTGGCTATAACGGCACCGACTCGAAATCGGATGGAGGGCGAAAGCTCTCACGTGGGTTCGAATCCCACCCTCTCCGCCAAATCAACATCCAAGCAAATCTGATAACAGCAAAAAATAGCAATAAACATGCGATTTTCTAGCTAAACCATAGTCCAGCACAGCGTGGTAACATCCAGTTGCATCCGAACCCAAACCGTAGTAACTTTCGTGGCAACAAATTGACGGTCCTTTGGTGTTACCACGATGGCAACTAACCTCTTATCAGCAGCGACTTGCAAAAATGCGACCAGCAATGGTGCCGCTATACGAAAACTCCATGATGGAGATGGTTTATATCTCTGGATATACCGTGATGGCCGTAAATATTGGCGCTTTCGTTATTGGGAAGCTGGTAAAGAAAAATCTTTATCCGCTGGCGTTTATCCTAAAGTCTCACTAAGCGATGCGCGAAAGAAACGCGATGAATTTCACCAGCAGTTACAAGCTAACCTTGACCCTTCCGCTGAGCGTAAAGCCATCAATCTTCGCAAAAAACTCGCCAATACAAATTCATTCGAAGCCGTGGCGCTGGAATGGTTCAATAAACAATCCCACACATGGGTTGATCAACATGCTAAAGATGTAAAGCGTCGCCTTGAGAATAATATATTTCCATTTCTTGATAAGCGACCCATTGATCAAATCAATGCGCCTGAATTACTGGATACTGTTCGTAGAATTGAAACCCGTGGTGCACATGACCTTGCTCATCGTGTATTACAAGTATGCGGACAAATATTTCGCTATGGAATTGCCACCGGCCGCTGCACCCGAAATATCGCAACCGATTTACGAGGCGCATTAACGCCACATGTTAAAAAACACCAATCTGCAATTCGTTCAGAAGAATTACCCGATCTGTTACGCGCCATTGCAAGCTATGACGAAGTCGGTGACAAACAAACACGTCTCGCTATGCAACTACTTGCACAAACGTTTGTACGCACCAATGAATTGATCGGTGCTGTATGGAGTGAATTTGATTTAACAAACAGCTTATGGGTGATCCCCGCTGAACGAATGAAAATGAGAACAGAACATATTGTTCCGCTATCACGACAAGCGCTCAAACTCCTAGAAGAATTAAAAGAGATAGCGGGTATTAGCCGTTTTGTATTTCCTGGACGCAACCCAAGCAAACCTATCAGCAACAATACCATGCTGTTTGCTCTTTATCGCCTAGGCTACAAAGGTAAGATGACAGGTCACGGATTTCGCGCAGTTGCATCCACTATACTCAACGAAACAGGCTTTAAACCAGATGTTATTGAACGACAACTGGCACACTGCGAACGCAATGAAGTTCGTGGCGCTTACAATCGCGCGGAATATCTGCCAGAACGAAAGAGGATGATGCAACACTGGGCAGACTATTTAGATTCAATTTTAATTGAACCAAAAGTAATACCAATTTTTGGATAAAAAGGAAGAATCATGAAACAACCTTGGCAAAATGATAGCTGTGAAAATATCCACGCATATTTTTCACTCTATCCTGTGGCTGTAGCAGCCGCATTATGGTGCAACGTTCCGATGAATGAAATTGATAAATATTTAAAAGAAGCCGCCACAGAAAATCCAGCTGTATTTCGACACCCACAAATTAAATGCCTTGAAGTAAAATGCAGAGCCATTCACAATGCTATCGATTCTGGGACTTTACCAGTTAAGCCGAGAAAATGGCCGTATAACCACCGAACATGTAGCGCCTGCAAGACGGCATGTTTCGCGGCAAAATCTTAAAGAATGGATCGCGAAAGAATTCCCCTCAAACAAACCTAACTTTTTATTTGATGAGGTTGAGCGCAAAACTCATTCTACTATCAACGCTGATTCTTTCCGTGCACTGCAAGTTGATCGAGATGCATTACAAGCAGAAATAGCAAAAAAGCAATCCATTATTTCTAAGCTCACACTAGAACGCGACTCGCTACTAGGTGAAAATAGCTCTTTAAAATCCATAGTAGAAAAAAATAACACCCCTGGAATTCGATCTGAAACAACTTATCTCAACATTATCGGTGCCTTAATTGATTTAATCCTCGGCAAATCACCTAATGGAGTCGCTCATTCAACTTTCATCAATCAAGCTGCGATTATTTCAGCATTATTGGCATATCATGGCGATAAGCATGGGATTTCTGAACGTACTCTGGAAGATAAATTTTCCGCTGCAAAGCAAAGTCTAAAATCAGCTTAAAATCTCTACCGCAATTGCGGTAAGGCTTACCGCAACTGCGGTGAACTTTGCTATCAAACAAAGGAGGATGTATCCAACCTAAACTGAATAAGGATGGATACAAATGCACAAACTCCCTGAAACCGGTTTTCTTCGTCTACATCAAATTATCGGCAATCCAAAAGCCAAACCACCAATACCTGCCATCATTCCGGTAAGTAAATCTACTTGGTGGGAAGGCGTTAAAACTGGCCGCTATCCACAACCCGTACGCTCGTTGGGACGACGAATCACCGCCTGGCGCGTTGAAGATATTCATGCGCTCATCACACGCGCCACTCTTTAAAGGCGTCGGGTAATCATGAAAAAACGCAGCTATAACTACCGCCGAATCAAAATTCACCGTAATTACACAGTGGAAGGTATAGCCTCTTTATTCGACATTCACAAAAATACAGTGGGAGTGTGGATCAAGGAAGGGCTGCCAACCACCGACAAGAAGCGCCCTATGCTCATTCAAGGTCGTGATCTTGCGACGTTTCTTCAGACTCGGCGACTAAAGAACAAGAAAAAATGTAATCCTGGTGAAATGTATTGCGTTCGATGTCATGCACCCAGCACGCCAGCCGGTGACATGGCAGACTATCAACCCGTAAATGAAAAAATGGGGAATCTAATGGCGATCTGCTTTCGCTGCCATTCCATCATGAACCGGCGAGTCAATTTAGCTAAATTAGAACATGTTTTCGGCAAAATTATCATCACATTACCGCCAGCCTTACTACATATAGCTGATAGGAATCAACCCACCACAAACAGTGAATTAGAAAAGGTTAAAAAAATATGCTGAAACACAATGCAAATAATGAGCGTATCAAGCACCGATATTTCACCTATTTGAAAGAAGCAAAACGTCTGAGTGAGCAGACACTAGATTCAGTCGCTAAGGCATTAGCACGATTTGAAGACTACACTCAGTTCAAAGACTTTAAAGCATTTCATTTTCAACAGGCCATTGCATTTAAGGCACACTTGGCTAAACAGAAAGGACAGCGATCCCAACAGGTATTAAGCAAAGCAACTTTGCATTCAACTTTGGCATCGCTGCAACGGTTCTTCCAATGGTTAGCCGGACAACCCAGTTATAAATCACGATTAAATTATTCTGACGCAGATTATTTCAATCTTTCTGAAAAAGATATGCGTATAGCAACAGCTCGTAGAGTACAAAATACTCCCACGATGGAACAAATCAAGCACGTGATTGCCACAATGCCATACAATACTGATATCGAACGTCGTAATCGTGCTCTGGTAGCATTTACAATTTTGACTGGAGCGCGAGACAACGCCATCACTTCAATAAAACTAAAGCATATCGATTTGATACATGGATACGTAAAACAAGATGCACGCGAAGTTAAAACAAAATTCAGTAAAACCTTTACTACCTACTTCTTTCCCGTTGATGGGGATATTCAAAAAATATTTGCAGAATGGGTGCAATACTTGCGAAACGAGAAACTATACAGCAATGAAGATCCGTTATTTCCTACAACGCGGATTGTAATTGGTAAATCAGGCGAATTTGAAGTAGATAGTTTAGATAAAAAACATTGGAGCAATGCAACTCCCATACGTAAAATTTTTCGCGATGCTTTCGAGTATGCCAACCTTCCCTATTTTACTCCCCACAGCTTCAGACACACGCTTGTCCGCTTAGGCGAAGGCCTCTGCAACACGCCAGAAGATTTTAAAGCATGGAGCCAAAATCTGGGTCATGAGGCAGTACTAACAACTTTCTTCAGCTACGGCGAAGTCGCCGAACACCGTCAAGGCGAGATCATTCAAAATTTAAATACCAAAAAATTTAATCCTATTAATATTGACGACTTTGCTGAAGCGCTGGCACGCAAACTAAAAGAACCATAAAAACACTTGGTACTTTCTTATTAAAGATCTAATTCAATATTAGAAGGGCCGGATTCGCCATATTTTGATAGCTCTTCTAACAAATTCATTAAACTGTAATGTGGTTCATAGCCTAACCATTGCTTTGTAGATGAAATATCTTGTATCGTTGGTTTAGCGGTTGGATCTAAGCCATATTTAATAGTTAAATCGTAGTATTTTTCATAATATTTTTTGAATGTGGTTCCAGCGCCGGATTTATCCCAATTTTGTAAATCATTTTGAGTATATTCATACGCGCCATCGACTGGCAAAACTATTTGATTTGGCAAAGTTTTTGTAGACAATAAATCAATTCCTTGCATGACTGCTGTAGCAACATCATTAATATGCACAGCTCCACCCCAGTACCATTTCGCCCATTCTACAAACGATGAATAAACTTCTTTATTCCAAAATGGGATAAATGCTCTTGGTCTCAAAGTTAAAACATTTAAATGATGATTCTGTACAAAACGTTGTGCGATTTCTTCACCTAATACTTTTGTCCATCCATATGACCCATTTTTATCAGAAACTGCTTCACTTGATATAAAAATAATTTTGTTAATGTTCATTTCTGTTGCTGCTTGAAAAACATTAAACGTTCCGGTGACATTAACATCCCAAAAATCGTAAACGTTTTTTTTCTTGGTAAATTCATGATATCCATGCCACGCAGCAATATGCACTATATAATCTACATCAGTTAAAGCCTCTAATAATATTTTTCTATCTAGAATAGACCCATTTAGAAAACTTCCATAATTATCGGATGGTTCTCGTATATCAAAACGCAAAGCGACATCTCCGCGTTTTTCTATTCGATAAGCCAACACTTTACCTAAATCACCCGAGCCACCGGTTAATAAAATTTTCATTTAGTTGTTCTCCAAATATCGCTCTAAATTACCCACAACAGTGACAATGAGTTGTGTGAATTTCTCCATGTCTTTCTTAGAAAGGGATTCGTGCGCTATTTCAGTCATTGCGTTAGAGTGTCCTTCCAGTTTTCTACACACTTTTTTTGCTGCGAGCGTAAGATAAAAATTATAAACCCGCCTGTCATCTTTATTACGAATACGTTTAATTAATTCATCTCTTTCCATGCGATCCAATAAACGCACAACAGTTGATTGATCTAATCCAGCACTGTTTGCTAATTCCATTTGATTTTGGCCATCTCTTTCCCATAACCGAATTAGAATAACAGTCTGCGCATGAGTGACTCCAAGTATATCTAAACTTTTATTAGCAACTTGTTCAAATAAGCGAGCGGCTTTTTTAAGCAAAATACCAGGATGATCCTCTATCTTAAATGACATGGAAATTCTCTCAGAATAGTGTAATTAAGGCGGCAGACAATAACATGCTATGCCATATAATGGCAATACATATTATGGCCCTGATAAATATTTAAAAAGAATCTGTACTCTTGGATGCAGGATAATTTATGCCAATTTAACTTTTACCATTATCATCAGTTAACTTTCTGATACCACCGTGATTGACCAGTGACTTTAACTGCATAATCGCAATTTCATTTAATTTTTTCAAACGTTCGGGTTGCGACAAGCCCATACGAATAAATTCTGCATTCATTGCCTCAATATTAGCTAATACCAATAGCTGCTCAATACTGGCAAACTCTCGCATATTACCCTCTTTATCAGGATTAGCATCGCGCCAATGCTTTGCTGTGTGTCCAAAAAGAGCCATGTTCAATACATCCGCTTCGTTGGAATATACATAGCTAGCTTGTTCCTGACTAACCAGCATAGGAATGATATGCTCTTTAATAGCATCGGTATGAATACGATAATTAAGCTTTGATAAGGTGCGATTGAGATTCCAACCTAAGGATAGACGTCGGTTTTCATCTTCTTTAAGCCGTTGAAATTCTTTGATCAAATAAAGTTTGAACTCAGGACTCAGCCAAGAACCAAACTCAAAAGCAATATCCTTATGAGCATAAGTGCCACCATAACGGCCTGCGCTGGCTATTAACCCACATGCTTGCGTTGTTTCTATCCATTTTTTAGCGGATAGATAAAAACTATTACTTCCCGCTTCATTTCTAATTCCCTCGAATTCGAGGGAATTAAAAGTTGGATTATTAATCTGCTCCCAAACCCCCAGAAACATGACGGTATCTTTATTTTTCAACCATTGCTCAATAAGCGCACCGCCGCCCTCAAAGTTTCTCACCATATCTGTGAGCGAAATATAATCATCATCTTTTTTAGATAAAATAGAAATCGCTGTTCCTTGGACATTAATAGTGGTTTTATTGTCTTTTGCCATAATGAAATCCCTTGATTTTTTAGCTAAAAACGCGGATTGTAGCGCAGCAGAACGAAATTGTCATTTTAGGGGTATAGATTTCATTTTCGTGGTAATAAACGTGGTAACTGTTATTTCATCCATGTTCAAAACACCGATAAACACTGGGCTAAACAGCCTCAATATGAATCCCACCCTCCCGCCAGCACGGCTACTTAACCTGTTGAATATTAAATAATATGTTTCTATTTGTGGCGACAGGGTCAACCACCATGCAAATCAATACCTGATTGCGCCCACCATTTAACCGGCCTGTATAATTATAACAGTTCAGCTAAATACACTTAGCTTGCTTATAACTTCAAGTATTTCATTTCGCCTGATCCAATCCAGATTTTGCCCTTTCAATCATTCGCTTTACCTCAGCATTTGCATGCACTGACGTAAGCTCAACTTCCGGATGTTGAATTGCAAATACTCTAAAAATTTCATCCGCGAATGCCTGCCCAATCGACTCTACTTCCGTAAAATCAAATATAACTATTTTAAATAATTCTACTCTCGCCAGCAGACGCTTTGCTTGAGATCTAGAAATCAACTTGTCACTTTCATACTGGGCAAGATTGACTGGCACAACAGTTTTATTAAATCCGTAATCCTCACCCGAGGTATATTGATCAAATATTTTTTTGATTGTGCGCGCCGTATGGTTATGTAATTTCATCCACACGGCCGTGCCATTCTTAAATTGATTCCTTTCTAAGATCCAATCTTCCGGATGCCCAAATTTATGAGAAAAATATACTCCGCCTGACAAAATATCGTATGAATCGAATGTTCTTGATGTAAAAAATATTCCCTCTCCGCTATGACGTTTTGGGTCTGTAGTGAGCTTTCCTTTTGAAAGCTCAAGAAGTGCATGACGCTCATCCAATAAATTTAATGTGGTCTGAATTTTCTTAAAAATTCCAAAGCCATTATCAAGTATCACCATCTCAGTGCTTACAGCGGTCTTTCTCATTTGTATATATATTTCAGTTCCACCTGAGTGATCTATTGCATTATTGAACATTTCAGTAAATCCATAATGCCAGATACTCAGTACATTCTCTGGCATATTACCTAACACCCCTCTTACATCATTTCTCCATACAAGATCCTCAGCTAATTCCGGGATAATTTTATACGTCTGCTTCCATTCCAATAATGGGGCAAGCTTATAAGCTCTATTCCGAGTGTGCCCAGTTTCTGCCAATGCATGCTCCGCTGCTAGCTTTTGTAAATGCTTGTTAACTGCCTGTCTGGTAATAGCAAAGTGACTAGCGGTTAGTCTGCTGATATCCGCAGGGTGCTTCTCAACATGCTCCAAAATAAATTTACGGACATCCTCACCTCTTGCTCGCACCTTCGTCATTTGCAATTTCCCCATTAACTTTGTCAACCTTACCTATAAACATTGTCAACTTTATTAATAACATTGTCAACCTTACAACGTAGCCTTACCTTAAAAAAGGGGCAAGAGCAGGATAAGAACTTTACATTTAATGCATTACATGATAAATATTGATCTATCGATTAATAATAGAAATTTTCCACGTGGAGAATATCAAGAATGCGAATGCGCTATTCAGATTTAGATCAAATCATTAACCTAGCAAAAACAGAAGAATTACGTACCTGCTTATTGCGCATCAAAGACAGTGTACTTAGAAATCATTATCAACCTGGAATGGAATAAGTGCTCGATACAGAAATTTATTATTACTAGATTTTGATGATCCTTTTCGTTTAGGGTATAGCCTCCTGTCATTACATAAAGCTAACTATTTTACAGAAGATGCCATGACCGAGATAACAAGCAATCCCAAAACAGGCCTTGAAAAATTTAACACGGCAGCAGACAAACAATGGCTTTTAGATCATCCATCTGCGGCAGCAATCATGGCAAACAATGCATCCACAGCACAGTCACAGAATGCCTCTTTAGTCGTCTCCCCCGCAGCATTTTGCTGGGTCATTGGAGTCAGGCATGACAAATGCTAACAAAAGGAAACTGCTGTGTAAGCATTTCTAGCTAGCCAGTTTTAAGAGCTCGAGGGGCTGACCCTCTTGGGTTCTATCTTCTATATTGGATCGAAATTATCAAAGGCCGCACATGTTTTCTAATAACCCAACACATCTCATAGAAAAAAATAATGTTTCAGCCCCAAAGAAACGTAAGCCAACCCTTCCTGAAAAAATAAATATTATTTGGCTGGGTGGCGTGATACATAAAATCCATTTTAAAAGAATCAACGAATGGCACCAACTCAATCCAAAACATACTCTTTATATTTGGGTGGAAGCAAAATTTTTTGAGTATGTGAAATCACAGTTTAAATTCACTAAATCGAAAATTAAAAATATTGAAACACTGAATACTTCTCCATCACTCAAACGTTGGATCAACAAACTCATCTTGCCTAGAAACGATAAACTGCCGCCCAATTATGCTGCTGCAAGTGATGCCTATCGTTTTCGTGTATTAATGGATAATGGTGGAGGTTGGTATTTTGATACTGATATGAGACCTTTTAATCTTAACACTAAACAGGTTGATGACACTTATGGATTTCTTATTAATGCATATTGGAGTGAAGGAAAATTCTATAATAGCTGTCCTAATGCAATCGCCGCCTTTCCAAATAATTATTTTATAAAAAATGCTATACAGTTTTTTGAAAATCTTGCAGCCGATGGTAATGAAGAAGCAATAACAAACATGAGAAGCAATATTGCATTAATACGTCATAGCGCTACAGAAATGTGTACTGGTTCGGCAATACTCGCGACACTCACTACAATTCAGGTAAATGGAAATTATATCTGTGATTCAAAATTATCTTTAAACGATCCAAAAGTAGGTGATCTTATAGCCAGCGATTTTTCAACCGAACGCGAAATATCTTGGATAAGAAATATCAAAACTTCTAAAGCGCTTCCTGGTATTATTGGAGATTATTCCGGTGAGATATTGTTAAGTAAAGATTGCGAAATATATCTATATGAAAAAATAAAGATGACTCTGTTTGCAAGGGATGCTGCAAACAAGCGTCTCAATGAAAGTTGTTCTTCTTCAAACGTGGGTTTGATCAAATGGATTGAAGAAGATCTTCAACGTTACAAACCACTTCCCGTTAAACAATCTACTTTATTTCATAAAGAAAATTTTAATCTTTGCATGACTCGGCATCAGTTTTTAAAGTTAGCACTAATTATTGCTGCGTTATGGATTGTATATGACAAATATTTCAATGAGCGTGTTGAGGCTATGGGTAAGCTATCGCCACATTGATAATGATGGATGCAAAGATAGTTCGACAGGGAATAAAGCTCTATGGGCTTGCGCCAACCAGAGAAGGTTGTTAAAAAATAAGTACAAGGAGAGAGTTGAGTTAGTTGATCCAGAGTAGATTCTTCTTTTTGATGGTCTGTTGGCAAAGATTTTTAACACCAAAAGCTAACAGAAATACTCTCAAAATTTTTACATTCACATAAAGTGAAAAATTTCTTGCAAAAGTCATCAAGAAATTTATCTTTTTGATCGTGATACATATTATGTACGCTTCAGATTAGAAGCTCCTAAAGTTGTATCGCCTCCAAAAAAATTCCTGGAACTCTCACAACTTTTGAGTGTTTATAATCAAAAAAAGTAACTGTTGTAACTGCATCTGCAATGATTTTAAGGTTGTCTTGTCGTTTTAATTGGTAATGAATATCTAAACTGGTTTTGGAGATATCACCAATCCCAATGTCGATTGTTATCTCATCACCATAAAAGGCTTCGGCTTTATATTTCACTGCAAGTGCTGTTACTAATATTCCAACACCACCTATATCTATTTCAGTAAATTGATAATGTTTTAGAAAGCGTACTCTCGCTTCATGTATCAATGAAACGAGTGAGTCATTGCCTAAGTGATTTCCATAATTTAAATCGTAAACTCTGACTTCAAGATGAGTGCTAAAAAGGATTTTATCTACAGTGGGGATTGTCAGTTTAACCATTCTATATGCTCGGATGTATAGAGGTATCTAGGATATCATGACAAAGCCGTGTCATGATATCTAGAATTCAATACGCTGACTTCATGGTACCAGTTTAGTCTTATAGAGCTCGTCATTTTCAGCAGTCAGTTGATCGATATGCATTTGTAGCACCATTAGATTTCTCATTGTGCCAATTTGACGATCTCTGTTTAGTTCTTCTTGTTGATCAATCAGTTTTTGTAAGTGTTCACGTTTTTGTTCGGCAGAGAATTGGTTCTGATCAAGGTAATCTAGAAATGCTGCTGTTCCCTTCGTATAAAGATAACTTACTTGTTCTAAGTAGGCTTTAGGATCGATTCTTGATACATCAATGACCTCGAATGGTCTGTTAAACAGTGTGATTGGATAGTTAATCGGATGTGTATTACTACAATCAGATGCTGATCGAGTTCGTCTAGCATAAGGAGATTCTACAGGTTTGACTCTTGCTCCTTGTGCTGCTTTAATTTTTTGTTCTTCTATTTTTTCTGGAAGTTGTTCTTGTTGATGATGTTGACCAAGACGCTTAATATTTTCAATTTTTAAAGAATTAATATTCGAAATAAGTTCTGAAAATTGCTGCATAGCTTCTAGCATTGAGAGTGAATATTCTTCACGAAGACGTTGTAAAACGTTAGTTAAGTCTTCTATTGGTTCTTTCAGGTCACATAAACTTAGATCTAATCCAGCTACTGATGAGGGTGAAGCTAAAGGTGAAGGTGAAGCTAAAGGTGAGGGAGAGATTGCTGTATCTTGGCTATGTGATTGCATAAATATACTCCGTGATTAATATGTGTAAATTATATAATCAAATTATTAACGCAACCTTAAGACAATTATAGGAGATAAGATAATAAATTCAATGAGTTGATATTTGCAGCTTAATGTTCCCATGGACGGAGAAGCGCTTTTTCCTTCTCAGCAGACAATGTCATTAACATGCATATCCATTGGGTTAATTTTATGTTGTTATCTTTGAGGTCAGTTAATTGTTGATAAAATAAATCAATCTCCTGGTTTTTATTTGCTTCCATATCAAAAAATAAGCTTCCAATAAAATCATACTGTTGTTGCGTTAAAATTTTTTCTTCATATTTTGCCAGTATCAATTTTATAAAATCATGTTGAGAGTAGGGTTGTATTTTTTTTTGAGGAGAAAAAAATAATATTTTTTTTAGGTGCTCTGGTAGGTCTTTTACGTAAACGTTACCTTTGCTTACTCTTGAATTTTTATGTAAGAGTATTAGGTTTAAATTCAGTTGATCATATAACACTTTATAGAAATCTTGCGAGTTTTTAGATCTGGACCGTCTGGGCTTTTGTCCTTCCATAAGGATATAATTAATTTTCTGAGCCGCATAAAGCCAAGTAATGTTTTGACTTCTCGCAGATTGAATAAGAGCAAGTATCTCTGATGCTGTTTTGGTAGGCTTATTGGATGCGCGTTTTGTTGTTTCCCAATTTGATTTATTGAGTATCTCACATTCTATATCAAACAAGTGTAGTTCAGCATTGACATTTTTTAAATGCGCTTTGGTAATCTCAGATAAACTATTATGATGTTTTGTGCTTAATGATAGCCTGTCAAGAATTAGCTTCATTTCGCGTTGATGATAAGTGAAATGGATTTTTCTAAAACATTCAACCAAGAGATTTACAGAGCCATCCGGTAAGTTAATATTTTTTGCAGATTTCATATAATCTAAAATTAAATTAATATTCTGCCCTATAGCGTTTCTTACAACATGGTTTGAGAGAAGATAGTATGAAGCATTAATGCCAGAATGTAAGTCATATATTTTATTGATGATAAGCAAATTCATGTCTAGTGTAGTATGAATAGCTATGTAACCATAAAATTTATTGTCTATGTGTGGATGTTTTCTTAAATAAGGCAGTGTTTTTTTTGCAATGCTCTCGCGTACTGGTAGTGAAAATTCTAAAAAAATTTCTTCAGTGATGGCCGAATAGAATATGTCTAACTCTTCAATGGTATAAAGAGATTCGGATGTAAATTTGAGAAGATAAAATTTAAAAGTATTATCTAGCGTTGATTTCAGTAAGTTGTAGCATACAGAGATCGATAGATTGCTAATAATTTCTTGAGACTCATTTTTACACGCTCGAGTAGGCAGCAATAAATCAGTTTTGCTAGAAGCGATAGCATTGAAAAAATTGACAGCAAACATAATGTTATCGTGAACAAATGGGTAGGTGGCAGAAAAAGTAATGCAGTCTTTATTTAGGATGATAATATCACATGCAGATATGTTATGGTTGTTTTTTGCTTCTGGATTAAGGTGGTTCTCCATGAGTATTTTGCATATTGAGACGCTTTTTTTCATGGCAGCTAAATGTAACAGAGAGTTGTCATCCTCATCCTTAAGAATGCTAATATGCTGGTACATTTCTAATAATTTGAGTGCGACATTATCTACAGGAGAGGGGGACATGATTATTTCAAAGAGAGATAATATTTTATTCCTTACCCATGCTTGATTAAAGTCACACGCGTCAATAAGTTTGTGTATGACCATATCTACTTTTGATGCTAGATCAACATATACGTCTATATCAAATTTGATTAACTCGTCAATGATAATCAATAATCTATCCATGTCGTGGAAATGAAATTTTTTATCTTGAAGAATGTCTAACAAAGTGCAAATGGTTTGTGAAAAACTGATAATATCAGCATGATTGTCGGAGTTAAAGAAATCGATTCCGCTTACTAGTATTATTTTGTGAGATAGGATAGGAGACAAATCAATTCTTTTATTATCAATAAATAAGCTATCGAGTTTTTTTTCTAGTTCTAGAGTCGTTTCATATTTAAGTTCAAGTAATATTTTTGTTAATAAGGTATTTTCTATGTTAGCTTCGATATTCAAGTCAGTTAATTTTTTCTGATCTAGGTAATAAAAAAAGGGTGATATATTCTTTGTATTAAATATAAATAAAGACACTTGATAAGGTGTGAGCGTATTCGCTAGTCGATTGTAGAATATAGGATTCAGGTTTTTCTCTAATAAATATCTCACTTCTGCATTATCTAGTTCATTCAAGATAGATATAATAATTTCATCTGACTCGGCAGCAAAAACATTTGAGGCAGCTAACATTTTAATGTCGTCGTCAGCCCGATAAGATTGCATAAAAAATTGAAATCCATACTCTGCTTTATTTTCAGAATAAGGGTAGAGGGCTTCAAAAATAGATTCATCATTAATGAGAGTTGAGTAATCAAATACTGTTAAATTTTGATTGTTTGGTACATAGAAATCGGCGTTGTTTTCATGCAGTAACGGTAAAAATTTCAAACTTGATGTGTATATTGCTAAGTGGAGAAGCGTGTCACCCTCTCTATTCTGAAATCTTACTATGTCAGGGCAAAGCATTATAATTTTTGTCAATGTTTCTTCACCTATCACGGGTAAGAGTGATCCAAGGTAAGATACAAGAGCTTCAGCCGTGTTGGGTGTGCACTCTGATTGTTTTTGAAAAATGCTATATGTTAAATACGAGAGTGTCAGGTCAAGTTGATCTGTCATACAGTAACCCGCGCATATCGCTGTCAACAATACGAGTAGTAATTGTTTATGTGTGTTGATTGATAGTTTGGTATCGTTTGAGTTAAGTAGATCAATCAGCGTGGCAATGTAATGAGTAACAACATATTCATTTGCTCTCTTTTGATGTTTAAGCAATTCTGATAACCAATGAATTTTATAGGAAAAAACTAAATTAATGTCCACATTGCTCAACGGAATGATAGTATTAGTGACTATGCTATCAATAGTCTCGCGCTCGTCTAATTTCAAAAGATCGATTGTAGCTAGATAAGAAAGTATACGGGTGGCTATTTTTCCTTTTTGAGTTGTTGAAAATTTAGAATAGATAATGGGTGACATCATTCGTATAAAAAAAGCAATTTGATGTGATTGAAAGACATGTTGTTTAAATTCATCAAAAGGCAGTGCTGTTGCGATGACTTGATATGATGGGAAATCGGTAATTTTTTCAATAAGGTTTTTATGCTCGGCTAGTGTCAGATTCAACACAGTTTCTTTTAATATCGGAAAACAAAGTTGAATGATGGCATCAATATTTTTATAATCATTATCTGCTATTAATGATTTTAAATATTGAGTACAAATGGGTGTGATTAATTGGGGTGATTTATTTATAAATAATTTTACGACATCATATTGTTTAGACTTAATCGCACAGCATACGATTGAGCTTAATTGATTGATGGGTTCAGAGTATAAGTTATTTTCGCTGAGATAAGTAAAGGTCTCGAGTTGTTCTTCATGTAAAATGCTATCTACCATCTGTAATAGATTAATGACTGACGTGTCGCCTAATGGAATAGCTTGGTCTAGCAGCTCATCTAATATATATTTATTGCGAAGCAAATCTTCAGTAGAAGTTAGTTTGACACTATATAAATCTGGCAAATACTTATCTATTAAATCACTTGTCTCTGAATTTAAGGTTGAATCTTCATGTTTTTTATCAAGAGCTTTATGTAAAAACGAAAACATGTATTTTTGAATTTCGGCATAAACAGCTAGAGTTTCAAGTGGACGCTGATGGCGATAATGACGCAATGCATTCAGTTGAACGAAGAATACATTCTGGTTTTTTATGTCATGATTTAACTCACCGAGATGTTGACTTAACTGTCTTTCGTGGTAGATATTCAGAACTGCATGAGATCCAAATATTGGATTTAATATATCTTGTACTTCATTGGGTGGTTTCCTAATAAATGATGAACCTACTCGTATACCAGCTTTTTTTGAATGCTCAGGATCTGCTTGAGTGAATGTTTCGCTAATTAATTCCTTAGGTTCCACATCTACCCTATTAGAAAGTATGACATGTGACGCATGTACTGGAAAAATTTTATTTCCCGCTTGATTTAACTTTAGGTCAGCGTTAGCCCGATGTTTGCTTAAGCTGTATGTGTGGTCTAAGCAAATTTCAATAGCAGTTACAAATAGGCTGCCGCCTGCTGTTTCACATAACACATTTCCACCAAAAAATACGTTTATGTGTTTTTGTGCGCTATTAGAAAAACCAAGAGCACATTGAGCTAATGATCTTTTGTTGTCACTGTTCAGTTGATTTGTAAATAGGAGACAATTTTTAGTCTGAAAATATTCAGGATCTTCTTCGTAGGGAATCGCTTTTGCAAATGTGTTTATGCAGACATTTTTTCCGCTTTGAATAAATATCGTCATGTTTCGAAGATTGTTATTTTCTAAAACGACGGGGACTGACGCAAACAATAAGTGAATGTTATCTGGGTAATGTTGAGTGTTTTCATTGATAGTTTCGAGTAATTTAGTAAATCCGTTAATGGTCAAAGGTCCACGCTTTCTATTTGGGTAAAGAGCAAATTCATTGAGAGAAAGACGAGTAATGCTATTTGTTTTTGACGTATCCATAATAGGTATTATTGCTTTAGACGTAATGATTTTTTTTAACTCGCGTTGTACTTCTTCAGGAGTAGGGTTTTTATTTTTATCTGTGATTGCCTGTTGATATGCTTTATTCAGTAATTCAGGGCCATTTGTAAAATTATTTCTTAAATGGATGACTAATGCACGCAATGCTAAATCATCTAAATAACTTGCTATTCGTGAGATAACATCATCTTCACTTTCGTTTTGCGCCACCACGAGATCAAACGATAGATTGGTGACAAGGTCTTCATAAAATTCACCGCTAGGAAATTCAGAGCGAGATGTAACGTTTATTTGGTAGACGACAATATCTGTGATTTTTGGAGGGAAATCATTGGCGTTTTTCATTTTTTGGTGAAATATTTTTTTAAGTTTATTTACCAAATTTAAATTAATGGGTCTCAGGTTCATATTGCCCCAGTTTGTAAGATCACTTATTTAGTAAGTATAGTTGCTCTTTTAAATTATGTTATTAATGTAAATTCAATTGGTTAGTATGAGCGTAAAATACTGGCTCAGAATGGACGAGATTGATTGAAGAGTTGGCATGTCAAGGTGGCTTTTTAATTATGCTAAATAAATCAATATGTACAGTAATAAATTATATATTTAATCTCTAAGCAAGTTTATATACGCTATGCTATGCTTGAATATATAGCGTCGAGCCCATATCTTAAGGTGACATAGTCACTTAGGGTAGATAAAAAATGCGAACAGATAAATTAACCAGTAAATTTCAAGCTGCGCTTGCAGATGCACAGTCGATGGCGCTTGGTTTCGATCATGCATTTATCGAGCCTGCGCATGTCATGATTGCATTGTTAGATCAAGAAGGCAGTAGTATACGTGCCATATTAATGCAAGCAAACGCTAACATTCCTAGCTTGCGTTCTCAGTTAGATAGTTCGATACAACGTCTGCCTAAAGTAGAAGGCACCGGCGGTGAAATACACATTTCCAATGATTTAAATCGTCTTTTGAACCTCACCGATAAAATTGCGCAAAAACGCAAGGATCAATATATTTCTAGCGAACTTTTTTTGTTGGCTGCATTGGAAGATTCAGGTTCCTTAGGTGAAATGTTACGGAAAGCAGGTTTAACAAAAGAGGCGGTTGAAAAAGCCATTCAAACTGAGCGCGGCGGCAAAAAAGTAGATGATCCCAATGCAGAAGATCAACGACGTGCTTTAGAAAAATATACGATAGATTTAACCGCACGTGCTGAACAAGGAAAGTTAGATCCTGTCATCGGCCGTGATGCTGAAATTCGTCGTACGATACAAGTGTTATTACGTCGCACCAAAAATAACCCTGTGCTAATTGGCGAGCCTGGTGTTGGTAAAACAGCAATTGTCGAAGGGTTAGCGCAACGAATAATTAATGGCGAAGTGCCAGAGGGACTACGTGACAAAAGATTACTAGCGTTGGATTTGGGTGCATTAATTGCTGGTGCGAAATTTCGTGGTGAATTCGAAGAGCGATTAAAAGCCGTTTTAAATGATCTAGCGAAGCAAGAAGGGCAAATCATTCTTTTTATCGATGAAATTCACACAATGGTGGGTGCAGGCAAAGCAGAAGGCTCAATGGATGCGGGCAATATGTTAAAACCAGCGCTTGCGCGAGGTGAATTACATTGTGTTGGCGCAACAACGTTAGATGAATACCGTAAATACATTGAAAAAGATGCTGCACTTGAACGTCGCTTTCAACGTATTTTAGTGGAAGAGCCAAACGTTCCAGATACGATTGCCATTTTACGCGGATTAAAAGAAAAATATGAATTGCATCATGGTGTCGAAATCACAGACTCTGCACTGGTTGCTGCAGCGACATTGTCACACCGTTACATTGCAGATAGGCAATTACCCGACAAAGCCATTGATTTAATCGATGAGGCAGCGAGTAATATCCGCATGGAAATCGATTCCAAACCAGAAGAATTAGACAGTTTAGACAGGCGCATCATTCAATTAAAAATTGAGCGCGAAGCATTAAAGAAAGAAGAAGACGAAGGTTCCAAAAAACGTTTAGAAAAACTAAATGAGCAGCTCACTAAATTAGAAGCAGAGTGTGCTAAGTTAGATGAGATTTGGAAAACCGAAAAATCCAATTTACAAGGTGCGCAAGATATTAAAGCGGAACTTGAAAAAGCAAGATTAGAATTAGAAACTGCACGACGCGCTTCTGATTTAACACATATGGCTGAGTTGCAATACGGTCGTATTCCTGAGTTAGAAAAAAAATTAGCGAATGCAATGTTGGCAGAGAAAAAAGAAACGCAATTGCTACGCAGCAAAGTGACTGATGAAGAGATTGCCGAAGTCGTTTCGAAATGGACGCATATTCCCGTATCAAAAATGCTGGAGAGTGAAAAAGAAAAATTATTGCAAATGGAAAGCGCTTTGCACACACGCATTGTAGGCCAAAGCCAAGCAGTGACTGCGGTTTGTAATGCAATTCGTCGTTCTCGTGCAGGTCTTTCCGATCCTAACCGTCCTATTGGTTCCTTCCTATTTTTAGGGCCTACCGGTGTAGGTAAAACAGAATTATGTAAAGCACTAGCTACATTTTTGTTTGATACAGAAGAAGCTGTCATTCGTATCGATATGTCAGAATTTATGGAAAAGCATTCTGTGGCTAGATTAGTCGGAGCGCCTCCGGGTTATGTGGGTTATGAGGAAGGTGGTTATTTGACAGAGCTAGTGCGTCGCAAACCATATTCGGTTATTTTGCTAGATGAAGTTGAAAAAGCGCATCACGATGTATTTAACATTCTCTTACAAGTGTTGGATGATGGTCGCTTAACGGATAGTCATGGCCGTACAGTGGATTTTCGTAACACGGTTATTGTCATGACATCAAACTTAGGTTCTGAGGTGATACAAGATATCTCAAAACATGGCGATTATTTTGAAATGAAAACAGCGGTTTTGAAACTTGTCGGCCAACATTTCAGGCCTGAATTTATGAATCGAATTGATGAGATGGTTGTGTTCCATCCTTTAGACAAAGTACAGATTAAATCCATTGCGGGTATTCAAATTAAACGTTTACAATCACGTTTAGCAGAACGAGAATTAGGCTTAGAAGTTGATGATCACGCCATGGATTATTTAGCTGCTACCGGTTATGATCCAGTATATGGTGCAAGACCGTTAAAACGTTCGATACAACAACATATTGAAAATCCACTAGCTCAAGAAATTTTGATGGGGAAATTCGCGCCAGGTGATGTGATTGTTATTGGAATGGAAAAAGATCGTTTAATATTTTCAAAAAGTACTGTCACGGTATAACTAACAATTAAGGAAGAGGCTATTATGTATAAACATATTTTATTTGCAACGGACTTAGCAGACGACACCGACTTCATTCTCAATAAAGTCACAGGCATTCGTGGATACACAGGTGCAACGTTGACAATCGTTCACGTAGTTGAACCCATGCCAGGTTATAGTTATGCGTATTTAGGCATCGAAGATATCGAAGGCCAATTGATTGAAGAAGCGCGCACAGCTTTAGGTAAGCTTGGCTCTAAACTGCATGTTGATGTCAAAGATCAAATTATCGAAGTCGGCCCAACCAAATCTAAATTATTAAAAGTGGCTGATGATATTTCTGCGGATTTGATTATTTGCGGCAGTCATGGCCGACATGGTTTGTCGTTGTTGTTGGGTTCAACTGCGAATGCGATTTTGCATGGCGCGAAATGTGATGTGCTGACGGTGCGGTTGCCGGAGGAATAAACGTTTAATGAGGTAACTATATATGCCAGAGCCATTAGTAATTTATGCAGATACTTCTATTCGTTTTTTAGATTATTTGTTGCTAAACGAAGTGGCTTTGCAAATAGAAGCGAGAAAAACACAGGAAAAAATCGAATCAGGCAATAAAGAAGAGCGACAAAAAGAGAGTGTGTTTGCAGCGGCGGTTGAAGTGTCTCAGACTAAGGAATTTATCAATCTCTTAATTGATTTGAATATTTTAGAGAAAAAGGAAGAATTACTTGAAGAAAGAGAAGCTGAAAAAAAAGAAGCTCAAATAGCAGAACAAGAATACTCACAAAAAGTTGATGAGCTTCTTCAAGCGAAAAAAACAGAAGAAGCTGTACTAAGCTATCAAGACAATATTCGAAAAAAACTTGTTGTGTTGGATGTTATGATTCAAGAAGTAAAACAAGGTTATGAAATTGCACTAAATAACTTATATGAGCAGTGTAATGGTAAGGGTGGCTGGAGAGAGACAATATGGAAGCCAGAAGCTGAAAAAATAGTTAAAAGCTTTGTAGAGGATGCTGTTAAATTTTCAACATTACCACATCCTCGCCCTGTTAATTGTGACGATGCCAGCCTTAAAGCAGATATGAAAGAACTCTTATCGAATATGCCTGCGCCTCATGATTTGATTCGTCATAACCCTCGTATTAAAGCGCATTATGATAAAGCTTATGCTCAGGAAATTAAAAATGGTGCAACACCTGCTAAAGCGGTAGAAAAGGCAATGAAAGTTGATATTGATAGAACAATGCAACTGAAAATTCAATTAGCAGCAGCCCACCAAGCAATGAAAGCAGGAGGAGGTAACGTTAAGGCAGCAGCAGCTTTTGCGAATAACTTATCTAAAAAACCAATTGATGATTTGTTGAAAGTTGCCAATGATAAACCATTGCATGACTTATCAAACTTAACTTATAAAAAAAATGCCGCAATTAATGAATTAAATGCAGAGAAAGTTAAATTAAATGAAGCATTATTAAAAACCGAAAAAAAATTCCACGTAGAAATAGCGCCTGTTGTAGATAAGGATCGCGCTGAAAATATGTCAAAAGGGTCAGATGCATTTACCTTAATTAACAATTTATGCAAGAATCAATTTATTGATCCTGCAAATGGTATCACAGTAGCCTCTCTTGCGACTGAATATGCTGAGAATGCAGACACTCGAAGTACAGTTGATAGATATCTTATTAAGTTTAAAGAGTTTGAAGCAAAATCAAAAGCATTGGAAGCGACGCCAGATCCAGTGGAACAAGCAAAGTTGAATAAGCAAATCGCGCATTTAGGAAATAGCATGCAAGAAGATTTAGGTCTGGTCGGAGCTAATCCTATTAAGTTATCAGTAAATCCAGTTGCAGATAGTATTAAATTAGCTGCAACTGGCAGAGAAAAACTATCATACATCGAGAGTCACTGTACTAGTGAAATATTTGGTGGGAAACAGATTAAATATGCTGCTGATTATGATAACGATCCGAAAATAAAAGAAAAAGTAGATAAAATTTATGATTCAATAAAGGCTGCTGAGAACAGTGGTCAACTTGTAGGAGCAAGTGTCGTGACTGACTTACAATCTTTGCTGAAAGATGATTTGAAAATAGTAAATCCCCAAAAGATTGTGCTTAAACAAGACCCAGCCGCTAAGCCATTTCTAGATAGTATTAAATTAGCAGCAGAAGGCAGAGAAAAATTATTGTTTATCAATGAAAACTCTAATCCTAAGATCTTGGAGGGAAAATCAAAAGTTAAGTTATCTACTGATTATGCCAATAACCAGGAACTAAGAGGCAGTGTTGATAAGGTTTATGATTCCATGAAACAGGGCAAGCCTGCAGAAGACATTAATCCAGAATTGCAATCATTAGGACAGCGCTTAAACCTAAAAAATCCTCCAACATTTTCGCCGGAAGTTAAGAAAGGCATAGATGCTCTTCAGGAAACCCAAGAAAGTAAACAAGAGCATCAATGGGGAATGAGAGGGTCAATGAATGATTAATGACGATTCTCTCTTGTCATTCTAAGCGTCAGCGAAGGATCTCACATCCTTCGCCAACACAAAATTACTTAAAATTCCCCGCCACAAAATCCCAATTAACTAAATTCCAAAACTTTTCCACATAACTCGCTCGTGCATTACGATAATCAATGTAATACGCATGTTCCCAGACATCGCACGTTAACAATGCTTTTTTGCCTTCTTTTAAAGGAGTTCCTGCATTGCTTGTACTCATCAACTCAATTGAGCCATCAGCATTTTTGGCTAACCAAGCCCAACCCGATCCAAATGTCGTAATAGCTTTTTCGCTAAACAATTTTTTAAATTCGTCAAAGCTGCCAAATTTTTTAGTGATCGCATCTGCCAATTTTCCACTGGGTTCTTTGCTGCTTTTTGGAGTCATGCAGTGCCAATAAAAAGTGTGATTCCATACTTGCGCAGCATTATTAAAAATTCCACCCGTTGATTTTGCAATAATGTCTTCTAATGAAAGATTTTCAAATTCGGTGCCAGGAATTAATTTATTTAAATTGTCTACGTAAGCTTTGTGATGTTTGCCGTAATGATATTCTAAGGTTTCTTTTGAAATATAAGGTTGTAATGCATCCATTTCGTAGGGTAAGGGTGGCAATGTATGTAACATGGTGTCTCCTTCGTTAAAAAGTTTCTTCGGATCGTTTGGTTAATACTTCGTAGCCTGTTTCTGTGACTAAAATCGTATGTTCCCATTGTGCGGAAAGGCTATGATCTTTGGTGACGACTGTCCAATTATCTGGGAGTAATTTCACAAAGCGTTTGCCAGCGTTAATCATGGGTTCTATGGTGAAAATCATCCCGGCACGCAGCATTTCTCCTGAGCCTGGCGTTCCATAATGCAATACATTGGGTGGCTCATGAAAAACTTTGCCTATGCCATGGCCGCAATATTCACGTACCACAGAAAAACGTTGAGCTTCTGCATAAGATTGTATGACGGCGCCAATATCTCCAAAATGAATCCCTGCTTTGACTTGTTCAATCCCGCGATAGAGGCACTCTTGTGTTATCTTGATCAAGCGCTCAGCGAGGATAGACGGTTTTCCAATAGTAAACATTTTGCTGGTGTCACCATGGTACTCATCTTTCAAAACAGTTACGTCAATATTGACGATATCGCCTTCTTTTAGCTTTTTGGCACTAGGGATCCCGTGACAGACTTGGTGGTTAACAGATGTACAAATTGATTTCGGAAACCCGTGATAATTTAAGGGGGCTGGGATGGATTTTTGTACATTTGTGATGTAATCGTGACAAATCCGATCTAGCTCATCTGTCGTGACCCCTGCTTTTACGTAAGGCCCTATCATCTCAAGCACTTCGGCGGCTAAACGACCAGCAATGCGCATTTTTTCTACTTCGGCGGGAGTTTTAATTGTAATGGATGAAGAATCGCTCATAGTTAGGCCATACCAGTTAACTAAATATTGTTGGAAGTGGCTGTCTATGGTATAAAGGCCAGTTTTAATAAGCAAATGAAATTTAAATTTATCCCCCGCGGCTTGTCGCGGGCACCCGCGATGGGGGATTATTAAGGGGGAGAAGCGTGATTCTCCCCCTTAATCGAGCACGGGGATTCACTTCCCGTGCGAAGTCAAAGCAATTGAATTCACACACATATTGATACTATTTAGCTGGGTGCCTTGTCTCCTGAGAGGTCGGTTAATGGGATATGTGGAGGAATAACCCAAACTTGAGGAAATGAAAATGACTTTACCAGTAACTATGCGTGACATGTTAAAAGCGGGTGTGCATTTTGGTCATCAAACCCGATATTGGAGCCCAAAAATGGGGACCTATATTTATGGTGCCCGTAACAAGATCCATATTATTAATCTAGAAAAAACCTTGCCAATGCTACAAGATGCCTTCAACTTTGTCGGCAAAATTGCAGCGAACAAAGGAAAAGTTTTATTCGTCGGTACGAAACCTGCAGCGCGAGATATCATTAAAGCAGAAGCAGAGCGTTGCCGTATGCCTTTCGTCAATCATCGTTGGTTAGGCGGCATGTTAACTAACTATAAGACGATTCGCCAATCCATCAAACGTCTGAAAGAACTCGAAGCGATGTTCGATAAAAATAATTTCGGACGTCTTGTTAAAAAAGAAATTCTTCAACTAACACGTGAAAAAGACAAACTCGACCGCAGTTTAGGTGGTATTAAAAATATGGGTGGTTTGCCCGATGCGTTATTCGTCGTTGACGTAGGTCATGAGAATATTGCTATTGCTGAAGCAAATCGTTTAAGCATTCCTGTGATTGGTGTTGTGGATACAAATCACAACCCAGCCGGTGTGAGCTATGTGATTCCAGGTAATGATGATTCATTGCGTGCGATTCAGCTTTATGCAAAATGCATGTCTGACGCTATCTTAGATGCTCGTGCAGGAAACCCTGAAATAGCTGAAATTGAAAGTAATGACTTTATCGAAGTTGATATCGAAACACGTGATTCGGGTAGCGAAGAATAAGTTAAGCAGATCTCTATTCTCTTTTTGCATGTTTTGCGGAAGGGAATAGGGTCTGTTGACAATTCGCTAGGTTGAGCCAGGAATCTGCGCTTTTTCGCGATTTGCAGCGCAGCATACACAGAAGTATGTGAGCAGCAAATCGCGAAAAAGCGCAGATTCCTGGCCAACATAGTAGAATTGTCAACAGACCCTAGAGATAATTCTGATTTAACAGACTTTAAAAAGGTTCAAAATGAGGTAAGTGATATGGCAGCAATTACTGCAACACAAGTCAAAGAATTACGCGAACGCACTAGCGTTGGCATGATGGAATGTAAAAAAGCATTAGAATTAGCTGGCGGTGATATGGAGCTGGCAATTGAAGAATTGCGCAAATCGGGTAGAGCGAAAGCCGATAAAAAATCCGGTCGTGTCGCAGCAGAAGGTATTGTGATGATTCGGGGTAGTGACAATTCGAATCGTGCTGTATTAATTGAAATTAATAGCGAAACGGATTTTGTCGCACGCGATACCAATTTCTTAAATTTTGCTGAGATGGTTGCAAAAACTGCGCTGGAAAAAAATATCAACGATGTCGCACAGCTAAATAGCCAAGCATTGCTTGGATATGATGGCCAAACAGTAGAAGAAGCCAGACAAACCTTGGTTGCTAAGGTCGGTGAAAATATTAGTATACGTAGAATTGCTTTTACGAATCCAGCTGCAGGAAGTGTTGGAACGTATCTACACGGCAATCGCATAGGTGTGTTGGTAGAGCTAGATGTCGACAATAAAGACCTAGCTAAAGATATTGCAATGCATATCGCTGCTAGCAAACCATTAGTCGTATCACCAGAAGAAGTGCCCGCTGATGTTGTCGCTAAAGAAAAAGAAATTTATATGGCACAAGCAGCAAGCAGTGGCAAACCTCAAGAAATTATTGAAAAAATGGTTATTGGTCGTTTGAAAAAATACTTAGATGAAATCAGTTTGTTGGGGCAACCGTTTGTAAAAGATCCTGATGTAACTGTTTCTAGTTTGCTTGCAAAAAACCGCGCTAAAGTGTTGTCATTTACACGTTATGAAGTCGGTGAAGGTATTGAGAAAGAGCAAGAGGATTTTGTTGAGGCAGTGATGTCGCAAGTTAAGAATGGCTAAAATTATGGATAATATTTCAAGTCAACCAATATATAAACGAGTGTTATTAAAATTTAGTGGTGAAGCTCTGCAAGGAGATCATCTGTTTGGAATAGATGCCGCTAAGTTAACTCGAGTCAGTCAAGAAATTGCAAATGTAGTCAAGTTAGGCGTGCAGGTTGCTCTTGTCGTCGGTGGTGGTAATCTCATTCGCGGCGCAGATTTGTGTGTCACAGGTCTTGATAGGGTCACAGCAGATCAGATGGGTATGCTTGCCACCATGATCAATGGACTTGCGCTACTCGATGCACTTGATAGAAAAGGAATTCCCTCTTCTATCATGTCTGCAATTGCAATTCCTGGATTGGCGGATGTATATGATAGACGTCACGCAAGAGAAAGATTAGATCAAGGTAAAGTAGTGATTTTTGTAGGCGGTACCGGTAATCCTTTAGTGACAACTGATTCAGCAGCTGCATTGCGCGGCATTGAAGTTGGGGCAGATATTGTGATTAAGGCTACCAAAGTGGATGGTGTGTTTGCTGCTGATCCTATCAAAAATCCGAAAGCAGAACGTTATGAAAAGCTTACCTATGATGAAGTGTTAGAACAACGTTTAGGTGTCATGGATTTAAATGCAATATTACTCTGCAGAGACCATGCTTTACCTTTGCGAGTATTTAATATGAATAAACAAGGGGCATTGCAACGCATAGTCGTTGGCGAAAATGTAGGTACATTAATCCAAAGTGGAGATTGAGATTGATGCAACAAATTATTAAAGATACTGAGATGCGCATGCAAAAAAGCATAGACGCATTCAAATTAGATATGTCAAAAGTCAGAACCGGTCGTGCACATCCGAGTATTTTAGATCATGTGCGAGTTGATTATTACGGCAATGAAACTCCTTTGAGTCAAGTAGCGAATGTGAGCGTAGGTGACTCGCGCACACTCGTGATTACACCTTGGGAAAAAAAGATGATTCCCGTGATTGAAAAAGCCATTATGACTTCTGATTTAGGTTTAAATCCGGCAACAAGTGGTGAGTTGATTCGTGTTCCTTTGCCTGCGCTAACTGAAGAACGAAGAAAAGATTTATCAAAAATCGTTCGTGCTGAAGCAGAGACAGCGAGAGTGAGTGTCAGAACAGTGAGACGAGATGCGAATACAGCCGTAAAAGAAATGCTGAAAAAGAAAGAGATTGCAGAAGACGAAGAGCATAAGTTAGCTGATAGTATTCAAAAGTTAACTGACAAATTTATTTCGGAAATTGACCATTTGCTGACTGCAAAAGAAACTGAATTAATGGCTATTTAGTCATTTGCTCGATGCGAAGTGAAGTGCCCTGATTTCGGATGCAAAAGCTCTGATGAATACATCTGTACTACCGCGACATGTTGCAATTATTATGGATGGCAATGGACGTTGGGCCAAACAACGTCATTTGCCTAGAGTGATGGGACATAAAGCAGGTGCCGACTCGGTACGCGAAGCTGTTAAAAAGTGCATAGAGAAAAATATTGAAGTATTGACTCTATTCGCATTTAGCAGTGAGAATTGGCAGCGCCCTCTGGCGGAAATAAATTATCTCATGCAGCTCTTTGTTTCTGCGCTCCAACGTGAAGCTAAAAAACTCCATAAACAAAATATTCAACTTCGAATCATTGGCGATCGCTCTCGCTTTGATGAAAAGTTACAGAAGCAAATGTCTAAAGCTGAAGAGCTGACTGCGAAGAATACAGGTTTAAAGTTAGTAATCGCTGCGAATTATGGAGGACAGTGGGATGTGGCGGAAGCAGTCAAAAAAATTGCGCATGATGTTGAACAGGGGAAGTTATCAAGCCAAGACATTACACCTGATTTAATCCAGACAAATCTTGCATTAGCCGATTTACCTCTTCCTGATCTTTTTATTCGTACGAGTGGTGAACAGCGCATTAGTAATTTTATGATTTGGCAGTTAGCCTATAGTGAGCTTTATTTTACAGATGCTTTGTGGCCCGATTTTGATGGCCAAGAATTTGAGAAAGCATTGCTCGCATTTTCTCAGAGAGAAAGACGCTTTGGGCGTACGAGTGAGCAGTTAAATGTAGCTGATGCTAGTAGTTCTGGATAGCGGTTGGATATTCTTTCTCATTTTTTTCAAAGAGGCGTTGTTGCGTAAATAAAGCGTCCTTTTCCCCCCTCTCTTCCACGTTTTTTGTGGAGGAGAGGGGATTACGCCACGGCTCAATAGATAAGGTCATAAACGAATAATTGTTAGGTATAATACATGCTAAAAAAACGTTTAATCACCGCTGCATTTTTAATTCCAATTTTCGTTGTATTGCTATTAAAGCTTTCTTCTCTTCAATTTGGCGTGCTAACAGCAGCTTTTGTTTTAATCGGTGCGTGGGAATGGTCAGCGCTCATAGGTTTAAAAAGAGTAGCAGCCCGTATTGTGTATCTTGTCTTTATTTTTTTTCTATTACAGGCCTCATTGTATTTATACATTCCCATGACTTTAGAAATAGCTTTTGTTTGGTGGCTTTTTGCGACAGCTTTAATTTTTCTTTATCCAAAAGGCAGTGCTTTTTGGGGAAAAGCAATTTTATTGCAAGGTTTGATGGGTGTGCTTGTACTCATTCCTGCATGGGTTGCAATTAATTTTATTCGTATGCCTGCAAACGAAGGGCCTGACGTATTGCTATTTCTCTGTGTATTAATTTGGGGAGCAGATTCCGGAGCCTATTTTGCAGGTAAAAAATGGGGAAAAAACAAACTTGCACCAAACGTTAGTCCTGGCAAAACACGTGAAGGATTATATGGCGCATTGTTAACAACGGTGTTGATTGCATTTGTCGGTTTGAGTTTACAAAATCCACCGCTAATGTATTGGGTTGCAGGATTTTTCCTCGCGATGATAACTGTTATTTTTTCTGTTATCGGCGATCTTTTTGAAAGTATGCTAAAGCGCAATGTGGGCCTCAAGGATTCAGGCCGCCTATTCCCAGGTCATGGAGGATTGCTAGATCGCATCGATAGCCTAACAGCGGCTGCACCTGTTTTTGCGCTAGGTGGCTGGTTAATTTCAAGATATTTATAGCTGGAAGGTTCATTTTTTAATCCCTCTCTTCTTATTTCTGATGTCACGAAGTCATGTAACTATTCAGCACTCTAACCCCGGGCGGGGAAAACAACAAAACATTAACTTTTGATTTCTTACAGAAAGGCGTGTAAAAGAAAGGCGCTCATGTTGCAGAGACCGACACCGCAATGGCGCCTTCCGAGCCCGTTATTCAGCATGGTCCCAATCGTTTGCGGCAACAACCTTGGTGAAGCCTTAGCTATCCCGTTTGAAAGAGTGCAGCATTTTAAAAACGATTGCGCATGAGCACCTTATCTTTTACATGTAGAGGTGAAAATGAATAAACGTAAATCGAGAAAGAAAAACGCATTCCCCCCACACTTGGCGCATCTTAACATAAATGCAGCTGGAATTGACATAGGGTCAACCGCTCATTTTGTAGCGGTTCCAGAGGATCGTGATAAGCAAGTGGTGAGGGAGTTTAAAACATTTACCACTGACTTATATGAATTAGCAGCTTGGCTAAAAGAATGTAAAATAGAAACAGTTGCAATGGAATCAACAGGGGTCTATTGGATTCCGTTATATGAAATACTGGAAGAAAAAGGCTTTCAAGTTCTATTAGTAAATGCTCATCATGTTAAAAATGTATCTGGTAGAAAAAGCGATGTATTAGATTGTCAATGGATACAACAATTGCACACTTATGGTTTATTGTCAGGAGCATTTCGCCCAGCAGAAGAAATTTGTCAATTACGTGGTTATATGAGGCAAAGAGAAAATTTAATTCGTTATGCAGCGATGCATGTACAGCATATGCAGAAAGCTTTGGATCAAATGAATCTTCGTTTACATAATGCAATAAGCGACATCACTGGAATGACAGGCCAAAAGATACTGCGAGCCATAGTTAACGGTGATAGAGACGCTAAAGAGTTGGCAAAGCATCGAGACGGACGCTGTAAAAACCCCATTGAAGTAATAGAAAAATCTTTAATAGGTAACTACAAATCAGAGCATGTTTTTGCTTTAAAACAAGCATTAGATCTCTATGATTATTATCAAACAAAAGTTCAAGAGTGCGATATGGTTATTGAAGGATTTCTGCAATCTATAACCACCGCTGAAAAAAGCAATGTTGAACTTCCTAAAAAAAGAAAAACAAAAAGCACGCCAAAGTTCGAGGTTCAAACCTATTTATACAAACTATGTGGAGTAGACTTAACAGCAATAGATGGTGTTGATGCGTTAAGCGGGTTAAAAATAATCTCCGAAGTCGGAATAGATATGGGAAAATGGAAAACTGAGAAACAATTTGGTAGCTGGATGGGATTATCTCCTGGGACGAAAATATCTGGAGGAAAAATATTAAAACGTAGCTCTAAAAGTTCAGCTAACCGAGCAGCAAGTATTTTAAGATTATGCGCTAATGCATTATATAATAGCCCTACTGCATTAGGCTCATTCTTGAGGCGAATGAAAAGCAGAATTGGTGCTCCAAAAGCAATAACAGCTACGGCTTATAAGTTAGCTAAAATCATTTATCGAATGTTGAAAAATAAAATAGACTATCGCGATATTGGCCAAGATTATTATAACCAACGATATCAAGATAAATTGCTTAAGGGATTAAAGCATAAGGCGGCATCTTTGGGGTATGAGCTGACTCAAATTGGAAGTTTAATAAAGCCAAATATCAATAAGTTAGAGGTAAGTTAATTGAAAGAAAACAAGATCAAGTAATAATAAAAGTTCTTATAAATCATAATGTTAATGAAAATGAAGTGAGACTCATACAGTACAAAATCCACAAAACTCGTAAAAAAGCCCAAAAGTATTGAGAGATACTCTAAGTGTTTAATACAAGTCGAATAAGCATGTTGTTGCAACGTATTGTTCATGCTCATATTAAATGCTCGTTTTAAATCATAAACTAGTAAAATTAGTGCTGGATTTGATGAAACAAAGACTGGATAATTGGCGGTCTTAAAATGGATGCCATTGTTAACATAAATGTAGGTCATATGAAAAAAATAATATCATTATTTATTTTAGTACTCAGTCTCGTTGGCACACCTATATGGGCCGCAAATGCATTTGTTGTTCAAAGAATTAATATTGATGGGTTGCAGCGTATTGCTCCTGAAACAGTTTATAGCTATTTACCGATAAAGCGTGGCCAAACTTTACGCCCTCATCAAACGGTCGAGATTATTAATTCCCTCTATAAAACTGGGTTTTTTGATCATATCTCTGTCGCTAGAGATGGCAACGCACTGGTTATTCATGTAGTTGAACGTCCTACCATAGGACAATTAAAAATCGCTGGTAATAGTGTTATCCCTACCGATAAATTAACCTCAGTGATGAAAGGGTTAGAAATTGCAGAAGGTCGTGTCTATAACCAAGCTATCTTGGAAAGAATCAAAAAAAGTTTGTTAAGTCAGTATTATCAGTTGGGTCGTTATAACGCTAGAATTAATATCACTGTTAGTCCACTGTCGCGGAATAGAGTACTCGTCAGGATTGATATTTCTGAAGGCCTAATAGCAAAAATCCGTCGGATTGTTATTATTGGCAATCATAGTTTTTCTGAAAACAAGCTCGTTGATCAGCTTACCATTACAACGCCTGGGCTATTTACTTTCTTCACTCAGTCAGACCAATATTCCCAAGAAAAGTTAGATACTAGCTTAGAAGGATTGCGGAATTTTTATTTAGACCATGGTTATATTAAGTTTGTGATTAAGTCGTCACAAGTGTCGATCACACCGGATAGAAAATCTGTTTATGTCACGATTGCAATTGACGAAGGCGCCCCTTATACAGTGAAAGGTTATTCTCTGTCGGGTGATCTTATCTTGCCTCGCAGTGAGTTAACCAAAGTAATGACGATACGTGAGGGGAATCATTTCTCACGCCAAGCAGTCGTAGACTCTGAAAAAGCGATTAGTGACCTATTGGGGAATAAAGGATATCTGTATGCAACAGTCTCTATTAACCCTGATATTGATGATAAAAATAAAGTAATATTTTTAAATTTTAAAGTGACACCAGGCAAGAGGACGTACGTCAGACATATTTATTTCTCAGATAACACAAAAACAAATGATGAAGTGTTGCGTCGAGAAATGCAGCAGCTAGAAGCAGCTCCTGTGTCGACAGCACAATTAGAAGAATCAAAACGTCGTTTAGGTTTGCTTCCTTACATGAAAGATGTGCAAATGAGTGTTGAGCCAATTGCAGATCATGACGATCAAGTCGATGTGAACTATAAAGTCACTGAAAATAACGCCGCAGAATTAACAGGGCGTATTGGATATTCGAAATTTGATAAAGTGTTGCTGGGTGCGGGTGTTAATCAGAAAAACTTTTTGGGTACAGGCAAGACATTAGGCTTAAATGCTGAAAGAAGTGCTGCTACGCGTATTTATACCGCCAGCTATACGGACCCCTATTTTACAACCGATGGGGTAAGTCGTAGCACGAGTATTTCCTATTCTAAATTTCTACCCTCACAGGCAGACTTAACAAATAGTTATCGAAGCAATGAATATAATATCAGTGATGTGTTTAGTATTCCCATGGGCCAAGAGAAAGGTGCAATCAATCGCCTTGATTTAGGTTATGGTTATCAGAATACATTAATATCGTTGTCTCCTAATCCGTCGTATATATCTAACTATGTTCGACAGTTTGTCAATGGACATGGGAGACATTTCCAACAACTCGATTTAATTGCGGGTATTTCTCGAGACACGCGTGACAAATATATTTTCCCAACCAGTGGAGCGAGACAACTGTTGGGTCTAAATGTTTTCTTGCCTGCAGATAAAAATTCGTTGAGCTATTACACATTAAATTACAATGGCGCTTGGTATCATCCATTGGTTAGAGATTTTATTTTCACTGCACGTGGGGCGGCTGCTTATGGATCTAGTTTTCATGGCGCAACCCAATTTCCTTTCTTTAAAAACTTCTACGCAGGGGGTATTGACTCTGTTCGCGGTTATTACGGGAATTCGCTTGGTCCTAGAGATAATGAGCCTAATCCACAACCAACAGGTGGTAACTTTCTTATTGATGGAAGCTTAGGGATTATTTTGCCTAACTATTTTTCTGACAACATCAGAACAACAGTGTATGTGGATGGCGGTAACGTATTTCAAACATTTGATAATCGTAAGTTCGGTGGATTAGCCTCTGGGCCATTGCGTTACTCGTCAGGTGTTCAGGCCGAATGGTTGTCTCCTATGGGTCCCATTAATTTGAGTTTAGCGAGAGCAATTAATGTTAAACACCATGATGATTTAGAGATATTTCAATTCTCCCTAGGTGCTAATTTTGGATAGACGTGACATAATGTGCCATCGCATGGTCACCCATCGGTTTGTTTGCAATAGGATATTAATTAATTATTGGAGAAAGTTATGAAGAAAGTGTTAGGCTTTTTTAGTTGTATTCTGCTTATGGTTGGCGCTCAAGCTTATGCTGCAGATGCTGCTGATGTTGGAGCACAATCAAAAGTTGCTGTCGTTAATATTCAACAGGTTTTATTGAAGTCTTCCAAGGTTGCGCAGGTTAATACGAAGTTACAAGATCAATTTAAACCTCGCCAAGAAAAATTAGCTGCTCAACAAAAATCTTTACAAGAAGAGCTGGATAAATTCAGCAAAGAATCCACCACGATGTCGAAAAAAGATCGTGATGCAATGGAAAAGAAAATTGGTGATGAAAAAGCTAGTTTCTTGAAAGATGCTACAGCTTTCCAAAAAGAAGTCAGCCAAGAACAAAACAAAGCAATGCAAACCATTTTAGGAAAATTGAATTCAATTATTTCTGATATGGCTAAGAAAAATGGTTATTCATTAGTTCTTGATTCACAAGCTGTTGTTTATGCAAGTGATGCTACAGATGTAACAGTACAAGTTGCTAAAGAATTTAACAAAGAATAATTTTATAACTTCCTGCAAAAGGCCAATATACCTGTATTTTGGCCTTTTTGTTTTAACGAGGGTGTGTTTAGAGTAAATAAATGATGTCTAATCAACAGAAAACTCAATTTACCTTAACTGAACTTGTCTCTGGATTAGATGTTAGTATTGTAGGAAATGCAGATTGTTTGATTCATGGTGTTGCTGCCATCCAGAAGGCCGAGCCCGGTCAAATTGCTTTTTTAATGAACCCTCTCTATAAAAAACATTTAGCAACGACAAATGCGTCTGCTGTTATTTTGACAAAAGAGGATTCAAGCGCGTGTCCGACTAATGCAATTGTTTGTCGCGATCCTTATTACATTTATGCAAAAATTGCAGCTAATTTTGCGCACAAACCTGCAGTTAATCTAGGTGTGCATCCTTCCGCAGTTATCGGCGATGAGTGTGACATTGACCCAAGTGCGAGTATTGGAGCACAGTGTGTTATCGGTAACGGCGTAAAAATTGGACAGAATGTGATTGTTGGCTCTCACTGTTCAATAGGGGATTTTTCAGAAATAGACGAAGGTACTGTTTTACATGCTAATGTCACCTTATATCCTAGAGTGAAAGTGGGTAAAAGAGTTTCAATTTCCAGTGGGACAGTTGTTGGTAGTGACGGCTTTGGCATCGCGAAACACGATGGCGTTTGGCATAAAGTACCTCAGCTTGGTTCAGTTATTATTCAAGATGATGTAGAAATTGGTGCGAATTGTGCCATTGATCGTGGTGCAATTGAAGATACTATCATAGGAAAAGGATCAAAGCTGGACAACCTAATCCAAGTTGGACATAATGCCCGCATTGGAGAACATGTAGCCATTGCAGGCTGTGTAGGGATTGCAGGTAGTGCTACTATTGGAAATAATTGTTTAATCGGTGGTGGTGCCGGAGTTGGAGGTCATATTTCGATTGCTGACAATACCATGATTACTGGGTTTACAGCAGTCACTAAATCAATACGTGAAGCGGGTGTTTATTCTTCAGGAGTTGGGGGCGTGGTAACGAATCTAGAATGGCGTAAAAATAGCGCTAGGTTACATCGTTTAGAACAGTTATCACAGCGAATTAAAACGCTAGAGTTTGTTGTACGAGAGTTAATAGAGAGTAAAGAAACATGAAATACATAATGGATATTCATGACATATTAAAATATCTTCCTCACCGCCCTCCGTTTTTGCTAATTGATCGAATTTTAGAAATGAAAGAAGGCCACTCATTAGTTGCTTTGAAAAATGTAACCATGAACGAAGCTTTTTTTGTGGGACACTTTCCCAACAAACCAGTCATGCCAGGCGTATTGATATTGGAAGCACTAGCCCAAGCCTCCGGCGTGTTAGCGTATAAATCGACAAATACACTGCCTAGTGACGGTGTACTCTATTATTTTGCTGGAATTGATAATGCACGCTTTCGACGTGTAGTTGAACCTGGTGATCAATTACGTTTAGAAGTAAAAGTAATTCGATCAAAGCGTGATATTTGGAAACTAGAAGGGATAGCATATGTTGACGGCGAATTGGCATGCTCCGCAGAATTGCTCAGTGCAAGACGTTGATCTACCATTAGAAGCAATGATCGATCATAGGGCGATAATTCACCCAACAGCTCGTATTGCTCCGAATGTGCAGATTGGTCCGTGGACTATTATTGGGCCGCATGTTGAAATTGGCGAAGGCACTTGGGTTGGACCACATGTTGTTATCCAGGGCCCTACAAAGATTGGTTGCTACAATAAAATTTATCAATTTTCTTCGATTGGTGAAGCTCCTCAAGATAGAAAATTTCAAGGCGAACAGACATTTTTAGAAATCGGTGATCGAAACGTCATTCGTGAATTTTGTACGTTTAATCGCGGTACCGCACAAGATAAATCACACACAAAAATTGGCAATGACAATTTATTTATGGCCTATGTCCATATTGCACACGACTGTATTGTTGGAAATCATACGATTTTCGCAAACAATGCATCCTTAGCAGGGCATGTTGTGGTTGAAGATTTTGCTATTTTAAGCGGTTTTTCAGGCGCCTTTCAGTTCTGTCGAGTGGGAACACACAGTTTCTTGGCCATGGGAACGATGATAGAAAAAGATGTCCCACCGTTTGTAAAAGTTTCTGGTTATTACGCAGAGCCATTTGGGTTGAATACAGTTGGTCTGAAGCGTCGTGGATTCTCAGGGGAAACCTTAGTGAATATTCGTCGTGCATATAAAACAATTTATCGCAAAGGGTTGACTCTCAAAGCTGCGTTAGCAGAATTAAATACCATGACGGCAACCTGTCCTGAGATTCAAGTGTTAATTGATTTTATCCAGGCTTCTACCCGTGGAATTGTCAGATAGATACCATGACAATTAATCTTGGTATGGTGGCGGGAGAAATCTCCGGTGATCTCTTAGGCGCCGGACTCATTCATTCGTTAAAAAAATTGCAACATAATGTGAATGTCACAGGTATTGGTGGAAGTGAAATGACTGCTGCAGGGTGTCATTCACTTTACGATATAGAGCGTTTGGCAGTGATGGGATTAGTGGAGCCATTGCGACGCTTGCCTGAACTTTTTAAGATTCGTCAAGGATTGTACGCGCATTTCTTGCATAAAAAGCCTGATGTTTTTGTTGGAATCGACGCACCCGATTTTAATTTGGGTTTAGAATTAAAATTACATAAAGCAGGAATTCCAACGGTACATTATGTCAGTCCATCAGTGTGGGCGTGGCGCAAAAAGCGTATCCACAAGATTGCGAAAGCAACGGATTTAGTACTTACCTTATTTCCATTTGAGTTGGATTTTTATTTGCAGCATGGTGTGCCTGCTGAATTTGTCGGACATCCATTAGCGGATAAAATTCCATTTGAGAATGATAAGTTAGCGGCAAGAAAAGCGTTGGGATTAGATGAGGATGCTACTTTCATTGCATTATTACCTGGAAGCCGGCGCAATGAAATACACTATTTAGCAGAGATTTTTGTAAAAACTGCTAAATATTGCTGGGAACAAAATCCAACGTTAAAATTTATAACGGCAGCCGCAAATGATGAACGAGATCTGGAATTTCAAGCTCACTGCAAACGAATAGCCCCCAACCTGCCAATACATTTTTTTGTGCAACGTTCTCATGAAGTTATGATAGCGGCAGACGTTATTGTCGTCACATCAGGTACTGCTACACTGGAAGCAATGTTGTGGAAACGTCCAATGATTATTGCGTATCGAATGGCAAATTTAACCTATCAAATTGCGAAATATTTAGTAAAAATTCCTTTTATCGGATTACCTAATTTATTAGCCAATAAAATGTTGGTACCCGAATTTATCCAAGATGCTGTACAACCGAATAAACTTGGCGAAGCTATTTTTGATTTTTTAGATCACCCAGAAAAAATCGCTAAACTTCAAAATGATTTTTTAACCATACATCAACAATTGCGCTGTGACGCAAGCAATCGTGCAGCTGCAGCGATTTTAAAATTGTTGTAACAAGATGTTGGAGTCATTATACTCTGTTCCTGTAACTATTCAGTGTAGCTATTCGGATATCACTAGGCTCCGTCATTGCGAGCCTGCGAAGCGTTTAGGCGTGGCAATCCACGCGTACACCTCTAGATTGCCACGGCCAAGCGCTACGCGGCTTCGCAACGACGGAGCTGGTGATAGCGGAATGATTACCCGCTCCTTATAGTGGTTAACCAAAAATAAAATAAGCGAAGAATAAAAATGATAAATCAACAAGGGACTGTTTTTGTTGCTGGCGTAGATGAAGCAGGTCGAGGGCCATTAGCGGGCCCTGTGATGGCAGCGGCAGTTATTCTAGATCCACTCAATCCCATTGAAGGTTTAAGAGATTCAAAATTATTAACAGAAAAAAAACGCGAAGCGCTTTTTATTCTTATTCAAGAGCGTGCACTTGCTTTTGGAATTGCGAGTGCAGATGTTGGTGAGATTGATCAGTTAAACATTCTTCAAGCGTCATTATTAGCGATGCAGCGTGCTGTCCTTGCTTTGAAAATTTCTCCCACACTTGCACTGATTGATGGTAATAAAGCACCTAAGTTAAGCTGTGAAACTCGGACAATTGTGCAAGGTGATCTGCTTGAGCCAGCCATTAGTGCGGCATCTATCTTAGCAAAAGTGACTCGAGATAATGTGATGCGGATGTTAGATAACAAATATCCGCAGTACGGTTTTGCAAAGCACAAAGGATATGGCACAAAAGAGCATTTGCTTGCTATGGAGCAACATGGAATTACGCCAATTCATCGCCGTTCTTTCGAACCGGTTAGACGATATGAGATAGCTGAATCTTTATTCATTTGATTTGAAATGTTCAACTAAAAAATCTATAAAAACTCTAACTTTAGAAGGCAAGAAACGTTGATTAGGGTATGCAGCCAATACATTAATGTGATGTGGGCAATAATTTTTAAGCAGACTAATCAATCGACCTGTTTTCACTTCCTCTGTTACCATGAAGCTTGATAACCGCACAATACCAAGACCCGACAACGCAGCACTGACAAGCGCTTGACTTGTGTTGACTTTGAAGTTTCCACTCACAGAGACTTTCAGCTCGTTTTTTTTATAATAAAATAGCCAGTCGTGTTTGAGAGAAGAATTCGCCATATTAATTGCTTTTGGTTGGTAGGTTAAACAATTATGTATTGTTAAATCAGCGGGTGTTTCTGGGATTCCATGATGCTTTAAATAACTCGGTGATGCATAAACTCCTGTACTTCGATAGGTAATTCGGCGTGTTCTAAAAAGACTTTTATTGGGTAACTCATTGAGGTGAATTGCTAAATCCAGCCTATGTTCCATAAAGTCGGCAAACTGACTTCCTAAAATGAGCTCTACTTGAATATCGGGATATCGTTGCAGAAAAGCATGAATCGCACTGATTAAGTAGGCTTGTCCAAAGCTAGTGGGAGCATTAACACGTAATGTTCCTTGCGCTTTTTGATGTGTTTGTAGAATAACCTCCTCCGCTTCCTGTATCTCAGATTGAATACGAGTACAACGCTCATAGAATTGCTGACCTACTTCGGTGAGAACAAGCCGTCGAGTCGTGCGTGTGAGCAACTGGACGTCAAGTTGTTTTTCTAGTCTAGTCAATCGCTTACTGAGATTGGAAGGTGATACGCCTAGTTTTTTAGCAGCACCAGCAATGCTACCGTCTTGAACAACGTTTACAAAAGAAAGCGCATCACTTAATATGAATTTCTCCATAATATCCTACATAATAGATTAATTGCTGCAAAATTTGCACCAGTATAGTTCAGTTTTAGCTCATTGTAAATTATTTAGTATTAATTTATTCTACCGCACTCTTATTGCTTATCATGAGGTTTAATACCATGCAGATGCGCTCACTAGTTAACTTAAAAGCAGACGTTACAACAATCTTGGTTGCATACAATAAAATAAATCCTAGCCGTGATGTAAACAAAGGACAATGGAATCACTTTTGCAAACATTTTAGTTTGAGTGGTGGCAGTCTTTGGAAGGGTGAGGCAGGTAGACAAATTTCCCAAAATTTGCAAGCAGTCGTTGATTCTCAAGATAATCAATCACCAGAAAGTTTTTTAAAAGCTATATTTGATATCGCTCATGCTGCAGAGAAAAAAAGTTCTATGGGTAGTCATCTCGCTGAAAAAATTATAGAGTTTGTTGCTAAAGAAATTAAAGTTTCAAGATGGATTGATAGAGAGAGACTGGTGAGATGTAAAGGATATCCAGGCTCAATAGCTATTGGTATCGTTGAAAATAATGATGCATATTATCATCGAATCGGAATGATTGTTGGTGGGCTTGCTGCGAAAGCATCGGCATCTTCTTTGCAGCCATAATTTTAGTAAATAAGCCAGATTCCATCTGTGGCGTGCTGTTCCATATTGGTGTCATGCCAGCGCGCTGGCATGACAGGCCGTTATCCGAAGCTCGCGTTACTATGTCCCCAGGAGACGTGTAGGTTTAATCATCTTCAGGGTGAAGTACATTTCACCTTGATTTGTTTTTTTTACCCCGCCGTATAATGCTGATCAATAAACTCAACAAACGCTTTTGATAAAAGATATTGTGCTACTGCTGAAGGATGCACATGATCCCAGAAAATATACTCGTCTTGATTTGGGCATGGTACGGATCCATTCGCAGATGCGGCGCCGACTTGATATGCTTCAGCTAAGCTGGGAGAAGAAGCAATATATTTTGACAGAGCTTCTGCATCTATATTTTTTGTTGCTGGATTCGATTTAATTTGTTGGATTAAATTATTTTTCATGCTTTGTTGTAACATTCGTTTCTGTTGTAAAGTAAAACCGCCTTCCCAGCAAGAGTGCATTGTGTCAGTGATATGAACATGATATTTCTGATTGAATTTTTCGGGATTTTCAACCATTGCATCAAACATTTCACTCACATTAAAAAATTGTATGTTGATATCAGGATGTTTATTTCGTAGCGCGATGACAGCATCTGCAATTTTTTTATTATGTGAACTTGTTAAAGCAGCCAAAATAGTTTGTGTATCGCCACTTCTGCCTTCGGGTGTTTTTGCAAGATCGGGCAAGTTAACAATTAAAAAGTTTTTTCCGTCGTTAGCGATGAGTCTTTCGATGTTGTCTGTGATGGTGCTGACTACTTTGTCACTTATCGTTTCGTCAGCATTTTTTTGAGGTAAATAATCGTTAGCACCTATCCAAATAAAAAATAAGCTATGTGATTTGTCATAGAAAGCATTTCTAAATAAGTAATGATCGATTGATTCAGAGAATGTATAAGGTAAAAAGCCGTCAAAGGGATTGTGAAAATAAGTTGTTTCGCCACCGACTGCATAGTTAGCTGATTCATAGTTATAACGAGTTTTATAGTTGTCGGCTACTAGCTCAGCCCAAGTTGCCCCGTTTGAAAATCGGCCTTTAAAGTAAGGCGGTGATTTAGGAATAATGCCTAATGAAAAATTGTAGAGATTGCCGTTATCCGTGAGACTGTCGCCAAAGAAAACGAGTGTATTATAAGTATTTTGATTTTGAGCAAAAACAGCGATTGGTAATGACAATAGAAACAGAACAAGACCCACTAAGACTTTTTTCATATAAATCCCTCCATTAATGAAAAGTTGCAGGCTATTCTAGTCCTGGTTTCTTCAAAAAACAAATTAACGTAAACTGTTTATTCCCAGCATTGTCTTGTTGGTCATCATCTTCTTGTGACTTTGATAAGTGCGGAGTACACTAACATATTCTGTTTAAGAGCGTGTCGAACTGTTATCAGCCGATAACTAATTTTTTATCATCCAAGGAGGGGGGAAATGCAAAATAAATCCACAAAAATTTTGCTTCTTTGTACTTTTGTGATATCAACTTTATTACATGTTTCTGCTTTTGCTGCAGATGATTCTACTTCCGCTACAGATGATTCAGCAGCTGTTGAAGATACTGCGAATCCCGCAACTGCTGATGATTCTAGCACTGCAGCGACCGATTCTAGTGTAACAACAAAATCAGATCCGGCGACAAAGGCAGCTCCTGCCACGCCAGCACCTACTACTACTACTACTACTATTACTACTACTGCCGCAACACCGGCAATGAAAACAGTTATCTCAGATAACGTTGTGAATGACGAAGCTGTTGGTGGTGAAAAGACTGTTTTTACAAAAGATACGAATAAAGTGTTTGTTGTTGTGACGACTGATCAAGTCAAGCCAGGTCAAGTAGTGAAATCAATTTGGATTGCTGACGATACCAACGGAGCGGCTCCAGCAAATTACCAAATTGACGAAAAATCATTGGATGTTGGCAAAGATATGAATAGTGATAAAAACTGGGTTGCTACGTTCTCATTGTCAAAACCAACAGCAGGATGGCCATTAGGACAATATCATGTTGATATTTATGTCGACAAAGTGCTGGCTAAGACAATCAAATTTACAGTGCAATAAATTCTAAGGCCTCACTTATGCGATTGCTGAGTGAGGTTTTTTTTCGTGCTCGTTCCTTAGGGGCAAACATCGGAAAAGAACTTCAATGGAACTGATTGATTAATTAATAAATCATTTCTACGCTTGTTTCCGTGAACATATCTTTTAACGTTTGCAACAAAATTTCGCTAGGATGAACGCACCACTCGTCTCCCAATTTTAAACTAGCTGCGGCATCTTGACGTAAATAATCAATTAACACATGACAACGCCCACCTTTAAATTTTTCTAAAACGGCTGCTAATTTTTCTAATGTGGCTGCTTGTTTTTCAGGAAGAGCGATACGTAAATATTTTGCATGTCGTGCACGAGCTTGGTCTATTGAAAAAATTTCTTTGCACGTCATGCGTAGGCTATCATTAAATTCATCTATACTGACTTCTCCATCAACAATAATAAGTACATCTTTCGTTAATAATTCTCGATATAAATTATAAATATCAGCAAAGCATAGAACATCTATTTGTCCTGTGCCATCTTCCAGTGTCACAATTGCCATGCGATCGCCGCGCTTGGTTTGAATGGAACGTACGCTTGCAATAATGCCAGCAATCATGACAGATTGTTTCTGTGTGGTAGGACGTAAATCAGCAATTCGATTCGTAGTGAAATGACATAATTCTTTTAAAAATCGATGAATAGGATGACCGGTGAGATATAATCCCAACGTTTCTTTTTCGTTAAACAAACGTTCGTGATCACTCCACTCTGAAGCTGAAACATAAGCCATTGTGGGTGTTTGAGGATTAGCGCTGCCAAATAAATCTTGTTGTCCTAATGTTTGATTTCTTAAATCTTGTTCTGCTTGATGCAGCGCAAGTGGAAGGCTCGCCATAATGCTTGCACGATGAGGACCAATAGAATCAAAAGCACCTGCTTTTATCAGTGCTTCCAACACGCGTTTATTCATCTTGCGCAAATCTACACGTTTGCAAAAATCAAATAAATCTTTAAATTTTCCCTGTTGTTCGCGCTCTAAAATAATTGCTTCGATAGCCGCTTGGCCAGCACCTTTGACGGCACCCAAACCATATGCTAAATGAGTCGTATCAAGAACCTTAAACATGTACTCACAATAATTGATGTCGGGTGGCGCAACAGGCAATGCCATAGCTTTACATTCTTCAATCAGGTGAACAACTTTATCAGTATGATCCATATCTGACGATAAGACAGCAGCCATGTAAGCAGCAGGGTAATGCGCTTTTAACCACGCGGTTTGATAAGCAACGAGTGCGTAAGATGCAGAGTGAGATTTATTAAAGCCATAGCCTGCAAATTTTTCCATTAAATCGAAAATGTGTGTAGCTGTTTCTAATTCTACGCCACGTTCAACAGAACCTTTACAAAATAATTCACGTTGTGCAGCCATTTCTTCGGGTTTTTTCTTTCCCATTGCGCGACGTAATAAATCTGCAGCACCTAAAGAGTATCCTGCTAGTGCTTGCGCAATTTGCATGACTTGCTCTTGATAAACGATAACGCCATACGTTGGACGTAAAATAGGTTCTAATTTAGGGTGAGGATAAATAACTTTCGAACGACCATGTTTGCGATTAATAAAGTCGTCAACCATCCCCGATTGTAAAGGTCCCGGACGAAAGAGAGCAACTAATGCAACAATATCTTCAAAGCAATCGGGTTGTAAACGTTTAACTAATTCTTTCATACCGCGAGATTCTAACTGAAAAACAGCTGTCGTTTTACACGCTTTCAGTAGAGAAAATGTTGGAACATCATGCATATCCAGCAGATGAATATCGAGCGGTGTTTCATTATTTGAGCGTCGCAAGCGATTAATATTTTTAACAGCCCAATCAATGATGGTTAAGGTTCGTAATCCCAAAAAGTCAAATTTAACTAAGCCGACCGCTTCCACGTCATCTTTATCAAATTGAGTGACGATATGTTCAGATTGTCCAGCTTCACAATAAAGCGGTGAGAAGTCTGTTAACTTGCCAGGTGCTATAACGACTCCACCCGCATGCTTGCCGACGTTGCGCGTTGTGCCTTCTAATTTTAACGCGAGATCTAATAATGTTTTGACATCTTCTTCTTTGTTGTAACGATCACTCAACACCGCTTCTTGTTCGAGAGCTTTATCTAAAGTCATGCCAATTTCGAATGGAATGAGCTTTGCAATTTTATCAACAAATCCATAACTCATTCCCAATACGCGACCAACATCGCGAACCACTGCTTTTGCTGCCATGCTTCCGTACGTGATAATTTGCGCGACGCTTTCCTTTCCGTGTGTTTTCATCACGTAATCAATGACACGGTCTCTACCTTCCATGCAAAAATCAATATCAAAGTCTGGCATAGAAACGCGTTCTGGATTTAAAAAACGTTCGAACAAGAGTTCATGTGCAAGAGGATCTAAATCGGTAATTTTGAGAGCATAAGCCACTAAGGATCCAGGGCCTGATCCTCGCCCTGGGCCGACAGGTACGTCATTTTCTCTTGCCCAGCGTATGAAATCAGCAACAATTAAAAAATAACCTGGGAATCCCATCTTATTAATGACATCAAGCTCTAATTGTAATCGCAAGTCATACGCGTGACGCTGTGTTTGAAAGGCGGGAGATGTGACATCAAACGAAATTTTTAAGCGCTCTTCTAACCCTTTATGTGAAACATCACATAAGTAACTTTCGGTTGTAAAACCTTCTGGTACGGGAAAACGAGGTAAGTAACTTTTTCCTAAAGTGAAAGTAACATTGCAACGTTTTGCGATTTCGACGGTGTTTGCTAAACTTTCTGGAATGTCGGCAAACAAAGTTTGCATTTCTTCTGGAGTGCGTAAATATTGTTGGTCAGTGTAAATTCGTGAACGTCGTGGATCCGTTAAGATGCTTCCTTCGTGTATGCAGACACGTGCTTCATGTGCATCGAAATCATCTTTATAAATAAAACGTACATCGTTGGTTGCTACAACCGGCAGTGAAAAGCGTTGTGCATAGTCTAAAGCCGTCTGGATATAGACTTCTTCTTGAGGTCGACCTGTGCGTTGTAATTCTAAATAAAAACGTTGTGGAAAAAGTTGCGTCCAAAATTGAATACATTTTTTTGCGGCCGATTTATCATCTGCTAAAATAGCGAGACCAATATCACCTTCTTGAGCGCCAGATAACGCAATGATTCCGTCAGATAAATCATGTAACCATTCGCAACGAACGGTGGCTTTATCGTGTAGTTGTCCTTCTAAATAACTGCGCGAAATTAATTTTAATAAATTTTTATACCCCTGGTTGTTCTGACAAAACAAAGATAGTCGAAAGGGTTTTTTGGGATCTTTGTCGTTATATAGCCAAATATCGGTACCGATAATAGGTTTTATACCCGACTGCATCGCAGCTTGATAGAATTTGACAACCCCGAATAAATTTCCTTGATCTGAGATGCCGATGGCGGGCGTGCGATGTTTGACAGCTTCAGCAATTAACGGTTTGATTTGTACAATGCCGTCTATCAGAGAATATTCGGTATGTATGCGTAAATGTATGTAGCTGGGGTCCATGCTATGCCTTACTGGTTGAATATACCTACGAGAAATTATAGGCACAAATTCTCAGATGAGCTATCATATTATGCTTTTACATACCACCTTGTTTGTATAATTATTTTACATTCAATTAGGACACAAAACGTTGAGGCTTGTGATGAATTTAAATTTTCTTGATTTTGAACAACCCATTGCCGAATTAGAAGCAAAAATAGATGAGCTTCGTATGGTGGGTGAAGATACTGATATTAACATCAGTGATGAAATCGCTCGCTTGGAACAAAAAAGCAATCAGTTGACCCGAGATATATTTTCTCGCTTAACCCCATGGCAAGTGACTCAGTTGGCGAGACACTCACAACGACCGCATGCTGTTGATTATATCAGCCGTATTTTTACTGAATTTGATGAGTTGCAAGGGGATAGAGCTATCTCAAATGGCCCTTCAATTGTTGCAGGAATCGCTAGGTTAGAAAACAAACCTGTGCTTGTTATTGGTCATGAGAAAGGCCGTAAAACACAAGAGAAAATTGAAAGAAATTTCGGGATGCCTCAACCTGAAGATTATCGAAAAGCGTTGCGTTTAATGCAAATGGCAGAACGGTTTAAATTGCCTATTTTTACCTTTATTGACACGCCAGGTGCTTATCCTGGGATTGGTGCTGAGGAGCGTAACCAAAGTGAAGCTATTGCGCGAAATTTATTTGTGCTTTCGACACTTAAAACTCCCATTATTTGTACGGTCATCGGTGAAGGTGGTTCAGGCGGGGCGCTTGCGATTGGCGTAGGTGATCGTGTGTTGATGTTGCAATACTCGATTTATTCTGTGATTTCACCCGAGGGATGTGCTTCAATTCTATGGAAAAGTGCTGACAAAGCTCCTCAAGCTGCTGAAGCCATGGGTGTAACTGCAGAGCAAATTTATAGATTAGGATTGGTGGATGATGTGTTAGCTGAACCCTTAGGTGGTGCTCATCGCAATATGGATTTAATGGCAAGCCATTTAAAAACTGCTTTGACAAATCAGTTATCGGAATTGCAAAAATATTCCATGAATGAGTTACTGGATTTGCGTTACAAAAAATTGATGGCATACGGTATTTAGTCACCTCTTATGCTACTCGATTCCGTTCTTAACATGTGTCACTCAAGATCCGATAAAACATTTTTTGTAGGTTATAGTGGAGGTTTGGATTCTCACGTATTGCTTCACTTGATGGCGCAAGCGCGTACTCTTAGAGGGATAGATGTTCGTGCGGTGCATATTAATCATCAATTAAGTTCACGGGCGCATGAGTGGGAGCAACACTGCAAAAAAACCTGTGAAAACCTACAAATTCCTTATCAATCTTTCACTATTCAGCTGGATCTTTCTGCGAATGACAGCCTAGAGGCAATTGCTCGCGAAAAACGTTATTCGATACTGTCAGCATTACTCAAAAAAGACGATGTATTATTAACAGCGCATCATCAAGACGATCAAGCAGAAACACTTTTATTACAGCTGGTACGAGGTGCTGGACCCAAAGGCCTCGCAGCCATGCCAACACTAAAATCCTTGGGACAAGGATTTCAAGCGAGACCGCTATTACTATATTCGCGTGCTGAATTAAAAAAATATGCTATTGATAATGGTTTGCATTGGATTGAGGATGAATCCAATGAGCGTCTTAATTTTTCTCGTAACTTCATTCGTCACGAAATACTTCCTTTATTAAAAAAACGTTGGCCTAGTGTGACGGGTACGTTAGCGCGTGTATCGACGCATTGTGCTGAGGCGCAGCACTTACTTGAGGGGGTGGCAAAACAAGATTTGCTGCAGTCGCAAGGTAGAGTGGCGGGAACGCTTTCCATTCAAAAAGTGTTGTCATTGGATTCTGCGCGTCAACGTCAGTTGATAAGGCAATGGATAAAAGACCAAGGTTTTTTACTGCCTTCGGCCGTTAAATTAAATCAAATACAAACCGACGTTTTATTGTCAGCCTCAGATAAAGTACCTGTTGTGAGTTGGAAAAATTGTGAAGTGAGAAGGTATTTGGATGACTTATATATTTTGCCGCCATTGGTCTCTCATAATGAGTATCAAGCCATCAAGTGGGATAGGCTTGAAACGCCCCTAGAGATTCCCAATGTAGGAATGTTGAAGGCTGTGGATACTTCTAATCAATGTTTTCGTAAGGACATACCCAATGTATCCGTGCAATTTCGGATAGGGGGTGAGCAATGTCAGTTGCCTGGCAGGCAATGTCATCATCGTTTAAAAAATTTAATGCAAGAGTGGAAAGTTCCCACATGGAGACGAGATCGATTACCTTTAATTTATGTAAACAAAGAATTGGTGGCAGTGGTTGGTTATTACATAAACAGCGAATTTGTAAAAAAAGAAAATTGTCTATTTATTTTAACTTCTCTCAAAAAAAAAGGCGGATAAAATCCGCCTTTTTTCTTCAATTACATTTTGGGAGGAGGACAGCTTTGGTCACCGCAGCAGCATCTTGATTTGCAAGAGCACAAATATTTAACAAGTGCGCCAAAACCAAGGATAGGTAAGGAAACATCAAAGAAGTCACGGAACATAATTAATCGAACTAACTCTTCGCGGGGTAATGCAAGTGCTAACACACCAACGATAACCGCGACAACAACGATAAAAGCGATGAATAATCTACAGATCATGAAACTCTCCTTAGTGAGGCTTTGTTCAATCCATTTTCTTCCTTGAAGTCATTAGGTTAAATGCATCTGCAAAAATAGTCAATCTTTCTTCAATAGAAAACAAGCTTGGAAAGATGATATATTGAAAGAAAAATAGACAATTATAATAAATGCAGATTGCAGCCAAGAGGTGATTTTGCTAAAGTCTGCCCAACTCAATACGAATGAAGTGTAGACATGACGCGATATATTTTTATCACAGGCGGGGTCGTTTCTTCTTTAGGGAAAGGCATTGCATCTGCTTCTTTAGCGACCATACTGGAAGCCAGGGGATTAAGCGTTACATTAATGAAGCTTGACCCATATATTAATGTGGATCCGGGAACAATGAACCCGCTCCAGCATGGTGAAGTATTTGTCACAGAAGATGGGGCTGAAACAGACCTAGATTTGGGACACTATGAGCGCTTTGTTAGAGTCACTATGACCAAGGCAAACAACTTTACCAGTGGTAGGGTCTATGCCAATGTGATTCGAAATGAACGCCGCGGTGATTATTTAGGTGGTACGGTTCAAGTAATTCCGCACATAACCGATGAAATTAAACGCTGCATTATCGCAGGCGCAGGTGACGTTGATGTTGCGATGATAGAAATAGGTGGGACGGTGGGTGACATCGAATCTCTCCCATTTCTAGAAGCAATCAGACAGATGCGTGTTGAGCTAGGACGGCAACACGCGTTATTCATGCATCTCACCTTAGTTCCTTATATTCAAACAGCGGGTGAAATTAAAACGAAACCAACACAACACTCCGTCAAAGAATTACGATCGATTGGTATTCAACCCGACATTTTATTGTGTCGATGTGATAGACCTTTGCAAGAAAGTGCTAGATCCAAAATTGCTTTATTCACTAACGTTGAAAAGCGCGCTGTTATTCCATTGCAAGATGTCGATTTTGTTTATCAAATTCCATTGGAATTACATCATCAAGGGTTGGACGATATTGTTATCGAAATGCTGGGAATTACCGCGAAAAAAGCAGATTTAAGCGAATGGGAACGTGTCGTTGATGCCTATCGCCATCCTGATTCAGACATTGTAGTGGGTATGGTGGGGAAGTACATGGATTTAACGGAATCTTACAAATCATTATCAGAGTCGTTGCTGCATGCCGGCATTCAAACACGTGCTCGTGTGAATATCCAATATATAGACTCTGAAGAAATCGAAAAAGTTGGTGTCTCGTTGCTGAAAGGAGTCGATGCAATTATTGTTCCGGGTGGTTTTGGCAAGCGTGGTGTAGAAGGAAAAATATTAGCAGCAGAGTATGCAAGAGAAAATAAAATACCTTACTTGGGTATTTGTTTAGGAATGCAAATTGCACTCATTGAGTTCGCGCGACATAAAGCCAATATGACTGATGCGAATAGCACTGAATTTAACAAACATACACCGTATCCTATTGTTGCGTTAGTCACAGAGTGGATCAATCAAAGCGGAGAAACGGAAGTTCGCCATGAACATTCAGACAAAGGCGGCACAATGCGTTTAGGTGGACAGCGTTGCCAACTTGCCGATGGTTCTCTCGCGCAAGCAATATATGGTAAGAAACAAATTATTGAACGTCATCGACATCGTTATGAAGTGAATAATACATTGCTGCCTGCGATTGAAAAAGCAGGCTTAAAAGTGTCAGCTCGTTCTGACAATGGAAACTTGGTAGAAATGATAGAAATTCCGGATCACCCCTGGTTTGTCGGTTGTCAATTTCATCCAGAATTTACGTCAACGCCGCGTTATGGTCATCCTTTATTTACAGGATTTATTAACGCTGCAAAACAGTTTAAGAGGAAAAGTTCATGCAAGTTTGCGGCTTTGAAGTCGGATTAGATCAACCATTTTTTTTAATCGCCGGTCCGTGCGTCATTGAAAGCGAACAGTTCGCAGTCGATACTGCCGGAAAATTAAAAGAAATGACGAATCGTCTCAATATTCATTTCATTTACAAATCGTCATTCGATAAAGCCAATCGAACCTCAAGTAAAAGTTTTCGAGGATTAGGCGTAGAAGAAGGCTTACGAATTTTAGACGTTGTTAAAAAAACCGTAAACGTTCCTGTGATTACCGATGTACATGAAGATAGTCCGATTGAAGAAATCGCTTCAATCGTAGACTGTTTGCAAACACCGGCATTTTTATGCAGACAAACGAATTTCATTCATCGAGTCGCAAGACAAGATATTCCAGTGAATATTAAGAAAGGCCAATTTCTTTCTCCTTGGGATATGAAAAATGTCGTTGAAAAAGCGCATGAAGCAGGAAATAAACGTATTATGGTGTGTGAGCGTGGCGCGAGTTTTGGTTATAACAATTTAGTATCCGACATGCGTTCACTGGCGATTATGCGAGAGACACATTGTCCAGTTGTATTTGATGCAACGCATTCTGTGCAACTTCCCGGAGGTCAAGGTACACATTCCGGCGGCCAACGTGAATTTGTCCCAGTGCTTGCGCGTGCTGCTATGGCTGCAGGTGTCGCAGGTCTTTTTATGGAAACACATCCTCAACCTGACAAAGCGCCATCTGATGGTGCTAATATGTGGCCGTTGCATCAATTAGAAGACTTGTTGAGTTGCTTGAAAGATATTGATTATGTTGTGAAGCGAGCGGGGTTGATTGAGTCTCAAAGTCAAAGAAAGGTGCGTGAAGAAGGGTTGGTTGTTTCGTAGTAGTCAAAAAAAACGAATCCTTCTCCCCTTGTGGGTATGTAAGGGTGTTGACGTGTCTGCCCGAAGGGCGGATGAGGGGTGCCTTAGATAGAACCCCCTCACCCGCCGCTGCGCGTCGACCTCTCCCACAAGGGGAGAGGTAAATTATTTCTAAGCTGACGTTGATGCGTGAACCGGCACGATATCAGGAGCAAAATCCCTCATGAAAAGCCGATTCATAAAATACATAGAACGATACTTACGCTTTTACCCCTCGGCTACCTCAAAATTATCTTCATCAGAATTAAACATGGTAGGAAGAAGTTTTAGTAAATTGCCATTAACGTTTATGCAGCAGCTATCGTTGAATAATGCGGTTGATTCACAATTGATTGAAGAGTGGGGTGAGCAATACTTGCGGCTTGAAACATATTTTTCTCGAAATGCACAAGGAAAAGTTGTCAGTAGCTCAGCAGAATCAACTAGAACATTCCAAGAATTTGTTCATGATGCGATGGTCTTAGGCTGTCACGAATTGTTAGACGATTTAGGCAAATTACATTCGCAACTGGTTTATATTTTAGACCTCAAGAAGTTAATTGAAGACCATGGTGAAAATGAAGTGACGCTAAGAGTATTATGGTCTTTTTGTCATGATGTGGTGAGTGGTGGATTATTATTATTTTTTCAGAACGCGTGATAATTATTTTATTTTGAATGATATGATGCAATTTGCTAGTTTCAATAAGAGCAAAATACCCAGAAATATGGTCGAAAAGCTAAAAGAATTATGTCTGCAACAACAGCGATTAGAACAACCCATAGCGGAATTGTCTAACAGCATGTCTGCACAGTCTGTCGCATTTAAATTATTACTCGAAATTTATATCCCTAGCTTAGGACCAGCGCCAGCGGGGCTATTCTTTTTTTTCAAAAAATTGATTCATGATGTGACGTCGACGTCTGCTAGTGCTAACCGTTCTACTTGTTACAAATTATAAAAATAGCAAAATGATTAATGATGCTGAATGTATGGCTATATAGATAGTTTAAAATTGTGTTGTGCATACTGTTCATATGGTAATTGACTAATTAGATTTTCAATCATCATTTCTAACTTGGTTTGTGGTGCTGATGGGTTTTTAATAAAAAAAGAGGCAGCTGGATGCTCGTTTAGATCTTTAATCTCTTTCAATTTATTTTTCAGTTTAGTCATAGTGGCGCTGATTTCATCCGGCTTTTGATGACGAATGATGATGGAACATAAGTCTTGAATATTAGAGACAGTCACTGTTTCTTTTAAGATGATTTTTACCATGATTTCCACGGATAAATAACTATAAAATTCTCTGAGAACAGTGTGGATCTTATTTACGTCTGATATGTCTAAGGATAAGGATTCATAGGTTAGTATAAGACAATTAAGCAAAATCTCGATAAATTTTTCAATTTCCTTACCATCTTTTGCTTTCAAAGCAGTAATCGTTCCGGGTACATCTTTTAGAAGTTGTTCTAGAATGATCTTATGTGTTCCTGCCTCATCCTGTCCATGCTTGAGTTCTTTGAGTAAAGAAGATATCAATAATTTAAGCTTAATCATATTCTCTTTTGAGAAGCTCCAGATTGAGGTAGGTGAAGAAGATTCTTCGTCATTTACTTCTAAACTTTTTAACTGCTTTACTATGTCGTTTTCTGATAAGTGTTCTTTAATGAGATCGAATATCTTTCTGATGTCAAGTTCAGTCAAGCTCGATGGGTTAGAAATAACATACTGAAGTATCTTCGGCGCCATTTCTGTTTTATTCTCAAAAGTGTTAAATATATCAGGAAGCGCTTTTGGGTGTTTTAGCATATTATGAAGGCTAGTGCTAAAATAGTCTTTTTTATAAAGAAGTTCCGGATAATGATCAAGGATGATAGACTTTTTATAGAGTGAACTTGATTCTGAATCAAATTCTTTTATGTTTATCTCTTTAACTTTTACAAAACATGCTTCATTTTTAGGGTAGATCTTCTCTATAATTTTAGGGTAGTCCTTCTCTATAATCGGTATTGTAACAGGACTAGTAGTGGGTGATGGTTGCTGTTGATATTGAAAATGCGTAACTTGCGTTGTTGCTGGGGTTTCTTGATGATGCTTTTCCACAATAGCTAAATTGGGCGATGGGAAACTGCGTAATATCTTGAGACAAGCTAATGGATCTTTGCTCGCTGGTCCAAACTTCTGATAATCATAACTCGTCATGGATGTGGCGGCGATATATTCACCTGCTTCATTGACATCAGTCAACAATCTGTCGCCAGTTGCTTTGATGCAATCGACTGCCCATTTTTTTAATGTAATCAAATCTTTTTTTGCTTCATCTGTTTGCGTAGTTGTGTTTTGAAAACAGCGTACATCGACTGCTTCTTTCATTTCAGCAGGTTTATAACAGCGAGCTAAGTCTAGTTGATGACAAAAATCAAAGATTGTATCTAATGTTCTAAATTTAAAATCTCTTGTATCGCCGCCTTCTTCTTCTCGGTAATAAATCAGTAGTTGTGCATATTTTTCAATTTCTTCAGGCTTCCAAGCAGGATCGGTTGCAACATGTTTTTTAAAATTGGCAACAGCATCATCTCGATATCGTTTGACAGCATTATCATCTTGTTTCCAGCTGACTTCACTTTTTCGTCCAGATACATAAAACGCTAATGTGGTTTTTAACTTTTGAATTTCATCAGGTTTCAGTTTTTTTAAAATTTTTCGTTCATTACTTTTTTTGCAATGCTTAATCAAAAATTCAAGCGCTTGATCGAAATAATGCACTTTTCGCATAGTGTGTGCTAAGCCATGATTCGGCCTTACAATATCTTGATATCGTAAATCAGAGCTGCAAAGGTCGGTTTCGGTATAAGGTTTCGATAAATGTTCATCATAAGAAACTTGAATTGCTCTCAGCCATGGATAGTCATTGGGTTTCTGCAAAGAGGGTGTATTCACAGAAACTGCATAAACAAAGAGATCATTGTCAGCGAAATAATGTTGTTGTCCGGAGGTTACCAACATTTCGGCTTCCTTATCATATTTTGATACAGTCCGAACGGATGTTCCATGAAAGGACAAAACGGTTTTTTGTTTTTTGCTAAAGTCTTTTGCTGTTTTTGCGAGAGCAGAGCTCATGAATCCTTCGTTGTATGCGAGTTTTTCAGGTACATAATCAGATTTTCGAATAGATCCTAAAAAATGACGTTCGACAAATTCATTGCAGTCTGCCAAAGACATAATATTGTTTTGCTTCGCATACTCGAGAATTTCATTTATATATTCTCTGTCTTGACAGCTGTCTTTATTGATTGATTTTAAAAAGTGTTCTTTTGCATCTTGGTAGCGCCAGTATAGATTCAATTCTCTTTCACGAGAATGTTTATTCAGAGCATTTGTGATCAAGCAAGCTTTTTTAAAATATGCGCTAGAGACATCAGTAGTCATTTCTGGATATTTTCCCGTGCGTAATAACTTATTAATTGTAATATAATCAGTATCCGTGTAACTTCTCAGTGCTGATAATTCGTCTTCAGTGAGTGCTGGTTGCGCATCTGATATATTACTTTCTGCGTTAGCACTGTCTGGTGCTTCCTCGGGTAATCGAAATTGTGAAAAGTCTGCTTCGCCCAATAGATAAGTCAGGTTAAAGCTCTGCTTATCGGTATAAACGATAACTTCATTTCGGATGTTGTTTGCGAATATCACATTATTTTTTACGGCTTCACTATAAATATAAAGTAATCGTTCTGTTGCTTTATTCCTGTCTAAAGGTCCTTGTACAAGAGCAGGAATTACTATAGGCGACTTTCGCAATTTTATTTGTATCTGAGAGATAAAGCGAAGGTTGTTGGTTTCCTCTGAAGATAACAAAATATCTTCTCCGCTTATTTTGTTGAACCATGTGGTGAGCTCTGCGTCAGACGATGAAACTAAGATGAGATCTGCATCGCTTAATTTTGAAATGGCAATAGCAAAAGCTTCGAGTAATCGTTCTTTTGCTAAGGTTGCTTCTACTGAAAACTGGCGTGATAGTTTGTATAGCTCGCTAAATTTTTCTTCATACTTTAATTGATCGAGCTTTTTAATTAATTCGAGTTTGTCTTTGTTACTTTCTAATTGAATTTGAATGTTATACATGTGTTCACCCACTATTTATTGTATGGATTCAATATATAAACACACACACAAACAACCTGAAATCAGGATTGATCGTTTCGCCCATTAATTATAGTACAGTTTCATACATATTGAGCGAGCAATACCCGACAGTTTCGTGTAGATTTAACTATTTGTATATATTGATATTGTTGGTAGTATAGTCGTCCAAAGGCGTTGTTGCATAAATCATAAAAGAATGGAGGAGAGGGGGAACTTTGATTTATGCAACAACGCCTGTCAAAACTCGTATTGTTCTCTTTTTGCGTGAAATGAATAAGGACCAATCATGAATCCAAGATTTGCAGCCTATTTAAAAAATATCCCGACTTTTTTTAAACAGACAAAAAAAGACATTATTTTAGAAAATATAAAATCACGTGTAGCAGATGCAGAGACAGGTTTAGTGAGTCAATTGGGTCGAGTATTTAATGAATTTCCACTTTCTTATGAAATCAATCATGAAATATTTTTTGCATTTGAGCCACAAGAGCTCGAGAAGTTGATTAAAAAGACAGAAGCTTTAATTAATTTAAATCATTGTGAATTTTGGGAAGAACAGGGTCCTAAAGTAATTGTGTCACCGGATACGGAAGCTGAGATCAAAGATATTTTATCAATTATGATTGACCAAGCATGCCAAAGCTTATTAGTTCCCAAAGAGATATTTCATTCTGAAGTGATCCAATTTTTCAATTTACAACAACTGTTAGATAACAATAAAAATAATATTCATGTCTTGCATGAAATTGTATTTGAAATTGTATATTCCTATTGTGCGCAAATTATTAATGCCAATTTGACGGATATTTTCTGTAATCAAAAAAAATTGAATATTGGTCAGGTTGATATGTTCAATACAAAATGCAGGGAATTTTATGCATCAACCATAACAACTTACAATTCATTATTTTCGCCTTTTCTTCAAAATATTGTTTTTAATTATTTGTACGGTGAAATGGTTTTTACCTCAGAAAATTTTATGAGTTATTTAGGTACAATAAATAATACTGATATTGTTCAAATGGTGAAAGAGGATTTTATTGTTGAATCTGAGAATGATAAAGACACGAAACTAACGAGTTTAATCTATAAAAACAAAATAGAGTTATGGTTTTGTTTTTTAGAATATTTAAAAAATAAACAAGAGATGGTTTTGCACCAAGCTATTTTCAAAGCATTGCCAAAAGATCTTCAGTCTAGGTGGGAGAATTCACCAAAAGGATTTCCACAATTAAATAAACATGAAATGAAAGCATGGCATGATAGTTTATCGGAAGAAAAATCAAATCATCATGAAGAGGGTTCAGCGGCAACAAGTGCAAAATTAAAAAGTATGTGTTTTTCCAGAGATAATATTGCATTTTTAGATTTTATATTTAAAAAAATTCATGCAGAAAAAAATGCATTGTTGGGTGATTTAAAGAAAATATTTAAAAACTATTTGCCAAATGAAATGATTGATAAAATGCTCGATGATGTTGCCGTCGAATTATATAACGCACAATTTAATTTTAACCTAATTTCACAAGATACTTATGTTTTTATTGAAAATGTATTTCATAAATCAAAACAAAAATCTGCATTGGGGTTTTTGTTTGCTAAATATTTTCCTGAGTTAAGGCAGAGATTAGCATTGAATTCTTCTTTTGAAAGCAAAGGTATTGTTGAAGCCATGCAAGCGACAGACTGGGACTTAACGATTTCGATTCTCATTAATATTAAGTTGCATGATTTGTCGGTGAATGAGCTTAAAATGATCCAAGAAAGTTGTGATAAGTTGATTCACGAATTTCTTAATTTTTTACGTAAGCGCAATCTAACAGCTGAAGAGCGCATCGAATTGATCAATAATGTTATCGACGATAAAAATGCTTTGAGTGCGGCAACAAAGTCATCGGGTGTGCTGCATTGGGCTGCTGCAGTGCTGAATAAGAAAAGACGTACTAAGAGTTTGGAAACATTGCATGAATACAAAGAGGAATTGCTGCAAAAAGATGGGTGGGTGATGGTGCCGCGTTAGGAGGGATTGAGGCAAAGCATACTATTGAGGTTTTTTCGCTTCTCCCCTTGTGGGAGAAGCCGCCAGAAGGGCGGATGAGGGGTGTTTTTGGCTTAAAATCACCCCTCACCCGTCGCTTATAGAGTCGAGAACTTAAGCATCGTTCCAGCCTGACATTACATGTCGGCGCGAAGCATGCTTCGTGAAAGCCACGACTGCACCCTCTCTCACAAGGGGAGAGGTAAATTTTTACAAACTCGAAATCTTCTCCATCTGAAAATGCAGTTTTTCTAAAGCAGATTGTAACTCCATTAATTTTTGCTTTTCTTTTTCAACGACGTCAGGTGGTGCTTTGTCGACAAAGCTAGCATTTTGTAATTTGCCTTCAGTGCGTTCCGATTCTTTTTTTAATTTAGCTATTTCCCGTGAGAGTCGTGCAGATTCTTCTTCTTTATTAATTAAACCTGCCATAGGAATTAAGATTTCTAAATTACCGACTAATGCCGTGGCGGATTCTGGGATAGCATCGTTTGCTTGTAGCCATGTTGCCGATTCAAATTTTGCTAACGTCGTAATGAGATGTTGATTGTTTTCATAACGTTTTTTGTCAAGCGAAGAACCTTTATTGAAAAGAATAGGTAAAGGTTTGCTAGGCGCAATATTCATCTCGCTGCGAATGGTTCGTACTGCAATAATTATATTTTTTACCCATTCTAATTCCAACTCTGCTTGGGTATCTTCTAAATCAACATCTGGGATTGGGTATGACTCAAGCATAATTGTTGGACTTGATTTTCCAGCTAAAGGCGACACACGTTGCCAAATTTCTTCCGTGATAAACGGAATAACCGGATGCATGAGTCTCAGCAAACTTTCTAAAACAGTGATTAAGGTATGACGAGTGCCACGTAATTCATCTGCTTGGCTGTTCGGTGAAAGCAGAATAGGTTTGGATAATTCTAAATACCAATCGCAAAATTCATTCCAAGTAAATTCGTAAATAGCTTGGGCTAATAAATCAAAACGGTAAATAGAAATAGCGTTTTCAACAGCGTGAATTGTTTTTTGAAAGCGTGATAAAATCCATTTGTCAGGTAATGATAGTGTGAACTGCTTGTTTTGAATTCCTGTGTCATGACCTTCCGTGTTCATGAGTACATACCGTGCTGCATTCCAGAGTTTGTTACAAAAATTGCGATAGCCTTCCAGACGACTTAGGTCATAACGAATTTCTCTGCCATAAGAAGCCAGCGCGCAAAATGTAAATCGCACCGCGTCGGTTCCGTGAGGCGAAATGCCATCCGGAAAATGTTTTTGCGTATTTTTTTCGATTTTTTGTGCCATGGCTGGCTGCATTAAGCCATAAGTTCTTTTTGTAATGATATCTTTTAGGGTAATGCCATCGATTAAATCTAAAGGATCTAATACGTTTCCTTTTGATTTAGACATTTTCTGCCCTTCGGCATCGCGAATTAATCCGGTAATGAAGACTTCTTTAAACGGAACTTGACCAGTAAATTTTAGGCCCATCATAATCATGCGTGCGACCCAAAAGAAAATAATATCAAAACCAGTGACAAGTATTTGTGTAGGATAAAATGTTTTTAAGTCAGGTGTTTGCTCAGGCCAACCAAGCGTTGAAAAGGGCCATAGAGATGCTGATACCCAGGTATCTAACACATCATTGTCTTGTTGTAATGAAACAGCTTCAGAAATTTGATAGCGTGAGCGCACATCTTTTTCATTGTGACCAACGTAGATATTTCCTTCTGCATCATACCAAGCAGGAATGCGATGTCCCCACCAGAGTTGACGGCTGATGCACCAATCTTCAATGTTATCTAACCATTGAAAATAAGTTTTATCCCAATTTTCAGGGATAAATTTAACATCCCCATTTTTGACTGCTTGAATGGCTGGTTCTGCTAGCGGCTTCATTTTCATGTACCATTGCTCGGTCAGGTAAGGTTCTATGACGACACCTGAACGATCGCCGCGTGGTATTTTTAATATATGTTTTTCGGTTTTTTCAATTAATCCCAAAAATTCTAAATCTTTTAAAATTTGTTCGCGTGCTGCAAAGCGATCCATTCCTTGATAAGGAGTCGATGCATTTTCATTTAAGTGAGCGTCCGGCGTAAAAATATTAATGGGTTCTAATCGGTGGCGTTGTGCAACCGCATAGTCGTTAAAGTCATGTGCGGGTGTAATTTTCACGCAGCCGCTGCCAAATTCTTTTTCGACATAATCATCAGCAATAATGGGGATGGTACGCTCAGTCAGTGGCAATTTGACATGTTTGCCAATCAAATGTAAGTAGCGTTCATCTTGCGGGTTGACTGCTACCGCAACGTCACCGAGCAATGTTTCAGGGCGCGTAGTTGCAACCGTAATATATTCATTGCTATCGGTGAAGTGATAACGAATATGCCATAGTTTTCCTTCTTCTTCGGAATTAATGACTTCTAAATCAGAAATCGCTGTGTGCAGCTTGGGGTCCCAATTAACTAAGCGTTTGCCTTTATAAATGAGTCCTTCTTCGTAAAGTTTGATGAATACTTCGCGAACTGCATGGGATAATGACTCATCCATCGTGAAGCGTTCGCGCGACCAATCCATGGAAGTGCCGAGACGACGAAATTGTTGGGTAATGGTATTGCCGGAATATTTTTTCCATTCCCATACTTTTTCAATGAATGCTTCGCGGCCAAGGTCGTGCCTGGATTTTCCATCCATTAATAGCTGACGTTCAACGACCATTTGTGTGGCGATGCCGGCATGATCTGTGCCGGCTTGCCACAAGGTGTTTTCGCCTTTCATGCGATGATAGCGAATTAATGTATCCATTAATGTCGCTTGAAAACCATGACCCATGTGCAAACTTCCGGTCACGTTAGGCGGAGGAATCATGATGCAGTAAGACGGGCCTTGGCCAGTGGGCGCAAAATAATTTTTGCTTTCCCACGTTTGGTACCAGTGTGATTCAATAGCTTGAGGGTTATATGTTTTATCCATAAGAATTCTTAGAGTTAGGCTGATTGTAGTTTATGAGTTTTGATGTCATGACCTTGCGATTTGTAAAAACGAAAATGTTCTCGTGCATATGCTTGTATCTCAGGAACGTTAACAACAATTTCAAGCAGACGTGAAAACTGTTGATAAAAGCTGGGAACAGTTTCATTCAAGTTTATTAAAATATCGCGATGTTTGTCAGGAGTGGCATCAAATCCAATTTGTATCGGTGGTGCGGGCTCTGGGCCTTCACCATAAAGATTATGCGGTAAAAAACTATCTTCACGATATGTCCACAGTAATTCATCGAGCTGATGTGCTTCGTCTTGATTGTTTGCCTGGATGTAAATTCTATGCCTGCTTTTATAGGCTTTTTCTATGAGTTTGCAGGCAAGCAGCAAACGCGCTTGTGACGTTTGCTCCTCCAGGATGTAAAAATCAATTCTTGGCACTTTATTTTTTCTCACATTTGTTGATGAGGTACTGTGTTAAAAGCGGGACGGGACGGCCTGTTGCATAGCGATCATTTCCACCCATCATTGCTGCTGTGCCGGCCACATCTAAGTGTGCCCATTGAAACTTTTTCGCGAAGCGTGATAAAAAGCATGCGGCAGTAATAGTGCCGCCTGGACGACCACCGACGTTAGACATGTCAGCAAACGGACTTTTCAATTGATCTTGGTATTCATCCCATAACGGTAATTGCCATGCGCGATCGTAACTTTGCTTGCCTGCGGTTAAAAGATCATTTGCTAGTCCGTCATTATTTGAGAGTAATCCAGTTGCATGATGTCCTAATGCAATTACAACAGCGCCTGTTAATGTTGCAATGTCAATTACGACTTCTGGTTTGTAGCGTTCACAGTAAGTGAGTGTGTCGCATAACACCAAACGTCCTTCTGCGTCAGTATTCATAATCTCAATTGTCTGACCTGATAAACTGGTGACGATGTCTTCTGGTTTGCTGGCTGTTCCGCTTGGCATATTTTCTGCGGTTGCTAATAAGCCGACTAAGTGTAACGGCAATTTCAATGTCGCAGCTGCTTTCAGTGTGCCTAAGACGGTTGCTGCGCCACACATATCGTATTTCATTCCTACCATTGCATCAGCAGGTTTTAAAGAAAGCCCGCCAGTATCAAATGTAATACCTTTTCCAACGAGTGCAATTGGTGCTTGTTTTTTGGAGGTACCTTTGTATTCTAAGCAAATCAGTTTTGCATTTTCTGCACTGCCTTTTGTGACGGACAGAAATGCACCCATGCCTAACTTTTCCATTTCGCGTTCTTCAATAATTTTTACGCTGATCGCTGGAAATTCTTTTGCAAGCAGCTTGGCTTGTTGTGCGATGTAAGTTGGCGTACAAATGTTGCTGGGCAAATTAGCAATATTTTTTGTGTAACTCACGCCTTCAGAAATGGCGACACCTTGGCTGAGTGCTTTTTCGCAAGCAGCCAATAATTTTTTGTCTGTCACTGAAAATGAAATTTGTTTAAACGTGGGTGAAGTTGGTTTTTCACTTTTAAATGTATCAAAGCAATAGAGTGCATCTGCACAGGTTTCAACAGCTTGTTTGATATTCCAGGGTAGATTATGTTCTGCAACGGTTAATTCAGATAGTGTGCATAGTAAATTTGTTGCTTTTGTTTGTGAAAAACTTTTTAAGCTTGCTGTTAATAAGCGTTTATAGTCACGCTCATTAACCGTGATATTTTTACCGCAACCCATTAACAAAACATGCTCATAAGGTTGGGTAGAGTTCTGTGGGAGCAAGAGGCTGTGTCCTGATTTTCCAGAAAAATCTCCTTTTTTGATTAACTGAGTGATCTGGCCATTGAGCGCTTTATCAAGCTCTTTGCCTGAGGCGGTGAATTCGCCTTTTTCTGATACAGCAATAATCAGCGAAAATTTATGCTGTTTTTTTAGGTCCACGCTTTGTAATGTAAATTTCATATTAGCTCCTGAAGGCTTTTTTTTGTATAATGCAAGTTTACTGAAAAAAATAGACTTCTCCTAGTAATTGCATTGAAAATTACGAAAATCGTATGTTTTGCAGATTTTGTCATTCCTGCTAGGCATTGTTGCATAAATTGTTTTATTACCTCTCCCCTTGTGGGAGAGGTCGACGCGAAGCGGCGGGTGAGGGGTGATTAAAAGTACCTCTCACCCTAGCCCTCTCCCACAAGGGGAGAGGGAATCAAAGCAAATTATGATTTACGCAACAACGTCTGTGTAATTTTCAATGCGATTGCTATGTGGGGCCCTAAGAGGATAGGTTTTAATCTAGTGATAATTTCACGATACTTAATCAAAGAAGTCGGTGCAGCACTGTTAGCAGTGACGTTTGTATTACTCTTAATTTTCTTAAGCAATCAATTAGTTCGCTATCTTAATTATGCAGCGACTGGAAAAATCGCTGCAAGTTTTGTTATGCAAATGCTTGGATTTGAAGTGCCTTACTTACTTGCTTTGTTGCTTCCACTCGGTTTTTATCTCGGTATTATTTTTGCGTATGGCCGGCTTTATGCAGATAGTGAGATGCCAGTATTGAATGCCTGTGGATTTGGGATTAAACGCGTATTATTGCTGACGAGTTTGTTAGCAATAGCGATTAGTCTAGTGGTGTTAGTGCTAGCATTATGGGTAAATCCTATTATTGCGGATCAAAAAAGCAAAGGCATTGCCAGTGATAATGTATTAAGCACATTGCGACCTGGGCGATTTCAGGTCATTAATGAAGGACGTACGGTTGTCTATGTAGAAAAAATTTCTCGTAATCGACAGCAAGCTAATAATCTTTTTATAGCAGAAGAGCCGAAAAATAAACTGAATGATGATAAATCATGGGTAGTTGTGTCTGCAGCAAAAGCGTATCAAGCAAAAAATGCAGAACGGCAAAAATTTATTGTTTCTACGGACGGTTATCGTTATGACGGCACTCCAGGCCAAAATGATTATAAGATAATTCAATTTAAAAAATATGCAGTACGCCTACCGGATGCTCCAATCACGACGCCTCATCAGGAGCAAGAAGCCATTCCAACCACTGTGTTGTGGCATCATTATCAAGATCCACAGGCTGCAGCAGAATTGCAATGGCGGTTATCACTGCCTTTGTCTGTTTTTGTTTTGATGTTGCTAGCTGTGCCCATAAGTCGTGTAATGCCTAGGCAGAGTCGCTATGCGAATTTAGTGCCAGCTATTTTAATTTATATTATTTACGTGAATACGTTGTTCATGGCGCGTAATTGGGTAGAATTAAAAATGGTTCCTGATCTGATTGGTATGTGGTGGGTGCATGCTGTTTTGTGTGCTCTGGGTCTTATTTTATTGGTTTATCAAGAATATTGTCAGCTACGATTTTCTTCTCTGTTTGCCTGGGTGAGAAAAAAATAATGGGTATTTTGTTTCGTTACATCGTAAAAAGTGTGATGTCGGCGACAGGGCTTGTCATTTTGGTGATGATGGGGCTTATTTTAATTATCAATTTTTTAGACGAGTTACGTGATATTGGCACGGGAGATTATGGCTTTTTACAGGCTATTTTCCATGTGTTATTGGAATTGCCCAATAATATTTACCATTTTTTTCCCATGATTGCTTTATTAGGTGCAGTATTAGGTTTGGGAATATTAGCTTCGCATCAAGAATTGATTGTGATGCGCGCATCGGGATTTTCGACTCGAAAAATTGCTTTTGCAAATGTGATGGCTGCCTTTATTCTAATTTGTATTGTGAGCGTGGCAGGTGAGTGGATTGCTCCGCAAGCGCACCGTTTGGCAGAGAACCACAAGCAAAGTGCAGAAAATGGTGGTCAAGCAGTCGCTACTGTTTCAGGTGTGTGGATACACGAAGGAAATAATTTTTTAAATATTAATCGAGTCATAGGATTAAACCATTTGGAAGGAGTGACGCGTTATCAGTTTGATGATCATCACCAACTGTTAGCATCTTATTCCGTAAAATCCTTAGATTTAAACAAAAAACAATGGATCTTGCATGACGGAGTCAAAACCAGTTTTTCAAATATGAAAGCTGTCAGCGAACCTTTAGCAGAGGGATCTTGGGATTTATTTTTGAATCCTCAATTATTGAATGTTGGATTAGCTGAGCCTGCGGCGATGACACTGCCTCAATTGGAAGAGTATTCGGATCATTTAGTGAAAAATGGATTGCAAGCAACTGATTTTCAATTTGAGTTTTGGAAGCGGATTTTTCAACCTATCTCTACTTTAATCATGATATTGCTAGCATTGCCTTTCGTAATGCAATCATCACGCTCAGTGACAATGGGCTGGCGAGTGGTATTTGCTATTGTGATTGGTTTTATATTTTATATGTTAAATGCTTTTTTGGGTCAGTTTAGTGTGGTGTTTCAGTTTTCGCCTATCTTGGCAGCTATCGTACCCACGGCTATATTTGCCATTTTTGGTTTATTTTTAGCCTATTATTGGACAAAATAGTAACAAACTAGCCTCGTTAGTTATAAATTAGAATAATAAGAATAGATTATTGAAAGTGTTAAGATTATACTAAGCTTAGTCATTTAAACTAACAATCTAAACGCAATCTGGGCGCCAGACGTGCCAAAGTTAGTGCGACAACGTACTAGTCTGCAACACTGAGTGAGTAATGACTGTTCAAAGAAACAGCATTAGATTTTCTACAAAACGAGGGTAGTTTTTTATGTTTACACGTATTGGACAGTTGTTTAGTCAATTGTCAGGTTTTGCTATGGCAAATCCAAAGCTAAAGCCTATGTTCGCAGTTGCCCCTGTTGTTATAGCACAGCAATCATTGCCTAAAGAACAGCAACCTGAAGAAACAGTCAGCCCGTCGATAACGACGACGGCACCCTCTCGTTTTCAACAGATGTTTAATCATAAAAGTGCGTGGACATCTCGTTCGGTAGTAAATGATTCAAAAAACACTGTTGAATCCGATGTCGATTCTGAAGGTGATAAAGCCACCTGGTCTGGAGATTGGCATCGATCTATTTTGCGTGGTGTATTTGCAGGGATCGCTGTCCCAGCTGTCACGATTCCATTTATCCAGGTAGAAACAAATATCTCGATAAAAAGAGGGTTTAAAGTTGCATGGGAAACAACATTAGAAAAACCCTGGAAAGGCTATCAATTTAGCGCCCTGAGTAATACAGCAAGAGCTTTTTTATTGTTTAATTCAACTTCGTATGCTAACGATTATTTAAAACAATATAATTTAGGCAGCACAGCAACAAAGGCTTATGCATGTTCGCTAGCGGCTATTGCTGAAGGTGGCGTTATGTCTTTCAGAGCACCTATCATGCAAAAATTACATACGGATCAATCCAAAGGCTATCGCGAAATTTTTAGAGATATTACTTCCAAAGAAGGAAGCCGTGAATTTTATAAACACTGGAAAGTGACATTAGTTTCAGGCACGGTGCGCAATATTACTTTTTGGCCTCTATGGTCTATTGTGGTTGACCAAATGGAAAAGCAATTGCTTGTTAGCAAGCAACAAGAAACAGCCATTAAATGGTGGGAAGAATTTATGATTGGGGCAAGTGCTGCTGTGATTGTCTCGCCTGCAGGCTATCCTGCTCATGGTGTCATGCGTCGCTTAAATGATAGTAAAAATATCCCGGGTAATCCATTTGTAGCCATCAAAGATGATTTTAAAATGGCATGGAAGCAGCATAAAAAGGAGCATAAAGAAAAGAAAATTCCATTATGGAAATATGTTCCCAAGCATGTGTATAAGGGTTTTATTCCTGCGTCTGTTGTGATTCTCCCTCTGATGATGGGGACGACAAATTTATCTAAGCACGCTGCTGATATTATTTATGATCATGGTGCATCACCTACTTTGTTTAAACCTAAACGGAATGAAGTGCATGTTCAAGCAAGGGAAGAAGATGAGAATGCGATTTTGTATCGGATGATTTAGGAACGAGCACGAAATAACTCCCACAAGCTAATATCACAACAAGATAACTGATTTTTTTTCTCAGCATCTGCTATGGCCTTCTTTGCGGCAGTTGACATTTTTTTTGGAGTCAGTGCATCAAACACGAGTACACAGGTATCTAAGATAATCACTTATCGGCATCCCATTTTTCATCAACAGGTGAAAGAACGTCGCCTACTGTGCAGTGTTTTTGTAGTTTTTTTAACTTGTTAATCGCATCGCTTTGCGTATCAATAGGAGGAAGAATTCGGGCAATGACGCGACCATGGGATGTCACCAGAATTTCCATCCCATTTTGTGCGTTTGATAAATATTGCGGCAGATGATTTCGCAATTCAGTTACGTTAATTTCTCGCATGATTTTTCTCCTGTACATATTAAATGTACATTATGATTGTAAAAAAATTAAGCTTTTTGCGCTAATTTTTGCTTAAGCAATTCATTCAACAACTGCGGATTCATTTTTCCACCTGATGCCTTCATAGCTTGTCCGACAAAAAATCCAAATAATTTATCTTTACCTGAGCGGTACTCAGTAACGTGTCCAGGATTGTCAGCTAAAATTTTATCGATCAGTGCTTCAATCGCGCTGTTATCGGTAACTTGTTTTAAGCCTTTTTTCTCGATGATCTCGTCGACATTTCCTTCTTGATTCCATAATGATTCAAAAATGGTTTTAGCGATTTTACCCGAAATAGTATTATCACTAATGCGCTCGATCAATTTAGAAAGTTGTGCCGTTGAAATAGGACTTTCAGTAATATCTAAATTTTCTTTGTTTAATGCGCCGAGTAAATCACCGGTCACCCAGTTAGTCACTAACTTTGGTTGTGCGCCAGATTCTTTGACTACGGTTTCAAAATAAATAGCCATGTGACGATTGCTGACTAAGACATCCGCGTCATATGCACTCAATGAATACTGTTCCATAAAGCGTTGACGCTTTTGAGCGGGTAATTCTGGTAAGTCGTCTTTAATAGCTGCAATCATATCTTCTGTAATGACGAGGGGTAATAAGTCAGGATCCGGAAAATATCGATAATCATTTGCTTCTTCTTTGCTGCGCATGGATCGTGTTTCATGTTTGTTAGGATCGTACAAACGTGTTTCTTGTGTGACGGTGCCGCCGCTTTCAATCAACGTAATTTGTCTTTCAATTTCAAAATTAATGGCGCGTTCGACAAATCGAAATGAATTAATATTTTTTAACTCAGCGCGTGTACCTAGCTTGCTTTGACCTTTGGGACGTACAGAAACATTTGCATCGCAACGAAAAGAACCTTCTTGCATGTTGCCATCACAAATTTCTAAATAACGTACAAGGGAGTGGATTGCTTTGAGATAGGCAACAGCTTCTTTTGCTGAGCGCATATCTGGTTCAGAAACAATTTCAAGTAACGGTGTGCCAGCCCGATTTAAATCAATGCCAGTCAATCCATTAAAGTCTTCATGCAGTGATTTTCCTGCATCTTCTTCAAGATGTGCGCGTGTAATGTGGATGCGTTTGACGTCGCCATTTTCAAGTTGAACATCAATATGTCCTTTGCCTACGACGGGTAATTCGAACTGACTGATTTGATAACCTTTTGGCAAGTCAGGATAAAAATAATTTTTGCGTGCGAATACGGATTTTTTTGATATTTCTGCGCCAACGCCCAAACCAAATTTAATGGCCATGCGCACCGCTTCTTCATTCAACACAGGTAAAACACCTGGAAAACCCAGATCAACAGCACAAGCTTGTGTGTTGGGTTCGGCGCCAAATGCAGTGGATGCACCCGAAAAAATTTTACTATTTGTTAAGAGTTGCGCGTGAATTTCTAAACCAATGACTGTTTCCCATTCCATCTTAAAAACCCTCTGGTGTACGTGTATGCCAATCAGTAACTTGTTGGTATTGATGTGCTGCATTCAATAAACGTGCTTCATCAAAAAAGTTTCCAACAAGCTGTAATCCTACGGGTAAGTTTTTAATAAAACCTGCCGGAATTGAAAGACCCGGTAAACCCGCCAAATTCACTGCTATGGTGTACATATCTGATAAATACATGCTGATGGGGTCACTGGTTTTTTCACCTAATTTAAATGCGGTTGTTGGTGAGGTAGGGCTCAAAATGATATCGACATTTTTGAAAGCATCGACAAAATCTTGACGAATTAATCCCCGTATTTTTTGTGCTTTGAGATAATATGTGTCGTAATAACCCGCTGATAAAGCGTAAGTTCCAATCATGATACGGCGTTTGACTTCGTTGCCAAAACCTTCACTGCGCGAACGTTTGTAAAGATCTTCTAAATCTTTAGGCTCATTGCAACGATACCCAAAACGCACGCCATCGTAGCGCGCTAAATTAGAAGAGCATTCTGCAGGTGCAATAACGTAGTAAGCGGGTATGGAAAGTCCGCTATTAGGTAGCGTGATTTCGTGAATGGTTGCGCCTAATTTTTTAAATTCTTGAATGGCAGATTGAATTAATGTTGCGATTTCATTATCTAAACCACTTTCAAAGAATTCTTTGGGTAAGCCAATGCGTAATCCGTTGAGAGAATTATTTAATGTTTGTGTGTAATCCGGTACGGGTTTGTCTATACTCGTTGAATCTTTTTCATCAACGCCTGCCATCACATTTAACAAAAGTGCTAAATCTTCTGCAGACCGCGCCATGGGGCCGCCTTGATCTAAGCTTGATGCAAAGGCAATCATGCCGTAGCGCGAGACGCGTCCATATGTTGGTTTTATCCCGCTAATTCCACAAAATCCTGCAGGCTGGCGAATTGAACCGCCGGTGTCTGTGCCTGTTGCGCCGGGTGTTAAATAGGCTGCGACGGCAGCAGCAGAGCCACCAGATGATCCGCCAGGAACTCTCTCTAAATCCCAAGGATTTTTGACTGTGCCATAAAAACTGGTTTCATTCGAAGAGCCCATGGCGAACTCATCCATGTTGGTTTTTCCCAGTAACACAGTGTTGGATTCTTTAAAGCGTGTGACAACCGTTGCGTCGTACGGAGAAATAAAATTATCTAATATTTTTGAGCCGCAACTTGTTTTAATGTCTTTCGTGCAGAAAATATCTTTTTGCGCGAAGGGTATCCCGGTGAGAGGGTGAGCATTTCCTTTTGAGCGTTCTTCATCTGCTTTTTTTGCGTCGGATAGTGCTTGCTCTTCAGTGACCGTAATAAAACTATTAAGCTGTTTGTCAAATCGTTTGATACGATCTAAAAAAAGTTGAGTTAATTCAACGCTGGAGATTTTTTTAGTTTGTAACTCATTTGATAGTTGAGCAATTGTTTTGTGAGCCATAATTTTTAACCTTCAATAACTTGTGGAACTAAATAGAGTCCAGCTTCAACTTGGGGAGCGATTGCTTGAAATTCTTTGCGTTCATTCATTTCCGTCACTACATCAGGGCGTAGCGGTTGGGAAAGTTCTAGCGAATGGGCAATAGGTTCTATTGAGTCTGTATTTGCCTGGCTCATTTGTTCCACAAAATTGAGGATATTGGAGAGCTGTGCTGTGTAGGTCACAAGATCTTCATCGCTTAAGTTAAGGCGGGCGAGGTGGGCAATTTTTTTTACATCAGTAGTCGTAAGAGACATAAGAGTTTCCACTAGTCATGTTTGAGTTTTGACAACAAAGAGAAAAAGAGGTCAATTATATCGTGAGTAGAAGAATAAAATCATCTTGTTTTTTTGTGGCTACTTTAATTTGAATCTATTAGAATCCACAATCAACGCTAAGGAATTTAGGAATCTGTTAAGTTATGTTTAAAAAAATACGCGGTTATTTTTCAAACGATTTGTCTATTGATCTAGGAACAGCAAATACGCTGATTTATGTACGAGGGAAAGGTATTGTGTTAAATGAGCCTTCCGTCGTTGCTATTCGCCAAAATCCCGCTAATAGCAATAGCCAAAAACATGTTGCTGCAGTTGGCAGCGAAGCCAAGCTTATGCTAGGTCGTACACCTGGCAATATTACAGCAATTAGACCGATGAAAGATGGTGTTATCGCTGATTTTTATGTTACCGAAAAAATGCTTCAACATTTTATTCATAAAGTTCATGAAAATCGTTTTTTACGACCTAGCCCTCGTGTACTGGTTTCAGTGCCCTGTGGATCGACTCAAGTTGAGCGCAGAGCAATTCGTGAATCGGCTATTAGTGCAGGGGCGAGAGAAGTGTATTTGCTCGAAGAGCCTATGGCTGCTGCGATGGGTGCAGGCATGCCGGTGGATGAACCTCGTGGATCAATGGTAGTCGATATCGGTGGTGGAACGACGGAAGTGGCTATTATTTCGTTAAGCGGTATCGTTTATTCTGCATCCGTACGTATAGGCGGCGATCGTTTTGATGAAGCTATCGTGAGTTATGTGCGTCGAAATTACGGCATTTTAATCGGTGAAGCGACTGCCGAGCGGATTAAACATGAGATTGGTTCTGCTTATCCTGCTAATGAGGTCAGAGAAATGGAAGTGCGTGGTCGTAATTTAGCCGAAGGCATCCCTCGTAGTTTCACATTAAATAGCAATGAAATTTTAGAAGCCTTACAAGAACCTTTATCTGGCATTTTAGGTGCGGTTAGAGCAGCGTTAGAGCAAGCTCCACCAGAATTAGCGTCTGATATTGCTGAAAGGGGAATGATTTTAACGGGTGGAGGCGCGTTGTTGAGAAATATTGATCGTTTATTCATGGAAGAAACAGGTCTACCTGTGATTATTGCAGACGAACCTTTAACTTGTGTAGCTCGTGGGGGCGGAAAAGCATTGGAAATGGTGGATACTTCTGGAATAGACTTTTTGATGAAAGAATAGTAGTGCCTTAACTCATCTGTTGTGAGATGCAGCCATTAACTTCATGTTTACAAAAGAATCTCAACCCGGAATAAAAACATTATTCTGGGTAGGAATTGCCATTTTTTCGATGGTGTTAGACCAACGAACTGACTATTTACAAAAACTACGCTCCACCATGGTAACGCCTCTTGTCTCGATAGAATATGCGGTCAGTTGGCCCCTGCAAGCGATAAATAATTTGAGTATTGTACTGAGTACTCAGAAAGCATTGGTAAAAGAAAATCTACAGCTAAAGTCAGATCAGTTACTCCTTAAGGCTCAGGTTCAGCGCCTTCTTGCTATTGAATCTGAGAATAATCAACTAAAAGCACTCATGGCTTCTTCGACCCAAATACAAGGCAAAGTATTAATTGCTCAGCTCTTAGCGGTAGATTCAGATCCATTTATCAATCAAGTTACTTTAAATAAAGGGACACAGGACGGCACTTTTGTTGGCCAAGCAGTGTTGGATGCGAATGGTGTAATGGGTAAGGTCATTGAAACAAATCCATTCACAAGCAGAGTGCTGTTAATCAATGATAGTCACAGCGGGGTTCCAATACAAAGCACGCGTAATGGTGTGCGTGCAATTGCGATGGGAGATAGTTATTCGGGTCTGCTTCACTTGATCAACGTACCTCAAACAGTGGATATCAATGTAGGAGATATTCTAGTGACGTCAGGATTGGGCGAGCATTATCCAGCGGGTTATCCGGTTGGACAAGTTATAGCCGTCAAAAAGACGCCTGGTTTGCAATTTGCCAGTATTGAGGTTAGGCCTAGCTCGCACTCGGATCGAAGCAGGCAAGTATTACTCATTTGGCCGAATGTCGATGTCAAAGCTAATGAAGCTATTAACAAAGCTATTAGTGAAGCTTTTAAGGATAAAAAATGAGATATTTAGCACCTTGGCCCTTGATTTTTTCGACTTTTTTAATAGCATTTTTTCTGATGATACTCCCTATGCCAGCTTGGGCTATTTGGTTTAGGCCGGCCTGGGTGTTGATTGCATTAATTTATTGGTCCATGATGTTGCCTTACCAAGTTAATGTGGGAGCTGCTTGGGTTGTCGGCATGTTAGTTGATGTGTTGAATGGGAGTTTGCTCGGCGAACATGCATTAGCCTTTACGGTATCGGTTTACATAGTTGTGAGTCGGTACAGTCAATTTCGTATGTATCCTGTTCTGCAGCAAGCATTGTGGATTTTCTTTGTTGTCTTCATTTATCAATTTATTTTATTTTGTATTCTATCTGTGATCAGCGTACCGCCAAAAACTTGGTTGTATTGGACACCAGCTTTAACAAGTATGTTAATATGGCCTTGGGTGCTAGGAATGATGCGAAATTACCAACGGAAATTTAAAGCTGCCTAGTAGGATTTAACAATTCATGTCTCAAGAAATATTAGTGAATGTTACATCTCGCGAAGTGCGAGTTGCTTTATTAGAGGCGGGTAGTCTTCAAGAAGTTCACATTGAACGCTGTTTATATCAGGGATTGTTAGGAAATATTTACAAAGGTCGAGTTAATCGATTATTACCTGGTATTCAAGCAGCTTTTGTGGATATTGGATTGGATCGCTCTGCTTTTTTGCATATTTCTGATATGGGTATTCCTTCAGAGCTTAATTACGAAGATAAAGATCACTTGCCTGATATTCGTGATTTGCTTACCACCGGCCAAGAAATCCTCGTGCAAGTTTATAAAGATCCATTAGGCTCAAAAGGGGCTAGATTAACAACCCAGTTTACTATTCCATCGCGTTTTATTGTACTCACGCCAAACATTTTTCAAGTAGCTATTTCTCAAAAAATAACGGATGAAGCTGAGCGAACACGCTTGCTCAGTATGATTCAACCAGATGAGCTGGGTGGATACATTTTTCGGACGGTGGCAGAAGGTGTTTCTCAAGCGGATGTCGATGCAGACAAGTTATTTTTAAAAAATGTCTGGAAAGAATTAGCGGCAAAGGCTAAAAGTATAAAAGCACCCAACATTATTTATGAAGAAATTCCGATTGTGTTAAGGGTTTTGCGGGATATGGTTGGATTTGATATTGAAAAAATACGTGTAGACGATGAAAAGACACTGTTGCAAATGCGTCATTTTGCCGATAGTTATGTGCCTAGGCTTTCGCAGCATTTAGAATATTATACTGAAAAACCCCCTATTTTTGATTTATATTCTGTTGATGAAGAGATACAAAAAGCCTTAGAGCCCAAAATATTTTTGAAGTCTGGCGGACATCTTGTATTTGATCAAACGGAAGCAATGACAACAATTGACGTCAATACGGGGTCATATGTCGGTGTGAATAATCTAGAGCAAACTGTCTTTAAAACTAATTTAGAGTCTATTGAAGTGATTGCTCGACAAGTTCGGTTGCGAAATTTGGGTGGAATTATTATTATTGATTTTATCGATATGATTGATCCGCTTCATAAAGAACATTTGTTAGAAACATTAAAAAAAGCCTTAGCAAAAGATCATTGCAAAACACAAATCAGTGAGATATCGAGTTTAGGCTTGGTGCAAATGACGCGTAAGCGCACTCGAGAAAGCTTAGAACATATTTTATGTACGCCTTGTCCTCTTTGTCAAAAACGTGGTTCGATCAAATCAGTAAAAACCATTTGTTACGAAATTTTTCGAGAATTACAACGTATCTCGCAGTATTATCCTGGAGTTGGATTTGTTGTGATTGTTTCCACTATCGTTTCTGAAGAACTATTGCATGAAGAGTCAACTATGCTGACAGATTTAGAAATCAAGTTGGGAAGACTCATAAAATTGCGTGCGGAACCTTCATACGCACAAGATCGTTATGATATTTTTCCACTGTCTGGAAAGGAATAAGAGTGTTTATCACTAAAGCGATTAAAAAGCTTTGGTATGTCATTGCTGCTCTGTTAATACTGGCTGCGTTGCTAGTCAGTGTCATGCGGTTATTAACCCCTGTTATGAATGAACATAGGCTTGAATTTGAAAAGCTAGCCGCAAGTTTTTTAAAACGTCCAGTATCAATCGAGCATATTCAACTAGGCTGGCATGGTTTAGATTTTGAAGTTTTGTTAAATAACGTAATAGTCTTAGATGAAAAATCGCATCAGCCTACACTAGCAATACGGCAGCTTGAATTGGATATCAGTCTGTTGCGCAGTCTCAAAATGCGTCAAGTGTTGTTAGATAATCTGACGGTTTCTGGGGTCCATTTAGAAATACATCAAAATGATTATGGTAATATAAGGCTAGACAAACTTACCTCGCTCAATGTACATGATAGGTTAACGGGTTCATTAGTTAGAGCTGATGCCATTATTGCATGGATTTTCTTGCAGCCTAATTTACGATTAAAAGATATTTCCTTGCGGTACATTACAGCTCCTCATCAAGAAAAACAATTTTCCGTGACCACATTAGCATTGCAAAATAAAGATCTGTTACATGTTTTGTCAGGAGAAGTTTTGTTAGAGCAGGATATTCCAACAAAAATAAATCTGGACGTTGATTGGCTAGGTAATGTAAGCAATTTAGATAAAGCAAATGCGAATATTTATTTGTACTTAGAGGGTGTGTCACTTTCACAATGGGTAAGTTCCTTCAAGCAAGCAGGATATAAATTAAATAAAGGATTAGCGAGCGCAAAAATTTGGGCTACAGTAGCCGATGGAAAATTTTTAAGTATCCAAAGTAAGTTTCAAGCATATGGTGTTGAATTATATTCTTTATCTCAAAAATCTTCTGAAGTGATTAATCGTATTAGCGCCAATGTGGGATGGAGAAAAGATGGAGACACTCAAGTCATAGCAGGCGATCAAGTGTTTATTGACTTTATAGACCATCTCTGGCCGTCGACTAATTTTTTTATTCATTTTAAACAAGATGGCAATCAACATTATAGTTTAAGTCAGTTAGCATTTGCTTATATCGATTTGGCGGATGTGAAACGTTTTGCTTTAAAAAGTACGTTACTTTCTGAGGAGATCCGCAATGCATTGATTGCGCTCAATCCTCGTGGCGATATTTTGAATTTCAGAGCCAACTTTCCTTCAAGTGCAAGTCTTAGTTTAGACCCAGGTCTAGCATTGGATGCTCAATTTAAAGGACTTTGCTTAACTGATTGGAAAGATATTCCAACATTTAATAATTTAAGCGGAGAACTAAGCTGGGATGGCACTCATGGTAAATTAAAAATAAATAGTGACAATACCTTGCTTACTCTAAAACAATTTTTCAAGCAACCACTTAACTTGGATCATTTTGTGGGGGACATGACATTTATTAAAAATCCTGATCAATCGTGGGTGTTACAAGGAAACAATATTCAAATTATGAATTCTGGCGTGGATTTTAAAACAAATTTAACGCTTTTATTTAAAGAAAAAGAGTCACCTTTAATCGACTTAACAGCACAGTTTACGTTAAAAAATGCTGAAAATATTTATGAATATTCTCCACTTAAAACATTTGACTCAGACTTTCAGCGTTGGCTTAAAGGTGCTTTTTTAAGAGGACAGGCAGAAAATGGAAATGTTCGTTTAAAAGGGCCCATCAACGATTTTCCTTTTGAGAAAAGCACAGGAATATTTACTGTTTCTACGGATATTAAAAACGTCGATTTAAATTTTTCATCGGATTGGCCTGTCATTCAGAATATGGAAGGTACATTATTATTTTCCTATCACTCAATGCTAGCGAAAATAAATTCAGGAAAAATGTTAGATCTTCCTTTGAAAAATGTGGTGGCAGAGATTTCTTACATCGGTGCTGATCAGCCACAAATATTAACATTAAATGGTGAGGTTAATTCGAATTTTGAGTCAGGGCTTCGCTTTATTCAGGCTACGCCAATACAGAAAACATTCGCAAAAGATTTGGTTGATCTGGCGGCATTTGGGCCAATGAACCTTAAGCTTTCTCTCAAGATTCCCTTAAGCAAACCTGAAGCGATGCAAGTCAATGGAAGTGTTATACTTGATGATACCTTATTGAAGTTTCCTAAATTGAAATTGTCACTCACTAATGTAAATGGTGTTTTTTCTTTTACTGATCAGACGATTGAAGCGCGAAATGTGCATGCTAATCTTTTTCATAACCCATTATTATTTAATTTATCAACTGTTTTAACTGCAGATAAAAAATCACAAGTGCGTGCGGATCTTGAAAGTACGATTTCTGTCGGAAATCTAGAAGAGTGGTTTGATATATCGCTCAAACAATTCGTAAAAGGTGCGGCACACTATCAAGCTCAAATTTTCTTGCCATCACTGACTGCGTCGACAACAAGGTTTATTGTTAAGTCAAATTTAGTAGGATTATCTCTGAATCTCCCAGAGCCTTATGCAAAAAATACGAATGACAAGCGACTTTTACAAATGGATATGTCAATTCTTTCGGCGATTAATCTTAAAATGAAGTTAAATTATGATGATAGTATAACTGCTGCATTATATTACGCTATTACAAAAAACAAATTAGAGTTTGTTAATGGCGAATTACAATTTGGAGGAAAAGAAGCAAATTGGCAAAATGAAAAAGGCATAGTTGTTGATGGAACATTGAAACGATTGAATGGTGATGCTTGGCAGCAATTCTATTCGTCGTTGAGATTACCGACGGATCCATCTGCGAGTCTAAAAATATTACGCGATGTTGATTTGAATATAGATGAGCTTAATTTTTATGGAGCTAATTTACATCGTGTCAATTTACAAATAAAAAATGCTGAAGCTGCGTGGAAAGTGAATTTAACTAGCTCTGAACTATCAGGGCAGATGCTTGTTCCGAACAAGTTAGTGGGCAATACGGTTCGTGGAGAGTTTCAACATGTTTATTTGACTGATGCAATTGCTTCAACGACTTCACACAAAATAAATCCAAAATCACTGCCTAGTTTTTCCTTTAACATGCATGATGTGCGATATAATGGCCTAACGTTGGGAGATGTGTTGTTAGATGTTTCCCCGTCTCGTAATGGATTGCTTATTAGAAAATTACAATTGAAGGAGCCGTTCTTAGCGCTCAATGCAATGGGTAATTGGACATTCGCTGGTGATCATAATGAGAGTCATTTTCTCGGTAATATTTCTTCGCCACACCTGACTCAAGCTTTAGCGTCATTGGGTTTTAATCTCAATAATTTTGTTGCAAGTACAGCCGATGCTGTATTCGATCTCACCTGGAATAATACCCCTTATCATTTTTCATTAAGCGATATGTCTGGAAAAATTTCATTGAAGCTAGGCGAAGGAGAGATTTTGCAATTGAGTGATGCGAGTAACGCAAAGCTAGGTTTGGGTCGATTGCTTAATGTGTTTAGCTTAAAGACCATTCCACGGCGTTTAAATTTAAATTTTAGTGATCTTACTGAGAAAGGATATAGCTTTGACACCTTAAAAGGAGATTTTATTTTTAAGCGTGGAGATGCAGTGACTGACAATATGCGTTTTGATGGGCCGGTTGCAAGTGTGGGGATCAGGGGTCGTATTGGATTGGTTGCGAGAGATTTTAATATTAAATTAAGCGTAAAACCTTACGTCACATCAAGTTTGCCAGTCGTAGCAGCAATAGCCGGTGCACCACTCGTGGGTGTTGCGATGTTTGTTGTTGATAAGGTTGTTAGCCATACAGTGGTTAATGAAGCAGCGTATCAGTATAATGTTACGGGTTCATGGAGTAATCCAGTCTGGACGCAGATTAATACGATGATGGGTATGCGTAGGAAGTAGGTTGCTGAATTTAGGATTATATCAATACACAACAGATTAATTATTTTGCTAATCAGTGCTAATTGTGAGCTTTTTAGCGAAAGGCTGACAAGCGCGAATATTTCTGGTATCATTCTCCCATCTGAAAAATTATTTCACATTAGTACATTCAAAAATTAATTGTTCGTTGGAATCATGGAGCGCTACCTAATAATTTTTTTTAAAAAAAATTAGCAGGCACAAAATAGAGTTCCTCCTGAAAAGGACTTATTAAATGCTGCGACTCTCAATCGTGCGTCACGTTTTAAAAATTAATATTATTTTGATAGCAATCACATTGTTTGGTGTTAATACTTGTTTTGCAAAACATGTTCATCATCACCATAAAATTTATTATGCTGCACGTGCACATAACAAAATGTTGGCTCAGCTAGAACCACAAAAGGAAAATAAACGCATTGTGGCATTGGTCAATCAAACGATAGGTACGCTAAATTATAGTAAATATAAATTTGGTGGATCTCGGTTTGATTCGTCAAAAGGTGTGTATATTATCGATTGCTCTAACTTTGTTGATCACTTACTTGCAAAAGTCAATCGGCCAGCTTATCGCAGTTTAGTGAATTCAAGCGGCTCTGACACACCGAACACGCAACATTATTATGAGTTTTTTAAAAGCTTGCCCGCTGGCAATAGCCATTACTGGAATAAAGTGGAAGCGGTTGCTGAATTACAAGCAGGCGATATTTTGGTTTTTCGTAAAGAATCTTCATATGATTCGTCAGGTCATATTATGGTTGTGATGAAAAAACCATTAAAAAATACCGATACCTTCGAAGTACAAGTTGCAGATTCTGCACCGGTAGGCCACAGTCACGATACACGCTTGCCCCATGTATCAGGAATAGGCATTGGCACTTTGCTGTTGAAAGTGAACCTCAAAACAGGTAAACCATTTGCCTATGCATGGCGAGAAGGTTCGTATTGGAAACGCAATATTCATTTTGCAATGGCGAGGCCACTAGACATACGATCATGATGAATCGAATTTGTATTCTGTTTCTATTTATTTTATCTTCTTCACTGTATTCAGCAGATATCGTTACGATAAATACGTTATCACAACAAAAATCGTTTAATGATTTCGCTCAATTGATGATTGCTAAGAAGGGTTTTACTTCTGCAGAGCTTGCTGATATTTTTAAAGATATCAAAATAAAATCAGTATCTCAAGCGACAAATCAATTTCATTTCAAATCGAAATCGTGGCAAAGCTATCGACGATTGCATGTGAATGAGCAGCGCGTTTTGCAAGGTGTGGATTTTTGGAATAAATATCAAGATGCGTTAACAAAAGCAGAAAAAACATTTGGCGTACCTGCCAGTATTATTGTGGCAACTATTGGTATGGAAAGTAAGTATGGCCAAAAAAACGGTAATGCACGTGTGCTAGATTCGTTAACCAATTTCGCATTTGATTCCAGTAATCCTCGATCAGAGTTTTTTCGAAATGAATTAGCGGAATTTTTATTACTGTGCCGCGAGCAGCATTTAGATACTAAAAAAGTGATGGGGTCTTACGCGGGCGCTATTGGCCAGCCTCAATTTATGCCTAGTAGTTATCGGCGTTATGCTATTAATTTTTCGGGTAATTCTTCGATTAATCTGTCTGAGAATATAGTGGATGTGATTGGCAGCGTTGCGAATTACTATAAAAAAAATGGTTGGCGAGAAAACCGACCGGTGGCCGTTCCCGCTTCGATGTCAGGCGGACAGTTTCAATTTAGTTTATTGCATCCAAAACCGATTTCAGTGACAGAGTTACTGTCTAATGGCTTGATAACAGAGACAGTTTTTCAAAATAAAAATCACAAATTTGCTGAGTTGCAAAGCGGTTATCAAAATGAATATTGGTTTCTTTATAAAAATTTTGATGTGATTAAACGCTATAATAATAGCGCTTTTTATGCGATGGCGGTGTATCAACTGAGTTATTATCTAACCCGCTGCAAAGTGGACCGTATCTGCGTTTAAAGAAGCGGAGCTAATTTTTTTTGTGTGATAGTGCTAGTTTTTGTTAGCGCAGTTTTCTGTTCGGCAAATAGGTTTTGAAATCGTTTTTTAAATTCTTCATCTATCAATGGATCAAATTCAGCTAAGTCATCAGCGTGTTCTGGTGCTTTGTTTTGTGCAGGTTCTATCTCGACTGCTGGGGCAAATAAATTTAACCCACCAGGGATAGCAGAAGTGGTTGCAGGTAATTGTGTGCGGCCAATGAGTAAATAAGGAGATTGGTCGAGTAAATCTGGTTCTTGAGCAATGAGGGGCTGCGGAGGCGTTGGTAAAGCTAATGCGGGATAGACAGAGCTCGAAGCGCTCTCTGAGATAGGTGCACTAAGTTGCGGAGCTTGCTGTGCCAACACGGGTGGTTGTGATGCTGGTAATAGATTAACGTTGGGAATGCTGGCAACTGTAAGTTCTGGTTCTTCGAGGCTCTCAGGAAACCATGCTCCGCGCTTGAGGTCATCTTCAGAGAATTTTCGATAGGCTTCTTGCGCGCCATATAAGAAATTGGCACGCATTTCATTGCTTTCGCCTGTGGCTTCATTCAAAACCAAGTTATCTGGATTCATAATAAATCGTTTTGCAGTCTGTAAATTGACAATTAATTTGCGATACCATTTAGCTAGCGGTGGGTATTTTGCCTTATCGGCGGATTGTGCTTCAAGATAGCCGCTTGCTTTGTTAACCATGGCAATGATATCTGCTTCTGCTATATCAAAGCGTATGGCTGCTTTTTTAGTATCTAGGGCTAGTAAAACCACTTTGGCACATAAAAATAAATTGCGTCTAACACTATTGGTTACCCACTGTGTAACGATGCTGCGATCTAAATAGTGATTCATCAATGCAGCGACAGAGGGTAAATAATTTGATAATGCAAAGCCTCCAAGTGGCATCTTTTTATAATTTTCACGCATGAATTTCATCATAGTTTTATCATATACTTTAGCTGCTAGTATCTTATTTTTATATATTTTAGAATTTTTGAAAATTTTGATAAGTTCGTCTTGAATTTTCGTAAAATTTTCAGTATCTAATGAAGTAATTAGTTCAAACTCTTTTTTTTCAGCCTCACTTTCTGCATTAACGACTGCAGCCTGTTCTGCAACCAATTTGTCAAATTCAATTTTTTCATTTTGTATTCGTAATGCTGCAGCTTGCTCAGCAGCGATGGCATCACTCTTTAATTTTTTATTTTCTAAATATTTCGCTGCAGTTTCTCTCAATGCATTGACTTGTTGCATCTTGCGTGCAGTGAGAAATGCGCGTGATGGTAAGATATCTAAAAGTGTTTTCATTTCGTTGATGCGATCAACATTATTTTGATCGATAAAATACTCTAAAGCTTGTGCATACAAATTCAAGGCATCTTCAAACGTTTTTTCGTCTTTTTCAGCAGCTTTTGCAGCTGAAAGCAGTGCAGTAGCGTTTCCTAGGTTTGCAGCTTTCAGAAAAGCATCCACTGCTTTCTGTCCGTGACTAGCTTCCCCTAAGCGAACATACAGTTGACTTAAATAGTGTTTATCTTCTGGTGTGGATGCGACAGGATACGTTTTGATAGCTTCTTCAATATCTAGGTCAGTGCAGCCTGGGCGTAGAAAACATTGAACTAATACTTTTTGAGTTTGGGTATAAAAAACAGAAGAAGGATCTGCTGACTGGAGAGTTTTTTTTAAATTTTCTTTAATGTTTTTTAGAATGCTAGCGTCAGCTTCTTTCTCAAAATAGGCAGAAAGTAATTTAAGAATAGTTAACCCATCCGTATTTTTCTGAGAAACAGCTGTTAATAAATCATGTAAGTAGAGATAAAGTGTATTGCGTTGATCAATGCTAAATTTTTTATAATTTGCTAGCAATATATCATGTGTATTTTGCATAGCTGCAATCATTTCAGATTGGTCTTGCGCGGCTATTTTTGCAAGATCACAGCGGGCTAAAAAGGATTCGTAATATGCGTTAGGTGCAATAAATGGATATTGTTTTGCAGTGGCTTCAAAAGTGGCTATGGCGTAATAAGTGTTTTTTTCGGTGTTATTTAAGCCGTCACGTTGATTTAAACCTTGTTGTAAGAGAATGATTTTCAACATCGAATAATAGTGCGCTGCTTCTTCTGGTTCATTTAATTTTTCATAAAGATCAGCAATGGATGCCATGGTTTCTGTTTGATTGTTATCTGTTGTTTTGAGCTTAATAAGCTGGTTAATCAATTGAATAAGGTATACATCTTTATGCTTTCCATTTTTATTAATTGCTTCCAAACTTTTTATGACGGAATCATCTAATACATTCGCTTTGTTTTTTAGTAATAATAAAATAATATCGTGATATTGTGCATGCCCGTGCATCTTGGTTCTGGTTGAATACCATTTAAGAGCTTGAGCCAGTGGCGTGTCATGATTTTTGCCATCATCGCAGATAGTTTTGGTTTCAACGTCTACCGATTGAATGAGTAAAAGCTCGATTAGGCTGTCGCATCGTCCAGCATAAATGGCATGATGAAGTGCTTGATGTCTGTTAGGTATCGTATCAGCAGGGTTTATCATGCAGATATTGATGTTCTGTGAGGTAACTAGCGCTCTAATTGCTGCGCGATCCCCTGTTTCAATGGCATCTGCAATTTTGATAAATTCTGATTTTAAAAATTCTCTGGGAAATGTTTTGGGCACTGCACTTGACCTCTGTTAATTATGGTCACATGCTACACATAAAAGCTTAAAAAAGTCTTAAGAATGCAGAAAATGATTATATATTGATCTACTTATGAAGGCTTTTTTTAGACCTTGCTCGCAATAAAGCAGCTTCGATAAACGATTTTTTATCTAAGGTATTGGTTGAAGCGACGAGAGATGGCTGAGCGAGTTGATGTTGAATATTTTCAGCGTGTAATCGTTTTTCTCTAGACTGAAAACGCTTTCTGGCATGATCAGCCTGTTTCTGACGATCAAGAGGTGTTTGTACTGCCACCATATCAATACAATCCACTGGACAGGGTGCTAAACACAATTCGCAGCCAGTGCAATCGCGTGTGATCACGGTATGCATAAGTTTAGCTGCGCCTACAATTGCATCGACGGGACACGCTTGGATGCACTTCGTGCAGCCAATGCATTCTTCTTCACGGATGACAGCTAACAGAGGAGGTTTTGCTTTCGTTTCCATATCAGCAATGAACGGCTCAGGATCTTGTTCTAATAGATTTCCCAAGTCTTTTAATGTTTGAATGCCGCCTGGAGGACACAAGTTTATCGCCGCATTTTCATTCACCAATGCACGAGCATAAGGCATGCAGCCGCCATAACCGCATAACCCACATTGGGTTTGCGGCAGCAGGGCGTCAACTTGTTCGGGTGAGAGATTTGGTTTAGTCATAAAAAGTATTTACTTCACCCGCATACCTGGCTGTGCACCTTCTTCAGGACTTAAGATCCAAAGATCTTTTCCACCAGGGCCAGCTGCCAGAACCATGCCTTGTGATTCTCCGAAACGCATTTTGCGTGGTGCAAGATTCGCGACCATGACAGTGAGCTTTCCAATCAGTTGTTCTGGCTGATAAGCAGATTTAATGCCAGCAAAAACTTGTCGCACTTCGCTGCCGATATCGAGTTCTAATCGCAGCAATTTGTCCGCACCTTCAAGATGTTCAGCAGTAATGATTTTTGCAATGCGCAAATCAATTTTTGCAAAATCATCGATGCTGATAGTTTCTTTAATCGGTTCGTGTGCTGCAACAGGTTTTGTAGTGTCAGTTGGTTTTGTATCCAGGTCTTCTTTAGCAGCTGTTTTCATCGCATCAATCTCAGTTTTTTCTAAACGCTTATTCAGCGGTCGGAAAGGTTTAATGGTATGGTCTAATAAGGGTGTTAATCTATCATCCCACGTTAAAGGTGAAATATTCAGTAAATCTTCGCAGTTTTTTGCAGTCTGCGGCAACACCGGTTTTAAATAAATCATGAGTAGACGAAATAAATTGATACCCATTGTGCAAGTGGCTTGTACGTCGGATTTTCGTGAGGCATCTTTTGCAAGTGTCCAAGGTTTTTTTTCATCGATGTATTGATTTGCTTTGTCAGCGAGTGCCATGATTTGACGAATGGCATGACTAAATTCTAAGGATTCAAATTTTTCTGCAATGCTGTCACCTGCTAAACTAAACTCTTGGTAAAGGTTAGGCTCAGAAAGAGAAGATCCTAACTTTCCTTCAAATAAATTATTAATAAAACTCGCGCAGCGGCTAAATATATTAATAAATTTTCCAACTAAGTCGGAATTAACACGTTGCGTGAAGTCATCGAAATGAATATCTAAATCTTCAATACGGTTACTTAATTTTGCAGCGAAATAATAACGTAAATACTCAGGTGGCAAATGATTTAAATACGTTCTTGCTTTGATAAATGTACCGCGAGATTTCGACATTTTTTGCCCGTCTACCGTTAAAAAACCATTGGCAAAAATCGCAGTCGGCGTGCGGAAGTCTGCACCTGTTAAAACAGCAGGCCAAAATAGTGCGTGGAAATAAATGATATCTTTTCCAATAAAATGATACAGCTCAGCAGTACTGTCTTTTCCCCAGTACTCTAAAAAGTTTAGTTTTTTATTTCGATCGCATAAATTTTTGAAGCTGGCCATATAACCTATAGGCGCATCTAACCAACAATAAAAAAATTTATCGGTTTCGCCAGGAATGGTAAAGCCAAAATAGGGCTTGTCGCGCGAAATATCCCACTCTTGTAATCCCGCTTCAAACCATTCATCTAGCTTGTTGGTGACTTCTTCTTGTAAATGTCCGTTGCGAGTCCATTCACGTAAAACAGTTTCGTAATTTTTTAATTTGAAAAAGTAGTGTTCGGATTCTTTTTCAATGGGTTTTGCGCCTGATAAAGTCGAGTATGGGTTTTTTAATTCAGTCGGTGCATACGTTGCTCCGCACGCTTCACAGTTATCACCATATTGATCTTTTGCGCCGCATTTAGGACACTCACCTTTGATAAATCGATCAGGAAGAAACATATTTTTTTCGGGATCATATGCTTGTTTGATGACGCGCTTTGTAATATTGCCACGCTCAAGATGGCGTTTAAATACCAGTTCAACTAATTCTTTATTTTCAGGCGAGTGGGTTGAATGGTAGTTGTCAAACTCAATAAAAAAATCAGCGAAATCTTTCTCATGTTCTTTGCTTAGCGTCTTGACCAGCTCTTCAGGATCAATCCCCATTTTTTGTGCTTGAATCATGATGGGTGTGCCATGACTGTCGCTTCCGCAAATATAAGTACACTCTTCGCCACGCATTTTTTGGAAACGCACCCAAATATCAGCTTGTATATAACCGACAAGATGACCTAAATGCAATGAGCCATTCGCATAAGGGAGGGCACTAGTTATGAGTATTTTTCGAGCAGCTTTGGCCATAAATCTGTATTTCCTTTGGTCAAAAAACAGGATTAGAAGGAGTATAATATATCAATTTGACAGAAAATGCCTAACAACACTTTTCAATTAATGCTATTATTTCTCACATTTTAGTTGGTATTTTTAGGTAATTCAGTATGACGATGACTGTTGCTCAAATTGAAGAAAAATTATTAACGTATGTTGATCCTTATGTGAATCAAGATTTGTTGTCAGCGAAAGTGGTGAAGGGAATTCATGTGACCGATCGTCTTATCACGATTGATTTAGTGATGGGGTATCCTTGTCAAGGATTTCAAGATGAGTTGAGACAACACTTAATAACGCTGCTTGCTGACTTAACAACGTGTGATGTCAAAATAAATATTCAATCGCAAATCGTCACACACGTGGGTCAAAGAGGTATTAAAGCATTACCTAAAATCAAAAATATTATTGCGATTGCTTCTGGAAAAGGCGGTGTTGGAAAATCAACTACAGCAGTGAATCTTGCGCTGGCTTTATCAAAAGAAGGTGCGCGTGTTGGAATTTTAGATGCGGATATTTATGGTCCTAGCCAACCGTTGATGTTGGGTGTCACGACAACTCCCGAACTGAAAGATAAGAAAATGTTAATGCCTATCATTCGTCATGGTATTCAATCGATGTCGATTGGCTATTTAATTGATGAATCAGCGCCTATGGTTTGGCGTGGGCCTATGGTGAGTATGGCGTTACAGCAATTACTGAATGATACGCAATGGGATAATTTAGATTATTTAATTGTTGATTTACCGCCAGGCACGGGTGATATTCAATTGACTCTCGCGCAAAAAATTCCGGTCAGCGCTGCTGTTATCGTCACAACACCGCAAGATTTAGCATTGCTTGATGCAAGACGTGCTTATGAAATGTTTCAAAAAGTGAATGTGCCCGTTTTAGGGGTCGTTGAAAATATGGGTATACATGTTTGTTCGCAGTGCGGACATGCAGAGCATATTTTTGGAGAGGGTGGCGGTAATCGTTTGGCGCAACAATATCATCTGCAATTGTTAGGTAGTCTGCCGCTTGATATGAATATTCGTGCTGAAACCGATAGTGGAACACCAACGGTCGCGCTGAACCCAGAATCTAAAAACTCAAAAATCTATCGTGATATTGCGCGTCATGTTGCGGCGAAACTGTCTCTGCAAGCGCAAGATTATTCGCATAAATTTCCGAGTATTGTTATTCAGAATAATTAAACTTCTTTTTTAATCCATTTCCCATACTCATTACGCACTAAGTTTGTATGCGCATCTCTTTCATCCATAGGTGGTTGGCGTAATCTTTTTTCTGCAAAAAAATGGTTTGCAACAGCAGAATAATTCGCATCAATATAGGTTAAAAAAATAATTTTTCGAGATGTTTGGCTTTCATTGGTTGTGGAATAATGCGGTGTGTAACTATCAAAAATAACAGCGTCACCCGGAGCCATCTGAATAGGCTGAAAATCCCATATATTTAAGTAATCTTGACTCATCGCTTCATATAAAGACGAAAATAATCCGTCGCGATGCTTGCCGAGTGCAAATTGTAATGCACCGTTTTCAAGTGATGTATCATCTAAGCTTATTGCGATGGTAATGTGTTTACTACCATAACCACTTTTTTCCCATCCAGCTGCGGCATCTTGGTGTAATGGAAAAGTTTGTTTCCCGGGAGGTTTGAAATTACATTTATCTTTTAATAACGCAATTTTGTTACCAAAACATTTTTCGAGTAGCTCTATCATAACAGGTGAATGAAGTTGATCGCGTATAGATGAAGTTAAATAGGGAAGAAAATTTTCAACTCGATCAAATACAGTATCATCATCATAGCGTAACCAAGTATTGTTAGGTGCGGGAGTGGTTGCTAAATGGCACAGTTCTTCGCTAAGCTTTTCTATAACGTTTTTTTTTAGTAAGTCGCGATGAATAATGATTCCATTTTTTTCATAACAATTCGGTAACTCTATTTTATCAAATACCACATTGATCCAATGTTTTCCTAAACAATCAGTGAGAAAAAAATAAAATACCCGCCATGTCGTATGTTTATCATTGACTGACTCCATGACATCACGAATAGTTGCTAGTAATTCTTCTTTTGTGTAACGACTACGATAACGCACAACTTGAAATTTTGGCTCTAAACCCTCTGACGCATGATCATGAATTGTTGTTGAAAAATATAAGCGTTGTTGACTGAGTGAAAGTAAATGTTTTAAAACCGTTGGTAAATCTTGTTTAGGGAACAAATGAACCAAAGCTTGTGCGAAGATAACATCAACGCTGTCTCCTTCATACTCAAACATATCGACACAGTGAATAGGAAGTTGTGTTTTGGTTTTAGCAGTTGCCACCATTTCAGGTGCGACATCAATACCTGAAAGATGATGAAAACCTATTTGTCGCATAATAGTTAGATTGTCGCCGTTCGCGCAGCCTACATCTAATATCGTATTTTGCATGCTCATCGCTGGAATGGTATCTTCGCCCACAGCAAAATTCCCAATGAAATGTAAAGCTGATTCAGGCTTTTTTGAGCAAAGAACGATTTCTAATATTTGCCGTCTTAAAGCAGCCATTGGCTCGCTTAAATCAGCGTAATATTCAGTCAATTGACTGTAGGAATCTTGATGTAGTGTTTTTAATTTCATGTTGAATAGTGTATGGTATGTATCACAGTTTAACAACAGATAGAGTGCTTGCCATTATGAACACAAATATACACATAGAAAAAGCTAAATCTACGATTGAAAGTTGGAAAAAAAGTCCGCAAGTTATGCCGAATATTTCGGATACATTCGAGTCCCACTTGTTTGTTGGGCCTATCAACCCGCCTGTTGAATTACAGCAAGAATTTGTAAGATTTTGTAAATCACTTGGTTTGCGAGCATTAAATCTAGGTTTGAATTTTGAAGGAGCGGGTGTCAATACAGTATTACAAACAACTAAATACTACAAAGTTCCAAGCCCTCTGCAAGCGCTTGAACAAATGGTAGAGGATGCTGAAAAACTTTCTGAAAAGTTCGAAGTGGTTCGGATAAAGTTAGAATCCTTAGCGATTAATGATGGGGTGCCACAGTTAGATGAAGAAGCTCATGCTATTCCAGGAGATACTTATTTTGAGTATCACATCAAACTGAAGGACGTGGAAATTAACGAAGCGAATGATAATAAACTCAAAGCGCTGTCTGCAAAGCTAACGCAAGACCTTAACATTAAAGTACCATTCAGCTGCAATAATTTGCCTGATTATCAACGATTTTTAAATGCGCGTACCTACAAGCTAGGTTTTAAAAATTCCTATGCGCTTATCGATAAAATAGCTCATGCAATTAATGAAAACGGATTTACTATCGATCGTATTGTGAGTGAATTCATTGCCTATGATACTAACAAGGCGTTAGATCAAGGATGGCTTGAGTTTGCATAATATGCATCACACTATCATCATTGGTGCAGGTCCCGCTGGCCTTGCGACAGCATGTAGCTTGTCGTCATTAGGATTAAAAAATTTTTTGTTAATTGAGCGCGGCAAATCATTAGCAAAAAGGCAGCGAGCCTGTGCGCAAGACGTACCTTCTGGCGTGGGTGGTGCTGGTTTATATTCCGATGGTAAATTCAGTTTTTTCCCATCAGCAACGTGGCTTTGGAAAAATCTCTCTTCTGACAATTTATCGATTGCGTATCACTGGCTAAAAGGTATTTTACAAAACCATAATGTTAATCCACCTGATTTAAATGCTCAGCAATCTGTGGATATTGTTTCTGATAACGTATTTAAAGCTTATCCTTCATTTTATATCGATTTCAATGAACGATATAAAATGATTGAACAGTGGACTAAACAATTTAATGCGAATATTTTAACGGATACAACGGTCATCAATATTGCAAAACATAATAATGTATATTGTATCACAACGAGTGCGGGCGTATTTTTTGCTGAAAATATTGTGATTGCGACAGGTCGTATGGGGCCATTACAATTATCATCATTCACATTACCGATTCCTCAAGCATTTCAACGCATAGAAATTGGAGTTAGAGTAAAAGGACCTTATGGTCATCCATTTTTTAGTGAGTTGCAGCAGTATGGCGATTTTCTAGATCCAAAATTTATTTTCACTCACAGAGAAAATCGACACGTATCTTGGCGAACATTTTGTTATTGTAAGCGCGGTGAAATTATGCATTCCGGGGGTGACGGCTATGTGACATTATCTGGCCGTGCTGATTGTCCACCCACGAATGAAAGCAATATAGGCTTTAATACGCGTATCAAATTACCAGCAGCACGTTATTTATTACCGAAGCTGTTAAATCCATTCATAGTCAATCTAGCAGATGTTTATCGTAATCCTAGCATGTTGTCTCAATATTTTGATCCGCTCGTTGCTGATTATGTATTTTTGGGATTGGTGGAGCTTAAAAATCATTTTACCAGTTTAGCTGATGCAAGCGCATTAGAAATTGCGGGTCCAACAATCGAAGGAGTGGGTGATTATCCTATTGTAAATAACCAATTAGAAGCTGAATGCCCAGGCATGTATGTGGTTGGCGATTCGCTTGGTTTATTTAGAGGGTTAACTGCTGCGTTGTTGAGTGGTCATTACATTGGACAAAAAATCATGAGTCATTCAAACGCTCATTCTGCTATCACGTCTGTCGTCAACTTATGAATATTTTGTTTGCTAGTAATAACCCCAAAAAAATTTCACTCGTCAAAAAGATGTTTGCTCAGTTGCCTGTAACAATTACAGATCAAGGAGAGCATGGCGTGCCTGATGTTGTGGAAGATCAATCAACATTCTTCGAAAATGCTATTCTCAAAGCAAGAAACGCTTGTCTTCATACTAATCTCCCAGCTATTGCGGATGATTCGGGTATTCTTGTTCCCAGCTTAGGAAACAAGCCGGGTGTTAGAACAAAACGATATGCGGGCGAGGGAGCAACAACGGAGCAGGCAACGAAGAAGTTGCTGACAGAGCTTGAGGGAATGACTGGTACAGAACGAATAGCTAAATTTGTTTGTACTATGGTTTTTCTCCGTCACGCTTCTGATCCCACTCCGCTATTATTGCAGCATGAAATGGTTGGGGAGATCGCAGAGCAACCGCGAGGACAGGGAGAGTATGGCTTCGATAGAATTTTTTATCTTCCATCGTATCAAGCAACATTTGCTGAGTTAGCGCCTAATATTCGAGAGAAAGAAGATCCTCGTAATCATGTTTTAAAACAGTTAATTGTTTATTTTAAGACTTTGAGCGGTCTCTAATATGAGGTCCCCATGAAAAACTTATCTCCTTTGTTGATATTAGCTATATCAGTTGCACGTGAAAAATATTTATCAACACCTTATACAGATATTTTTGAGCAAGAAAACCTGCGTCACTATAATAATCTCGCAAAAATTCAACTGAAGCGCGGAGTCGTTCACAGGCCAAATCATAATATTATCCATACACTACGAAGTTTGAGATACGTACGCTATATTGTTGACATGCTGTTGAAATACGGTGTTCCCTCACTACAATCGCAACTCATTTCCATCAAAAATAATGGGAAACTGGAGTCATTCTGCCAACAAATTGAGTTGGCAAGTATATTTAAAGTGGCAGGTCGTAATAGTGAAATCTCTCGTCCAGATTCAGTCGAGCTTTATACCCGTTACCGAACTCAATCAGCGCTCGCTTTTCGTGACTTTGTTGATAGCTCAGAGGAAGCACGCCAGCTTTTTTATACGGTAGACGAAATCGATTTTTACCAAAGAAAAGTGGTAGAAGATTTAGGAAACCCCGATAATAAAGAATTACCACAACTCATTTTACGATTAGCGCATGATCTTGATTTGCAACGCTGCAGATCCAGTGAGGCAATACAGACAATGCGTCGGATGTACGACAGTCAATACCTCCAGTCTGGCTATACATTTGAACCACTGTGGCAGTTCGCAAAATCTTGCATCAGTGAAACAGGTGGCAGTGTGGTAGCGGGCTACAATGAGCAGTTATATGATCTGACAGAAAATCCAATCGCTTGTTGGGAAATTCTTTCTGCAAAAGCACCTTACGAGGATCCACTTTATCGTGAGTCTGTAAAAGGAAACCTTAATTTAAACGAAATATCTCGTATTATTCGAAAAGGAAATGCAATTGCCCGAGTTGTTACGTTACCTGATATTGAACTTAAAATGCTGAGCGATCCAAGACACGTACGACCCATCATTGAAACAACGAAAGATAGAACGCTCTATACAGACCAGCGCAATGATAAAACCGGGAACGTCAAATTTATTCATAGATCTCGTAAACATTTCGAACCGATTGAAAAACAGCGTGTTGTTTTGAGTACAACATATAATCTTGAGAAATACAGGGATGATAATAGCGATCTCTTGCCAAGAAGTATTTTATTGGATGCCGATAGAGGCAAACCAAAGGAAACACCTTATAGCAAAAAAATGGCTGTCTCACGCGTTCACACCAATGGAAAATATATTCCCTATGCTGATAACAGATTGGGTTTTTTATACGATGACGCCTTGCTGCATCATAAGGGTGATAGATACATATGGATCAAAAATGCTGGCTCTATCACCAAGCCATGGTTAAATGGTTTGATCACGCATAGCATCACAACATCTGCGCTTCAGATACATATGAGAATAAATACCAATGATAAAATAAATAATGAGCTCTTAAGAGGATTAACACTACATGGCTTGCGTGCTTGTTTTTATCCCTATAACAGCACTGAGCGCATCAATTTGTTTTGTGAGTATTTAATTGCGCGAGACTCTTACCATAACTTCCCCAGAGTACCGTTACTTTTATGGGAATATGACACGGATACTATTTACTTCTATGACATTAATCTTATTCGTTCTGATCTGGCTAAAAGCATGGAGAATAAAACGTTATCATCAGAACGCTTGCAGAAAGTTGTCACAATCTTAGGTATAGAACAAACTCTCACTAAAAAACCAGAACAATTAGTGTCTGACATTGTTGAGCAGTTCGTGAGGTGGGAATATTATTCATTCACAGACCCAGCTGAAAAGGCAAGAGAGTTACTCTTTCAACAGATTGTATCTATATTAGAAAACATGAAATCTCAGAAGGAGCTAGAGTCGTTAGGGATATTCTCTACAGCTGCTGGAAAAATATTTCATCAACCCGTTCAGGTAAATTGCGAAAGTTCACACGTTGTTAATTTTGACGATTTTATGAGAGCTGAACACTCTGCTGAGAGTGATTGCGAAAACACGGTATGTCCCACTTGCAAACAGGCTATCACTGAAATCAATATGGCTCATGCTGTTATCGATAAAATGTATTCGGTTGTCACGGATATCATTCGTACTAAGGGTGTGAGAGAGATACTGCCTCATGCTGCTTGTAAAATGAATATGGACTCTCTGCAGTCACTCTTTAATCGGAATGATGAACAACCAACAGATTTGTTGTGCTTAGTTGCAAGGAATCTAGCAGAGCGAGCAATTAAACAATATAACTTGCCTTTATTAATTCAATTAATGAGTCAAGATCACTTAAAGAAATACATTGTTAGCAGCAGTCAGTTGCTTTATGTTTCTGCTTTGAATTGTTCTAACCAAATGCTCAATTGCCTTATACAATATGGTGCAGAGATAAATGGATATGATGAAGACAGAGGAACGCCGCTTCACTATGCAGCATTTCACGGCTCAGGCACAGCAATTCAAAAATTATTAAATCAGGGTGCCAATCCAAGTTCTCTTAATCGAGATGGGTTAACTGCTCTGCACATCGCCGCTCAATACGGCAATAATACAGCTGTAGATGCTTTACTGAGCGCGCCATCTCTCGCGGTTGATTGGGTAAATCTCTGCGATGGTTATACACCATTGCTCACAGCTGTTAAGTATGGACATCATGAGATAGTTGAAAAGCTAATTAGTCATCATGCAAATATAGGCCATATAAACAATGTGGGGGATTCTGCGTTGCATATTGCAGCAGAGTATGGCTATGAAAAAGTGATTGACCTTTTATTAAAGAAGGGTGCCGATGCAAACTATAGTGATAAGTCTGGAGCCATACCACTCTTTCGGGCTGCAGCTTATGGGCGAGAAGGTGCGCTACAATTGTTATTGGAAAATAACATACAACATATTGATAGACAAAATAAGTTAGGCGATACAGCGTTACATATGGCAGTGAAATTTGGCCGCATTGCTACGGTGAAAATTCTTTTAGAGAAGCATGCGAATGCAGAAATTTCCAATCAAGATGGTGAGTCTGCTCTTCATCTCGCAATAAAGTTTAATCGACAAAATATAGTTTGCGAGTTAATGCAACATGGAGTTGATTTCATGTGTAAAAATAACAGTGGTGAAACACCGTTGATGCTTGCCAAAAAGAACTTCGACAAAAGCTTATTAGCATGCTTCACTGATGAGCAAAATAAAAGAGAAGCCAAGAACTCTAGCCAGCTTGAGCGCAGACTATTTTAGGATGAGATAATGAATAACATTAAATCTATATGTGTTTTTTTGGGTGCAACGGAAGGGAAGAATCCTGTTTATCGTTCAAATGCCGATTTATTAGGATTGGAAATTGCTAAACAGAATTGCACCTTAATTTATGGCGGTGCTCGTAATGGTTTAATGGGTGTGCTCGCAGATGCTGTATTAGGAGCAGGGGGAGATGTTATAGGTATAATGCCAGCTTCCTTACCAAGCGAGCTGCACCATAATCAACTCACTAAATTGCATCTTGTCGACACTATGCATGATAGAAAAGCATTAATGTCAGATTTGGCAGATGCTTTTGTATTTTTCCCTGGCGGCCTCGGTACATTTGAAGAGGTATTTGAAGTATGGAATGCAAAAAAAATAGGCCTGCATAATAAACCACTTGGCTTTCTGAATATTAATGGATACTTCAATGGGTTGTTAAGTTTCCTCAGAGATTGTTCAGCAGAGCATTTTATTACTGAAGATCATTTACAGCAGGTTATCATCATGGAAGATCCTGCGGACTTAATAAAACATATGCGAACTAATGTTAGTAAGAGACTATGAGCACTATCAATCAACAGATTCGAATTGCACGACCTAGTGATAATATTGATGACTTAAAAAAATTTTACATTGATGGTCTTGGGTTTAAAATCATATCTGAGTTCGACTTAGATGGATATCGAGGCATGATACTGGGTCACGAGCGTCATGGGTATCATCTAGAATTCTTGCAAGAGTATGGAATCCATTATGGCAAAGCACCAAGTCACGAACACCTATTGGTATTTTATTTTAGTGATGTGAGCGCTTGGCAGTCTGCTGTTGCTTGTATGTCGCGCATCGGGGCTTTGCCAGTCGAATCTCATAATCCTTATTGGGTTCAATATGGCGTCACGTATGAAGATGCGGATGGTTATAGAGTTGTGCTACAAAACTCTCGCTGGAAACGTTAGCTGCTTATTAATCTGAAGACACAGCGAATTCTGCTACTTCAGATACTTGCGCGCACTGAATGCTATTCACTATATTATCCCATAGTTCAATGCGTGCTAGGATAGCCGTTTCGGCTGCATCTCGTGCCTCTGCCCATTTAGTGGAATCACTTCCACAAATTTCTTTCATCATTTCTAAAGCCATAGGCCCATGTTCATCTGCGTCAATGTGGATGTGCCTTTCAAAATACCAGTGCAATGTTTTAAGTTTTTCTTTGAGTCGCTCATCTTGTTTGTCAATAAACTCGCGAAACATTTCTGGAATAATATCTTCACGACCAAAAGTAAATGCCGCTGCGATTGCGTGAAGTTTATCTGCGTTAATAATTGAAAATGTTTTTTCTACAAAAGTTTGCGCGCTTTTCGGAGCATTGCAAAGCAATAGCGCTTTATTCCATGCAACATTGTCATTCAGTAGATTTAAGAGAGTGTCGATTGCAGTGACAGAGGCGCCAGACTCTCGCATGGCCAGCAAATAAATTTCAAAATGACTCAGGACAGCATTGCCATACTTATCGCTTTCTTCTCCTAACACTATCTCATTAAGAAACCGCGCGCTCTTTGGATATTGATTTGGTTTCCATGGTATAGTTGTGCAGGTTAATTTATTCTGTAGAACTTTTAAGAGCGACATAAAATCCCAAACAGCAAAGACATGTGATTCCATGAAAATATGCAGATCTTTCATGGTGTGAAACATTTTGTAGAGTGGGTGAGTTGTTAGCGTATTGTAAAGAGGTTTTAAATGAGCAGTTAACTGACTTAATTGTTCTGAGGGTTGCATGGTTGGCATTGTCATTTACTCTAAGTATTGTTGGTGTTTTCTCAATGGAGCCATTATTATCCACTTCTATTTTATATGCAAATAAAAAACACATTACTATGGCTGTTTTCAATCAAGATCGGGCTTTATTTTGAACAAAAAGCTTTTAAAAATTCATCGACATGACAATAGACTTACAGTAAATTCACTTTCTTATTTTCTTAACTAGAATTCGCGTTTAAAGGAAAAAATAATGGCTATCAAATCAGATAAATGGATTCGTCGTATGGCGGAGCAGTATGGCATGATTGAACCTTACGAAACAAAACAAATAAGACAAGAAGAATCCGGCAAAAAAATTATTTCGCATGGTACATCCAGTTATGGTTATGACGTGCGCTGTGCAAATGAATTTAAAATTTTTACGAATATTAATTCTGCTATTGTCGATCCAAAAAATTTTACGAACTCTAATTTTGTGGATGTGGTTTCGGATGTTTGTATTATTCCTCCTAATTCGTTCGCGCTTGCGCGTAGCGTAGAATATTTTCGTATCCCGCGTAATGTCTTGGTGATTTGTTTGGGGAAATCAACGTATGCTCGCTGTGGAATTATTGTGAATGTCACGCCGTTGGAACCTGAATGGGAAGGTCATATCACCTTAGAATTTTCGAATACAACGCCGTTGCCTGCGAAGATTTATGCAAACGAAGGGGTGGCGCAAATTCTTTTTCTAGAATCAGATGAAGAGTGTGAGACTTCTTACAAAGACAGGGCGGGTAAGTATCAAGGTCAGCGAGGTGTGACGTTGCCGATTACCTAGGAATAAGACCTTAAGAGCTAACTCTCGAATAGCTCCCCCTTTGAAATTTTTACAAAAAAAAAGAGCGCCAAGCGCTCTTTTTTAATTTTAGTGAGACTATTCGTCGTCTGAATCACCCATGTCATCATGCTGCAATGGGATATCGCGACTCGCATTGACATGCTCTCGCAATTCTTTGCCGGGTTTGAAGTGAACAGCATATTTTGGCTGAGTCACTAATTTTTCACCGGTTTTTGGATTGTGGGCTTTGCGAGGTGGGCGGTAATGTAAACAGAAGCTTCCAAAGCCGCGGATTTCTATCCTGCCACCATTACTGAGTTTTTCACTCATCTGCTCAATAATGCTGTTGATAGCTAATGCGATATCTTTCTCAGGAAGGTGAGAAAGTTTTTGACTAATTTCTGCGATAAGTTCAGATTTAATTAGCATTGTGTTCAGCAGTAATGCTGCCTCCGTGTTTTAGACTGTGACGAACAACTGCTTGTATCTATGAATATATTATATCTGCTATGAAAAATCTAGCGTTAGACAACTTTATGATGATTTAATATTGTTTTATCTATGAGTTCCAGCCGGTTTTGCATATAATGGAAATATTTTATTCGATCTCGGGTGACAAATGCGCAAGATAATCCTCATAATGACTGCTTTATTACTCACAATCACCCCATTGATGGCATCTGCTGTACGTGTGGATTCCATTTATACAGCTGAAATTCCGGTTGCCTCTCATTCCGAAAATGATAAAAAAGAGGCTATCCAGGCAGGATTAGCGCAAGTGTTTGTCAAGGTGAGTGGGAATATTCGGGTAATGGAAAAGAATCCCAGCTTAGCAGAGAGCCTTAAGCAAGCAGATTCCGTGATTCGGGACACAAACTACACAAACGTGCTTGGGGATTCCAACGCGACCTTGCTGAGTATGCGTTTTGTCCCTGAAGGTGTGAATAAAATGTTGCGTGATGCGGGAGCTAGTGTCTGGACTCAATCTAGGCCGTTAATTTTAGCTTGGATAGTACTAGAGACGCCATCGCATCCTGCAGATATTGTTGATGGTTCGACGCCAAGCGAGTTGCAGAAGTTATTAAAACGTGCTTCTAAGCAAAGAGGGTTGGCGGTCATCCTACCCTTGATGGATGTATCCGAGTTAAGTGAGGTCTCTGTAGATGATGTGATGAAAAAATCATTGCCTGTCTTGCAGAAAGCTGCTGTGCGGTATGATAGCAACGGATTATTGATTGGAAGCGTAAGCAAACAAGAAGAGAATAATTTTAAAAGTGAGTGGTTGTTTGTTTCAGGCACATCACAACAAAGCTGGAATATCACCGGTAAAAGTTTAGAAGAAATCATAAAGAATGTTTCGAATAATATGGCAGATACGTTAGCTGAAAATTACGCGGTTGCATTGACAGATATCGTTAAGTCACAACTTGTATTAAAGATTCAAAATGTAAAAGAGCACACGGAGCTTATTGAGTTAATGAAATCATTACAACAACTAACGCCGGTCATCGACGTGCAACTGGAAAGCGTTTCTAATGATGAAATTAGTTTGAATGTTAGTTTAAGAGGCAGCAAGCAAGCGTTTATCCAAGCGGTGAGTGGCGATGAGACTCTAGTTTCCATATCATCAAAACAAAGTGATGATGACACATTAATTTATAAGTTGGTTCATTAAAATGAAAAAAGATATTTATATGCAGAGCAATCAGCTTCTGATTCTTGCTGGTATCGGAATCGTGGGAAGTCTAATTTATTTTTTATCTCCTATTTTGACACCTTTTTTGGTGGGTACGTTACTTGCGTATCTAACGGAGCCGTTAGTTAAAAAGTTAATACAGTTACGATTGTCTCGCAAGATGAGCGTTTCTATCGTATTTTTGGCGCTGTTTTTTATGCTTTCGTTGTTAATATTATTGCTTATCCCTGTCATGGGAAAACAAATGGATACACTTTCTGTGATTATCCCGAAAGTGATTGAATGGTTGCAAGATACTATACTTCCTTGGCTAAAAGATAATTTCGGTATTGATGAGGGAATGATTAGTATCCCAACTTTAAAAGCAGTTTTATCGGATAATTTAGGAAAAGCGAGTAGTGCTGCAGATTGGATGGTGAAAGCGGTCGTGCATTCAGGTGCAGCATTATTGGAGTGGATTTTTTATATCATTTTAATTCCTGTCGTCATGTTTTATTTGCTATGCGACTGGGTTCAATTTGTGAAAGGTATTCGCAACCTTTTTCCAAGAGACCTCGAGCCTGCTTTTACGAAAATTATGAACGAGTGCGATGAAGTGTTAAGTGCATTTTTTCGTGGCCAGTTGATTGTGATGGTAGTGGTCGGCACGCTTTATGCTACTGGGTTAACCATTATCGGATTACAAGTGGGATTGGTTGTTGGAGTTATTGCAGGTATAGTGAGTATCGTTCCTTACTTAGGTTTTATTGTCGGTATTACTATTGCTACAATTGCAGCTTTAGTTCAGTTTGGTAGTTTTTCTTCGGTGTTATTAGTCTGGTTAGTTTTTGTTGTTGTGCACGTTATTGAAAATATCTTTCTACTCCCTAATTTGATGGGGAATAGGATTGGTTTGCATCCAGTTGCGGTTATCTTTGCTATTTTGGCAGGTGGGTGTTTATTTGGATTTCTGGGAGTGCTGCTTGCTTTGCCAGTGGCATCGGTGATTATGGTTTGCATACGTCATCTTCATCATCAATACCGAAAAAGTAATCTTTATAAAGCGTCAGAATAATGGATGCAAATGATGGTTAGTCAATTAACATTGGGTGTGGGTTTAAGAGATGAGGCTACATTTGCAAATTATTATGAAGCCAACAATGGACCGCTCATTCAAGAATTAAAAAAAACAGCGAGTGGTCAAGGTGAGAAAATTATTTATTTTTGTGGGTCTGGCGGTTTGGGTTGTACCCATCTCCTGCAGGCAGTTTGTCATGAAGCAAATCGAAATAAATTGTCGGCGGTTTATCTTCCATTGACAAGTCTTATTGATTTTTCCCCCGCCGTTTTTGAGGGGTTGGAATCATTAAAGTTAATCTGTATTGATGATTTGCATTTGATAGCGGGTCGACCATTATGGGAAGAAGCTTTTTTTCATGCATATAATCGTATTTATGATGCCGGTGCTCGTTTGATTGTGACTGCAAATGTTATGCCAAAATCCTTAGGAGTGGTTTTACCGGATGTTGTTTCTCGACTATCATGGGGAGTGGTTTTTCAATTGCATTCTCTGATGGATCTAGAAAAATTAGCTGTCTTGATCATGCGAGCAGAAAGAAGAGGCATGATGTTAAGTGAAGAAGTTGGAAAGTATATTTTAAATCATTGCCCACGGCATATGTCTACATTATTTGCTGCACTAGAAGCCTTGGATAAAGCGTCATTAGCTGCACAGCGCAAACTCACTGTGCCATTCGTGAAGTCAATTTTACAAATTTAAATTTTTTAAAGATAGGAGACATGATGTCGCAAATTAAAGAAATTAAGGGATTAGAAATTTTAGATTCGCGCGGCAATCCTACTGTGGAAGCAGAGGTTATTTTAACAAATGGAAAAATAGGTCGTGCATCGGTTCCGTCAGGGGCGTCTACAGGTTCACGAGAGGCGTTGGAATTAAGAGACAAAGAGGCGCGTTATGGTGGAAAAGGTGTTTTAAAAGCCGTAGCCGCGGTTAACACAGAAATTTCAGACGCATTAAAAGGCAAAGATGCTATTCAGCAAGAAATGATTGATAACACATTGTTATCCCTAGACGGTACAGAAAATAAAGAAAAATATGGTGCTAATGCCTTATTAGCTGTTTCGTTAGCAGTTGCTAGAGCAGCTGCATCCGATTGCAATGTGCCACTATACAAATATTTAGGAAATAGTGACCCAATGACTTTGCCTGTTCCCATGATGAATATTGTCAATGGTGGCGCGCATGCTGATAATAATTTAGATATACAAGAATTTATGATTTTACCCGTAGGCGCTTCATCTTTCCACGAGGCGTTACGTTATGGAGTCGAAATTTTTCATCAATTAAAATCGATTCTTCACAAGCAAGGGTTGAGCACAAGTGTCGGTGATGAGGGTGGGTTTGCTCCTAATTTATCGAGTAACGAAGCTGTATTACATAATATTTTAGAAGCTATCCAATCAGCAGGATTTAAAGCAGGAAAAGATGTTTTTCTCGCGTTAGATGTTGCAGGCTCTGAATTTTTTCGAGAGGGAAAGTATCATTTAAGTGGTGAGAATAAAATTTTATCGTCAGAAGAATTTGTGACGTATCTTGCAAAATTAGTAGACGCGTATCCGATTATCAGTATTGAAGATGGTATGTCGGAAAGCGATTGGCGCGGATGGAAATTATTAACAGAACGTCTAGGAACAAAAATTCAGCTAGTGGGTGATGATGTATTTGTGACAAATACGAAATTACTGCAAGAAGGCATTTCAAAAAAAATAGCGAATTCAATTTTAATTAAACCCAATCAAATTGGCACACTTACTGAAACATTAGCAGCCATAAAAATGGCTAAAAAAGCCCGATACAATACGATTATTTCTCATCGCTCCGGTGAAACAGAAGATACTTTTATTGCTGATCTGGCAGTAGCAACTAATGCGGGTCAAATTAAAACGGGGTCATTATGTCGATCGGATCGTGTTGCTAAATATAATCAACTTTTACGAATTGAAGCTGAATTGCGAGAAGACGCAAAGTATGCTGGAAAGACTATTTTTTCAGCCTTTAATTCATCTCTATCTGTTGAGTTTTAGAATATGCTTTTCGATAAACTGAAGATGCTCCCACTCATCTTGATTCTTGTATTCGGAGTTTTGCAGTATTGTTTATGGTTTGAAACCGATGGAATAATTGATATGCTGAAAGCTAAGAAACAATTAGCCTTATGGGTTCAAGAGAATAATAAATTAAAGCAGCGAAATGAAAAATTAATTCAAGAAGTGCAATATATTCAAACGCATAATGAGGCGATTGAATCGCAGGCCCGTGCTGAATTAGGAATGATTAAGAAAGGTGAAACATTCTACCAAGTACCCCGTAGCTAAGCTGCTCAGGGGAAGAAACATCAAAAAGAGGCGAGAATTCAAATGAATATATTAGTGAGTAACGATGATGGTTTTTTAGCGCCTGGTATTAATATCTTAACGAAAGCACTAAAAGAATTTGCTAAAGTGACTGTGGTTGCTCCGGATCGTAATCGTAGTGGAGCAAGTAACTCGTTAACGTTAGATAATCCGTTGCGAATTGTGACAGCAGAGAATGGATTTTTTGCTGTGAATGGTACGCCTACAGACTGTGTGCATCTTGCTGTGACTGGGTTGCTGACAGAAATGCCTGATATGGTTGTGTCTGGTATCAATGAAGGATCTAATTTAAGCGATGATGTCTTATATTCGGGAACAGTTGCAGCAGCGACAGAGGGGCGTTTTTTAGGATTACCATCGATTGCCATTTCACTTGCTGGTCCTAAGTGCGAGCATTATGATGCAGCAGCGAAAGTTGCCACTCTTCTGATTAAGCAGCTAGTGAAAGATAAAATTCCTGCTGATACCGTTTTAAATGTTAACGTGCCAGATCTGCCATATTCTCAATTAAAAGGATTTCAAGTGACTCGATTGGGAACCCGTCACATTGCAGAACCAACCATCAAAGAATCAGATCCTAGAGGCAGAAGAATTTTCTGGGTAGGTCAGCCAGGACCAGAACAAGATGCAGGTCCAGGTACGGATTTTCATGCTGTTAATTCCGGTTATGTTTCTATTACTCCATTACATCTTGATTTAACGCACTACAAAGTGTTTGACCAATTAGCTGGCTGGACCAAAAGCCTTGAATTAGGATAATTTGTGGATAGCAGATTTGTTATCATTTTATTATCAATTTTTATCTTAGTTGCTTGTAGTGAAAGTCGATTTCATGCGCCTGTTATCAATGGAAATATAGAGAGAATTCCTAAGAATGGTATGCATAAGGTGCTATCGAGAGAAACACTTTATTCAATTGCTTGGCGATATGGTTTAGATTATCGTGATTTGGCTGCTTACAATGGAATAGTGTCGCCTTATCATATTAATAGCGGCCGTTTAATTTCTTTACGGATGCCGCCAGAATATGTCAGAAAAAGCACAAAAATGAGATACCATCACTTTGCATCTTTTATCTCAAATGTTCCTGTAATCGAAGATCGTGAATCTGTCAGTGTAAATCCTGTTTGGCAATTTCCTGCAAAGGGTCGATTGATTGGTTTTTACTCGAATAGCAATAAAGGGATCAATATTGCTGGAAAACGTGGAGATCCTGTTGTTGCTGCTAGCTCAGGCAAGGTTGTTTATGCAGGGAACCGTTTGCGAAGTTATGGTAATTTAATAATCATAAAGCATAATGAATCATTCCTAACAGCTTATGCGCATAACGATAAGATCTTGATAAAAGAAGGAGATTGGGTTCGAGGTGGGCAGAATATCGCTGAAATGGGTAATACAGGCGCAAGGCGTGTCATGTTACATTTCGAGATTCGGCTGAATGGCCAGCCTGTGAATCCTTTGGTCTATTTGTCAAATCAGCGGTATAATTAAAGGACTCAGTAATAAAAAGTAAGTGGGGTGTTAATGACCCGCCTGCTTTACCTTTTTTTTGGGTGCTGGTTCCAAGGGGCTGGATACTCAAGATTGAGAAGTCATAAATCAGAGCCCGAAGGATTATTCTTCCGTTTGTGGAATGAACTGGAAAGAGGTTCAGTATATGCCAAGGAAAGTCAGCACTAAGGTCAGCAAATCCAAACCTAAACAAAAAAAAACAAAAATTGTTGCGCGACCAAAAAAAGTTTCACGTCCAAAAAAAGAAAAGATGGATGTCAATAAAAATGAAATAGAAATAGAAATCGAAGAAATAGATGAAGAAGAAAAAGAAGAAAGTGCTGCAGAAAAAAAGTCAGAAATTACTGAAGCTGTTACTCAAGACTATATAAAAAAATCAACTGATCCTACTCAAATATATTTAGGCGAAATAGGCTACTCACCTTTACTGACTGCTGAAGAAGAAGTGTATTATGCGCGTCTCATTCAAAAAGGCGACAAGGCTGCTCGTGTTAAAATGATAGAAAGTAATCTTCGTCTTGTCGTTAAAATTGCACGTCGATATTATAATCGTGGATTAGAATTTTTAGATTTGATTGAGGAAGGTAATTTAGGTTTGTTGCGTGCAGTTGAAAAATTTGATCCAGAGCGAGGATTTCGTTTCTCTACTTATGCCACATGGTGGATTCGTCAAACGATAGAACGTGCCATTATGAATCAAACTCGTACCATCCGTTTACCAATACATGTGTTGCGTGAGTTGAATATGTATTTGACTGTTGCAAGAGAGTTATTAAAAACGCAAAACCATGAGCCTTCCTATCAAGAAATTGCGGATGCTCTGAATAAACCTGTCAACGATGTGCAAGATATTATGGAATTGAATGAACACATGATTTCGTTGGATTCAGTGATTGGTGGTGAGAGTGGTGCTGGCAGGCCTTTGTTAGAAGCGGTTGCTGATAAGCATAGAACGGATCCTGTTGATTTATTAGTTGATGAAAGTACATCTGTTCACCTGGAAGAATGCTTGCATTCCCTAAGTGAAAAACAATATGAAGTTTTGTGTAGACGCTTTGGTTTGGGCGGTTATGAGCGTGAGACATTAGAAGAAGTTGGCAGAGCAATTGGCCTCACACGCGAACGTGTTCGTCAAATTCAAATGAGTGGATTAAAAGCATTGCGGGAAATTATGAAAGAGCAGGGTATGATGGATGAAAACTAAAATTTAGGGCGCGCGTTCATTAAACAAAGCAGGAACATTGGTTTTTAACATTTCCATATAGAATTTTTTCGCATCTTCACGTTCTAAGACTGTTTGAGTATCTACCTCTGAAAATTCATTAGCATGGCCGGTCTGAATTAAAATTAAAGTTCGCGCTATGCCTTTTTTTACATCGTGAATTAATTCTAGTGTAGAGTGTGCTTTAAAATTATGTGGATAATCTAATATAGTCGGTGGAAAGTGATTTTGCATTAATAAATGATTTAATAACAAAGTCGCAAAAACGCGAGTATTTCCATCAGAATAAGGATGCAACTGTTCGCAATCACGAATAAAGCTAACAATACACTTTATTTTTAGCGTGCTATCAGTTTGCATTTTGATGGCAGAAGAATATTGATGAATATAATCATTCATGATGTCGGGTAGTTTTTGTGGGTTGACCTTACTATGAAATGTTACTTCATATTCTTTCCACTGATCTGTAATAGCTGCGTGGATATATGCTGCAGAATGATGGAGGATTGATGTGGCTTGCGAATGAGAATGTACATCTTTATGATGTTTTTCTTGGCCCTTGATATCAAAATGGATATTGAGTTTTGCTTTTTCCTTTATGTGCATAGCAATTTCTTGAATGCCATCTCTTGTTGTGTTCTCAGGTGTAAGTTTAAAAATTTCTTCCTCTCTCGTTCTAAATTTTCCACCTTGTTCAGGCATATGTGTTTCGGGGTTATATTGTGTGTTATGAATTAATCTTGACGTGGCGTGCCAGTGTAATTCATTTATAAAATTTATATTTAATTCAGTGGCGCGATTCTCAAGGACAAAATTGAATGTATTTAGCATACGTTCTAAATAACATTTTTTGACTATATGCCCACTGTGCACTCGTTCAGATAAATTATTACTTAAAATACTTTCCGCTTTTTTATGATTGTAGTTGGGGATAAAAAAGCGCCATAATTCTTCTATCGGAAATTTTTTTAAAGAATGGTAGGGATCGAATGTTGGTGGGATATTTTCAACTTTAAATTGCTTGTTTTCTAGGTTTGTATTATCACCATTCATAAATTATCCTAGTGTCATCAGCAGCTGGGTTTTGAAAAAGATTAAGTCAATGAGTTATCCTATTTTACCTGTTGTTTATACTTAAATCAGTATAAATATGTTGAATAAGTGGATTTTAATAAGTGGGAAAGAACCTATTTTAAATTTCCTACAGACGCAAAAATACCCCAGCATTTCAGGTGCGAGAGGTATGTATCTTTGTTAGAATGTTCGTCATTCTATTGAATTCAATTTGGAGATTTTATGAATAATAAAGCAGGTTTAGGCGATTTAATGAAAAAAGCTCAAGAAATGCAAAAAAAGATGCAAGAAATTCAAAAACAAATAGCCGAAATGGAAGTGACCGGCCAGTCTGGTGGTGGTTTAGTTAAAATTGTGATGACGGGTCAACATTATGCAAAACGCGTTACGTTAGATCCTAGCGTATTAAAAGAAGAAAAAACAGTTATCGAAGATTTGATTGCGGCAGCGATTAATGATGCTAGCGATAAAATTGAAAAAGGTACGCGCGATAAAATGTCTGGGTTGGCAGGATTTAAACTTCCTGATGGTTTTGATTTGCCAGGAAAATAATTGCATGTTCTCGAGTCCCTTGCTGGAACAGCTTATTGAATCACTGCGTTATCTCCCGGGCGTAGGGCCGAAAACTGCCCAGCGAATGGCATTTCAATTATTAGAGCGTGGTAGGGACAATGGCAAACGCCTGGCTGAGGTTTTACTGAAGGCAATGCACCAAATTGGTCATTGTCATCATTGCAGAACCTTTAGCGAGAGCGAGCTATGCAATTTATGTGCCTCTCCAAATAGAGATCCCAGCATTCTTTGTATTGTAGAAAATCCAGTGGATATGATTGCTGTGGAGCAAATGGGAGGTTACAAAGGACGTTATTTTGTTTTAATGGGTCATTTGTCTCCGTTAGACGGAATTGGTCCAGAACAAATAGGAATAAAGGAGTTAAATGATTTATTAGGGAATGGGATGATTAAAGAGGTTATTTTAGCGACTAATCCCACTGTCGAAGGGGAAGCAACGGCTCATTATATTTCTGAAAATGTGAAGCAATATAATATCAAAGCGACCCGCATCGCTCACGGTGTTCCGTTGGGGGGAGAACTGGAATTTATCGATAGCGGTACGCTGGCGCATGCATTTGCTGGGCGAGAAACAGTTAAGTGAAAGAACGTTATTGCTGAATTATTTTATGAATCACAATTTATGCAAATTATTAATTTTTTGTTTCTTATTTTTTATTCACGGCACCTGTTTCTGCAGTCATTCTGAATTAATCATAGAGCCTGAGCAGGGTACATACCCTCTACTTCATGCTGTCGATACGGCTAGGCGATCTGTGAATCTTGTGATGTATGGATTCACTGATTTAGAATTTGTATCTGCACTGAGTCAAGCTAAAAATAAAGGTAAAACTATTCAAGTTTTATTGCAACATTATCCCTATAAAGCTACTGATGAAAATACAGCTGCGATTGAAGCATTATTGAAATCCAATGTTTTGTTGAAGTGGCCTAGTGATCACTTTCAGTTAACACATCAAAAAACATTTTTAATGGATGATGGCACTGCCATTGTCATGACTTTTAATTTAACGCATTCAAGTTTTAAAAATGAGAGAAATTTTGCATTAATTATTCATGATGCAGATGACGTGAAAGAGATTCAAAATGTTTTTAATGCAGATTGGCAACATAAACAAACAGAAGTTCATCAGGAGAATTTAATTTGGAGTCCGGAGAACAGCCGAGAAAAAATCCTATCACTGATTCAACATGCGCAGTCTGATATTCGCATCTACGCTGAAAGCTTGACGGATTATGAAGTCATTGGAGCTTTAGCCAGAGCAGCGCGAAAAGGTGTGAAAGTGACGTTGTTAACGTCAGTCAATACTGAAAAATCATCTAATAAAAAATTTGCTTTTCTACAACGTGCAGGCGTGCAGATTGTCGTGAGTCAACATTATTATATTCACGCTAAGGCTTTAATTATCGATAATCAAATAGCTATGCTGGGTTCGATTAATTTTACTCGCGAATCCTTAGATAAAAATCGCGAATTGTCTGTTGTGACGCATGACCCTGTGATTATAAAACAGTTACAGCAAACATATGATTTGGATAGCCACAGTAATGTACTTGCTCCATCCGTTAATTTTAAAAAATTATCATTGCCATTGTTGATTGTTCAAGGAATCAAGGATCTTGCTCGTTTTCATAAAAGTGATTCGCAAGAGCATAGGCATTATCGCAGACATCACAGGTTGCGGAAGAAGAAGCTTTATGTTTAATGCAACAATGATCTCAACGGATGTGGGTTATTTGAAGGCGAAATTAATTCGAATTTAGGTATTTCTACAATAAAAATTTCGTCATTGAGCGTTTGCATTTCATAGTGGCCTTCCATAAAACCTTGAGGAGTGCTCAGTTGGCAAAAACTGCTGTATGCGAATTGTTTGTGAGGTTTAATGATAGGTTGTAAGCCAATAACACCAGGGCCTCGTACTTCTTCGATTTTTCCTCGTGCATCGGTGATGCGCCAATAGCGGTTTAGCAATTGAATAATATCATCCTGCCCATTAATGATAGTGATATCATATGACCATACATAACGAGAACTTTCTGCAGACGACTGATCAGCTAAGAAATGTGTTTCAGTTCTGATTTTAATTTTGTTATCTTTCATTATTTACCTTAATAATACCAATAATATTAACATGACAATCAGATAAGCCATCAATCCTAAAAACGCCCCTTTCCATGTAAAGACTGGATCTTGAGATTTAGTTGGTTGCATAAGTTCCTTTAAGCACTCAGTGCTTGCAATAATTTATTATGAATTCCTTCAAAACCTGAATTGCTCATGATGAGGACGTGATCATTCGGTTTCAGTTCTTCAACTAATTTAGTCACTAATGCGTTGGCATCATCACACAAAATAGTCGGTTGTGAAAAACTTTTTAAAACAGGTTCTAAATCCCAATTCAAAGCATTTGGACGTTTGCAAAAGACTTTATCCGCTTGAACTAACGCATTTTTCATTTGATCTTTGTGAACGCCGGTTCGCATAGTGTAAGAACCAAATTCGAGTACAACAAAAATTCGTGAGGATCCTACTTTTGCTCTAAGGCCAGAAATGGTTGTAGCGATTGCCGTAGGATGGTGGGCAAAATCATCGTACACGGTAATCTCATTGACCTTACCTTTAACTTCTAAACGGCGTTTAACATTTTTGAATGAAGTTAGCGATTCTATGCAAGCTTGAGTAGATGCTCCAACGTGTGATGCGGCTGCTAAAGCAGCTAATGCATTTTGTACGTTATGCATACCTAACAAATTCCAATTAACGACACCCATTAAATTTTTATTTAAATAGACTTCAAAGTGAGATCCGCAATTATCCAATAATTTTGCTTGCCAATTTCCGGTGTTCAATCCAAATGTCGTAGTCGGTGTCCAGCATCCTTTCTTCAAAACCTCATGAATATTGCTGTCTTGTTCTGGAATGACAATTAATCCATTTCGGGGAACAGTGCGTACTAAATAGTGTATTTGTAGTTGGATGGCAGCCAGGTTAGGAAAAATATCGGCGTGGTCATATTCAAGGTTGTTTAATATAAGTGTGCTTGGTCTATAATGAATAAATTTTGATCTTTTATCAAAAAAAGCACTATCATACTCATCCGCTTCAATCACAAAGAAAGGTGTATTTCCCAAGCGAGCAGATATCCCGAAATTTTCGGGGACTCCACCGACTAAAAAGCCTGGATTGAGACCAGCGTACTCTAACATCCAGGTTAATAAACTGGTTGTCGTGGTTTTTCCGTGAGTGCCTGCAACTGCTAATACACGGCGGTCCTTTAAGACATTCTCGGCTAACCATTGAGGGCCAGAAATATAAGAAATACGCTGTTCTAAAACGTATTCCATTAAGGGATTCCCTCTGCTAATGACATTTCCAACAATGACATAATCAATATCATCGCTTAAATTGCTAGGTTCATACCCTTGCATTAGCTGAATTCCCTCTGAGGCTAATAAAGTGCTCATAGGGGGATAAACATTAATATCTGAACCAGAAATGTCATGCCCTTGTTGTTTAGCCAAGAGGGCAATTCCCGCCATAAATGTTCCGCAGATACCTAAGATATGAATTTTCATATGATCTTCCGTCGTTTTAAGCTAAGATTTTGTTGTGGTATTATACCTATAGCACATGATAAGTAACTAGTTTTAGCTTTGTTTATGCTTAAGGATAAGCAACATGAATAACGATTACGCACATTCATTATTTGAAGCTATTACTGATAGCGCCGCTATTGTCGATAAAAGTGGTCGTATTGTTGATTGGAATCAAAATGCGACGACATTATTTGGCTATTCCAAAAAAGAAGTGATTGGTCGATCTATTAATTTAATTTATACGCAAACACAACCTTTTCAAAAAATTATTCAAGAGATTCTTCCTCACCAAAAAAAATGGTTTGCTGAAACCAGCTTTACTCGAAAAAATGGGACGGAAGGTATTTGCAAAAGTTCTGTTTCTCTGTTGCATTATGCGCACCAAACCAAACCCTTGGCTCTTTTGATGCATCAAAATATTTCGGCAACAAAAGATGAATTTCAAGAACTTCAGGATACTAATGAGAAAATGTTACAAGAGTGTTATGAGGCATTGCACTTGAGTCATGGTTTGCTAATTACGAATATTAATACATTAGAGCAAAATGAAAAAAACTTAAGAGAAAGCGAATTACGTTTTCATTTACTTGCAGAAAATTCTACTGACATTATTTCTCGTCATACAACAGATGGGACATTTATCTATCTGTCTCTTTCTTGCAAGACTTGGTTAGGATACGCCGCCGATGAGTTAATTGGATTTAATTTATTTAAGTTAGTTCATCATGACGATTTGGCAAAAGTTAGAAAAGCATTTAACCGTCGAAAAGTGTATGGCAATCATCAAATGGTCACGTATCGAATTCGTCGCAAAGAAGGCGACTACCGTTGGTTTGAAAGCAATATTCGATTTATTCGCGATGAAGAAAAACATTATTTAAAAGAAATACAAGCTGCTTCTCGTGATGTCACAGAAAGAGTGCTTGATAAAAAGGCTAGATTGCGCGGTCAGCAGTTGGCGCATGTTTTTCGATTAAGTACGATGGAAGAAATGGCGTCAGGCATGGCCCATGAAATTAGTCAACCATTGGCAGCGATTGTCAATTATACGCGTGGATGTGTAAGACACTTACAAAAAGGACATGATGACGCGACTCAGTTAACAGAAATTATGGAGAAAGCTGTTGCCCAAGCTGAGCGAGCAGGAGAGGTTATTCATCGATTAAAAAACTTTTTTTGTAAAGGGCAGCTTGTTAAGACAACGTGTAAAATAAATAGTATCATTCGCGAAACAGCAAGTTTTATTCGTAACGAGTTAAACACGTCAAAAACAAAAATTGATTTTGATCTTATGAAAGATTTACCGCTGATTTCTGCTGATAAAATTCAGTTACAGCAGGTGATGTTGAACATGATGCAGAATGCAATAGAGGCAATGAAAGAGATTGATCAACATAATCGTCGAATTCGTATCCAAACGAAACCAATTGATGAATCTGTTATAGAAATTACGGTAAGTGATACAGGGCCAGGATTTTCAAAAGAAATTATTACAAAAGTTTTTAAACCCTTTTTTACAACGAAAGCGCACGGAAGAGGCATGGGGTTAGCAATTTGTCGTTCTATTATTGAAGCACATGGCGGTCAATTTACGATTAATCCCAATACGAATAATCAAAGTTGGATCCGATTCACTTTACCTATTGTTTAGGAGAGACCTATGTCTATTGAGCCTATTGTATATGTTGTAGATGATGATCAAGCAATGGTGGAGTCATTATCGTGGGTAATCGAATCAGTTGGTTTAAAAACGAAAACATATATTCGTGCGCAAGATTTTTTAGATGAATATGACCTTCGTCAACCAGGGTGTCTGCTGTTAGATGTGCGCATGCCAGGTATGAGTGGGCCTGAACTGCAAACTAAACTCAATGCGTTGGGGGCAACTCCTTTACCTATTGTCTTCATTAGCGGGCATGGTGATGTACCCTTAGCGGTGCGTGTCATGAAAGCAGGGGCTATTGATTTTTTAACAAAACCGTTTAATGATCAAGTGTTGTTAGAAAGCATTAATAAGGCCCTGCGTATTGATAAATCGAATAGGGACAAACAACAAGAAAATGCACAAGCCGAAGCTAAATTTGCTTTGCTCTCACACCGCGAAGTTCAAGTCTTGCAAGGAATTGTTGCCGGGAAACAAAATAAAGTTGTTGCGGCTGAGCTAAATATTTCGCTGAAAACAGTTGAAGCACATAGAGCTAGTGTTATGAAAAAAATGGGGGTAAAATCAGTACCCGAATTAGTAAAACTGGTGCTGACGAATGGTGTTCAAGAACCGATAAGCGAAGATTAAAAATAGCTAATTTTGATCTAGTATTCAACAAATTTCCGCATTAAATAGCAAATGTAAACAATACATCCTCTTTCACTAGGTATAAACCCTGGGCATCCTCAGGGTGACTAATACAAGTGGCGCACGTTTTTGCTAATTTCCATTAGCATCCAATGGTGAGATTATGGGAGTCCCCCGTTGGAAAGTGAGTGTTAAATCTCCTCCAACAAAAATAGGAATTAACTAATAATGGAGATAGTTAAGATGAAATCACCCAAAAATGTATTGTTAGTTACAAATGCAATGACTGATGAAGAAATTAATTTGATCAAAGCTGCTGTTAACATACAACAAAGTTTACAAATTTGCTTAAACATAGTCCATGTTATACCTAGTTTGCCTACTTGTTACTTTAATATCCCTTCAACTGTCTTGCTTGCAGAGCGTTATTACGAAGAAGCAGAGAAGTCATTGACTTCCATTGGGGAAATTCTTGGCGTTGATGAGAAGCATCAATGGCTCATCACCGGTCGGATTAAGAATGAAGTGCTAAGATTAGCAAATAGCCTAGGTGCTCAGTTTATTTTGGCAAGCAGCACAAATATACCTGAATTGCACAAAGCTTCCGGACTCCACAGAAAAGAAAACAATTTAACGTTGATACAAAGCATAAATAATTTAGTTAGATTGTGATTTGGAAGCATAAACTATGTTACAATTTTTTGTGGGTTACGATTTTGTGTTTGCCATACAGCAATAAACTCACACTGTATTTAATGGATTTAAATATAGTGTGAGCTCTTTATTTCATTTCAAAAAAACTCTTCAGTAGAATCAATATTTCTTGATCTCACAAATAAAACAATTATTCTAGCCAGTGCGGACATACTCCCAGTGCTGAAGGCTAGACGCAAATTTTTAATGTCTATTTTTACCTCTCCCCTTGTGGGAGAGGTCGGCGCGAAGCGACGGGTGAGGGGTAATTTAAGCCAAAAACACCCCTCATCCGCCCTTCGGGCGGCTTCTCCCACAAGGGGAGAAGCAAAAAAACCTCAATAGAAATTATGCCTCGATCTCTCGGCTCCCAGTGCCCGCTTTCTTACTATTCATTAGATTCTGAGGTTATATATCATGGAAAAATTTAATGCCCTATACGCGCAATCAGGGGGTGTAACAGCTGTTATTAATGCATCTGCTTGTGGAGTCATTGAGACAGTGCGTAAGCATTCTGATAAGATAGGTCGCTTATATGCAGCTCGAAATGGAATTATTGGGGTTTTAACAGAAGATTTAATCGATACCAGCTTTGAATCAAACGATGCCATTGCAGCGCTGCGTTATACTCCATCGGGTGCTTTTGGTTCTTGCCGACATAAATTAGGTTCTCTAGAAAAGTATCGTTCACATTACCAACGTCTCATTGAGACCTTTTCTGCCCATAATATTAAATATTTTTTTTATAATGGCGGGGGTGATTCTCAAGATACGGCTTATAAAGTGTCTGAGATTAGTCAAACATTAGGTTATCCTATTACCTGTATTGGCATTCCCAAAACAATAGATAACGACTTACCCTTTACAGATAACTCCCCTGGTTTTGGTTCGGTTGCAAAATATGTAGCGATTTCAATAAGAGAAGCTGCTATGGATTTAGCTGCAATGGCACTGACTTCCACAAAAATATTTATATTGGAAGTGATGGGACGCCACACGGGCTGGATAGCTGCAGCAAGTGGTTTATCAGCAGAACAAGAAGGCGATGCTCCCCATATCATATTATTTCCAGAAATACCCTTTCAGCAAGAAGCTTTCTTAGCAAAGGCTGAGCAATGTGTGAAACGCTATGGGTATTGTGCGATTGTTGTCTCAGAAGGATTACGAAATAAAGACGGCTCCTTTCTTTCAGAGTCCGGCTTGGTTGATGCATTTGGGCATGCACAATTAGGAGGAGTAGCACCGCTGATTGCAAAACTGATTAAGCAAAATTTAGGATATAAATATCACTATGCCATTTCAGATTACTTGCAACGATCTGCTCGTCACATCGCTTCAAAGACAGATGTAGAGCAAGCCTATGAGCTTGGGAAAGCCGCAGTCAATTTTGCCTTGGAAGGTAAAAATGCAGTGATGCCTATCATTGTGCGTGGTGCTGGAAAAAATTATTCATGGACTATTGGAGAAGCTCAGTTAGACAAAGTCGCTAATGTTGAAGTGCACTTGCCGCCTGACTATATAACAGAAGATGGATTTGGTATTACTGAAAAAGCGCGCCACTATTTGGCACCATTGATAGAGGGAGAGGATTATCCACCTTATCGCAATGGGTTGCCGGATTATGTTAAGTTGCAGAATATTGGTGTTGAAAAAAAATTATCGACGGAGTTTTTGATAGAGTAGTCACTCTTTTTTATGCTTATCATGCACCTCTCCAATATTTCTAAATAAGCCTCGATTCGCGATAATAGTCGTAGCGACATTGGGGCTTATAATTCTTTTAATCACTAACTCATGTAAATATTGTTCCAAAGTACACATACCTTTATCACCATTGGTTTGCATAGCAGATTCCATATGAGCGCTCATATCCTGACGAATAAAATGTCGTATCGCTTGCGTAGCCAGCATAACTTCAAAAGCAGCGACTCGTCCGCCAGTCAATCGTCTTACTAAAGTTTGACAAATGACAGCTTGCAACGTTTCAGATAATAAGGTTCGTACTCTATTTTTTTCTTCAGCAGGAAAAACTTCTGTAAATCGACTAATTGCGATAGGTGCTGAGCTGGCATGCAGAGTCGCCATGACTAAATGTCCTGTTTCTGCTGCTGTTAATGCTAGGCGCATCGTTTCTAAATCGCGTAGTTCTCCTAAGAGAATCACATTCGCATCTTGTCTTAATGAAGAGCGTAGGGCAGTTGAAAAATCAGGAGTATCACGTCCGACTTCGAGTTGATGAAAAATGCTTTGTTTGCATTTATAAGTAAACTCAATGGGATCTTCGATGGTGATAATATTGCATGCTCGAAATGAATTAATATAATCGATCATTGCGGCAAGCGTCGTGCTCTTGCCAGATCCTGTCGGTCCTGTCACCAAAATTAATCCATGTGAAAAGTTTAATAATGTCTTTAAGACAGTCGGCAATCCCAAGGCTTCAAAACTTGGAATCTCTTCAGGGATGACTCTGAAGACAGCAGCAACACCATTTAATTGATGCAAAATACTGACTCTGAAGTTCCCTATCTCTGCGATATAAAGACCAATTTCGAGTACCAAATTTTTCTCGAATTCTTGTTTTTGATCTTCAGTCATAATGCTAAAAATTAATTTTTTGGCATCTTCTGCAGACAGAGCATTTTCATTTTTGCAGTGAGCAAGAACCCCATCGATTCTCATCAAGGGAGCTTGCCCAGGAAGTATATGCAGGTCAGAGGCTTTTTGATTAACACTAGCCTTGAGTAGTTGCTCCATCTCCATCTTTTTACTCCAATTTTGTAGGTATAACATATGATAGCAGATGAGGGTACGTATCAGCGAAGATTTGTTCTAATTAGAAATAGCTTGCAAATATTTTTTTAAATGATTATCATTCTCATTTGCAAATTTTATCAATGAATATTACGAGAAAGAGATGCTAACCAAAACCAGCACTCAACTCATGAAGGATAAGTTATTACCCAAGGAAAAAGCCGAAGAAGGGGCGACACCGTGGATATATTGCCAGCTTATCTACGTGGTGATCAATGCGTTTTTAAGTACTTATTATGATACTTCAAGTGAAATAACTGACTCATTCGATTTAGAACCCAATTTTTTGAATACGGCATGGCAAGCTTTCATTCCTGCATTAACGATAGGTTTGGTTTTAAGTATATGCCAAGGAAAATGTTATAAAGCACAAAGCAAACACTTTAATGATGCCAAAAATAAAAAATTACCTGCCCTGTCTGTTCAAGAAGATGTTCAAGCTCCCTCAAAAAAAAATTCATTCAGTAATAAAGCGCTAGCATTTACGCATTATTTGGCTGAAGTGAATAATGATATTCAACCCATGGTTGCTTTAATTAAATTAGCTGAGTTGAATTTAACGCCATGGCAATGGCGATTTTCGTATTTAGGCATTGCCGTGTTTAGTTTGTCAGGAAATATTTTAGAATTAATCACGACCTTTATTGCATTGAAAGAAGAAGATGGTGATGAACACAATAACAATTCTGATTCCCATAAAACATGGAAGTGTTTGCAATTTGTAAAAAACATGCTGAATACATTTTTAAAAACAAATTATACCGTTGGTAGTCTCGTTACAGAACTAGCAAATCTTGAAAAATTTTTCTTAGGGATCTCATGGCAAGGATATGTGGTCGCGATGCCGCTTGCCATGTTTTTTTCAGCGTGTGAGAGCGTATGTCATGATGCGGAAAGCGATCATTTTATTACAAATCATCCTGTTGAATCAGACGTAGAAAATCCACCGTTAGCTACTGAAGTAAAAGACTCAACCCCCCAATTAACAACCTCACAGCATATATTTAATTACGGACATTATTGTTCTGATATAGTCGAAGGTCTAGCAGCACCTTTAGCGACTGCTAAAAAATTAAAAGTTGAGTCACTGTCTATCATCCCGAAAGTCTGCATTTACATGGGGATGAGTGTGTATAGTTTTTTTGGTAACATGCAAGAATTTAAAAATACGCGCACTGCTTTTCTCGATAAAAATCTAAAAAATACGAAGAGCTCATCTGCACCAAAAGCAATTGCTCACTCATGAGTTACTCAGAATCCGTCGGTTCGATAGTTTTTACTGAATTCACATCCAAAGTTGCACCGAATACATCCATAATTTTTTGTACATGATTGTCAGTTGTAATCGCCTCGACGGCATGCGCATGGCGTTCTTTTTTCGTTTGAGCTTCTCTTTTTGCAGTTGTGTCTAATTCAGCAGAGCTGATTTTAATCTGTAATTTCAGTGGTTTTTTTAAATAAGCGGTGAGTGATTCTTCAAGGCGCTCGGTGAGTTTTTGGCTAAGCATAGGTGCATGTTTGTGAGATAAGGCTAATGTTAGCGTATCATTGTTGCTTTCAACGAAAGCGCAGTTTGATGCGAGGGCATGTGCCATGCCTGTTAAACCTAAATGAGGCAAAAGTTCGCTCCAGTTGTCATTGGACACGGAAGTGATTGTGTTAGCAACGGCGGGTTTGGCAGGTGCTTTCGCAGTCACTGTTTTTGCTTCAATGGGTTTGTTAGATGAAGGTGAAGACACAGTTTTTGCAGGGATAGATACTGACTGGCTCGCTTCTATTTTTGCAGGATGAAAAGCTAACATGCGCAACATAATCATTTCAAATCCTTGAGAAGGATTTGAAGCGATTGATAAATCACGTTTGCCGATTAGGGCGATTTGATAATAAAGCTGTGTATCTTCTGCAGAAAAAAGTTTAGCAAGCTGAATAATTTTTTCATTTGGCTCTGCTGCATCAGGAATGGCTTGGAGAATAGCGATTTTATGCAAAATCGTTAATAAGCTTTCTAACACATGATGAAAGTCAGGTGCATGTTCGGCGAGAGAGGTCATTTCTGCAAACAGATTTTTTCCATTGTGTTCGGCCAGCGCTTGTAGTAAGCGTAGCAATGCTTCACTTTCCACATGGCCTAACATGTTCTGCACGTCACCTACGTTAATTTGTTCGCCACAAAAAGCAATAGCTTGATCTAATAAACTTAACGCATCACGCATGCTGCCGTCTGCTGCTTCCGCAAGCAATGCGAGTGCAGGTGTTTCAGCCGGAAGACTTTCTGTGTGACAAATATGTAGGAGTTGTTTTGCAATTTGCTCGACCGGCACACGTCTTAAATTGAATTGCAAACAACGTGACAAGATAGTGATGGGTAAGCGTTTCGGATCCGTTGTTGCTAAGATAAATTTCACATGTGCAGGCGGTTCTTCTAATGTTTTTAATAGTGCATTAAAGCTGTGTCCAGACAACATATGAACTTCATCGATTAAATAAATTTTGTAACGCCCTTGTGTAGGAGCATATTGAACGTTATCAAGTAGTTCACGTGTGTCTTCTACTTTTGTACGCGATGCTGCATCAATTTCGAGTAAATCTAAAAAACGACCTGTATCAATCGATGTGCAAGCTGAGCATGTTCCGCAGGGTTTTGACGTAATTCCCGTTTCGCAGTTTAAGCACTTTGCAAGCAAGCGAGCCAGTGTGGTTTTTCCAACCCCACGTGTTCCTGTGAATAAATAGGCGTGATGCAAGCGTTGTTTGTCGAGAGCATTGATTAACATTTGTAAGACATGTTCTTGTCCTACCATTTCATCAAATGTGTGAGGTCGCCATTTACGTGCTAGAACTTGATAGCTCATGATAGTCAAAATCCTTGTTGATTGATGGCAATCGCGTTGAAAAAGCATGCGATTTTTCATAATGCTCAATGCAATTGATTAGCGTGTGCGTAAGAGGTGATATATAGGGTGGCCTCCAGTATTAGCCAAACTTCGGCGCCCGAATCTGTTATTACCGCTGCTTCCTTCCGGACCTGACGGGGTTCACAACATATCGCCGCGAAGCGACCAATACTGGGTGACCATTAACTTTAAATAATAAGTTGCAGAGTCCTGTATGGCGGAGAGAGAGGGATTCGAACCCTCGGTACGCTATAAACGTACACACGCTTTCCAGGCGTGCTCCTTAAACCGCTCGGACATCTCTCCAGCAGCTTTCAAATCATTGGTGCGTAAGATTAAACTAGAAACTGCTAATGTGCAATTAGAAAAATAAGATAATCTTGGCACTAATGAGTTGATTAATTAATAATCAATTATTCACTAAATAGATTGATAGTAGTTTACACATATTGTACAATAGATGTCTTAATTATAGGAAAATGAACAAGCGACAGAACATGAAAGAAAAACTACAGAAACTTTATCATTATTTGAACGAGACACCTCAGAAAGTTTTTTTAGAAAAAGAGTCTAAAGAAATCCGCGATTATTTTTATGCTTGTATGCCCTACTTAAGCGATCATCAGCAGAGTTCATATTTATTAAATAAAATGCGTAAGCTGAGTAAAGCATTCGATCTTTTAAATTGTAGTTATCTTAAGCCTATACTCTTTGGCGAGTATGGTATCCCTATTCTTGATCATGATTATGAAGAAGATGTGCAAGAACATTATCATTACGACTTTCCTGATGACAAGAAAATAAAAGAAGATTATCAAAAATTTGAAAAGCAATATGGTCATCCATTTAAGGATGCTCAGGTTGTAGAGAAATTTAAAAAAATATTTACGTTAACAAAATTTGTAGGTGATTTCATAGAATTCACCAACGATGATGAATTGGCGTTACTTCATGCTTACAAATTATTAGTGTATTTTCACCCGACGAATGATGCGCAAATAAATATAGACTTGATTCTCAAAAATTATCATACGTTTGTTAGCCAGCACAATTTGTTAGTGATACAAAAAAGTTTGCATGATGCTTTAGTGAATAATATTCCAGTTTATCGAGCTGCATTTCCTCTGCAGTTAACTGATTGGCAAATGATGATTTTAGAAAAAGGGCGACGCGCGACGCGGTTATTTGCAATCGCGGATAAAATCGAAGCAAAAATGCGAGAAGAAAGCAGCGCTCTTAAAATGCTAGATGAGAAGCTCAGTCAGCAAGAAGAAAAAATCGATGATTTGACGAAACGTATTAACTTGATCGCTGTCAAATTAAATCAACCTCAGATTTCATTTGGCCATGTTGTTTGTTTGCCGCAACTATCAACCAACACTTTGAAAAAGCGTAATGCCTATATCACTTATACTAGTGCAACTGCATTGGCTAAGAAAATTACATTTCCAAATGCAGGTGAATATCCAGAGCTTGCCGAATTGTGTTCGCAATACAATGTTCCTGCAGAAGTGTTTGAGGAATGTTTGCGAATTAGAAAAAGGATTAAAACTGAAGACAATTTACCAAAAATAGAGTTTGATGGTGCAAAAGCGAATAGGCCAGGATACTGGTTAGTGAAATTGCCGATTGATGATCCAAGAGCATATATCTTAGGCTATATTACCAATTGTTGTCAGAGCATAGGTAATAATGCTTGGAGGTGTGTTGAAGATGGGCTGACGAAGAAAAGCAATGGTTTGTATGTGTTACTAAAAGAAAAAAAATTATTACATTCCACACAAAAGAATTTACCTATCATCGCAGGAAAAATTAATTATCAAGCTTTTGATTTGGTAGGACAAGCATACGCATGGCTCAGTTGCACAAACAACTTGGTATTTGATTCCTGGGAAAACTTTCTTCCTTTGCGCGATGATGCGCCAGTGGTTGATATATTGCTGGCATTAGGAGAAGAGTTGATAACGGTTTGGGGTTATTCACAATTTCACATCGGAAAAGGTGGTCAAACACCGTCTAAATTGTTGCAAGAAAAAAATTGTGCTTTAGCTGATGCTAACGAATACATGCTGGAAGGTTACAGCCATGGTGATACAAGAGAGCAAATAGTCATTGCAAAAAATACAAAAAAACAAAAAGCGTTAGTGGATGAATTAGAAAATATTTGTTTGAAAGCGCCATTATCTGCCATTCCTACTCTCTTTAAAGATGTTTGTGAATATTTATCACCTAATATTCTCTGGTCACAGAAAAGATTCGATGAAATGAAAAATCTTCTCATATCAAACGAGTTATGGCTGGTTCTAAATGAAAATGCAGCACCTATTTCAAATTATAAATTGTTAAAACAATTTGGATTTAGTTGGTTGCTTAATCTGTTAAATAATAATTTACTCACACAAACAACCATACATACGTTTCGTGAATTTCATGGAGATAAACAGTGTTATATTTCTACTTTCCAATGGATAGAGCTGAAAAAATTAGGGATAAACGATAGTATTATTTTTTCCATATTGACTGATTTAGCAGCCTGCAAGTTTTCATATAAATTTGGTTTACACTATTTTCAACTGTTTACTTCTCGCGAATTTAATTTATATCTTGGCGATAAACGTAAAGAACAACTTGAAGCTATTTTAGATCACTTGTCTGAATTGCTAGAAATGCAAAAAAATAAGCTCTTGACTAAAGAAAACATTGAAACAGGTTTGGTGCTGGCAGAAGGGCATTATTTTTATATTTTAACTGTTGTACGTGATGCATCATTGGCGAAATTATTTGCTGAGTATTTTCTTAAACATAGGCATTGGAACTACAAAGACGTGATTCCATTCTTGCTTTCATCAGAGATTACCGCCTTTTTAGGTGGGATGGACAATTACCAAAAAAACTTTTCGATTTTAGAAGATGATATTGCAGGGCTGATGGATTTAAATAAACAACAGCTACTCGTTCAACAATATTTAAAGATGGGTTTCAAACTACAAGACAAAAACAAGCGTAAAGTGTTTTGGTCGTCGTTAATTGAATTTAAAAAATCGCAATCTGATTTTGAACAACTGATTAATTTTAGCTTTCATTATTTAGATTTGTTTTGCCCGGCACTTGAGGAATATAACAACTGTTTGCATGAAATTAAGCGTCTTGTTCCTTTGCGCCAATATATTGATGTCTCTTTTCTAAAAAATATGTCTTCAGAAACGGCGTCGAAATTAATTGCGAATGGGCATAAGGAATACATCTTACACGGTTGTGCATTACTTAAAAAGTCAGATATCGAATGTAATACCCAATTTTGTTCATCTTATCAAGCAATGATTTTGGATGGAAAATTTAAAGGTTATTCGGGAAGTTTTGCGGTAGCGATAATCGAGTTAACAAAACGATCTTTGGACGAAGCTATCCATATATCTGCATTAATAAATAAAACCATCAATCATCAATATTACATGCAAGCGGTTATTCTTCTTCGCGAACAAGGAGAAGTTTTTTATGAAAAATACAAAGAATTTATCATAAATGACTCTTTGTCTGTTAGTGAGTTTAGTACAGCCAAAAACTTAATTCTTCTGGATTCTGCAGGACTTATTGATCCTATTACGATTAAGTATGCACAACATTTCGAAATGGATGAAAAGATTATTCCTTCACTGAAACAATTTAATCAATCTACAATCTATGAAAAGTATGCGTTGATGTTAGTCAATGTCAACACTTCATGTTTGTACCAATTAATCAATAGAATTTTGGAAATTCATCAGCGTGGATGGTTTATTGAAAATGCGGAAACGATTTTTAAAGATGTGCCAAAAGCCTGGAGATTAATCGAGGCATTATATAATTTGCCTGCAAATCTTTGTGCCGAAGTAGACTTTCTGTTATCGAGACCCAAGTATGCTGTGTGGTTTAGTCGATTAATAACTTATTTATACAAAGGTGATGTTCTCAATCCTATGACTAAGCAAGTGTTAATTGATTATCAAGATTCTGATGGTGTGTTTGATCTTGTGCCTGCATTTGTGAGGTTGCAAAAGGCGGGTATCTACTCAAGTTGTGTCGATATTTTGCTGGTCTATACTAAAATGAAACCGGAATTCGTTACGAACTTTGTTGAGCTCTTAATTAAGCTGCATGAAAACAATCTTTTAATTGACGAAAATAGTAAGTCAATTTTAGAGTTGAGATGTCAACAAACTAAAAATGACGAGTCGTTTGCCGTTATTTCAGCCTGGCATAATTTAAAAACGCATAGCGAAGAAATGTATGTGGAAAACCGTCAACTCATTTTAGATAATTCTTGGAGTGCTGAAAATTTAAGTTTATTATTAGTTGATTTTAATCGTCTTAATTTAGATGTATCAGCAAAGAAATTCTTAATAAATCATCCTGCAGAAATTAATCCATTTTATAAAATTTGGAATTCTCGCGATCGACAAAATATATCGCAGTACGCGAGTTATTGTAAGGATGGCTCTATTGAAAAAATTCTTAGCGTTCTTAAAAAGGAACTGAAGAGTAAAGATCAATTGCTAAAAATGCTTAAAAGAAATGATTGTGCTGAAGCCAAAGAGTTAATTTGTGAACGTAAGCTTGAAGATTTAATTGAAATGATTTCAAAAGATGGGCTTCCGTGTGTTCGTCAACTGATTTATTTTTTAAAAAGATTAAATTATTCTTATTATTCTTTGTATCTCAATCGCATTGAATCTGTGTTGCTTCAGTTGTTGCCTGATCAGGATTCTTTAGATAAATTAATTGAGCAATTCAATGTTTCCCAGTTGACTAAATTTATTTGTGTTATGCCGGTAAATCTCATTTCTCATTTGAGCTTAAAATCATTGATCCTTTTTTTGAGACATTATCAAGATCCATGTTCAACTGTAGATGTTGCGTCTCATCCTTTTGTCAAGATGTCATCTAGACTCAATGAATTACTGATAGATGAAAAAACACTGGATGAGGTGATTTCTCAAACAAAATCAACTCTAATGTGTGCGGATTTTATGAAAGAGATTCCAATGACTGTTTTAAATGGAATTGTTAAGCAGGGAGGAGGAGTCAATCAGTTTGCGGCGCATGTTTTTAATCGTAGTCTTCATAGACAGGTTTGGATGGTTGCGCTCAGAAGGGTTCTTATTGATGAGCGTGCAAGAAAAACAAATACATTATCAATGCAGCAACGATTTTTTTATGGTAAATCTGATAAGCGTGATCAATCGTCTACCTTAGTAGTAGCGCAACACAGTGTGTGTGCTCGCTAGGCGTCAACTTAGCAAACATTTACCTCTCCCCTTGTGGGAGAGGTCGCCGCCACCGGCGGCGGGTGAGGGGTGTTTCAAAGTAATTATCGCTAAAAGCACCCCTCACCCGCCGCTACGCGTCGACCTCTCCCACAAGGGGAGAGGTAATCGAGTTTTTGCTAATAGGTTATTGTCAGTATTTTTAATGTCTCTTTTCCACCCGGCGTAGTCAATGTAACAACATCTCCCACTTCCGATTTCAATAACGCTTTTGCAACAGGAGACGTCCAGCTGATTTTATTTTTATTTACATCAGCTTCATCAATCCCGACGATCTTGACAGTTCGGTTAGTCCCATCTTCTTGTGCATACGTGACTGTCGCACCAAAAAATATTTTCGTTAGATTTTTTTGGCGGGTTGGATCCACTACTTCGGCATGATCGATGCGTTTAATAAGATAGCGAACGCGTCTGTCAATTTCGCGTAAGCGCCTTTTTCCATAAATATAATCACCGTTCTCCGAGCGGTCACCATTGCCAGCCGCCCAGCGCACTGTTTCTACAACTTTCGGGCGTTCATCACTGACAAGATGACGTAACTCATTTTGTAATTCAGCAAATCCAAAAGGTGTAACATAATTTTTTATGCTAGCAGAAATGATTTCAGGTTTTTCGGGTTCATCATCGGAATCCGTTTCTTTAGTAAATGCTTTGCTCATAATGGTTTTCTTCTTTATCTTAAGGTGAAGTAGAAAAATTTATTTTTTCATGTTGTGGCTTGTGTTGCTAGGCGAAGGTGAAAGTTCATGCTTAGGTGAAGTATCAAATAAACGATTTGAATGTTGAAGCTTTGATTTTTTAGAATGGCCATTATCGTTTTCATCGTCTGACTCTGCTTTACGTTTGTTAACATTGTCAGGCATTTTTAGTAATTCGTTATGCATAAATGCTATTGCATCAATGACTTTTTGATCTTCAAAAACCGATTTAAATTGATTAAAATGACCGTCGTTTGCTGGAATTAATCCACTTGCAATTGTCCCAGTCACTCGCCAGCCAGCATCTTCTAATTTATCAAAAACAATTCTGGATTGTTTATAAAATTCAGATGGGTTAACTTGAAAAGTATTCCATGGCACTTTATTTGCAAATCGCTGTATTAATAAAAGCTGCTTAACAAAGTTATTAGCGATGTCAAGATAAGTGTTTAACTCAATGGGTTTGGTGGGTGCGTCTTTTAAAATGGTGATAGCTTCACGCAGGCTATTCAATTGCTTAGCTAAGCTTGCATTGACTAAATTAGCAAATGGATCGACTATTTGATACGGATTTACTTCAATTTTTGTTCCCTCAATAGGAAGGTCTTCATCGATATCCATTTTGCTTTCTGCATGTTCTTCTAAAGGCGGTGTGTTATCAGCTGAGATTTTAGCGATGTCATCAGCATTCAACTCTCCCATTAATGCATTCGGGTATTCTTGTGTGTATTGCTTGAGTAATTTTTTGAGTCTTGTAACTTGTGAATTTAAATTTACATCATCTAGTCTTTTTTGATATTGACTTATTTCAGTTAGCAATGCTGTTATTTCGTTTTTGTATTCATTTTCAAATCGATGAGCAAATGTACTTGCCATTAAAACAAAGCCGAGATATGCATTTCCTTTTTGTGTTTGTAATGCTTTTTTACGGTGCTCACCAAAATGGTGCACGCTCGTATGCTTATAGTCTTTGGTGAGTCTTTGCATAAGTTCTTTTAAAATATTATCATAAAAAAGTGCAATCAATTTTCTGTCATCCTCTGTTAGATGAACATTGAGCTGGCTTAATTCGCTTCGTATCAACTTAATATCAGCTATGTGCTCATCTTTTAATGCTTTGTCCATACCAATAAAAATCAAATGAAATTCATTCTTGAGTAATTGAATTTTGTTTTTCAGGCGACTAACCATGATGTTCTCCGCTGAATACATTTGCCTCTATCTGAAGTTTAGCAAAGAATATGAAAAGTGCTTAAAGCCTATTATATAAATGGACAAAAAAATCAATACAATCAAATGAGTTCTTGAGGTTTAGGAGCGGATTAAAATATTTTTTCCATGATGCTCTCATAAATTTTTGCTAGAACATCTAAATCCGAAATAAGTGTGCATTCATCCACTTGGTGGACTGTTCTATTCACAGGCCCTAACTCAATCACTTCAGCACCAGTGGGTGCGATAAAACGTCCGTCCGATGTTCCACCACCCGTAGAGAGAACAGGATCTAAGCCAGTGATCGTGTGAATCGCTTTTCTTGCTGCGTTGACAAGTTTTCCTTGTTTAGTGAGAAAGGGATTGCCTGAGAGATTCCAGTCTAGATCAAATTTTATTTTATGTTTGGTTAAAATATTCAGAACACGTTCTTTCAGTTCATCAACAGTGACAGCAGTAGAAAAACGGAAATTAAATAATATCTCTAGAGTGCCAGGAATGACATTTGCTGCGCCTGTGCCTGCGTGAAGATTTGAAATTTGGAAAGTTGTTTTTGGAAAGTAGTCATTACCTTGATCCCACACTTCATTCGCTAATTCATGTAACGTAAGCGCGCTCGTATGAATGGGATTGTGTGCAAGATCAGGGAAGGCAACATGACCTTGCTTACCATGGATCGTTAATTTCCCATGCAGTGATCCACGTCTGCCTACACGAATTTGATCGCCTAATTTGTTTTCGCTGCTGGCTTCACCAATAATGCAATAATCAATTTTTTCGCCGCGCTCAACTAACTTCTCTATCACTTTTTGAGTGCCGTTAATGCTGGGCCCTTCTTCGTCACTTGTAATCAAGAATCCAATGGAACCTGTAAAATGCGGGTTTTTTTTCAAAAAGTTTTCTGTGGCAATCAGCATAGCTGCTAAACCGCTTTTCATGTCAGCAGAGCCGCGACCATATAAATAATTATTTTGTATCGTGGGTTCGAAAGGTGGGAATGTCCATTTTTCTAATGGGCCAGGAGGAACAACATCTGTATGGCCAGCAAATACAATTAACGGCGCTTGCTCACCTAGGCGTGCCCACAAGTTATCAACGTCTTCAAAGCGCATAGGTTCTAATCGAAAGTTTAATGCTTCTAAACGTTTGCTTAAGAGGGTTTGGCAGCCAGCATCATCAGGTGTGATAGAAGGTTGACGAATTAATTGTTTCAATAATTCAAGCGTGGCTGACATGAGTGGTTTCCTTATACTGTATTGGCTTCTCGCAAAAGTTCATTTAAGCTCACTTTTCCACGTGTTTTCTCATCAACTTGTTTGACAATCACGGCGCAATATAAACTATATTTGCCATCTTGGCTGGGTAAGTTACCTGAGACGACAACTGAGCCTGCAGGAATGCGTCCATAACTTATTGTTCCGTTATCGCGATGATAAATGCGCGTGCTTTGCCCGATATAGACTCCCATGGAAATCACAGAGCCGTGCTCAACAATAACGCCTTCAACGATTTCTGAACGTGCGCCAATAAAGCAGTCGTCCTCGATGATAGTGGGATTGGCTTGCAAGGGTTCTAAAACACCGCCGATTCCCACTCCGCCTGATAAGTGCACATTTTTACCAATTTGTGCGCATGAGCCGACTGTTGCCCAAGTATCGACCATAGTCCCGCTGTCGATATAGGCTCCAATATTCACGTAAGAGGGCATCAAAATCGTATTAGATCCAATAAACGCACCTTGCCTGGCAATCGCTGCAGGGACAATACGCACACCGCCAGCTTTAAGAGATTCCTCGCTAACTCCTTGATACTTTAGAGGAACTTTGTCATAAAATTGTGTACAGCCCCCATCTAGGACTTGATTGTCATGTGTTTTAAAGTACAAAAGAACGGCTTTTTTCAGCCATTGGTGGGTTATCCACTGACCATCTATTTTTTCAGCAACGCGAGCTTTCCCGCTGTCTAAAAGGGCGATTGTGGCATGAATAGCTTCCTTTAAAGTAGGGGAAACTGTTTGTGGAGACAGAGTTGCTCTGTTTTCGAAAGCAGATTCGATCATATTTTTAAGTTGTTGCATAAGACCTACCGTGTATTGAGAGTTGAATTATGGTAGGATATCGCATTTTGACGGTATGTAAATGCGCTTATGTCTCAATCCAAAAAGCCCCCAGTACAATTAACCAATGCGTTAGTTATTTATTCGCGGTTATTTGTTTATATTCGACGTTATTGGTTTTCGTTAATGATTGCTGTCGTCGCTAGCATTATTTATTCGGGAATTGATGCATGGTTCGTTTATTTTTTAAAGCCTTTATTAGATGAAGGCTTAGTTAAAAAAAATCATCATTTTTTACAATGGGCACCGATCATGGTGTTGGTCGCATTCTTTATGCGAGGACTCACCAGTTTTTTTTCAAATTATAATATTGCTTCTGTGTCTCGAAATGTTATTGCCAATTTACGCCAGGATTTATTTAAACATTTGCAGCGATTGCCTGCGAGTTTTTACGATCATTCGACATCCGGTCAAATGCTGTCGGTTATTTTGTATAGTGTTGAGCAAGTTGCCAATGCGAGTGCTGATGTGTTAACAACAGCGATTCAATCGACATTTTTAATTATTGGTTTGTTGTTTGTGATGTTTAATATCAGTTGGAAGCTGAGTCTTCTGTATTTTATTATTATTCCACTGATCACAGCAGTGATGCGTTACACAAGTTTACGAGTAAGACGATTGAGCTTAAGTATCCAAGAGTCCATGGCTAACCTAACACATCGTGTAGAAGAAAATTTAGAAGGCTACAAAGTTGTTCGTGCGTTTGGCGGGCAACAGTTTGAAGCTGACAAATTTGATAAAGTAGTTCGTGTGAATCGTCAACGTGAAATGAAAGTGGTTGCAGCACGTTCGTGGAGTGTGTCAACTGTGCAGTTAATTGCTGCCATTGCATTATCTGTGACGCTGTATGTTGCGACACTCGATATCGCTGACTCTATCTTGTTAGCAGGTGGTTTTGTGTCATTAGTTGCTGCCATGCTTGCATTATTAAAGCCTATGAAAGATTTAACGTCTATGCAAAATAAATTGTATCGAGGCATTGCGGGTGCGCAGACAGTTTTTGATTTGTTAGATGTAAAACCAGAAGAAGATAATGGAACGGAATCATTGCAACGTGCTAGTGGAGAAATGATTTTTTCTCATCTGGGATTTTCTTATGAAGCCGATAAACCTGTTTTGGCAGATATTAATTTTGTTGTAGAGCCAGGCCAGGTCGTTGCCTTAGTGGGACGGTCAGGCAGTGGAAAATCAACATTAGTGAGTTTGTTACCTCGATTTTACAATCAATTTACCGGTGATATTTTGCTAGATGGAAAATCTATTCGTGATTATCGACTGGCGGATTTGCGTAATCAATTTGCGCTGGTTTCACAAAACGTTACTTTATTTAATGATACAGTCGCACATAATATTGCGTATGGTCGTTTTGGTGAGGTCAGTGAAACAGAAATTATTGCAGCAGCAAAAGCAGCACATGCATTCAAATTCATTGAGGAATTACCGAATGGCTTACAAACGATTGTCGGTGAGAATGGCGTCCTGTTATCAGGAGGGCAGCGACAACGCATTGCTATCGCGCGAGCTATTTTAAAAAATGCACCCATATTAATTTTAGACGAAGCAACATCCGCGCTGGATACTGAGTCAGAACGATTTATTCAATCAGCATTAGAAGAATTAATGCGGCATCGTACGACATTAGTGATCGCGCATAGGCTCTCAACTGTTGAGCATGCGGATAAAATTATCGTGCTAGACAATTCGCGAGTGGTCGAAATGGGTAATCATGCTGAGTTACTCGAAAAAAATGGATACTATGCCAAGCTTTATCATTTGCAGTTTAAAGAAGAAACCATTCATGCCTAGCATAGAACAACATTGGTATCGTTCTTCATTAACATGGTTAACAATGTTATTGCTTCCGTTTTCGTGGTTGTATCATCTTGCCATTGTTATTCGAAAAAAATGTTATCGTTTAGGAATTAATAAAATTCTGCATGCAGATGTACCCGTTATTGTTGTCGGTAATGTCACTGTGGGCGGAACGGGTAAAACACCTTTTGTGATCTGGTTAGCTGAATTTTTAAAGGCGCAAGGTTGGAATCCCGGTATTGTGAGTAGAGGTGTTGGTGGTCGATCTCAAAATTATCCGCGCTGGGTAGTCGAGAGTGATAGTCCAACAATCGTTGGTGATGAGGCGATTTTAATTGCTAAGCGTACGCACTGTCCGGTGGTGATTGGTGTGGATAGACCAGCAGCTGTTCAAGAGCTGCTAGTGCAGTCTCAATGTAATATTGTGATTAGTGATGATGGGTTACAGCATACGCGTTTAGGACGGGATCTTGAAATTGTCATGATTGATCATGCAAGACGTTTTGGAAATAAAAAATTGTTACCAGCAGGGCCGCTGCGAGAAAGTTTGTCTCGCTTATCCACTGTTGATTTTGTTATTTCGCATCCTAAGGCGGAAGTCGGTGAGATACAAATGCAGCTGTTTGGTGATGAATTAATTTGTCTAATGAATCCTGAGAAAAAAAAATCACTTGATGTTTTTAAAAATCAAAAAGTCCATGCTGTTGCAGCTATTGGGAACCCCTCTCGATTTTTTACTCAATTAAAGGATGCGGGGATAGAGGTTGTTGAACATGTTTTTCCAGATCATTATGTATTTGATGAGAAGGATTTATTATTTCCTGAGAACCTTCCGATTCTGATGACAGAAAAAGATGCGGTTAAGTGTCAACATTTTACATGCGTTAATGCGTGGTATTTGCCGATTAGTGTTAGTATGGATGTGGGTTTCGAAAAAACACTTCTTAGCAAACTTGGAGAAGATAAATTATTGAAAACATAAAGGAGCGACAAAATGTGTATATCCAAAAAAGTTGTTTATGTGTTATTGAGTTTATTTATATTTATTAATGTGAGTTATGCGGCAGATACGACTTACACTGAAGATAAGCTAGCATTTTCAGTCAAATCAGATCATCCAGAGTTTGTGATTAAATTGATTTCGAATCCAACAACAGGATATTCCTGGGCTTTGGAAAATGTTACTGGTCAATTAATTGAGCCGGTTAAGCACGAGATTGTTCGCAATCCTAATAAAAAATTAATGGGTGCGCCGGGTTATGAGCTTTGGACATTTAAGGCAAAACCAGAAGCGTTTAGAGTTCCAACCATAATCAAAATTAAATTTTTTTATTCTAGACCTTGGGAAGTTGATGAAAATGCGAAGCCTCTTGTTTTTCAGGTAACAACACAAGAGAAATCTAAGTAATTTTATAACAAAAAAACATCTGTATTTGTGCATTTTGGACGTCCCAATTTGCCTGAGATTGTTGCCAAAGCATCGGCGGTGAATGTGTGTGGAAATCCTATTGTGACTCGGGAAGTCTGCAATCTTGCGAGACGTTTAGGGAAAAAATACTCAACAGAATCGTTTTAATCACAGAAACTCATCTGCATTATCCTGAGTGATAAATACAGCTTCGTTAGCGTGTGGAAATTTTTCATAAAAATGCTGTAACGATTTTTCATGTCGCGACTGCGGGCCTTCCCATGTCACTTGATAGGGGGTGAGAGTATTTCCACGAACTGCAACAAAATCGACTTCGCCTTTATGTAGTTCTTGCCAATAAAATACTTTTTCATATGTTTGTTTTAAACGTAAAAAAACCATTAATTCTAGGCTTTTTCCTAAGTCTTTACCCGTTGTGCTAGTGATTGCATGACGCATGCCTGTATCAATGGGGTAATACTTTTTTTGTCTGCTAAGTTGTTTTTTTTCTGAGAATGCAAAGTAGTGACAAGCAAACAATAGATAAGCATCTTCACACGCTTCTAGATAAGACTTGACAGTATCGACAGTTAATCCCGTCACAGCAGCAATTTTTCGATAACTTAATTCTGAACCACAGCTTTCAAAAGTCATTTTAGCAACTTGTTTAACAGCATCGGGAGTGCGAGCATGAACTCTTTTTAATACGTCTCGCAAAATAATGTCGCTAAAGTATTCTTGTAACAAGGGATAGGGATGCTCAAATGTAAGAGATCGTGGGAATCCTCCTGACATGAGATAGTCTTCTAGAGAATTTTTGGGAAATAGCATTTTGTATTCAGCAAATGAAAATGGAAATAGTTCAAGAGTTATGTGTCGTCCTGTTAAAGCGGTTGCAAATTCACCGCTTAAAAGGCAAGAATTAGATCCCGTCAAGGTGTAATAATTATGCTTTGGACGCTCGAACTGAGTGTGCAGCCATTTTTCCCATCCTTTTACATTTTGTATTTCGTCAAAAAAGAAATAACAAGAGCTGTCTGCGGGTACGTTTTTTCTAACAAGCGTTACAATGCGGCTCAATAAAGTGTGATCAAGATCATTCATTAATCTCGGATCTTCAAAATTGCAGTAATAACACTGGGCCAGTGAGAGATTGTAGTGTTTTGGTAATTGTGATAACAAAGTGGATTTACCGCAGCGACGCACTCCCTGGATAATTAATGCTAGGTCGGGATGTAGTTTTTTAGGTAATACTAATTGTCGAGTTAGGCCAGAAGATGGGGGGCTGTCCCAGAAGCTCCATTCTCTTAAAATATCCATAATGAATTGATTAGACAGCATAAAGTGATCTCGTCTACTTGTATTGACAATATTGTCAACTATACTCGACACCACCATTCTTGTCAAGTTAAGTCGACGCTGACTAGTTAGTAAATATAATAAATTCGACTTGTTGACTAAATTATTTCAATCCCTTAGCATGAGGCTCTTTTTAATTTGCTCAGGATTATGAATAATGAAATATATTAAACCGATCTTTTTGTGTGCATTACTGTTGTCTCTCGCAGGCTGCGCTAGTATTGCGGGTGATAATACCCGTGCGGTAAGAGTGGATTCATCCCCAGCTGGGGCTGCGATTTATGTGGATAACCAACAATATGGTGTCACACCTGCTGTTATTACATTGCCAACTTACATTTACGGCGGTAAAAGTATTACGCTTAGAAAACGCAGTTACCAAGATCAAAGCATGATGGTAAATAGCAAGTTCCAACCTGTTGCATTGTTCGATATCTTGTTATGGCCTACGCTTCTGATTGATGCAGCTACCGGTGATCTTGTGAAAGTGGATCCAGCGAATTTGAATCTTCATGCTAAATTAGATCACGTGTAATCTTTATTCCTCAAATTTACCCCGCTCATGAAGGGCGGGGATATCGTTATTTTTTATCAACCAACCGCCCATTTTCAAACGTCAGCGTCACAATGGACGCGCCAGTGTTATATGTTAGTTCCGTCACTTTTGTAGACGCAGGATTCTCATCTCCCGTCACACTTTGTGGAGCATTGCCCTGCATAATGAAGGCAGGTTTTCCACAAGCAGATTGAACTGTTTTGACAGTATCCCCAACTTGAACAGTGTTTCCACAAATAGCTGTATTCGAAACGCCTATACCATTGACACTCATATTGGTAACTACGCCTTGATCGAATGCTACTGTCATTTTTAAAGTGGCTTGATCAGTCGGGGTGGATTTAACATAGTAATTCCATTCTTGCGGTAAGCTAGTTGTAGAGACATGTGTGGTTTGAGAGAGTGGTTTACCACATGCTGTTGTTACCATATCGATTGAATCACCGACACTGATAGATTGAAAGTTAGTGGGGCAGAGCATAGCAAAAGTGGAAGTGGATAACGTTAGCATCATTAAGCAAGTAACTATTTTATTGGTATTCATAAAATTCCTTGTATGCAGTGTTGTTCCTAGGCTAAAGATCTTGAGTTCCGTAAGCTCAATATTGCAAGTATTACGATAATACCTAATGCTAAACAACTCAAGAATTTAATAATGGTTGACTCACTGTCTTGAGTGGTAATCGTATTTTTTCCAGCATACAGTTTTGTAATTATTAAAAATTTATCCGTGAATGGATGCGGAGTGAGAATATTGTTTACATATGTTTTTAAATTAGGAAAATAGCAAATCGGCAGTTGATAATATGCAGTTTTTTCCGCAACGGCGATGCCATGATTCACGTCATACGACAAAGGGATTTTATACCATTCCTTATCACCTACTGCTCGAAATTGATAATCAATGACTCGAGCTGAGTAGACATTCGATTGAAAAATAATGTAAGAAGGGGCGATACTTAATCCAACGGGAGGCGTCACGGTGAATCGAATAATCATATGAGAATGATCTATTCGCGATGAGAAATTCACAGGATGATGATTGCCTACAAAGATAGCTAATTTAAAAGGTGCTTCAAATGTCATTTCAGTTTCAAATGGAATGCCTTCGTGAGGTAAGTTAATGGACTTGTTCAATTGTAGCTTCCCATCTATTATCCAGCCTAATGCTGAATAATTAGTTCCTGAGAGGGAGTAGCTTCCCATCGAATTATAAGCGATAAAATCAGGCGCTTTGATAGAGGTTATCGTTTTAGAATAATTCGCAAGATGTATGACAGAGTAAAGATAAGGTATTGCATTAATGATAATAAGGAGTGTAGAGATGACCAATAACGATTGGTGATGCGTGTGATGCAGAAAAGATTTTAGTTTATGCTGGGCTATGCCTACAGCTAAGCTGGAGACAAGTGCTATCGTTATTAAAAATCGATAAGACCACTGCACTGGATGAAACAGTAGCCAGAGAATATAACTATTTTCAAAATAAGTAGGGGAAATAACGAGGAAAAAAATGATTAAAACAGTGAGGATAATCGTTTTGATAAAAGGATTAATTTTTTTCCAACATAAACACAAAATTAGAATTGATAATGTAACATGAAAACCGATTTGTAATGCCCAGCTTGACATGAGTGTTGTATGAAACCACGGATACAAAATATTAAGAAAATTGGTTCCTGCTGAAAAAAATCCAGCATGCTTAGTAATTTTAATCGAATGATAATCTTGAAGTATAGGTAACCAAAACCAACTTGTTAAGAGTGTGCTGAGTATAGCTACACTCAAAATAGTGTTTAAACATAATAAATATTTTGATCGCGACATGGGCAGAGAAAAAATATAAGCTACAATGATAACTCCCATGACTATTCCATTGTATAACGTTTGGATTGGATGGCATGGAATAAAAAGGATTAATGTGATAATGCTTAACAAAAATTTTAAAAATAGATGATGCAGATTATGAAAATAAATGTGCTGAACAATATTCAGTAAACTGAAAAACACGAATGCTGAATATTGTAATGAGATCCACTCAACAAAACCACCGCGCACATATAAGTCGATAAATGGAAAAGTGAATAGCTGAAACGTCAGTGCTCCAACAAATGCAGACTGAGTATCTTTTAAAATAATTTTGAATCCTTGGTAAAGGCTTAATGCTCCCAAGAATGAAAAAATAAAAATCGTGAATTTCATTGCAGTATATTCATCGATGCCAGACAAGCTAATCAATGCAGGAAATATATAAGCAGTGCCAGAGTAGTATTGAAAAAGAGGTATTCGAAGGCTGCCATTTAATTCGGGTGCGACGAGAGGAGGAAATTGTCCTTCTAGTAATGCCAGTTTATATTCATAAATATGACGAACATGGTGGGCAAGATCATCATCTATGCTTGTGAGGATTCCGCTATGTATCAAAGGAAGAGCGATGGATAAAGCAATAAAAAAAAATATAACCAAGAAGCATCTAGAGTGATAATAAGGTGTTTGTCCTGTTATGGTGTTCATTATGTTTTTTCTAACTTGGGTTTCAGTTGTTTATGCTGAGCTGACTGATGCCTAGCGACGCGATCAATGTCAATATACTTATCCATGGTGCTGGGATTTTCATGCCCAACATCATCACGAATATGTTCGCGAGGTCTTGTTTCGACATCGGTTGAAATGGCGGTATGTCTTAACCAATGTACTGTCGCAATTTCCAAATCTTCTGCTTCATCTTTTTTTCCTTGCTGGCGTAATGCGAGAATGGCTTTATCAAAAACAGTTTGGACGATATTGCGAATTTGTCTCGAACCTAAACCATTTTTACCACGTAATTTAGGTAGCAGTGGTGTTTGTTCTTCGCGGCTGGGCAAAGGCGGTAATTGTAGGCTTTGTCTATACATTTTTAAAGCTGTTAGCAGTTCATCGGGTACAGCTATATCACGTAATTTGTTTCCCTTGCCTATTGTTGTATACCACCAAAGACCATCTTTGTCGGGTGCGAAGTTTCCCATTGTTGATAATCGCCCAGGTGTATAAGCTAATTCTGATATACGCAAACCCAATAAAAAAAATGCTGACATTAAAAATAGTGTTCGCTGATGCAATATGTCTTCACTTGCCATTGTTTGTGCGGCTGTAATGACATAGTCCCATTGTAATTTACTGAGTTTGCGAGTGACTTTGCGGACTTGTTGCCGCTGAATGTAGCCTTTTTTCTGGCGGATTAAATTGATGGGATTGATCAGTAAATAATTTTCTTGCTGTAAAAAAGTAAAGAGCGAGCTGAGGCAGGAAAAGATAGCTTCGATGGACTTGTTACTTAATTGATAATCCGATTTATCAATTTTTTTTCCTAAACGTCGGCTGGATTTGCTAGCTCGAATGATGAAAGGTCGCCAATCCTCATTCGCTTTTCGCAATCCATTTTCATCAATAAAACGTGGCACAGATTTTATTGCAATCCACGATTTGGGTGGTGATCCTACGAATTGTAAGTAATCACGAATGTCATTGCGCGTTATGTCTTTCAATGATTTTTTGCTAACTAACCATGCCCAATCTAATAAGCGTTCTGTTTCACGACGATAAGCAGTAAAAGTGTCTGCTGAATTTGCATAACTTTTTAAAAATTCGAGACATAATTTAAATTCAGAAATGGCTGCAGAAATATTTAATGTTTGTAGGTAGTCAAAAACTGTGTCTGGCGTGGAGGAAATATTTTCTAAGGTATCAAATAAAGGTTTGGGTACGGCAATAGAGCCTGACATAGTTATTCATTTCCTTTGTCAGACGAACTTTCGGTTTTTTTCTTTTTTTTGGAGCTAACAAATTCTCCTTTGTCTTGGTGCATAATATCTTTTTCTGTCCAAGGAAGTCTTCGATAGTAAGGTAGTTGTTCTTCCATGTTTAAAACAGGATATTTGATGATCTCAAAATAAGGCGAATAATCAAAATCTTTTGGTGTAAATATATAAGGGTTGCGGTGGACTAATCGTTTATTTTTTTCTTCATCGTCTTTGACAAAGGGGAGAATGGGAAAATTCACCGAAGTGAATGCTTCAGCAATTAATGTGGAACAAATACCACTTTCTGGTTCGCCGCTAGGTGTTGTAAATAAGCTTGAACCCCAGCGTCTCGGTAAAATTGACCAAGGTAAAAGAAATCTTGCCAAGTCTAGAGATTGTCTTATGCTGTAACCCTGACCCAAGGATTTGACAGCATAAGCAATGACAAGCTGCGCATCATCAGTTGATAAGCCTATAGGGCGGCAAATACGAATGTGTTGGTGGCGATAACTTTGTAAATGGGATATCACTATCCCTTTATCTAGTAAACCTTCGATGATTAAATGTTTGCGGCTAGCTTCGGGATGTTTAGCTTCAATAATTTTGGAAATTTCTTCATTTTCAATGTCGTCTATACGTCCTATGTATAAGGCAGCGTGTGTCCAAGGGCTCTGGGTTATGGTGCGAATTGTTTGACTGATACGACTTCGCCCTTCAATCAATAAAACATCACCTGGCCTGATTTCAAGTTTTAGCCGATTATAGTCGAAGGGAAGCGGCTCTTTTAACGGAGGCTCGGTGACTAACCACTTTATAAATTTTTCGCGTAGGCTCATGACAGTGTATCTCTAAATGTCCTTGTCATCCCCGGGGAAAATTCACCTCTCCCCTTATGGGAGAGGGTGCAGTCGGAGCTTTCGCGAAGCATGCTTCGCGCCGACGGAACGCCTGACATTTGTAATGTCAGGCTGGACTGTCGTTTAAGCTCTCGATCCAGTAAGCGACGGGTGAGGGGTGATTTTAAGCCAAAAACACCCCTCATCCGCCCTTTGGGCGGCTTCTCCCACAAGGGGAGAAGCGAAAAAACCTAAATAGACATTATACGTCAATCCTTCAGCTCTAACTCTCTCCCACAAGGGGGAAGGGGATAAAAGCAAATTGTGATTTACGCAACAATGCTCCGCAGGGACAGTAAAATCCATTAAATCTTTTTCGCCAACTCACTAGCATACCCTAAATAACCCCTCGGTGTTAATTCATATAATTGTTGTTTTATATGATCAGGGAGTGTTAGTTCTGCAATAAATGCACGTAGAATATCTTGATTTACTTTTTTTCCGCGTGTAAATGTTTTTAATTTTTCATAAGGTTGCTCGATACCAAATCGACGCATCACTGTTTGAATGGGCTCTGCTAAAATTTCCCAGTGTTCATCCAGGTCAGCATGAATGACTTCGATGTTGGGAATGGTTTTTTGTAAACCTTTCAGGGTGGATTGATAAGCCAGAATAGCGTAGCCAAATGCAACGCCTATATTTCTTAATACGGTTGAGTCGGATAAATCACGCTGCCATCGTGAAATGGGTAGTTTTGAGGACATATGATCTAAGAGTGTATTAGCTAAGCCCAAATTTCCTTCCGCATTTTCAAAATCAATTGGATTGATTTTATGAGGCATAGTTGACGAACCAACCTCGTTTGGAAGGTTCTTTTGCTGAAAATAATTTAAAGAAATATATCCCCACATATCTCGATTAAAATCGATTAAAATAGTGTTGATACGCATTAAGCACATGAACATTTCAGCCATGTAATCGTGCGGTTCAATTTGTGTAGTATAAGGATTCCAGTCTAGCCCGAGGTGAGTCACAAAATTTTTGCTTAATGCAGGCCAATCTGCTGAAGAATAGGCAACATGAAATGCATTATAGTTTCCTGTTGCTCCATTCAGTTTTCCTAAAATAGGAGAGTTTGAGAGCTGTTTGACTTGACGATGTAATCTTGCAATCACATTTGCGAATTCTTTTCCGACGGTTGTCGGTGTGGCGGCTTGTCCGTGTGTGTGTGCAAGCATAGGCTGATCAGCGTATGTGTGCGCTAGTGTTGTTACGCTTGCAATGAGATTCTGTAACATCGGTAATATAATTTCATTTCGTGCTGTCGTCAGCATTAATCCGTAGGTGAGATTGTTAATATCTTCGGATGTGCAGCCAAAATGAATAAATTCGCTAAGCGCAGATAATTCTTCGTTTGTCGCGATGCGTTCTTTAATAAAATATTCAACCGCTTTGACATCATGATTAATCTTTTCTTCTAGTTCTTTAATCCGTGCTGCGTCGTTTTCGTTAAAGTCTTGAAATATTTTTTCTAATGTTGTTAATCCATGTTTACTAAGTGAGGGTATTTCAGGAATATCGATTTCGTTTGCCAAGAAAATTAACCAATGAATTTCAACGGTGACACGAAATTTAATTAATCCAAATTCGCTAAAGATGGGTCGCAAACAATCTACTTTTTCATGATATCGTCCGTCTAAAGGAGAGAGTGCGGTAAGAGCTGTCATGTGCAAAAATCCTTTTTAGCTAATAATGTCTCGGCCGTATTTTTAATGTTAGTCCGCATGAACAGCATTTGCAATCGTGAACCACCGGATTGACGCCACAATGTTGCTGAACGTATTCCTGCTAGTAGTAAGGCGCGTATTTTTTCAGTGTTTTCTTTTGCATGCAAAATGCGAGAACTACCTAGAATGACCACACGAAACCTAAATGTGTTAATCGTGCTTGAATAAATATCTGCTAAGTTGCTGATAACGGTTGGATGTGTTAATGAAAAATAATCGACTTGTTTTTGTGTTTGTTTGAGTCGTTGTTTCAATATTTGTAATAGATGAGGCGAGCGCGCGAGTTTTTTTTGCAAATGAATTAGTGACAGTAGATAACGATTTTGTAAACGACCTGCTTTGAAAAGCGGGTCAAATGTTGTGATGACTTTTTCAAGACCTAGCTTGATGTGATCAAGACCACCATAGACACTGGCGACATCTGTTGGATCTGTCTGAAAAATACTATAAATACAGGTTTCAAAAGCTTGGTCGTCAATTTTCCCTTTTTGACTTAATTCAAGAATGAGTGTAGTCGCTTGCAGCATGCCTGCTAAAGAAATAACGATGTTTTCAATTTTATCTTGCACGTTATTGTCCTGTTGCGTTTTGAATGATTCCCCCGCCTAGACACACTCCCTCTTGATAAAATACGACAGATTGGCCGGGGGTGATCGCTCGTTGGGGCTGAGCAAACTGAATTTGATAAGTTTCGTCAGTTAATCTATTGATAATACACACTTGATCTTGCTGACGATAGCGTGTTTTTGCTTTTACTTGTAAAGGAAATTGCTCAGGCAGCCCATTAATCCAGTGAATTTGGGAGGCCAATAAAGAAGAGGCATAAAGCAAAGGATGTTCGTGACCTTGCACGACACATAATACATTGCGTGTCAGATCTTTATGTGCGACATACCAAGGTGCTTCGGGTAGATTTTTGCATCCACCGATTTTTAAACCTTGGCGTTGGCCTATAGTATAAAACATTAATCCATCATGCGTTCCGATGATGTGTCCATCTGGGGTTTCAATATTGCCCGGTTGTGCGGGGAGATATTCGTTGAGAAAATTCTTAAATTTGCGTTCTCCGATAAAACATATTCCTGTGCTATCTTTTTTAATATGATTTAAAAAGCCTGCTTTTTTAGCTAGTTCGCGCACAGTTGTTTTATTTAAATGGCCAATCGGAAAAAGACTTTGGGCGAGTTGTGCTTCTGTTAATAAATGAAGAAAATAGCTTTGATCTTTTTGGCTATCTAAGCCTTTTAATAATTGTTTTTGAGTGGATATTTGTGCGTAATGACCTGTTGCAATGTAGTCTGCACCGCGCTGTTTTGCGTACTGCAAAAAAGCGTTAAATTTGATTTCTTTGTTACAAAGTATATCGGGATTAGGGGTTCGTCCCGCACGATACTCACTCAGAAAATGACTAAATACATTTTCCCAATATTCTGCTGAGAAATTAATTCTAGACATTTCAATGCCTATTTTATCGCAGACGGCCTGGGCATCGGCCATATCGATACTGGCGGGACAGTAAGTGTCAGTATCGTCTTCCTCCCAATTTTTCATAAATACACCTTCTACGTGATGTCCCTGTTCTTTTAACAACAGTGCAGCAACGGAGGAATCAACGCCACCGGACATGCCTACTATGATGTGTTTGGGTGAAATATGGCTCATTTTTGCGTAATAAACTGGAAAAGGGGTAAATTATAACATAAATTCCAGATCACCCAAAATGATAAACAAGATTTGCCGTTATCAAGTTCATAAAGGGAATTGCGGTAGCGCTATTTTTGAAGTCACCCAACCTGCTAATGAGAGTGTATTCTCCTCGCATAGTGATGTGTGGCCCAAATTCATATCCAGTGCCTATCCCATAAAGAGGACGTGTTTTATAACTATGAGACGTTCCGTTATTGGGTGTTGCAATAGTTCCATTTAATGGTACGCCGCCATTTTGATAATTTACTGTTTCTGCTACTCGAGCTGCACCTAAAATCCCGTAGAGTTGAAAACCTGATCTGCCTATTGGTAAGTAAGCTTTTGCGACTGCGTCATAAGTATGGGCGTTGTATGTGATCGTAGATGAAGATGTTGTTGTGGTTCCTCGATATTGAGATTGAGCGTAAATGGAGTAACCAATTTCAAGCCCCAAGCAGGGGTTAATATTCACTCCACCGAATACTCGTCCACTGAAGCCTTCTTGTGTGTGTGATCCACTAAGGGTGGATGTAAAAGCATAATGATTGGGTGTTCCGAGTGATCCATCACCTAGACCTAATCCAACATAGGCCCCTTTGGTTTGTGCGTAAAGGGGGATGAAATGTAATGCGCATAAAACGCTTGTGGTTATTAGAACGATCCTTTTCATGCTTGCCTCCTCTGCGATGCGGCAGTATACCATCCTAAATTCAGCAGTAAAAGCTACTCGAATTATATCCGCCAGTGATACCATACTCCCGTCGTTAAAAGGAGAGATGAAATGACTTATCAACATATTAAAGTCCCAACTCAGGGCGAAAAAATTACGGTCGATGAAGACTTGACTCTGTACGTTCCTCATCAACCTATTATTCCTTTCATAGAAGGGGATGGCACCGGCGTCGACATTACACCGGTTATGAAGCATGTGGTGGATGCTGCTGTCGAAAAGGCTTATAAAGGTCAGCGCAAGATTCATTGGATGGAAATTTATGCCGGTGAAAAAGCAACTCATATCTATGACAAAGACACGTGGTTACCAAAAGAAACTTTAGATGCGTTACAAGAATTTGTCGTGTCAATTAAAGGTCCCTTAACTACGCCTGTAAGTGGGGGAATACGCTCATTAAACGTTGCTTTGCGTCAACAGCTAGATCTCTATATTTGTTTGCGGCCAGTCCGTTATTTTAAAGGGACACCTAGCCCTTTGGTTGAGCCTTGGCATACCAATATGGTGATTTTTCGTGAAAACTCAGAAGATATTTACGCTGGGATTGAGTGGGCAGCAGGTAGTGCAGAGGCTAAGAAATTGATTCATTTTTTACAAACAGAAATGGATGTCAAAAAAATTCGTTTCCCGAATCATTGTGGAATTGGTGTAAAACCCGTTTCAGAAGAAGGCACTTCCCGATTAGTCAGGGCTGCTATTCAGTATGCTATTGATAATGATAAAGATTCCGTCACGTTGGTTCACAAAGGTAATATCATGAAGTTTACCGAGGGAGGTTTCCGTGACTGGGGATATGCTGTTGCTAAACAAGAATTTAATGCAAAAATGCTGGATAATGGCCCTTGGCAAGTTATTAAAAATCCTAATAACGGAAAAGATATTATTATTAAAGACGTTATAGCGGACGCTTTTTTACAGCAAATACTCTTAAGGCCCTCTGAATATAGTGTTATAGCCACTTTAAACTTGAATGGAGACTATATTTCAGATGCATTAGCTGCTCAAGTCGGGGGAATAGGGATCGCTCCTGGTGGGAATTTAGGCGATAAGGTCGCTATGTTTGAAGCGACACATGGTACAGCGCCTAAATATGCTGGTCAAGATAAGGTCAACCCTGGCTCTTTGATTTTATCTGCTGAAATGATGCTCAGACACATGGGCTGGAATGAAGCAGCGGATCTCATTATTAAGGGGGTAGAAGGGGCCATTATCAGTAAAAATGTCACTTATGATTTTGCGAGGTTGATGGATGGAGCCCATTTATTGACCTGTTCGGCCTTTGGCAACGCAGTAATTACCCATATGAACTAAACTAAATATTACCTCCTGCCCCAACTAGGTTTATTATATTAGGTAGGAGGTGCGTTTTTTTAGAAAGGAGATATTTCTTGCTTACCCGCCGGGTCAAAATGTGAGCAATTTTCCCCGTGAGGTCACCATTAAGTATAATACGTATTTTGAGTTTTGCGGGAGAAATGGGAATATTTTACAAAGTGATGGAAAATCTAGATTTATCGACTATAAGTAGGGTAACAGGTTATGAGTAACATAGAAGTAGAAAATGATTCAGAATTACAGGTACTAGAAGCGAAACCAGAATTAAAGCAACCTTCTATGTACCAAGTTGTTATGCTCAACGATGATTTTACGCCGATGGAATTTGTGGTTGAGGTACTAGAAAATTTTTTTAATATGGAAAGAACGATAGCCACCAGTGTGATGTACGAAATTCATATGGCAGGGAAGGCGGTTTGTGGAGTTTTTACCAAAGATGTTGCAGAAACAAAGGTTGAACAAGTAACTGATTATGCACGGAGGCACGAGCATCCTCTATTGTGCAGTATAGAGGCCACTTAAATTTAAAAAGCGCCAGGAGGTGTGCCATGCTGGACAAAGAGCTTGAGTACACGTTAAATCTAGCTTTTAAAGAAGCACGAGCCAAACGACATGAGTTTGTTACAGTAGAGCATTTGCTGATTGCTCTTCTTGAGAACTCTTCTTCCTTAGAAGTCCTCAAAGCTTGTGGTGCCAACATTAATCGTTTACGCAATAATTTGGTCGAATTCATTGACCGTACAACACCGGTTATTCCTGTTCATGTCCATGATAGAGATACACAGCCAACACTGGGTTTTCAACGTGTATTACAGCGTGCAGTGTTTCATGTGCAATCGTCTGGCAGAACGGAAGTGACGGGCGCCAATGTATTAGCTGCAATTTTTAGTGAACAAGAAAGTCAAAGCGTTTATCTAATACGACAAGAAAATGTGAGTCGGTTAGATGTCATTAATTATATTTCCCATGGAACAACCAAGCCTAAAATGATGCCGAGAGCCGACAATGATCAGCTTGGTCATTACATGGAAGAGAGTGAAAATTTACAAGAGGATGGTAGTGCAAGTCCATTAGAGCAATTCACAACAAACTTAAATGCGCGTGCAAAATTGGGATTGATCGATCCATTGGTTGGTCGTGAAGATGAAATTGAACGTACTATTCAGGTGCTTTGCAGGCGCCGCAAGAATAATCCGCTGCTAGTCGGTGAAGCTGGTGTTGGTAAAACGGCTATTGCTGAAGGGCTAGCAAAAATGATTGTTGAAGAAAAAGTTCCCAGCGTTCTTTCAAATAGCGTTATTCACTCCCTAGATTTAGGTAGTTTGCTGGCGGGAACAAAATATCGTGGTGATTTTGAAAAACGTTTAAAAAGCGTTTTGCATCAATTGAAAGAACAAAAGGGAGCGATTTTGTTTATTGATGAAATCCATACAATCATTGGTGCGGGGGCGGCCTCAGGTGGTTTAATGGATGTTTCGAACTTAATTAAACCCTTGTTAGCATCGGGTGATTTAACCTGTATTGGTTCGACAACATATAAAGAGTATCGGGGTGTTTTTGAAAAGGATCATGCATTAGCAAGACGTTTCCAAAAGATTGATATTAAAGAACCGACGATAGAGCAAACATATGAAATTTTAAAAGGATTGCGTAGCCGTTTTGAGATTCATCATGGTTTAAAATATTCAGATGAATCATTAGAAGCTGCCGCAAAATTATCTGCACGATACATTTCAGATCGTCGCTTACCAGATAAAGCAATAGACTTAGTGGATGAAGTCGGTGCTTATCAATATCTTGTACCAGAAGCTTCACGTAAAAAAATCATTGAAACGGTGGATATTGAAAAAGTGGTTGCAAAGATTGCGCGTATCCCTGAACGCAATGTCTCAACATCCGATAGAGAAGCATTAAGAAATTTAACTCGTGATCTTAAGCTCTTAATCTACGGCCAAGATGAAGCTATTGAAACATTGACTTCGGCGGTGCGTTTATCGCGCTCAGGTTTGCGTGATCCCATTAAACCTATTGGGTCTTTCTTGTTTATTGGGCCCACGGGCGTTGGTAAAACAGAAGTTTGTAAGCAGTTAGCAAAATCGATGGGAGTTGAATTAATTCGATTTGATATGTCTGAATATATGGAGCGTCACACGGTATCACGTTTGATAGGCGCGCCTCCAGGATACGTAGGATATGATGAAGGCGGTTTGTTAACAGAAGCTGTTAACAAGCAACCTCATTCAGTTGTGTTGCTGGATGAAATTGAAAAAGCACATCCTGATGTATACAACCTACTTTTACAAGTTATGGATCATGGAACGCTGACAGATACAAATGGTCGCAAGACAGATTTCCGTCACACCATTTTTATTATGACGTCAAATGCCGGTGCAGATATTATGGATAAAACAGCCATTGGTTTCACTCAACAAGATGGAGCAACCGATGTATTATCAGCCGTCCATAAAGTGTTTTCACCTGAATTTCGAAATCGATTAGATGGAATAATTCAGTTTAAATCATTGGATACGAAAACGATTCTGCATGTTGTGGCTAAGTTCTTAATGGAGCTTGAAGTGCAACTCGAAACCAAGCACGTCATTTTAGAAATTGATGATGCTGCAAGGCATTGGTTAGCGAAGAACGGCTACGATCCAAAGATGGGTGCAAGGCCAATGGCACGCTTAATTCAAGAACAAATTAAACGTCCATTAGCAGAAGAGTTACTCTTCGGTAAACTAGACAGAGGCGGTCACGTAACAATATCAGTCGAAAACGACAAGTTAAAGTTTGCAATTGAAGAATATGAAAAGAATGATGTTCATTAGTGAATGAACTGTTTGAAAAACCCCGAAATGACTTCGGGGTTTTTTTTGGGAGTTCTAGGCTTGACTATTCTACCGTAACCAATTTTCCACAACCAATCCTGGCACGCGATTAAATTCACGCTCATTCGCTGTAACCAATGTTAAGTTCAGTGCTAGCGCATGAGCTGCAATCAACATGTCGTGCGCACTAATTGGCTCGCCGCGTTTCTCTAACGCTGCACGCAAAACTGCGTAGCGCTGATCAACATCATTACCTAATGGCATTATAATAATATTTGCGAGTAACAATTCTACTTTGGAAATCAACTCTCTCGAACCTTTTTTTTGAGCCCCATAGCGCAATTCACATGCCGCTATGATGCTAGTGCAAAAGGACGTTTCATCAAGCTTCGTGATTTTTTTTGCAAGTAATCCGGAAGGTTGTTTAATCAGTGTCGATAAAATATTTGTATCGAATAAATATTGCGTGACAGCCATCTTAAATATCTACGTCATCTGGTGGTAAATCAGTAATATCAGGAAATTCTTCTTGCAGTGGTTTCCAATCCGCTAAAAGCATCGCAAGATTATTTTTCTTTTGGACGGGCTCAATAATAAGGCATGAACCTTCTCGATGAATGATCACCTCATCACCTGGCAATTCAAACTCACGGGGAATACGTAATGCTTGATTACGTCCATTACGAAATAAATGAGCGTGACGTATATGTGACATAGGCAAAAACTCCAAGTAGGCATATGTCTAAGCATATGCCAAGAGACGCAAAATGTCAAGTTACTGTTACGCGCCACCCTTTAGACTCATTTCATATTGGAAAACTCTACCATTAGACAATTTTTATTAAAATCCGTATTATTGCGAACAATTTCATTAGGAAAATATTATGCTCAACGCAGCAAGAACACAAAGCGCTCCTCCTCAGACCAAAAAACAAACGATAATATCTTGTACCTGCTTGGGTGCATGGCTGGGAGCGTGTGTTGGGCTTGTTACTGGTGAGATACTCTGTAACACTGTTTATTCCTACAATGAAAATAAGGTTATTCTCCAAGCGACAACAGATTATATTAATCAACAGGGTTTGCCAGCAGGTTGTGATCGTTTAACCGTAACTCCTGAAATCTTCTGCAACAGTACCTCATCTTTTAACGAGATGAATGCTTTGGACGATGCTGCTGATCCTTATGCTCAATCAGTACTTGCTCAGCGTAAAAATCAGTTCTGGTTAAGCTGGGGATGCCCTGTAGCTATTGGATGCGTCGCTGGTGCTTTCATTGGATTCGGTTATGGCTTATATAAAGCAGCCCAAGGTGAACCTACCGAAAATCCAGTCAATATAGAAATTTCACAGCATAGAAATGCGCTATTTTCACCACAAAGAGCATCCTCACCACAAGAACAAGATGAAGAGGTTCAATCTTCGCGTCTTCATACTGCGGCGGCATCCAACGTGTAACGTTTATAAGTGAGATAGATGAAGTTAAACAAGCTCAACAAGATCTGAATAAGGCTTTAGTGCTGCATCTGCAGTAATTAAATGAAGAGGTTCACTGATAGCTTGAGAAATCAGGATGCGATCGAAAGGATCGCGGTGAAAATCAGGTAATTCGGAGATACCAGCGGCATGCCGCCATCTTAAAAAAATTTTCCATTATTAATATTAAGAGAAACATAAATGCATACAAGATTATTTTCTAAAAACAAAGTAAAAGGTTATCTTAAATATACTGCTGCAGCCATCGCTGGAGGAGTAGTTGAGGGTGTTACCACGAATGCAGTTGGATCTGCTCTATTTACGAATGTATTAGACCGTGAAGGTCACAACATGATTGAGTCTTTATATCGTGGTGCTGCAGGCGGTGCAGCTTTATGGTTTGTTGCTGGATTGTATGAAGCTTATGAGGCATCAAACGGAAACTTTATCGACAAAGATCAGCCTTACTGGAAAGTGCAGCTCAAGATCGCATTGATGGGTATAGCAGCGCAATTGCTGGGTTTTGCAATGTTGCTAAATAACACAGAGATGTCTTTAGAAGACTCGATGAATGACATTGGATTTGGAGCGGTATTCACGTTTATTCCTTTGGCATTACTTGCTTTCTATTATTTAGACGAAATTGCAGATTTTACTGACAAGCCTTTTTTAGATGATGCAAAGATAGAAGCGCAAATTGAAGCAGCGCGGAAAAGAGAGCAAAGAAATGAAAGTAGATTAGCACGGTCTGCTCAACGATCTTTTAATCCACCTCCACCACCAGCTGCTTCTTATGAAATGGCTGTTGTTACTCCTCAGATTCGGATTGATATTGATGATGATGCGCCTAGAGGACCAAAGAGGTAAACCTGATCTGGCTTAATAGATAGCTCATTGCTATTATACCAAGATTTTTTTGGAGACTAAAACTATGGAAAGCCGAGCCGAGTTCATCAATTCTGAAATGCAAAAAACGGAAGCTATACGAAAAAAGAAATTGTTAAGTATGCCTCGCCATCAATTTTTTTTGGCAGCTAAATTTGAAGAGAGCGATTCTAGCAAATATAAAAGTGTAGCGGTTCAAATAGACCTGGATCCAGCAAAGGACAAGGATATTTTATGTCGTTTTATAGGCGTTGACTATACCGCACACAACGGATGGGGTCTGCGAGGTTTTTTTATTACATTTATTTCCGAAGAGCAAATATCTGAGTTGAGTCGTTGTTTGCATCTTAATGATATTTATTCAGCCATTAACACTATTAAAGGAGGTCACTTTCAGTTTGAACATGAAAAAAAAGAATGTATTGAAATTTTGACAGATCTTTGGCGTGTAACAAATAGAAGTTATGATTCATGGTTAATACATGAGGTTGAATGCTTGGCTGATAATATAACTCGTTATGGCTATGAAAGAATATGGACACTTGATGGACCCGATGCAACGCCTCAATTACTCATGAGTGGTACATTTACTTTTGAAGGTATAAAGAAAGCTATTAAAGACAAAGCGGATCGCAAGATCTTTGAAAAAGGATATGCTGAAGGTAGAAATTCAGCGTTACAAGAATTAAGTCTTTTGAAAGCAAAGCCATCAAATAAAGAGCCTGACGCAAGTAAAATAGATAATGCATCTGTATTGTCTGCAAGCCCGTAAGATTCTAAATATAGAAGGGGCTGTTGACAATTCTACTATGTTGGCCAGGAATCGGCGTTTTTTCGCGATTTGCTGCTCACATACTTCTGTGTATGCTGCGCTGCAAATCGCGAAAAAGCGCCGATTCCTGGCTCAACCTAGCGAATTGTCAACAGCCCCTAAATTTGTGATAAATATTCAGAAGTAATTTTTTTCATGACTTCTCGGTAAAGGTTAGGTCTAACGGATCGGTGTAATTCAATAATTTTTCGAGATAACGGTAATGACGGGGCGGGGTTATTTCCAGCAGCTACATCGCATATGACTTCTTCGGGTGTTTGTGTGTAACAAGCAATTCCTTCGAGTGAATATTCTTCCGACGTTAAAATATCGTTAACAACGTGGCGAATTAAAATCGAATCTAACATACTGCTCTCCTTTTCTGCATTAAATTTCATTAAACGAAAGTAATCTTTATTTTGTGATTTGATAAGTTCCTTGAGCTCTTCGCAGATGCGAACAAAAAGTTCGAGCTCTATAATAAAACATTCTTCTCTTGATAGTTTGTGAGCATTTATTCCTGCTATTTGACATAGTGGTTCCATCGCTGGCATAGATGCAAATCCTTGGTACTAATTAATATTCGAAGTTATTAAGTTGGTTTGCTGGTAGCTAAATTAAACTGAGCGTTGCTTTTTTTGCGTCTGGCAAAAACCATACATGGGCATGCTATCGATGAGAAACTTTTATGTCAACACTTAAAGAGATATTTATTGCATCTTTGTGCTCGCAATGGATTAAAATATAATCAGTACAATTAAGTAGATTAAATTAAATTGTAAAATATAGCTTAATAATTTAGAATCGCGCCTATATATGGATATCGGGCTGGTATTATCTATCGATGAAAAATCATAATGAAAAAATAGTTTCGATATTAGCAACAAAAAATCCGGCTAAGCGCTTGAGTGAGGTTCTCAATCAGCTAATGACGGAGTGTGATGTTGACGGGGTGCGTTTAAGCAAAAATACAGGTGTTCCAGTCACGACGATTAATCGATTAAGAAAAGGTGATCCTGCAAATAACCCAACGCTGACGACATTGGTACCATTAGCAGAATTCTTCATGATTACAGTCAGTCAGCTAATTGGTGATACACCGCTTTCTACCAGTCGTATGGGCGGAGAACACAAACCTAATGTCATGGCATGGAAATCAATTCCACATCTTACATGGGCGCAAGCAGGGCAATGGTTAGATCATAAAGAAATAGTGGAATCTGAAATTCATAAGTGGACTGCGACAGATATTGCGATTAGTGATCATGCTTTCGCAATGACGATGGAAGGCGATTCAATGTATCCACGATTTCCTGAGGGGACGTTATTTATTATTGAACCAGCGCAACAGGTAAGTAATCGAGATTTTGTCGTTATCTTGCCAAGCAATCACTCTAAACCACTGTTTAAGCAAGTTTTGATTGATGGTTCTGATTACTATATCAAATCACTCAACAAAGATTTTAAAGAAATTAAGAAAATTTTACTTAATGAGAACCATAAAATTATTGGTGTCATGGTACAAGCTAGAACGGAGTTTAAAAGATAAAAATGAAAATTAATCCTATTACAAATTACATTAAGTGGTTTGTTAACCAAATGTATGAACTTCAAAAAGTTTCGCCGCAAAATTTTATTTATAAAATAGCGGGAAAAGAGAAATGCAAAAAGAGTAGTGAAGAAAAGCTCGTTGTTCAAGTCGTCGGTAAAAATGTATTTATAAAATTAACTCCTATCGAGCTCATGAATGATGAAGCAATGCTAAAAGGATTTTCTCCTCTCGATGTGCGAACAATTACGTATTTAGCCTGCCACACGGGCAAAGAAAAAAAATCACTTTATCGAATTGTCGCACAATTTTTTTCAAAAACACGAAATGAAGAGATGTTTACCATACAGGCTGAGAGCGACGCTATGCAAATTGTTAAATCGGCGCAGGAACTATCAAGTGATCCTGAGCTTATCAATAAATTTGCTTCACAGGATGCTCATCGAATTGGTTATGTTTCGGGTGTTGAGCAGGTTGTATTAGAAAATGAATCTTTCAAGAAAATTAATGAAGATAAAGAAGTGAATCAGTAGCATAAGATTTTTTAGACTAGGTAACTATTTAATATGAAAATAAAAATTCCCGCAAGATCAGATACTCCGGAGACTCATTTATTTGTGGAGATAATGAAAAAAGAAAACAACTCTTTGGGGGGTCGGCCTGTAATGTTGCTAGTGCCAGGAGGGCCTGGCGGTAATCATACAGTTTACAATACAGTGAGAAATGCTTTATTTGAGTTTGCTGATCTTATTCTTTTTGATCCACGTGGCTGCGGTTATAGTGACTCTGCTGAGCCTGAGTTTTGTACGTTACAACATTTTATTGATGATATTGAGGCTATAAGACGTGAGCTTAAATTAAATAAAATGATATTAGTTGGTGGCTCATATGGTGCTATGGCGTCACTTGGATATGCAATCAAATATGGTACACATTTAGAAAAGTTAATACTGATTGCAGGTAGTCCAAGCTATCGATTTATTGAAACTGCTCAAAAAAATCTAAAAGAAAGAGGTAGTCATGAGCAAATAAAGGCAGCCGAAGATTTGTGGAATGGGACTTTCAAAGATCCTGAACATTTTAAAGAATATTACAATATTATGGCATCACTATATTTAAATAAAAAATCAGAATCAAAAAGTTCACCTCCAACTACGCAGCCGAATATTCCATACAATATTTCTATAACGAATCTTGGTTTTGGTGGGTTTTTGAGGAAGTTCGATTTTGAGCCTTATTTGCAGCAAGTCCCTTGTGAAACACTGATTTTGGCAGGTAAAAATGATTGGATTAATGACCCATCATATGCAATATTGATGGCGCATAAAATTCCAAAAAATACATTGGTAATTGTTGATGATTGTGGTCATTTTATTTGGGAAGATCAGCGAGAAAAATTCTTTGAGGCTATTTCTGGTTTCTTGACAACTAAACAGCAATCAGCAACAACGACAATGAGTAAAGCACAGTAGAAAACATTTATTAATCATTATATAGGAGAAAATAGCTATGAAAAAAATTAATTTAGAAAGAGGTAAGGGTCGTAGTTTTATCACTTACATTGTTAGAAAGAATAGATAGTTTTCTTTTTTGTAGGCCGTAATCGTGAACAAGGTTTTTTTAAATCCATATTTATTTTTTATTATCCTAGAAGGTAAGTTAATTGCTTGGGATTATAAAAATCATCAGCAATTTGAATTTGATGAAAAGTATCTGAGTAGATTATTGGATATATCAAATAGTCCAATATCGCATCATCAGATTGACACAGAATTAATGGAAAATAACCTGATACTCGATCAAGAAGAAAAAGTGGAGTGGGGTTGGGACTGTCTATCAAAAATATTTCATTTTGGTACGAAAATTAGTGAAGATGACTTGTTAGGTATTAATACGGAAGATGCGTCTTTGTTTGCGTCGGAATATATGAAATTATCTGAAGATACACTCCTAACTTCTCCTTCTTTATTTATAGAAAAAAAGGGTGAAACAGTATATCTTCCTCTGCCCGATTTATCGCAACTAGCCGATATTGATCTTTTGTCTGTTCTAACTAAAAGAAAGACATGTAGGACGTTCTATGATGAATCTGTTTCCTTGGAGACGCTGAGTAGCTTATTGTATGTGACTTTTGGAAATTTTTATTCTGAGCGGAAAGAATATGATAATCTCGGCTTAGAAAGAATAGGATTAAGAAAAACCTCTCCAGCTGGTGGTGGCTTGCATGCGAGTGAGGCCTATTTGGTAGCATTCAATGTAGATGGTCTTCCGCAAGGTATTTACCATTATCAGGCTCACGCACATATTCTTACCCTGATTAACTCGGAAACTTCTTTTGGAGAATTCAAGAAAATATTCTGCGGCCAATATTATATGGAAAATCTTTCTTTTGGTGTTTTTGTTACATCACGGCTTGAGAAGCTCTGGCATAAGTATCCTCATTCTAGAGCTTACAGGGTTGCCCTGTTAGATATCGGGCATTTGTCGCAGACATTCCAACTTGTTGCGACTGCTTTAAATCTTAGCCCCTGGCTATCAGGCGCATTTATTGATGATGAAGTATCAAAGATGTTAATGCTAGATGAAATAAGTGAACAGCCATTGTTTTTTGTCGGTGCTGGATATGGACCTGGGCTTTCATTAGATCCTATGACTGCTGAATATGCATTAAAGTCTAAGGGGGATGAATGAGAATAAGTGCACATTCTCGAGAATATAAATATATATATTTTTTAACTACACTTTATATGTCACTAATGACGTGCAGTGCTGTGTTAGGAAATAAATTAATTGATACTTCATTTGGTGTAGTATCTGCCGCTTCTTTGGTAAGTCCATTTTGGTTTGTTCTTGGGGATATCATTACAGAAGTATATGGGCTAAAAATGATAATGAGGCTATTTTGGTCAGTTATTATTTGCCAATTTATGTTTGCATTTGTTTGTCTATTTTTAATTAATCTCAAGTCTCCTGTTATTTGGAGCGGGCAGGGTGGGTATGATCTTGTTTTGGGTCATTTAGTTCGGATAGCTGCATTTCAATTTGTAGGAATATCAGTTGCGTGGAATTTGAATGCTAGGTTATTAGTAAAATGGAAAATACTAATGGGCGGAAAATATTTTTGGATAAGGAGCATTGGTTCCTCCGGAATAGGGCTTGTTATCTTTTCGCTTGTTTCTGTTTTTCCAGCGGTATATGGACTTTTCCCCTTAAGAATAGTAATAAGTTTGGTGACATGGTCATGTATTCTAAAATTAATCTTTACTGTTTTATTAGCATTGCCTAGTACGCTTCTTGTGATATTTTTAAAAAATGCAGAACGTTTGGACGAGAGAAGTCAGGAATTTGAATTTAATTTATTAAAGGCCTAGGTAATTGGTGTAGCGTAAACTAAATGCGGATTACTTGTGCGCCCCAATTAAATCCTATGCCAGCTGTTGCAAGAAGAACAAAGTCACCCTGTTTTAGAATATTTTTTTCTAAGCAAATTTCTAATGCAAGCAATGTGTCAATGCTAGCAATATGTCCATATTCTTCAATCGTATTATAGGTTTTTTCTTTAGGGATATTTAATTGTTTAAGAACGTTATTGATTATTTTTTTTGTGTTTTGATTAGTTAGTATAAAGGATAAGTTATTATAATTTATATTCGACTTTTCTAGTGCATCATTAATTACTTTCATGTATGAGCTGGCAATAACGTTGTTTCTGAGTTTTTCGATCTTTTCTGCATCTTCTAGTTTAATATACCTATCTTTTAGGGAATAGTTTTTTATCTGGGTACCTCGTGTACCGCCAAGCAAGATTTTATTGCAGCCAGCGTATTCACCATTTGAATATAACGATTGGGCAATTATATTGTGATAGTTACTTTTTCCGATAATTAGGGCGGAAGCACCATCTGAAAATGAATATAACGGAAATAAACTCTGATCAGAGTAATCAATAAATTTGGATAAAGTATCGCTGGTGATAACTAGGCCATATTTCCATCTTTGCGATGTTATTAAATTATTCGCTAAAAACATTCCCATTGTTGCGCTGTTGCAACCATTATTTATTTCAAATGTTAATGCATTTTTTGCTCCTAAGACTTTCTGTATATGACCTGATGGAGACCAAAATTGATAATCATATATGCCACTGCTGCAGTAAATAATAAAATTAATTTCCTTAGGATCAATAGATGTTTTTTTTAAAACAGACTTGGAGGCGCTTATCGCAAAATCAGAAGGATGTTGTTCATTTGTAGATATTCTTTTTGTTTTAAATCCTAATTTGCTTGTGATGTATTTTTCTGAGAAACCGGAAAGATCAGATACTTCCTGCGCTGTCATGATTTTTTCAGCAATATGATTGCTAATTCCAATAATGCTAGTATTCATTTTAACATCCTCACTATCAATGCGAAAAATAATTTACAGTCAGTGGAATACGAATTTCTTGTAATAATGCATAAAGCGATTTTGCCGAAGGCATATCCACTTTATTATTATAGGATTGGTCAGGCATTAAATGATTAGATGAATCACATTTCAGTTGACCGTTCTCAGATTCAATTCCACCCATAATGACAACACGATCAAGTTTTTGTTTGGCTAGGTTTTGATTTTTTGAAATAAATTCATTAGTTTTTATTATTTCTTCAAAGACTTCTGCTCCAGTTTATTTTCATCATCACTTGCTTTTAACCGTATCATCGCTGCAGCAATAACCATATCAATCCGTTCCGATACTAAATAAACTTTATCTGCAGAAGGTGTAGGTTGGTTGGGTACTTGATTGGTGAGTTTAAGTAAGCGTCCGACTTCTACTACTTCCCGGTTTCCTTTTGTGAGATCTGTTACATGAACGAGTTTTTTATATAATCGACTCATGCGCTCTCTTTCATGTTCATAATACAAAGAATTAAAACGTTCTTTGAGAGCTTTAAATTGATTGGCATCTTGTAATTGCAATTTCAAATCTGACGGTAAACTATTTACCGGGATAGTGTATTTTCCTAATTCAGGACTTGCTGCTGAGAAGAGACGGCTGCTAGAACTAGAAGAAGAGCTAGCATTGTTTGATTGGAACAAGTCATGGCTGGCTCTATAAAGCGCCCCATTTTTTAAGCTTAAAATGATGCTATCATTTTTCGAAGAGAGTGTCGCACTACCTTCTTTTCGCTGCCCTATAGGAAAGAGTGATGCTAATCGAGATAAAATAAGTTGATCGGTTGTGACTTGATGAAAAAATTCATTTAAATTTTCTCGAGGAATATCTATGTCTTTCACATCATCTTTTAAAATAACAATAAATTTTTCTTCACCATGTGCCTTTTCTACAAAAGGTATTTTATGGGACGCCAAAAAAAGTTTGATATCGTTATAAAAAAGACTGTGTTCATGAATACGATATTGTTCGCCGGGTGTTTTCTGCGTACCCGGATGTTCTTCTGTAAATGACGATTCTTGTAAGAGGATGAGGTGACTTAAAAAATCAATTCTAAAATGGAAGGCTTCTGCTTTCTCAGGAGTTAATGATTTTTTTTCATAGCGATCTATCAAGGCTTGTTCTGCTGGACTCAAAAATTCAAAAAGAGAATGATGAGAACATTTTGACAAACCGTCTGTGCTTTCGACAGTCAGTTTGCGTGTGTGTTTCCACGCGTTGATAATATCATGCAAATTGCGCTGAAATTTATTTCCTTTAATTTGTGCGAATAATAAGTTGAGAGCGGTGATTTCATTAGTATGACTCTCAGCCTGTTGGTTCGCTTTTGCTTTTATGATATTTTTAAGTTCCTGGCTAAAACTTTCTTGTAATTGTTGTTGGATGCGGACATCGGGTCTTTCTTCCATTTGATTTTGAGCGGGTGGGTGAAATTGAATTTGTTGACTGAGTAATCTTCTGGCTTCTTTCAATAAATCCGTTTTTGGATCATGAAGGTCTTCAGGTAAAATCATGCTAAGTTCATATCTATTTTTATCGATTTTTGCTTTTTTAATCGAGGCAAGAAATTCATCTGTCAAAATAGAAATATCTTTATTTTGTTCGCGCATGTAGTCAGATAAAACATTGGCAATGTCTCGCGCGGTCAGTCCTAATTCCACATAATAAATTTTTGCAATTTTTTCTGCGAGTCTCACGTTGTCAGGAATATTATTATTTTCTGCTGCAGGTTGTGAGGGTTCACCTAAAGCTTGCAAAAAATCTCGTTGAACATTTTGTAAGGCATCTTCATTGATCGTTTCACCTAGCGATAAAATAGTAAAAAATTCTTTGAAGTTGTCACTTGCGGTTTGTAATTCGGGAGTCAGTGGATAGGTACCAATTCGTGTGATGTCGTCAGAAAAAGATCCTAGGTCGAATGGAACAATATCTTCAAACTCTAAACAACTATAGCGTTGATTTCTGAAATTAAACAGAGTCCGTAGCTGATTAGGATTTTTGTGTATGCTCGAAACTGTCAGGTCAAAACTACCTTTTCCACCGGGCTGGTATTCAAAATAAAGCTTGCCCATTTTGACACCGACTTTTTCTCGAGATCCACCGGCTTGTGGCCTCATGACAAAGTCTTCATGTTCAAATAGTCTCTGATGAAGCGTGTTAGGGTCAATGGGTTGTAATGCGCTAATATTAAAGATAGGCGGTTCCGTACTGAGTATATTGAGCGCATTTTTTTCTAATTTTCGTCTGGATCTGCTCATGTAAGTCTCCTAAATAGGATACTTTTATTATAACAGAGAAATAGGAGGATTTAGGGTCAAATCTCGAGTGTGCTTGCGGCACACTCGAGATTTGACCCTTCTACAGAGAATTTATTATGCTTTTGCTGGTTTTTCAACGCTCGATTCACTGCTTCCACCACCACTTTTGCCATCACGGCTACGGAAGCTAATACGACCTTTAGTTAAATCATAAGGGGTGAGCTGCACGGTGACTTTGTCACCTTTTAAAATGCGGATGTAGTTTTTACGCATTTTGCCGGAAATATGGGCGATAACAACATGTCCATTTTCCAATTCTACTCTGAACATCGTGTTCGGTAAGGTATCAATAACGGTACCTTCCATTTCAATTTGAT